>CAYYIY010000011.1:989-84265 GCA_964472075.1 uncultured bacterium | reverse complement strand
GTCCCCAACTCTCTCCCCGACCGCATCGACCCGCGTTTTGAAAAGATCGGCCCGACCTGGGCGTCGTTCGAGTTACCCTGGATCGCCATGCCGGAATCCACCTCAGGCCCGATCTCGGCCCAGGGCTTCATGGCGCTGTTCGATATGTACAAAGCCTCAAGCATGATCTCGGTGAAAGCGCCGATGCTGTTCTTCGGCAACTTCGGCGGCGAATACCCTCTGTCATTAAACGTCGAAGGCAACCTGTTACACCGCTACAGCCTCGTGGCAGCGCAGTTCAAGCCCGCCTACGACGGCTGGGAAATCGCCAAGGGAGTCGATCTCGATTTCGATTTCCCCAATCCGATTCCCAGTGTATCGTTCGATGCCACCAAGGTCGATTGGGCCAAAGCCGATTTGACCGAGGTGCGATTCACGCATACCCGCCCCACGCGCAAGTTCGGCATGATCGAATACCCAGACCCGGGAACCAGCTACAACCCCGCTCAGTTCGAAAGTATGCCCGCTAACTTGTACAGTTCGTTGCAGTATGCGAAAAAAGCGACGTACTACTACGAAACAGCCGCCGATTTTCTTGCCGATGTCCCGAATCGAACCTCCGGCGGCGCTTTCGACTGCACCGGCGTCAGCTTCATCAAAACCGGCGAAGTCGAGATTTCCTTTCCGAAGGTGAAGGGGAAAGGCTTGATCGTGGCGAACTGGCACATGGCGGTAAAAGCCGATGTAAAGCGTGAAGGCGCCGTGGGAGAAACCTGTCTCGGTCTGATTTCCAGACTCGGTCGCATTACGTTTCATGCCCCGGTCAAGCACGTCGAGGCGGCCTGCTACTCGAACTACACGCCGATCAATCAGACGATGGGCGTTTTGAAAATCGATGGCAACATGGTGGTGAACCATTTCGACCGGCGCGAATTCAACAACATTCATGTATTTTACAACGGGCCGGCCTGTCGCACGTCTCTGCTGTCGATTGCCCGAGATGTTGGCAAATATGAGCCGAAGAGGTATCATGTGGCCCTTGGAAATCAATGGTCACGGTTCGAATATGAAAAACAGTAGGTTCGGTCTCTCACTGCTCGAGATCCTCGTTGCGGGGTTCATTCTCGTCCTCGGCATCATTCCGCTGTATCGGGCGTTGTCCGGTCAGAGCGCCGCGGAAATCGAAACCGCCAAGTTCGCCATGGCAAAAGAGATCCTCAACTCCGTTCGCCAGGAAATTCTGGCCCACACCTTCGAAGAGATGAGTCTGATGGTTCCGGCAGGCGCCATCGGCACTCCTGCCGACCTCACCGGTCAGCCGTATCCTTTGGCGCTGTCAAAAGTACTCACTGCTCAGAAGCAGTTCAAAGACTTCGAGCTTGAAGTCAAAGGGTCTTTTACCGATTCGTCCAAGACCATGATTCAGTATGCGACCGAAGTCAGGTTCACCAGCCAGGGTGGCAAGATCCAGAAAGAAATTCTGCCGTTCATGCAGATTTCGCAGAAATAGCCTGATGAGATCGACATCTCATACGTCCGAGTTGCGGCATGGAGTCACACTGCTTGAACTGGTCATTGCCGCGGCTATCATGACCATTCTCGCCGGAGCGCTCTACGGGGTTCTCAGTCATTTCAGCTACACCCGGTCGATCGCCAATGCGCGCGGCACAGCCAAGCAGGAAGTCGAAATCGCTCTCAGACAGATTGAAAGAGACATCGCCGGCGCCCGAGCTCGGACACTCGACGATGCAACGGCAGGGAAGCTCGCCATGACGACCACTCAAAAAGCTGCTTCGACAGCTGGTCAAAGCGGGTATGATGAACTGACCGTCGAGTACACCTGGGGGACGGACGGCACTCTGAAACGCAAGGAACAAGGTCCGTCCGGCAGCCGGGAAAACATCCTGATGAAAAATCTGAAGACCTTTGAGATCGAGCGAACCGCGGCGTCCGGCTCCGTGCATCTCAAGCTGGTTGCCGAGGTCAAACCCGAGGGTTGGCCCAATGCTCTGCAGACCCATTCCCAGGATCTGCTGGCCGTGATTCGCGAAGAGGCCGCCGGAGCAGGTAGCGACACCCGTTGGGTTCGGCCCCGCGATCTCAAGAACCAGTTCTAACGCACGGCCTCACTTCCGATCGGCTTTTTCGGCTTCCGCCTCAATTCGCTCAACGTCTTCTTTGGTCAGAAACAGACAGTCGGCGATCACTCCCAGCAGAATCTTCTCGGACGGATCAACCACCCCGTCTTCGCAGGCTTTGCGATACACGCGCGCATACAGCGATTTCGCGTCGAGATGCCCCGATTTTTCGATGCGTCGCGACGACAGAACTTTTTTGCGCGCCTCGTCCATGATGGTCCGGAAGCTGTTCGAATCGATCAGCAACCGATAGCGCACCGACCGGATCAAATCATGTTCGGCATGATCGAGCACGCCGTCGGCGAGAATCTCTTCGAGCAACAAACGGAAGACCGACTCGATCGTCAAACGCCCTTCAGTGCCGAACGGAGAGATCGGGCCGGGAATATCATCGAGAACGGCAGCCAGATCGACATCGATAGGCCATTCCGAAGGTCGACGCGTCATGTAGGGTTTAAGGAGAGAGTCGGCCGGAGAGACACTACCGTTTTCCGGATCAAGACTGACTTTCCATTCGGTAACCGGTGGATTGAATGATTGAATGGTAATCTCATCGCTGCGGCCCGCCCATTGAATGCGCAGACACTCTCCTTCCTCGAGGAAGAAGCGTCGCGACGGGCCGGATTCCCATCGCAGGCGATGTTCGCCGGCCGGCACTTCGACCAGCGCCGTCTTGCCTTTCCCGATGGGCTTTTCATCGAGAAAGACCACGGTGTCAGACGATGGCGAGAGAATCTCAAGTCTGCCGGCCAGCCAGAGATCGCGCGGAATTTCGCCAAAAGTCAAGGCCCGCACTTTTTCCTGGCACAGACGTGCATGTTCCGGCAACCCGGAACGCCAGAACAATCTTGCCTTGCCATGCCAGGACTCAGGCAGACTGGGCCAGCGGCGCGAAATCAACTGGTACACACGCATGGCGATAAGGGCATACCCGGCGTCGAGAGCGGCGCGTGCCACCTCATGCAGCGCGCGGGGGTTCTCCGAGTCGCTCCGCGCAACTTCGGCCAGATCGCGCAAGGCATCAAACGGTCGATCCAGACGCAGCAGCGCCTGGGCACGATTGCGTAACCCGGGAATACTTCTCGGCTGCAGACGAATTGCCCGATTTGCGCAGGCGAGAGCATCATGGGGTTTCGGCTCAAGCCCGGCAAGAAACGCCCAGGGCAACTCGTTCCTGTCGTCAAGCCCGGCCGCGGCCCGATAGCAACCCCTGGCCCAGACAGGTTGTCCGGTCATTTCGAAGTGCGACCCGATCAACACCAGCAGATGCGCACTTTCTCGCGTGCGCTTTCGATTTCCAGCGGCAAGCTCGCGTAGAAGCGGCGCAATGCCTTCGTCTTTGAACAGGATCTCACACGCGGCCAGCTGCTCGATCCAGGTCTGTGGTTCACGGAAAGCATCTTCAGGCGACATCGGGGGCTCACCCAGATCGGCGAGACGGCGGCCCTCAACCGGTCGCAGATCAGGATTGGCGATCATCCGCATCGTCGATTCGAGCTCTCGCCCCGCCTTCGCCAGATCAGGGTCTTTCGTCTTCTGAAAATCCTCAGCCAGAAAATTCAGGTAGAGCCCTGTGGGTCCGCCTGCCAATTGCGGGTTCTTTTGCAGATGTCGACGCAGCTTCTCGCCCAAAGTCAGATAGAATGCGCGTCGCGCGACAATTTCCGGGACATTCATATACGCCGCGCGCAGCAGAATGAGGTATTCGTCCATGCGTCGGCTCTCACAGACGCTCTCAAAGGCCTCCAGAATCTCATTCTGAGTCTTTTCATTGGTCGGCACCTTCGTGATCAACAACAGCTGCAGATCTTCTTTACGCATGGGCTTCACTCCTGATGGGGGCGGCTTGACGTCAGACGGTAACGGCGCAGAACAATTCTACCTTTTCCGTCCGCCAAGTTCCAGAAAGTGCTCACGATGACTTTTTCCTTGCGGCTCGAGAACGAGACCGGTAGAATACGCCTCGGGAATTCACGGGGTACACCCGCCGTTCCTCACTAAACCACCACTGGTCGGGAGACATTCCATGAGTCAAAAACGAATGATCGTCGTGGGAGCAGGAAACCTGGGCCGCCGCCTGGCACAGGCTCTAGCTACATCGGGCTTCGAAGTTCTGGTCATCGATGAGTCTGAAGAACTGAACAAACAGGCTCTCCAGCAGATCGAACACTCCATTGACGGGGAAATAGCCCGCTGGGGTCTTACCACGGGTGACAAGCGCGCCATTCTTTCGCGACTGCAGTTCTCGACCAAGCTAAGCGAGGCTCCGGACGGCGGTGCCGTTTTCGAAGCCATCAGCGAAAACCTCGAACTGAAGATCGGTTTGTTCAAACAGCTCGACCGCATTTGTCCCACCGACATGCCCTTAATCACCAACACGGCCGCTTTTTCCGTGACGGAAATCGCCACGGCTCTGCAACATCCGCAGCGGGTCATCGGCATGCACTTCACACCGCCGGTACACAAAACCGCGCTCGTCGAAATCATTCGCGCCCGCCAGACCAGCCATGAGATGCTGCAGTTCGCTCTGCGGCTCGCGGAAGCCATGGGCAAGACCCCGATCATGACCGCCGATTATCCGGGCCACATCACGACCCGCATCATCCTGCCGATGATCAATGAAGCCGTTCGCGTGCTCGAAGAAGGCATCGCCACCTGCGAGCAGATCGATTCGGCCATGAAGCTGGGGTTCGGCTTCAACTTCGGCCCCCTCACCCTTGCCGACAAAATCGGTCTTGATACAATCATCGTCTGGATGGAGCAGCTGGTACGCGAGACCGGCGAAGCCGCCTACATTCCCGCCAAGTTCCTGCGACGCATGACCAGAGCCGGTTTCTTTGGACGCAAGAGTTCTCGTGGCTTCTACCGGTACACCAATGAGGGCGTGCGCATCGAGAACAGCGGTATCAGTCTGTGTGAATTCGAACCCCAGGGAAAGTGAAGCGAGGCAACAACCATGAAAATTCTCGTTTTGAATTGCGGCTCTTCTTCCATCAAGTATCAGCTCTTCAACATGAACGACAAAAGCGTCCTGGCCAAGGGACTCGTTCATCGCGTCGGCATCGGCGGTTCGAAGATCGATCATCGCAAAGGTGACAATGGCGAAAAGAAGACCATCACCGGCGACATTCTCGACCACAAGGAAGGCATCGGCAAAGTACTCAACCTGCTTACCAGCAGCGAACACGGTGTGCTGTCCAGCCTCGATGAACTCGATGCCATTGGTCACCGCGTCGTTCATGGCGGCGAGAAGTTTGCCGCCAGCGTTAAGATTGACGACGAAGTCCTGCAGGCCATCAAAGACTGCATCGTGTTTGCCCCGTTGCATAACCCGCCGAACCTGAAGGGGATCGAAGCCGTGACGGAAATTCTGCCCAAAGTCCCCCAGGTGGCGGTTTTTGATACGTCATTCCATCAGACAATGCCGCAGAAAGCCTTCTTGTACGGCCTACCCTACAGTTTCTACGAAAAAGACAAAATTCGTCGGTACGGGTTTCACGGCACCAGTCACCGCTTTGTCAGCAAGCGAGCGGCCGAACTGCTGAAGAAGCCGTATGAAAAGTGCAAGTTCATCACCTGTCATCTCGGCAATGGATGCTCGATGGCAGCTATCGATGGCGGCAAATCGATCGACACGACCATGGGTCACACCCCGCTTGAAGGTCTGGTCATGGGCACTCGCTGCGGCGACATTGATCCGGCCGTCGTACTGCACATCATGAAGCAATACGAGTTGACGACCCGCGAAGCCGACAATCTGCTGAACAAACACTCGGGCGTGCTGGGCATCAGCGGTGAATCGAGCGATCTGCGCGACCTCGAGGAAGACTGGCCGAAGAAGAGCGAGAAAGCCAACCTGGCTCTCGATGTCTACTCATACCGGATCCGCAAATACATCGGAGCCTACATGGCGGCTCTCAACGGCTGTGACGCGCTGATCTTCACCGCCGGCGTCGGCGAGAACTCACCGATTGTCCGCAGTATCGCGCTCAAAAACATGGATTTCCTCGGCATCAAGATCGATCACGATGTGAACGAGCGAACCTGGCGCGGCGTCGAGGGAGATATTGCCACTTCCGATTCCAAAGTCAGAGTCCTGGTTATTCCGACCAACGAAGAGCTTGTCATCGCTGAAGACACGCTCGAAATTGTCAAAACCAAGAAGAAGTAACTCGACGGCGAAGGCGGCCACCGTGCTCAACGGCGGCCGCCTTTTTTTCTTGGAGCGATTTCTCTGCCCACAGATCGCCCGTACACAAGGTTCTTTGCGGGCCTACTTCCTAACCGTCATCTTGTGTTTTGTCCCAGCGGATTGTTGAGACAACCTTGTTCTGACCATCTTTTCAACCGAAACGAGAGATGGCATTCCAAGAACGTGTGCCAATCGGTGCAGGTTCTTCCATTCCAGACATGGGTCGCCGGATGGATCCTGCGGGGTCTCGAGAATGACCGTCATTTCGTGCAGCAGCGGGTGTTTCAATATCGCCGCCAGAGCGGCATCACCAATGAACCCTTCGCCGATATGCTGATGCCGATCGTGACCTTTGGCAAAGGGGTTGAGCGAATCGTTGAGATGCAGAACTTTGACCGCCTCAGGACCGAGATGTTTTCGCCACGCGGTAAAAAAGTTCTGGCGACCGTCGTCTGAGACAAGCTCGTAGCCTGCCTGAAAAGCGTGGCAGGTGTCAATACAGACCCCCGTCGGCAGCTGCACGGCCGTTCGAACGCGCGCAATGTCTTCAAATCGTGCTCCGAGGTCATTTCGCTCGCCGGCGGTGTTTTCGAGCAATAACAGGGGTCGCGTACCAGCCGTTTCGGCGAGCGCTTCGTTCAACCCGTCAATCATCAGCTTCAGCCCACGCTTGATCTCGGCATGACTGCCCATGTGCTGGACGACATAGTCTGCTTCCAGCAAGCGTGCCAGCTCGTATTCGCGGCGCAGCAGTTCGATCGACGCCTGTCGCACCTCGGGTTTCGCCGAAGCGAGGTTGATCAGATACCCGGTGTGAACGACAATCGGCGGGCTCCCGACCGCTGCGCGTTGCTCTTTGAACTCACGCAGATACTCTTCAGAAAAGGGTGTCCGTTTCCAGACCCTCGGACTGCCGACAAAGATCTGCATGCTGCGACAGGCCCGCTCGCGAAAGCGCGCGAAAGTCGCCGCCGGACCGCCGGCCACGCTGACGTGAAAACCGATGCTCAAGGCATTGGGCCAGGAGAGCTGAGTCACTGAAGCTTCGGATATCTTCATAGTACCGCATCTTCAATCAGGTGAAGGGCGTTATCTCCTCTTTTCATACGCATGCAAGTGCGCTTCTCAATTACAGAAACGACATTTACAACTCGGACAAACCATACACACCAGATCGGGTCTCATATAGCAACAAACGCTTTAAAAACAAAACGGCAGGCTTGCGCCTGCCGTTTATTTTCACGCCCCCACGGGGATTCGAACCCCGGTCGCAGCCTTGAAAGGGCTGTGTCCTAGGCCTCTAGACGATGGGGGCAGGATATCATTGCCTGGAATGTGGGCCCAGCAGGGTTCGAACCTGCGACCAGCCGGTTATGAGCCGGCAGCTCTGCCACTGAGCTATAGGCCCTTAATGTCTTGCTAGTGTATCACACCAGGCAGGGATTTGCAATTACTCCATGTAAAATTCTTTCAACTTTTTACTACGGCTCGGATGTCGCAATTTTCGCAACGCCTTCGCCTCGATCTGACGGATACGCTCGCGAGTCACGCCGAACTTCTGGCCGACTTCTTCCAGAGTGCGCTGCCAGCCGTCTTCAAGCCCGAAACGGAACTTGATGACTTTGGCTTCGCGCTCGGTCAACGTCGACAAGACTCGATTGATCTGCTCTTTCAGGATGTTGTTGAAGGCAGTCTCAGCCGGCGGCAATGCGGACTTATCTTCCACAAAATCGCCCAGGTGCGAATCTTCTTCGCCGTTGATGGGCGTTTCCAGAGAGATCGGATCCATGGCCGTCTTCATGATGTTCTTCACCTTCTCGACCGGCAGACCGACTTCTTTGGCGAGTTCTTCCAGCAGCGGATCGCGACCCATCTTTTGCACCAGCTTGCGACTGGCCTTGCGGATCTTGTTGATGGTTTCGACCATGTGCACCGGGATGCGGATTGTGCGCGCCTGATCTGCAATCGCGCGCGTAATCGCCTGACGGATCCACCAGATGGCATAGGTCGAAAACTTGTACCCTTTGCGATACTTGAACTTTTCCACCGCGCGAATCAGACCCTGGTTCCCTTCCTGGATCAGGTCGAGGAAGAGGAGGCCTCGTTTGGTGTACTTTTTCGCCACCGATACGACCAGGCGAAGGTTCGCCTCGATTAGTTTGCGCTGAGCTTCCTGGTCGCCGTGTTCGATACGTTTCGCCAGTTCGACCTCTTCTTGCGTGGTCAGCAGGCGAATCTTGCCGATCTCGCGCAGGTACACCCGCACCGAATCATCGATATCATCGAAATCCTCGACGTCGACGTGCGCTTCGTCCTTCTTGACCTCCGGCATGCGGAGCTTTTCTTTCAGACGAATCTCATCGTCATCGACCAGCTCGACGTTGCTTTCCATCAACTCGGTGATGATGGTCTCAAACGTCTCCGGATCTACTCCATCGGGAATCGCATTGTTGATTTCCTGATAGCTCAGGTAGCCCTGAGACTTGCCACGTTCGACCAGTTCCTTGCGAATGGTCTCGATATCGCGCGGACCAGCTGCAGCCGGTGCCGCAACCGGGACTGAAGCCGCCTCGGGTTCGAGAGCCGTCTCGACCGCGGCCGCCGCTTTACCAGGCTTCTCAGACGCCTTGGCCGGCGCTTTCTCGACCGGCTTCGGCTGCGGTTTTTCGGGAACCTTGGTCGCGGCTTTTTCGGGCGACTTGGCGGGCTTTTCAACCGACTTCGCAGCTGCCTTTTCCGGAGCTTTGACGACCGGCTTTTCCGAGGCCTTGACCGGCGTCTTGTCGGCAGCCTTGGCCGGCGTTGCGTTTTTCGTCGGCGCGGCGGCCTTGGAGCTTGCCGATGCCGTCGATTTGACTTGCGCCGCGCCGGTCTTCGCCTTGGCGGCAGCAAACGTTTTTGTCTGATTCGCGGTTATCAACCTGGTCTGAACCGGATCAGTCGTCTTGGTCGGCTTCGCGGTTCCTTTCCTGGTTTGAACCACAGCATCCGGTTTCACACGGCTGATGGTAATCGTCTTGCCCTGCTTGGCGAATGCGGTTTTGCTTTTCGCTGCGCCGGCTGCCTTGCCCTGCCTCGCAGTCGTGCTTTTCTGCGCTGATGTTGCTTTCGCGTGAGTGGTTGCCTTCATGGAACTTCCTCGTTTCGAACTACCTTCCTGACATCTTCCGCTTCAAGAGACCGAACTGTTCGCGTGAAAGTTCGTTGACCCGATTCTGATCGCCGGCCTGCTCCGCTAATTTTATCTGGTGTTCGATGTCACGAAGCCGTTCGCTGATACGCGTTTTTGAGAGGGCTTCGGCGCAACCCAGCAATGGTTGAGGGGGCTGATCTTCAAGGGTAACGATCAATTCGCTCAGGGCGGCCTGAAGGGAAGGATCCTCGATTGAGCCCATGATTTCGCCCGGGCGCAGCTGATTGCCTGCTTGAGAAGCATATTGGCAAATGTATTCATACAGCTTGCGCAAGGCCGGGTCGGAAAAATCTTCGGGCTGAACCAGGGATCGCACCTGTTCCAAATGTTCGGGACTCTCCAACAGTTGCTTAATGATCCATTCCTGATGTCTTGTCTGCCCCTTTGCAGGGGGCCTGATTCTTTGCTGTTCCTGTGTATTGGTTATCGCTCGTCCTCGACCCAGCGCGGCTTCAAGAGTCCTGGGTTCGAGATCGAGCAGGCGTCCGAGTTTTTTGATCAGTTCGGCACGCGCCACCGGGCTTTGTACCAACGGAATCAATTCGCGGAACTCGGCGACCAGCTTTTCCTTGGTGGGAATATCAAGCGGTCGC
This sequence comes from uncultured bacterium, assembly GCA_964472075.1. Classification (GTDB taxonomy): domain Bacteria; phylum Muiribacteriota; class Ozemobacteria; order Ozemobacterales; family Ozemobacteraceae; genus CAYYIY01. Next base: position 74,170 of record CAYYIY010000011.1, on the reverse strand, counting down.
GGCAACCCGCGAGTACGGTTCTGCAACAAAAATTCGTAGACGTCCGGCGCCTCGGCCAGTCGCTTCCAGAAAGCATCTGCGCCTTCCCGGCGGATGAAGCTGTCCGGGTCGTCCTTCGCGTCGGGGAACGTGATGACCCGCGCGGTGAGCGGGGTCTGCCGCTGCAGGGAGATCGCCCGCAACGTCGCTTTCTGGCCGGCTTCGTCGGCATCGTATGAGAAGAACACGCGCTCGCAGTTGCGCGCCAGCATGGCCACATGCTCTTCCGTGATCGCCGTGCCCAGCGTGGCCACCACGTTCGTTACCCCATTCTGCGCCAGACTGATGGCGTCGAGATAGCCTTCGACCACAATGACGGCGTTCTCTCGCCGAATCTCGTTCATGGCAAACGGCAGGTTGAACAGCATACGCCGCTTGTTGAACACTTCGGTCTCGGGGCTGTTGAGATACTTCGGTTCTTCACCCTTGCGGATCACACGACCGCCGAAACCGACCACTCGCTGATGCTGATCGAGAATGGGAATGATCAGCCGGCTGCGGAACGTATCATAATGCCCCGTCCCTTCGAGTCTCGGCTTCAGCAGACCAGCGCGCTGCAACAATTCGATTCGTTTGGTCGAGCGCCCGAGGGCTGCGGCGAGGGAATCCCAGGAGTCACGGGCATAGCCCATGCGGTATCGGCGAATCGTCTCGGGCTTCATTCCGCGATCGTACAGATAGTCGCGAACTTCTTCACCGATGCGTGTATCCTGGAGGTTAGCGGTAAAGAAGTTGGCTGCTTCTTCAAGAATGTCGTAGAGTTCCCGCTTTGCGTCGGCTTCCGGGTCTTTTTCCGTTTCGATCGCAATACCGGCCCGATTTGCCAGCATGCGCACCGCTTCTGGAAAGTGCAGTCGTTCCGCTTCCATGACGAACTTCAGCACGTCACCGCCCTTCTGACAACCAAAGCAGTGAAAGATCTGCTTGGCAGGAACGACATAGAAACTCGCGGTCTTTTCCTGGTGGAAGGGGCAGAGGCCCTTGAAATTCTTGCCTGACGGGTGCAACCGTACGTACTCGCCCACGATCTGAACAATATTTATTCGATCGCGAATATCGGCAAGCAACTGGTCGGTGATCCAACCTCGTCGAGCCGGCCCGAGAGCGTTCATGAACAGCAAGCGTTCATCCTGAAAAGGACCAGAATGCGAACAGGAGACATAGATGCTAACAAACTGACTTGTGTCTGTCAACGAATTTCCCGGTTTTCGGATTTTTTTCAAGGAAAAAATGTTTTTTCTATCGAAACAACCGACGTTGCATAAAACATGCAGTCTTACCTGCGTGACGACTTGCCGGGGTACACGACGGGGCATTTCTTCGGGCTCTGGTTCTTGCGGTTCTTGTTTCCCCGTGGTAAGCTATTGGGGTACCGATTTTCTCACGTAAGGAGTATGGAAAATGAGGAAGTTTGTTCTTTGTTGTGTTCTGGCTCTCACGCTCAGCGTTCCCGCGGCTTTTGCGTTCGACGTTTCGCCGACGCAGACCCCGGGGCAGAAGCCGGTCAAGATGCAGCCGGTTCAGATCGCCCCTGAAGCCCTTGATGCCCTGTTCGAAGATTCGACTTTGGCTGCCGGCGCCGATATGGTGACCTTCAGCGAAGACGGAAAAAGCTTCAGCAGCGCTCGCGGCACCCTTTCCGAACCTGTCTCGGGAGACCTCAGCGAAGCCGGTTTGAACTACATTCTGAAAAATGCGAAGCTGTTCAACGTTCCGGTTAACAAAGGCAAAGACATCCTGAAAGTCGTCCGCAACGAAGAAGCGGCCGGCGCCGGCCATGTTTCATACGCCATGGTTCTGAACGGCGTTCCGGTGTACGACGCGCTGATCGAACTGCATTTCGACAAGAATCGCCAGGTTATGCTGGCCAACGGCTCGATGCCCACTGTAAAGGAAGTCACCAACCAGATCACCATCGGCCGCATTGAAGCCATTGCCGCCGCCAAACGCTCCGTCGGCATTACCAAGATTCGCAGCGTCGCCCGCGCCGAACTGGCGGTAAAAGCTGAAAATAACAACGGCCGCATGGTCTACGTTGTGAAGATTGCCGCCGCCGAGCCTCTGGGCGACTGGGAAGTCCTGATCGACGCCGAAACCGGGAAAGAGATTTCCCGCCTGAACCAGATGATGTTTGCCGATCCGGTGACCGGCCGCGGCGATGTCTACGTCAACAACCCGATCGTCGGCGACGTCACGGAAGAAGATCTGCCGCACCTGACCACCAACACATTGAAGGGTCTGTACTGCAATGTCGTGAATGATGACGGCCCTACCGCCGTGAACGAGAACAACATTCACAAGTATGATCCGAACGACACGCACTTCGACGAAGCGAATATTTACTACTACATCAACCAGATCCACGACTTTCACAAGAAGCTCGGCGCAACGAAGATGGACAAGCCGATCAAAACCACAGTTCACTATGGCGACAAGTATGACAACGCCTACTTCAGCCCCTGGGAAGACGCCATGGCTTTCGGTGACGGCAACCGACTGAACGACCTGGCCAAGGAAGAATCCGTCGCCTATCACGAATACTCACACGCCGTCATCAATACCATCGTGAGCCTCACCTACTCCAAGGAATCGGGCGCGATCAACGAAGGTCAGGCCGACTACTTCGCCTGCTCGCTGTCGAACGACACCAGCCTTGGTGAATGGGCCGTGAAGAAGATGGGCAAGCCGTATCTGCGCACCATGCTCAACAACTACATCTACCCGAAGGACATCAAAGGCGAAGTCCACTGGGACGGCCAGATCTGGGGCGCCACCCTCTGGGATCTCCGCACCGCCGTCGGTGCCGATCGCCAAGAGCCACTATTACCTGAAATCCGGCAGTCCGAAGTTCATCGACGGGTACAATGCCATCATGTCGGCCGACAAAGCCAACTTTGAAGGCAAGTATGCCGCCCAGATCACCGAAGTGTTCAAAAAGCGCGGAATCACCAACGGCGGAACCACCCCGGTTCTCGACCAGACCGATATCAAGCGAATCAAGATGTTCCGCCAGGCTCACGGGAACTAATCGACCCTCGAGTTCAAAACCCGGGCAGACGGCAACGTCTGCCCGGGTTTCATTTTGCTCCGTTTTTCCGTCTCGCCAAAACAACCGATTCGCGCGATTTGCATTTGTACAGGAATTTCATTACAATAAGCGTTCAATTCACGATCAGGAACGTCTTATGAACTCATGTATTTTTTGCGGCAAAGATCTGACACGCGGCGGCGATTTTGTTCAAAATCGTGATGGATCGCTGCTCTGCAAGACCTGTGTCGATACGGCAGCCGACATTTTCAATCGCAAGACGGCGGCCGATCGCGACCCTCTCAAGAAGGGCGCGAAAGCCGGAAAAGTTGATTTTCAGCGCATCGTGCGCGAGTACACCCCGAGAAAGATCTACGATCATCTTTCCGAGTATGTCATCGGCCAGGATGCCGCGAAAAAAGTTCTCTCGCTCGCCGTGTACAACCACTACAAGATTCTCTCGGTGTCTGAATCAACAGATGTCGAGTTTGAAAAGTCGAATATTTTGTTGCTCGGTCCTACCGGCAGCGGCAAGACGCTTCTGGCTCGCACACTGTCGAAATTTCTGCGCGTGCCGTTCGCCATCGGTGATTGTACAAGTTTCACCGAAGCCGGATACGTTGGTGATGATGTTGAGAACGTTCTTCTTTCTCTGCTCATCGACGCCAATTACGAAGTCAGCGACGCTGAAAAAGGAATCGTGTATCTCGACGAGATCGACAAGAAAGCGAAGACCTCGAATAACGTCTCGATTTCGCGAGATGTTTCCGGCGAAGGGGTACAGCAAGCCTTTCTGAAACTGATCGAAGGAACCGTGGCCAATGTTCCGCTGACGGCCGGCCGCAAGAACCCAATGTCGCAGCAGGTGGCCAAAGTCGACACGAAGCATATTCTGTTCATTTGCGGCGGCGCGTTCAATGGTCTCGAGAAGATCATCAGCAAACGCCTGAGACACCAGGAGGGCATCGGTTTCAACAGCGATCCGCAACCGCAGTCGAAGGTGGATTCTGCGCTGTTTCACCAGGTCGAACCGGAAGATTTGATCCAATTCGGGTTTATTCCTGAATTCATCGGGCGCCTGCCCATCAAAGTAGCCCTCAACGGTCTGGCGCGCAGCGACTTTCTGCGTATCATCAAGGAACCCAAGAACTCCCTGATTCGGCAGTATGCCAAGCTCGCGGAAATGGATGGCTGCGAACTCGTCTTCGCCGACGATGGACTCGAGCGCATGGTCGACATCGCTCTCGAGAAGAAAACCGGCGCGCGCGGTCTGCGAGCCGTATTTGAACGGATCCTGCGTGACGATCTCTTCGCGCTGCGAGACACTCGACTGAAGAGCCTGGTCGTCAACCGAGACTACGTGGATCGCCACTTTCAGACGACAGTTGTCGAGCATTCAGAGCCGGTTTCGGCAACAGAACCAGGCACGCAGGTTCTTTCAGCCTGAAGTCGGGCTCCCCGAACAAGTCAATGGCGCTTTTCGCAGATATCTGCCGTAAAGCGTCAATCGTTCCCGGTATCGATTTTGCCATGCAGCTGAGGGCAGGGCTCGAGTTTCGGCCATGAGCGCCATTCATCGATTCAGAAGAGGGCTGTTGCTGCTTGCCGCTTGGCTGCCGGCAGGCCTGTTCATCGCGCTGCGCGATTACCTGACCACGGTTTCCGCCCCTGCTTCAGCTGCCTGGGCCTTCTGGTGGTTTATCGTCGGCTTGTTGCCCTTCTGCTACTGCTTCGTCACCTTCCGCCAACTCGAGGCTGAACAGTCGCTTGCAGGCCGAAAACTCTTGCACGCGGAAGCGGCAAGCGCGGTCACGGCAGAGCGCCTCTTTAGTACAAGTCAGGCACTCATGGAAAATGCATTCCGCCTTTCTTCGATCATCGACAATACTCAGGACGGCCTGCTGCTGTATGATGACACTGGACGCATCTTCTTCATGAGTCCACAGGCTCAGCGCCTGTTCGGGCTTGGGCCGCGAGAGTATCTGCAACTGAACATACGCACTCTGCTTACTGACAGCCGGGAAGCCGGCATCATTCCGACGGGTGTCACCCCTGACGAGATCTCCCCGGCTGCACCGCGCGAACTGACCGCTCTCCATCGCGATGGGTCACGGTTTCCCGTTGAAGCCTGCATCAGCCGCACCGAACTTGAACCCGATCAGGTCGGGTACATCGCCATGATTCGCGACCTTTCTCAGCTTCGACGGCGAGAGGTCGAGTTTCGTCAGTTTCGACAGGCGGTCGAGCAGAGTCCGGTCAGCGTCGTTATTACCAATCTATCGGGTCAGATCGAGTATGTGAACCCGAAATTCACTGAGGTCACCGGGTACAATCCTGACGAAGTCGTTGGAAAGAATCCGCGACTGCTCAATTCTGGAAAAACACCCCGGGAGACCTACACCTCGATGTGGGCAACTCTACAAGACGGGCAGACCTGGACCGGAGATTTCATCAATAAAAAGAAGAATGGCGACTTGTACTATGAGGCCGCCTCGATCTCACCGGTTCGCGATCTTCAGGGAAAACCCCTGTTCTATGTCGCGGTCAAAGAGGATGTCACGCAGAAACGCCTCGCCGAAGAAGCCCTGCGCGAGAGTCAACGGTTCATTCGCTCGACGCTCGATTCTCTCGTCGATCAGGTGGCAATCTTCGATGCGGCCGGGGAACTGATCGATGCCAATGCCTCGTGGCAGCGATATCATTCAAACTCTCAGGACGCCCACAGCAGGTCACTCGACGCCTGTCTCACCACGGCTTTCCGGGATCCGACCTCACGTGAAGCAGCTCTACATGCAGTTCAAGACATCATTCAACGAAAGCGTGATCGTTTCGCCGGCGAAGGAATGATGGGAACCCCGCCACGCTGGTACCGACTCGAGCTGTCGCCGTTTCAAGGCGATGGCCCGATGCGACTCATTCTGACACTGCATGATATCGAGACCCAGCAACAGGCGATGCGCGCGCTCATGAAGGCTCGAGACGAAGCCGAATCCGCCAGCCGGGCGAAAAGCAGTTTTCTGGCCACGATGAGTCACGAACTGCGCACGCCGCTCAACAGCATTCTCGGTTTCGCCGATCTGCTGCAAGGCTCGTTTCACGGAGAACTGAACCCAAAGCAACGGTCATACGTCCAGACGATCGCAACAGCCGGAAGACATTTGCTGGATCTGATCAACGACCTGCTGGACATGGCACGCATCGAAGCAGGAACCATCAGTTTGAGCCGCCATCATATCTCTCTCAAGGAGATTATCGATGACCTCGTGCAGTTTGTACAACCATCTATTCAGGAAAAGAATCTCTTGGTCAGCATTACCATCGACAAGAATGCCGACCAGTCGTTTAGCGATCCGGCGCGAACCAAACAGATCATCCTGAATCTGCTCAGTAACGCGATCAAGTTCACTCCGGTCAATGGTTCTATTGCCATTGAAACCCGCGCCTCCGGGACCAACCAGGTGACCGTCACGGTCAGCGATACGGGAATCGGAATCGAGTCTGAAGACCAGCGCAAGGTCTTTACGAACTTCTTTCAAAGTCGCGTCGCTCAAAAGGGTCAGTTCGGCGGCACCGGCATCGGGCTCGCTCTCTGCAAGCGGCTCGTCGAGTTGCAGGGCGGACACATCGGTTTCGAGAGTCACCCGGGCCACGGCAGTCATTTCTGGTTCACCCTGCCGCGACTCGCCCCGCCATCGGGGCCGACAGAGAGCGATATTTCGGCCCAGCGCGTCGGGTATTTTCCCGGCGCCCACGTGCTGCTTGTCTCAGCGGACGATCAAACTCTCGAGTCCGTGCAGGAGCTTTTACACCTGAGCGGTTGCCGCATCGATGTCGCTCGAGATATTCCTCAGATGTTCGATCTGGCGATCGGACATCCGCCGAACCTGATCATTCTTGATTTGGCCCTTGCCGGTTCAGAGGCTGAGAGTGCTGCCGCCACCCTGCGTTCACAGGCTTTGACAGCCGGGATTCCATTGATTGGCGTCGGCCGAAAAGTCGAAAATGCCCAGGGAGAGCGATTGTTAAAGGCGGGCTTCAATTCCCTGTTCGACCTCCCCCTGCCCATTGTTGCTTTTTCCGCCCTTCTTCAGGAGCGCCTCGCAGAGAATGAAAGGAAGATGGAATGACCAGTCTCACCCCGTTCAACTCCTGTCCGTTGCCGGCGCGAGCCCGCATTCTGATTACCGATGATCTCGAACCGAATCGCCTGCTTCTCGCCGAACTATGCCAGGCCCTCGGGCACCAGACCTGTGAAGCGGAAGACGGCTTGGCCTGTCTGGAAGCCGCTCGGCAGCAGATGCCCGATCTGATCTTCTCGATCTGCTGATGCCTCGCATGAACGGCTTCGACGCCCTGAAGCAGCTGAAAGGGGATTCAGGTTTAATGCGCATTCCCGTGATCATCATTTCCGCCGTTGATGATCTCGGACAGATCGCCCGCGGACTCGAAGCGGGGGCCGACGATTATCTGGTGAAACCATTCAATGCCGTGCTGTTGAAGGCACGCATCAAGAATGCATTGCAGCGCAAATGGTATCTCGATCAAGAGGAACGGTTGCGTGTCGCGATCGAAAATCAGAATGCCGAACTCGAAAAGCGCGTTCGGCAGCAGGTTCAGCAGATCAGCAGCACGCAGATGGCCACCATCTTCGCGCTCTCGAAACTGGCCGAATCGCGAGACCCCGAAACAGGCGCACATCTGGAACGCATGCAGGAATACTGCCGCATTCTCGCAGAGCATCTGGCGACTCAGGAATCCTTCAGGAACGAGATCACGGGTTCCTTCATCCAGGATCTCCACGCAGCCTCGCCTCTCCACGACATCGGCAAGGTCGGTATCCCTGATCACATCCTGCGGAAACCCGGCCCGCTGACGGCCGAGGAATTCGAGGTGATGAAAACGCACGCCGCCATCGGTGCCGTCACCCTTCAAGCCGTGAATGCCCAGCATCCAGGCAATGCCTTTGTCGCCATGGGTGTGGAAATCGCGCTCTCTCACCATGAACGCTGGAACGGACGCGGGTATCCAAACGGCCTGACCGGTACAAAGATTCCGCTCGTCGGGCGCATCGTCGCCCTGGGCGATGTCTATGATGCCCTGACGTCAAAACGTTGCTACAAAGACCCCATGCCGCACGAGCAGGCTCGCGACATCATTCTCAGCGAGAGCGGCAAACACTTCGATCCGGCGATTGTCCAGGCTTTCATGGAACTGGAACCGCAGTTCATGAGCATTCGCAAGAAGTTTCAAGATCCCGAGGATGCCGACCAGGTTTCATCAGCGAAACCATGAAAGAAACGGCCGGGCTTGACCGCCCGGCCGTCTGCGTTTTCACGAACTGTAGAACATCAGGCCTTTACGGAAGCCTCTGCTGGAGAAATGGGGCCGGCCGCGCGCACTTCGGGACTCACCCGATCTTCAAACGACTTGAAGTTTTGCGCAAAGCGGTTTGCGAGATCCGAGGCGGCACGATCGTATGCGGATTTGTCCGACCAGGTCTTGCGCGGATGCAGGATTTCATCGGGCACTCCGGGGCATGCATCGGGCACCAGCACGCGAAAGATCGAATCAGGGGTAAAGTTGGCCTTTTCCAGTTTGCCATCGATCGCGGCACGCAACAGGGCACGCGTATAGCTGATCTTCATGCGCTTGCCGACACCGTATCCGCCTCCGGACCAGCCGGTGTTCACCAGCCAGAGGGTCGTGCCGTGCTTGCGCATGGCTTTTCCGAGCATCTCGGCATAATGGAACGGATGAAGCACGAGGAACGGGGCGCCGAAGCAGGCCGAGAATGTCGCCGTCGGCTCCATGACGCCCGCTTCCGTACCAGCCAGCTTCGCCGTATACCCCGACAGGAAGTGATACATCGCCTGCTCGGGAGTTAATCGTGCAATCGGGGGCAGGACACCGAAGGCATCAGCCGCCAGGAAGAAAACGTGTTTCGGATGCCCCCCAACGCCTTCCTGAATGCAGTTATCAATGTAGGTCACCGGGTACGTGGCACGAGTATTCTCGGTGATGCTGTCATCATCGTAGTTCGGCACACGGCGCTCGTCGATGACCACATTTTCCAGAACCGAACCGAATCGAATTGCATTGAAGATCTGAGGCTCATTTTCGCGACTGAGCTTGATGCATTTGGCGTAACAGCCGCCCTCGAAATTGAACACTCCCTTGTCGCTCCAGCCGTGTTCATCGTCACCGATCAGACGCCGCTCAGGGTCGGCCGACAGGGTGGTCTTCCCGGTTCCCGAAAGTCCGAAGAACAGGGCGGTATCGCCGTCTTTGCCCATGTTGGCTGAGCAATGCATCGGAAACACCCCCTTTTTGGGCAACAGGTAGTTCATTACCGAGAAGATGCTCTTCTTGATTTCTCCAGCGTAGTGCGTGCCACCAATCAAAATGATGCGCTCGGCAAAATTCACCAGAATGAAAACCCCCGACGAGAGACCGAGAGACTTGAAATCGGGAATCATCATGCCGCAGAGGTTGATGACCGTGAAGTCGGGGTCGCCGTTCGGCTGCTCATTCGCCGGCGGACGGATAAACAATGTCGACGAAAACAAAGCGTGCCATGCCTTTTCGCTGACGACTCGAACGCGCAGGCGATAATCCGGATCGGCCCCAGCATATCCGTCAAAAACAAACACATCACGGTTTTGCAGATAGCTGCGCCCCATATTCATGATCCGATTCCAGACGTCGATCGAAATCGGGCGGTTGACACTGCCCCACCAGACATCTTTCGTGTCAGGGGTCTCGACGACGAACTTGTCGTTCGGTGATCTGCCGCGCCGCAGCCCGGTGCGCACGACCAAAGCTCCGTTGTCGGCCAGAACCCCTTCGTTTCTTTTCAGAGCCTGCTCGATCAACAGCGCGGGAGCCAGGTTCTGGTAAATGGAATCCAATGAGAAAAAGCCTTTGTCACTCAACCATTCTTTGACTTTCACAGCGAGACTCCTTTCCTTGTGACCATATCTATGACTGACACTTTACTCCTAAATCGCAGCCTGAACAAACGAAGAAAATGAAAAAGGGGAAAGGGAAACTCGTTCCCTCTCCCCTTCTCGCTCTCTTGCTTTCAGTTTCGCAGGAATCAGGCTCCCTTCTCTTCGGTTGCCTCTGGTTTGTCAGACGACGAGGCCGATTCCAAACCGCAGAGCAATCGCCACAGCACCCACACCGAAAACCCGACGACGATGCCTTCCCAGAAAGCGGCTTGCACGCGTGGCAGAATCGGCGCCTCGGTCGGCATGATCCAGTCCGTGATCAGCAGCAGTCCTTCCATGACGACGAGAATCAGCAGTTTCAGGCTCCATTCGCCGTATTTACCCGGCCACAGAGCGTTCAGCGATGCCGCGACGAGAAAGGCAACGAGCAGGACGAACACGGCAAGAAATGGACGCAGCAGATTTTCCTGCATGGAAAACAGAACCAGCTTCGGAGGCTGATCTTTTGCCAGAACCAGCTTCTTGTTGAAGACGCGAACGTTGCCCGTCGTCGGCAGCTCAGGTTCAACGGGCAATCGGCCGGCGCTCACGCCGCCGAAGGTCGACGCACGCCCGCTCCCTTCGGCTGCTGCCCCGCCCTTCATGAATACCTGATTCTGCTGCGGCTGAACCATCTTGTCGCTTGATCGGACCGAGAAAGACCCGGGAATCGGCGGCATCGGACCGCCGCCGCTCTGAAACGGCCCGCCCGCTTTCATGAAGAAGACCTCGGGCGGAGCCATGACCACCCAGTTCATCTGGCTGATGTCGAACGAAAATCGAGGCAGCGACAGCTGCAGTTCGGAAGGCTTACGCAGCATCGGCACCGAATCTTCGAGATAGATGACAACGGCGAACGGTCGATACCCCTTGTCAGCCCGCGGGGAACGAACGAGAGGAATGTAAATCCGTCCGTCCGGGTCGTATCCGGCTTTCACCAGCTCTCCATCGACCTGAACACTCAACAGTCTTGTCTCGGAAGCAGGCATGTCATTAATGATCAGGAACTGATTGTTGTTGTTTCGCACGACGATCTGCAGCCTGGTCAGCGCCTTGCCATCAAGAGTTAAGCGGGTCGTCGCCAGCAAGCCGTCGATCTGTGCAGTGCTGACGGCAACTTCACGATGCTTGGCAATTTCGAGAACCGCCGATTCGGGCAGCTTGAGCAACTTGCAGGCATGCGTCATGAAACCGCGAGCGCGAGCGGCGATACTCTCGGGCAGCTGCTGGACATCGACGAAGCTTTCCGTCGGTATCTGCTGCAGTTCGACAGCAAAATTTCCTTGCGTCTCGACTCCAAGCATCCAGCGCTCACGCTCTACGCCGCCGCGTTCGCCGACGCTCTGCACGCGAAAGAGATCGAGCGTGTATTTTCCATTCATGTTCTGAACAGCTCGCTCGCCCAGGATCGTCAAGTCCACGCGATCCTGGCGTGCGGCGTGAAACACGACGCGCACGGTCTGGGAATCCGCCCCCGCTTCCGTCTTCCATGACGCGACATCGCGGCCGTCGACGCTCATGATCTCAATGCCTTGAGGACAGGTCAAACGCACTTCGCTGATCGGCGATTGCTCGATGTTCAGCCTCACCAGATCACTGGTCACGATGGCCCCATCCGAGATTCCGGTCAACACCTCGTGATCGACGAACACCTTGGGCGGCATCTCGACGACCGGCTCGGAAGCACTCGCGGTCTCACCGCCTGACTGCGGCTCTGCCGTCGGTTCAGGCTGTATGGTTCCGTCGCGCCACTCGACCACCAGCTCTCGTGCCGGCTGCAGCACCGATCGCACCTGCGTCTTCGCACCCTGGTCCACAGCTTCAAGCCAGGCACTGGGCATCATTTCAACTTTGAGCCCGGGTCGCGGAATCAACAGATCGAAACGGGCCGCGGAGAATGCCGGCAAAGGCAGTCGGAATCCACTGTTCTTCGGATTCGGATCTGTACGCACGTTGAGGTCCTTGACCATGACGGCTTCAAGAACGGCCAGACCGGTTTCATCGGTGACGATCGCCGCTCTCTCAAGCGGCAGAAGCCCGCGCTGAGGAACGATATTCATCTGGTTCATCGCTTGAGCTTGCTGAACCTGAGCCACCATCTGCTGCATGTTCTGTTGTATCTCTCTGGAATTGACGAGATTCACATTCTGATCAGATGCGTAGCTTGGCAAGTCATTGCCCGGACCAATCGGTTTCAGCCAGGCCTTTTTCCCGTTGAGGGTCACGTCACGCACACCGATGCCCTGGCAGGGAAACTCGATCAGTTTGTATCCCTTTCCCAGCAGCTCGACTTCCATGCGCAAGCGTACCTCGACACGATCATCCAGAACGGTTCCCGTGAATGTGGCGAGTCGATACCCGACCCCCACCGGCGGCAGCCAGCGCGCCGGGTCTGGTTTCGGCAACCCCAGATCGCGCAGATAGTTGTATTCCTCAAGTTTGAGAAAGACCAGGTTGCCGTCTTTCGGCAACCGCTCTTCAAGCTGCTGAAACGGCACATACACGTCAATCGTCTGCTCGACACGAGGATCGAGCTCGGCCGCCGGCAACGGCATGAGCGATGAGAGAGTGAAGGCGAGAACGATGACCGTCAGAGTGCTTCCGCGTTTCATGGCCACGAGTATCCGGCCGATCAGTAGAACGCAGAGTCCGAAAAACATGGTCGTTTGAGCCGGCCACTGAGATAAATACCAGAACTGCTCGAGAATCAGACTGGACAAAAGAAACACGGCCAGCACCAGATAGGCCGATACAAAACGATCGTTCAATGCCAGCAAGGCGAGCAGGAGAAACACGGCCAGACCGATCAAGCCCAGAATCAGCGTCAGAACGCCTTCAAGCGGCTTCCAGAGGATGATCACCCGCATGGCAACCGACTCGAGAGCTGCAACCATCTGCCTCTGCATGGTAACGGAATTGGCGGTCGTCGGAATGGAGATCTCCACCGGAAGTGCTCCGGCATCGCGGGCTGAGCGAACGCGAAAGCTGACCGGAGCCTTCGGTCCCGATTTGTCTTTCTTCATGGGAGCGGATCTCATTAAGCCCTGATCCTCAAGGCTCAACATTCCCGGTTTGCCGGCATACTCTCGGGTTTTCTCTTCTTCGTAGTCTGCCGTCTCATTCATGCTTCGCGCGTCAACATCAATGGAAGGCGACGGAGCGCTCTGATCCAGTCGTTTCTCCAGTGTCCCGATCGCATTGAACATCCTCGGAGATTGATCCGAGATTGAACCGATCATGGGGCCGCTGACACTTAAGATGACAAAAACCAGAATCAACATCGGCACCACCAGCTTCAAAACCCCACCGAGCGTCCAGCTCGGCGCATCGCCGGTGGCCGCCGCATCATGCACGGCTTTCAGATAGCGCCAGAGCCGAATCCCGAAGAATCCGACCACGAGCACGCCGAGAAACCAGGGCGCCATGCTGAGACAGAAATCGAAAAAGCCGAGTTTCACCGTATGCGGCAGCGGCATCATCTTGTCAGGCAGCGGCAGAAACACGAACCGATCCGGTCCATACAAAGTCCATTGTACGGATGAAATCGGAATGTCAATGACGGGAAGCGTCATCGGCACCTGCTGCACATTCGCCAGAGCCGTAAGTTGGTTGCGCACAACCAGGCTGACCGTACGAGTCTGATTCGGGTCTCGTGCCGTCTGAGAGCCGGTCAGAGATATCAATCGAATCCTCTCTGACTTCATGGTCGGGGTTGTCGGCGCCCCATCAATGCCGGCCGATTCCAGATCGACCCCCTCCGGAAGCGCGACTTCGAGGAACTGCTTGCCGTTGGCTTTCAACTGAAGTTCCATGGAGGTGAATGAGTTCCCATCCGTCTCGAGCAGGGTTGACACATTCATGCGATGCACCGTTGCGTTCAATAACGCATAGTCCCGGTGCCACTTCGCCTGCACCTGCACCGGGTGCTCATAGGGTGGCTGATTGTATCGAAAACCCAGCAGAATCGGCCGCACTGCTCGACTCGTGATTTCCGCCGGCAGTTCGGCAACATCGATCCAGGAAATCGCGACCGCCGATTCCTCGGCCGCCGGATCATTCTCGACTGTCTGCTTACGAATCTCGATCGACGTTCGAGGTTCGACACCCACGAATCCACGCTCTCGTTCAACGTCTTCAACGCGATGAACCGGTACCACGATCGACTCGAGATTTTCCGCAATCTTTGTTTCAGCAATCAGCGAGAACTCGACGGTTCCCTGGATCTTCGCATTCAGACGGCACAAAACCCGGGTTGCCGATCCGATGCGGGTGATTTGCGTGTTTTCGAGCCGCGGAGAACGGACATCGATGACATCAGCACCGGGCGGGAATAGAAAACTGACGGTACCACGAGCCGCGCGCGCAATGTTCAATCGTACCTGTGCTTCCTGTCGAACATACCCGTCACCAATGGAGATGAGCGTATAACTGTCTGCATAGACTTTGGGTTTTTCATCGGGCACGGGTATTACCGGAGCCTGCGAAGCAGCCGGCGGCTCTGCCGGAGAGGGCTGCGTCTCGATCGGTTCAGGTTTCGGCGTCATCGCCGGCACGGTGGACACGGTGCGCGGAGCCCATCGCAGGGTGAATCGATCGGTGGAGCCGAGAGCACCTTCGACGACAGTGGTCTTCCCTTCATCGCGGCAGACGATTCCTTCCGCGCGGTCGATTTCCGCGACCTGATCTGAGCCTTCGAGATGAATCTCAAAATTACTCAAAGGAATTCTCGGAATGCGAAACGTCAGTTCCTGTTTGTCCGGGTCGTCGACCAGCGGCACGATGAAACGGAGCGTCAATTCATGGCTGCCGGCACCACCCGCGACCAGAAAGAAATCGTTGGCTTGTCCTACCCGTCTCGCGCCCTGGTCGCGAAGAATACGATTGCGCCGGGCATCAGAAACTTTTTGTTGCAGAATAGCCACCCGTCCCTTGGGTGCCTCACTGTCCTGAATGCCTGAAAAAGACCTGGCAACGGTTCCAGCCGGTTTGCCGTCGATCTCAACTTCCAGCAGGCCCACGTCGCCGGCCGGCAGCGGCAAGAGAGTCCAGGCCTGGTCACCAAGGGTAAAGGGAATGCGTGCCTCGAACTCGGCGGTTCGCCCTTTCACCGTGCCACGATAGTGAGCCACACCGAACACATATTCGGCATCGAGAACCGGCTGTGGGCTGGCCGGCTTTCGCGCCAGAAACGCATCCTTCGTTTCCTTGAGTGTTTCATACTGGTTGCGTGTGATGATCACCCACGTCGGATCTTTTTGCAGAACCTCTTTCACGTCATCATACGGAATGTATCGCAGACGCTCGGAAACTTTCGCCGGCGGTACGGGCATTCCCCAGGATGGAGTCGCCGTCTCCGCCGCTGCCGGGGTGAAGCCCAGCCCGGACACCACAAGCCCGGCCAGTAGAAAAAGAAACAGGTACGATCGCATTCTCATCGTATGCCTCCCATCCGGGAATTGATTCCCGTCAGTGTGTACAAAACAGTCGAGTTCATTGTATGCGTCGTTACAGGCATTTGCAACCAAACCCGACGGTGTCACTTCAGTGAACGTTGCACGACCATACCAGCTATGCTAGCCTGCGGGTCAGACGACACCTGCAACGGGCACACCTGCAATGAATTTTACTCCGAGGGAATTGACATCAGCGTGAATACCAACCGCGCGCAAAGCCGGCCAACCCGCACGAATTCGCACAAAGGCCATTGGGAGCGGCTGAGAAAAAGATATGATGAGGTGGGCCTTCCCGGACTGGCGGATCATGAAGTGGTCGAGTTGATGCTGACCTATGTCATGAGGCAAGGTGACCTCAAACCCCTCGCCAAACAGATTCTGACACGTTTTCATGATCTCCCGGGGGTGTTCTCCGCTCGGCGGGAAGCCCTGTGTGAAGTCGATGGTGTCGGCGAACAGATCGCCAGGTTTCTGCACCTCGTACGTGACGTCGGACAACTCGCCCTGAAGTCGCGAGCCGTGAACTGGGGCTCAACGCTCGCGTGCCCGAAAGACGTTGTCGAGTATCTGCGTGCGCTTCTTGCCAATCTTCCCGAAGAGGAGTTCATCGCCATCTTCGTCGATCATGCCAATCGCATCATTCGTTACGAGACCATCTCTCAAGGGG
Source organism: uncultured bacterium (assembly GCA_964472075.1). Lineage (GTDB taxonomy): Bacteria > Muiribacteriota > Ozemobacteria > Ozemobacterales > Ozemobacteraceae > CAYYIY01. Next base: position 57,994 of record CAYYIY010000011.1, on the reverse strand, counting down.
TGGAAGACCAGACGGCCGTGTATCCGCGCAAAGTCATGAAAAGAGCTCTGGCGCTGCATGCAACCGGCATTGCCGTTGCCCACAATCACCCGACTGGGAACCCGCAGCCCTCGCCCGCAGACCGCGAGGTCACCCGCAACCTGGCGGCGGCGGCCGCCACCCTAGAAATTCGACTTCTTGATCACATCATCATCGGACGTGATCAGCAGTCATACTTCAGCTTTCGCGAAAACGGGCTTCTGCCCTGACATGGTTTAAACATCCGTGCCTCAAACCCCAGGTTTTCAAGCACTCTTTGCATATCCTGAAATACAGGAGCTGATGAGCTCTCTCGGCGAGGGCATCGTCATTTCCGACACCGAGATGCGCGTCGTCTATCTCAACCCGACCGCGGAAAAACTCCTGAACACCACGCTCGAACAGATTCGCGGCATCAGCCTGCTCGGCTGCCACCGCAATCCCGGCAAGGTAGAGGAACTGCTCAACATGGGTGCTCTGACCGAACCTTTCCGAACCGAAATTCAGCACGGTGATCACTGGCTGCACATTACGGCAACGCCGCTGTACATCGATAAAGACCGGCGCATCGGCGCGACGATGATCGTGACGGATCACACCCTGCGGCACTCTCTTGAAGAGAAGCTCAAACAGCAGTTCAAGGAACTGAGCGAGCGTCAGCGCCTGCTCGAAACCCAGATCGCCCTCGCGCGACAGATACAGAAAAGCCTGCAGCCGCCGGACACTCAGGCCTTACCGAAGGCTCGACTACGCTTCTGGAATACACAATCGCAAGTTGTCGGCGGCGACTTTGCCGTGACCGCACAGCCCTGGATCATCCTGGGTGACGTCATGGGGAAGGGCCTCTTCGCGTCCCAGTTCGTTCCCTTGATGATCGGCTTCATTGGTGAAGAAACCCACAACACATCTTCACCGGCTGAGTTGCTCAATGTGCTCAACAAGCGGCTCTGTTCATTCATCGGCGATCGATTTTCCCTGTTCGTTTCTCTCGCCGTGCTGCGCTGGAGTCCTGAAACCGACACCCTGGAAATCGCCATGGCAGGCCACGAAGCACCGACTCAATTCCATCGCGACGGAACCTTCGTCAAGTTGTCACAGGAATCGGTACCTCTCGGAGTCACCCCTTCCAGTAGCTACAAAAGCTTTTCAATACAAGTAAAAGAAGGCGACCGGGTAGTACTCTTCAGCGACGGGCTGACCGAGCCTGTACCAGAGCGTACGTATGAACAAACCGTTTCTGCTTTCGTCGCCGGATACGCTGGGAAAATCGGGAAGGGCGAAGATGCGTTTTCCCTCACCGTGGAAGAACTCGTGGCGAATGCCATCAGAGTTCAGCCGGGAGACGACCAGACTCTGCTCGAACTCGAAATACGCAGCTGACCGGATCATGATACAATCAAGGAAACAGGGGAGGAATCCATGAAACACCATTTCAGCTTCGGAAACTCTTTGTCGCGTATCGTCTTGTTTGGATTGCTGATCTCGACCTCTGTCATCTGGGCACGGGATTTTACGTGGCATCCGACTTCCGGCGCTCTTGCCGATCGTGTTGCCGTTCCAGGTGACAAACCACTGCGAATGGGTGATGTGAACGTGTTTCTGAACTGTCTTGAATTCGGCCTCGGAGTCGCATTGACAGATGCGGAAATCGAGCGCATTCGCAACCAGTTCATGGAAGAATACCTGCAGCAGAAGAGTCGCCTGCTCAATGCGGTGCGAGAACTAAAGAACATGTGGCAAGCCATTACCGTGGACAACCCCCAGGAGACCGGCAAGTATCGCCGCATTATTCAGGACGCTCTGCTCGAAGAAGCACGCCGGAACCCCACCCTGCCGCTGTCGAAGTCAATTCTGCAGCTGGAAAGCAAATCATCGGAGATTGTGGTTCCAGGCTCTCCTCCGTTAACTCGGCACAGTCTCGATGCCTTTTTTGAGATTATCTGCTTTGCGCTGCGGCTGCGAGACAAGCGCCACCCGAATGATGATGCCGCCACCCTCAAAGTCTGGGAAAACGCCCTCATTAAGAGGTTTCCCTCTCTCTCTCCCGAAGGTCGTCGGTGGCTCAGCAATGCGGACTTTCATCGCGCCATCGTGATGCGAGCCTGGCAAACCACCCCGGCAGACGAGAAAAACACGATTCGTGCTCTGCTGATCGCAACCTTTGCCCCGTCGGCCGCCGACGGAAACGGCTTCGACATTGATCAGATCCCCCTGCCTCCACCCAATCTTTTCCCTCTGCCTGCAGATCTCCCCTGGGATCTTCGCTAGTAATAGTACAAGTCGGTATTCCAGCCAAGCCGCTCTGAGAGCAGAAAACGCTCGACGGCAACATTGCCATCGGGCGTTTTTACTTGAAACAGCGTTTTAAAAAATGTTTTCGGGTTGTTCGGGGCGACCGACCACGCCCGAGAAATTGCCGCGTGCCAGCAGGTCGTTGAGCTTACCAAACAGGACTTCAAGACCGACCCGATTGCTGACCCCGCCGGGAATAATGACATCAGCCACGTAGCGTGAGGGCTGTACCAGATTGATGGCTGAGTCGCGCACCGTTTTCTCGTATTGATCAACAATACTCTTCACGGTTCTGCCGCGATCAATGTGATCTCGTTTGATGCGTCTGATGAATGCGACATCCAGCGGGACATCGATATAGATACGCAAATCGAACAGCGGCATCAGTTCAGGAATGCAGAAGATGAGCAACCCCTCCACAATGAGAATCGGATGCGGTTCAACGCGAACAGTTTCCGCTTGTCGATCTGAGACTTTGAAATCGTAAATCGGGCGCTCAATTGCCTTCTCACTGCGCAGGTCGTGAATGTGCGAGATGAGCAGATCCGTTTCCAGGGCATCTGGCTGATCGTAGTTGGTAATGTTCGGCCGGTTTTTCTTGGCATGGTAGTACATGTCGTGCTGCAGCACCGCCACCCTGCCGGGGTACCGCTCCTCAATGACTCGCGAAACACTGCTTTTTCCAGAACCGGACAGTCCGCAGATTCCAATGATGTACACAAATCACCCCCGGGGAGATTCCCGGGCGGGATCATACCACGAAGAGACCGTTGAGATCATCTGAAGATTCAAATCAAGTGTACAAAAAGAGACCGGGGTTGTGACCCCGGTCTGAAGTTATAAGGAGGCAAACAAATCCATGAACCTTTTCGACCGGAAATGACCTTTTGTTAACGGTTTCTGCAGCATCTTCGGCAAACATGAACAAACAAACTCAGACAAAAGGCAACATGTGCAGAAGAGTACAGCCGTAAACAGCTGCAAAAAATTTCCAAAAAAAAGAAGGCAGAGACAAGGTCTCTGCCCCCCGGAGTTCGTTACGATGCTACAAGAGACTTTTGATTTTCGCGGCAATCATCTTCGCCGACAGTCCGAACGATTCAAGCATCTCATCCGGAGAGCCGGATCGCGGCACTTTATCGACTGCCACATGATGAAACTCTTTGATTTTTCCGGCGAGAGCGCTTGCGGTTGCTTCTCCGAGCCCGCCATACGGCGAGTGTTCTTCAAGCACAAGAACCCGACCGTTCGAGGCAGAAACCAGCGCCGACAGCTTTTCGGTGGGGAACGGGCGAATCGAGTAGGCATCAACGATCTGCACCGGGCAATTGGCACCCAGGCTCTCGACGGCTTTCAGGGCTTCGTGCACGACAACTCCCGAGGTGACAACCGTCAGAGCCGGTGTAGTTTTCTGACCGTGAACCTTGAGATCGCCGGGCGCAAACGGTTCATCAGCCTTGTACAGCACCGGACTTGCCGGGCGTGAAAGGCGCACGTAGCCGGGGCCGTCGTGCCGAGCCAGATTCACGATGCACCAATAGGCAGAAACCGCGTCGGACGGATACATCACCATGCCGTTCGGCAGGGTGCGAAAGGCAGCAATGTCTTCGAGTGCCATCTGTGAAGGTCCGTCTTCCCCAATTGAAACTCCGGCGTGCGTGCCAAGGAATTTCACTTTCAGTCCCGAGAGGGCGGCCATGCGAATCTGATCGAAGGCACGCGCCAGAAACGCTCCAAACGTGCAGGCAAACGGCACCAGTCCTCTCGCCGCCAGACCGGCTGCGATACCTGCCATGTTCTGTTCGGCGATGTAACACTGAACCGATCGTTCCGGAAACATCTTGAGGAACCGATCTGAGTAGGTCGAGTTGCCCGTATCACCGTCGATCACCCAGATTCGGGGTTCAACTTTTCCGAGAGCCGTCAGTGCATCGCCCACGGCTTGTCGCGTGGCCACCTTCGCCCCCACGGCAAACGGGGCCGGGCCGATCTGAGGAGCGACCGGGCCGGTCACCATCGCCGGCGCAGAAGCTGGACGCGCGATGCTTGGCTTGGGTGGAGCCTTCATGAGATCAACGGAAACCTCATTCAATGCTTTTTCCAGCTCTGGACCGGGCTTGACCGGCTTTCCGTGCCAACCGTCCTGATTTTCCATGAAAGAGACACCGCGTCCCTTGAAGGTCTTCGCCAGCAGACACACCGGCTTTCCCTTCACGCGCAAGGCTCGTTCGAACGTCCCTGCCAGGTCACTGATGTCATGGCCGTCAACCACCATGGCTTCCCAGCCGAAGGCTTCCACCTTCTTGGCATAGGTCGTCAAATCATGGCCATGCATGGTTTCACAGCTCTGACCAAGCCGATTGATGTCGGCGATCGCCACAAGATTATCAATTTTCAGATGGGCGGCGAGACTCATGGCTTCCCAGACAGAACCTTCCGCAAGTTCTCCGTCTCCCATCAGGACAAAGGTCCGTGCGCCATTCTTCACGACCCGGCTCTGATGCAGCGAAATGCCCAACCCCACTGACAACCCCTGTCCGAGCGAGCCTGTCGCGACATCCACAAACGGCAGATAGGGCATCGGGTGGCCCTCGATGCGTGAGTTCATCTTGCGCAGCGTGTGCACTTCGGCTTCGTCAAGATAGCCGGCCTCACACCATGCCGCATAGAGAGCCGGCGCGGCATGACCCTTGGAAAGCACCAGTCTATCGTTGGCCGGCGATTCGGGGTGTTGCGGATCATAGCGCATGACCTGAAAAAACAGGACAGAGAGAATATCGGCGGCGGAACAGCACGTCGAGGGGTGCCCCGAGCCGGCATCGGCAGTCGTTTTGATTGACAGCCAGCGAATCCGCGCCGCACGGTGCTTCAGTTCCTTGATCAATCCAGAATTCGGTTCCATGAGGTCTCCTCGTATATGGTAGGTGTCTTCAAGTGGGGCTATTCTATCGTAACCTCAGGGAAAAAGAAAAGCCGCTTCCGTGACCAGGAGAATCGGACCAAACTTTCGCCTGATCTGGAGGGCATTCGGCTCACCCGAAGGAAGACAGGATTAGGGTCCTGGTCACCCCTGGAATGAGAGCCAATGACACCGTTCAACGTCCACGACGGACATCGCCGAGAGTGATTTCAAGAGGCCACTCTTGAGGGAAATCGATGTTATCCCTCGAAGCGATTGGCAGGGACTCAGAGGGCATAGAGTGGTCTAACGCGGATGAGCCGCAAGGCCCGTCCCGCGCCGAAAAAGGTTGAGTAGAGGAAGAAAGAGCTTGCTCAGGTTGGCTTTTGCTGCGGTTTCTGGGGTTGGCTCGGCTCAGCGGGAGCGCTTTCATCCGCCTGAACCTGCTTCGGCGGAGTTGAGTCGAATAGAATTTGGCAGGTCTTTTGGAGGTTTTTCTCTCCGGGCATCAACTCAGGAACGAAACTCCAGACCAAGCCCCACATGATGACCGCCGTGCCCAGCAGAAGCAGGGACAGCAAACGTTCAGGAAAGGGATGAAAATTCACGATCACGGAAGTAAGACTGCCGGCCCAGATTGAACCAACCATCACCCGAAGACCTGTTCCCAGAAACAGGCCGAGTCGTGTTTGTTTAAAAGAAATGGTCTCAGCCTTCTTCTCGAACAGCAGAAGGTCGACGGCCTGTCCAGGCAGGTTCAGAAACAGCTTGAGACAGACGGATTCGATCAGGGTGGTATCCAGCGCGGGCAACCGTTCGGACAACGTTTCAGGCAGCAGCTTCCGATCAGGGTTCGCCCGATACTGTCGATATTTTAATTCGACAAGAGCCAGGTGAATCATGAGAACCACTACCGCCCCAACCCAAGGGGGCCAGAAAAACATGGCGGGTAGAAGGGTGAGAATGGTCGAAAATCCGAAGAAAAGGGCCAACAGCAACACACCGCCGAGGGCCAGATGCCCCCAGAATCTTTCAGCAAGCCAGATCTGGGCTTTCGCATGCTGTAACTTCGCCCACTGGTGAAGTTCCATCCCGTATGAATCCATCGCATAATATCGAATGATGGCCGCCGCAAGCACCACGAGCAAAGCGATGCTGACCCACCGCATACGAACATAGGTGTTGTACCGAAACATGGTCCAATAAAGTATGTACGTTTCGCAAAAAGGCAAGCGGATGATTCTTCCAAAATTTCAGGAGTATGTTGTTGTGAGATGGAAAAAAGTGTGATACCGTAGCGATGGTTGTAGTTCTTGGGAAAAGAGTGTTGATTCTTTGCGAAGGATGCGTTACACTTTTTCACACTCCAAGACAACGTAATTTCGGGGGTCATAAAACTAGTCATGGCTGAAGAGTTCTCTCTAGATCACCATATCGATGGCCCAGTTCTGGTGATTCGCACGAAGGGGTACCTGAATGACCTTGGTGCTGAGCAGGTCGATACCATCTGCTCGGAAAATCTCCAGAAGGGTACCAACAAAATCGTGATCAATCTCGAACATTCGCCATTGATCAACTCCATCGGCATCTCGATTCTCATCGGTGTCATTGAAGCCATCGAAGAATCCAGCGGTGCGCTTGCTTTCACGAACCTTACCCCCACAAACCGCAAAACCTTCGAAATGATGGGGCTTTTGCAGTTCGCCCAGGCGTTCGACACTGAGGCTGAAGCTGTAACCAAGTTCAAGGGGTAGGCCTCCCCAACGCATGGAATCAGGGACCACCGGTCAGGATAAAGGGAGCCAGCAACAGGTACTCCGTTACGAGTACGTTCTCGGCGCTCTCAGCGACATCGGTGACGAACTTTGCCGGGTTACCAGCTTCGATGCCCAGCTCAAGTCCCTCCTGCACCTGCTTCTCGGCACGCTCGGCGTCAGCAAGGGCGGCATTTTCATCTACGACAGTACGGCTTCTAATCTGAGCCTTAAATGCTCCTGGAAGCTCTCAAAAAAGACTCTGGTGCACCATATCGTGCGCTCAGATGTCGAAGAGCTCGAGAAGGTTGCCAAGCCGATTTTCCTGCCTCAGACCGAACTCCCCTTCCTTACCGAGCTGTTTAACGCCTTTTCCGCAGATGACCTCTCCTGCTTCGCGGTTCTCAAAGTTCGCGAGAAGTTTCTGGGCATGGTCGTTATCGGTCAGAAGTTGCAGAAAAGTTCGTTTGAGGAACGCGAAACCGAGTTTCTTTCGACTCTTTCTCGTAACATCTCAGTCGCCATCAACAACTTTCTGCTCCTGAACGAGCTGCGTGAAACCAATCGTCGACTTGACGAAAAGATTCAGGAAGTCAGCATTCTCTACCAGGCGACACAGATGATCGCCTCGGAAATTCAGCTTCAGGCACTGCTCGAACTCGCCATGAATCTGATCATCGAGATCTCCGAAGGAAGTCGCGGCTCCATCTGGCTGTTCGACGAAGAGCGTAACGGCCTGTCTCGGAAAAGTCATTTCGGCAATGGCGAAGACGCTCTCGACTACGTTGATCTGAACGAAACGCAGGTCGGGGCCAAACTGGTACTCGAAAAAGAAGTATTGATCGTCAATGCAGAGCAGCCGGCCCCCGCACCGCTCAGCGAGATTGACCTGAAGCTCTTCGGCACCTCGTTCATCATTCTGCCGATTCTGAATCAGGGCGAGTTTCTCGGGTTCATTCACCTGAGCGAGAAAACCAATCAGACGGCTTTCTCTGAACGAGATCAGCGTTTGATCAGAGTTTTTGCCGTGCAACTCGGCGCGGCCGTCAAGAACGCAAAACTGTATGAGCAGGCCATTACCGATGGCATGACGCATTTGTATCTGCATCGATATTTCAAGCAGCGCCTGTTCGACGAGATCAAGCGCGCGATCCGCTTTCGGCGCCATCTGTCGCTCATTATGGTCGACATCGATCATTTCAAGAAATTCAATGACACTTACGGTCATCAGATGGGTGATGAGGTCCTCAAGAAGGTTGCCTCGATTCTCCGCAAAACGATTCGCACCCATGATCTGCCGGTACGATATGGCGGCGAAGAGTTCGCCGTCGTGCTTCCCGAAACCGACATTAGTGGTGCGGCGGCCGTCGCCGAGCGTATTCGCCGAACCATCGAAACCGAGTATCTCGAGCATGACGGCAAGGTAATCAAGATCACCGCGAGCTTCGGCGTTTCCGTCTTTCCGGAGTGCGCTCAGGAAATGGAGTCGTTTATCAAATCGGCTGACGAAGCACTGTATCACTCGAAAGAAAGCGGACGTAACCGGGTTTCTCAGGCGACGTTCCTTTACCCGCCTCCCGAACCAATCGAAGAATAACGTTTCCGTTTCGCCGGGTCCTGAGTCGCTATCCCCGCCTTCGCATCACGATCATCGTGACATCGTCTTCGGGCGACCTATCGCCAATGTACCGGTCGAACTCCGCGATGATTCGCTCGTGAAGCTCGCTTGCCGAGCTGACATTAACAGCATTTCCGGCAATCACTTCTTCGAGTCGTGGGTAGGAGAACGGCTGCCCACCTGAGTTCTGTGATTCGATCAGCCCGTCGGTGTACATGACCAGGGCATCTGTCGGCTCAATGGCGAACTGCATCTGTTTGAATACCCCTTTACGCCGTGCACCAAGCGGATAAGACGGGCTTTCGATCGGTTTAGCCGAACCCTCACGGCTACGGTAGAGGAAGGGAAAATTGTGTCCTGCATTGGCGGTAAACAACTGATGCTGTGTGACATCAAGCACGGCATAGAAGAACGACATGATGCGCTTCTTCTTCACGGTTTCAAACATCATCTGATTGAGCCGTTCGAGTGTCTTCACAACATCAATCGCCTGCTCGTTACCGATGATCGAAATACCGCTTTTGGCCATGGTCATCAGCAGCGCGGCCGGGACCCCGTGTCCGGTCACATCACCGATCAGCATGACCAGATACCGATTATCCACCACAAAGTAATCGAAGTAGTCTCCCCCCAGATCCGACATGGAGCGCGTCTTTCCGTGAATCTCGTAATCGCCCAGCTCCAGGCGTTCCTGCGGAAAGAGGGTCTCCTGAACGATCTTGGCCACATGCAGCTCTTCAAGGTTTACAATCAGTTGGTTGAAAGTGACCCCGAGAGTCCCGAGTTCATCGTTGTCGAGCGTCGGAATCTGATGGCGGAAATCGCGTTTCTCGATCGCCGTAATGCCGTTGGTCAGCTCCTGAATCGGTGCCAGGAACTGACGCGATAGAGCCAGACCAATGAAGACCGCAAACAGGCCGCTGATGGCAGCCACAACCAACAGACCCGTCGTCAGACGGCTGACTTTATCGTCAACAATGTGTTTCGGGTAAAAAGCCAGCATCACGTGCTCGTCGATTCGTTTGAGCGGAGACGCCACCACCAGATAGGACTGCCCGCCCATCACTTGTACGGAAAACTGTTGCGTGCGCGTATTGATGACTTTGTCAAACATCTCACGGACAAACGCATATTTGCCGAGTTCGCGCGGAATCACCTGCCGATCGCCGAAATCTTCCACATATCCGAGTCGCACGTAGTCTTCGGTGTTTCCACGCGGTTTGTTGCGCTTGACGATGCTGCGAAGATACCGCATGCAGATACGTTTCTTGGGAGTTAAGATCAGCATCAGACGGTCGATGATGCCCTGAGGATTTCGGACAAATGAAGTGAAGAAGTAATTGATCCGGTTTCCCAGATTCATCTCGTGCATGACGTCGCTGTGTTCGAAGATGCGCTGAAAAGCGTTGCCGCTGCCGCCGCCAGCGAGCGCATCTGAGAGGCTGTCCGCCAGCGTATCGACCATCGCATCCTGCATCAGATTCTTCGCATTGAAGCCGGCCTGAGGCATGTGGCGCGAGAAGATCTTTCGAATGAAGGTCGGAATCAATCTTTCGGCCCACACGTCATTCTTTCCACGCGACTTCTCTCCATGGCCCATGAATACAATTCTGCCATCCGCCTTTCCGATAAAGACGTTCTGCAGAATGGCTCGATCAGCCAGTTTTCTCGTAATCGCCCCGAATCCTTCCCAATCACTGACGGTAACCTGCTTGCTGCGCGCCAGGCGCTGATAGAACGAACGCAACCGGTCAAGTTCCACGGAAAAGTTATCATCGAGTGACCCGATAAAACCGGCCATCTTCTTGTAGATGCCCTGCAGCAGCACCTCTCGACGGTCGGTCACATACTGATAGCCGAGTAAACCCAGGGCCGTCATTGGAATCGCAGTCGAATAGAGAAAGAGTACCACCAGTTTTCGGCGAATCGGAATGAAAACCTGCCGGTCATGATAGACGATGCGCCAGGCCCAATAGCCGACAAACACGATGATGAACAGCGAAAGTAACCGAATGAGCCTGCCAAGACCGGGGTTCAACGGCACTACCTGCGGCTGAATTCCGACGAGCACCTTTTCGTCATCGTAAGGGGCGACGCCAAGCAACAAGTCTGACAGTTCGTGGAAGCGCTGAAACTGTGACTGCAGGCGTTGTATCAGCGAGAACAGGCGATTCAGCGGCATGCGCATCCACTGTTCGAGTTCTCCGCGCGGGAACGATTTGTCCAACTGTCTCACGTTAATGCAGCCGAACCCGAATCCTTCCGGCCTTTCCTGATTCAGCTGCTTAAGAAGACTGGAAAGCGCGAAATTCGGATCGATGTGCTGTTCCTCAATCATGGCGATCAGCCCACCCTGATATGCCGGCTCTTCCGTGCCCTTCGCGATTCCCTGCTGCGAACCTCGAACCCCACTGTCGTAGATCGTGCCCCAGAAAAAGAAGGCGGTTTTCCCGTTCAGAACAACGCGTACCAGATCAAACTTCTGATTCATCAGTTCGGTCGGTTCAACCGTTCCAAGAAAAGAGACAAATACGGAGCGATACTGCTGAATCAACTTGTCGTTCCCCCCGGCCTCGGGTTCAGAAAGGGCGAGATACAGTTTCTGCACGATTTTCTGATACTCACGCGGCTGACCGGGGTAATTGATCCCATTTCCCTTGGCGTCGAAGAAATACAGCTTGATCGCAGGCAGGCCGTTTGCTTTCAGGGTTTCGAGGGCACGCTGAGCAACCGTGGCATCAAGTTGCTCTTCATTCAACTCACCGCAGACGCGACCAAGAGTGTTGCGAATGTATTCCTGGGTGTTTCCTTCACGTTTGATACGCGTCAGATAGCGTTCAAGCCCATCAAACTGCTGGGCCACGACACGTGAACGTTCCTCGCGGCGCAGGAACTCCCACCCGAGATTCAACAGCACCACGGGCAGGCCGGCAAAAAAGAGGATCGCCCCGATCAGAGACAGAATTTTATTCCGCACATCACCACCAGAGAGACTGGCAAGAAGGTAAGAAAGTATATCACGTGACTTTCGCGTAACGTACAATCCAATATTCCTCGTAACCGTTGTAGAGAATAGAATTCGCTATCGATTCGTGATATGTTATCAAGCGAGTTCATAAGGATGGATATGAAAATGAAGAGAATAACGATTCTCGTATGTCTGACGCTTCTGACCCTCGGAGCCGCCTATTCACTGCGTGCCGCACCAGCTAACGCCGAAGCTGCGGAACTGGTCAAGCAGGCTGAAGAGGCTTTCAAAGCCCAGGATCTCGAAAAGGCAGCGACCTTGATGCAGCAGGCCCTGACCAAAGAGCCTGATAACGCGGTTTTTCGTTACATTTTCGCCCGTATTCTCTTCGCCAAGAAAGATTACATGGCCGCAAAAGAGAACTTTGAAATCGTTTCCCGCTCCCGTCCGAGTAAAGAAAAAGGAGACGAATACAACAACAAACTGAAGAATTACAAAAAAAAGATCAAAGAGCTGCAGGCCGAGTTCAATACCGAAGGCGAGAAGAAGTTCACGGTCTACCTGAAAAACCAGGACAGCAAGGAACGTCTCAAACTCGCCGTCACCTTGTTTCAGGCGTTTCGACTGAACCCGTCATTGAAATACAAGAATTTCGAAGAACTCAAAACCGCGACGGATATCTATGAAAAAGCTCTCGAATCTTCTTTCAAGGGCAAAGACTGGCAAAAGGCACCGATGTTGCAGCTGGCTTATTTGTACGAGTCCGCCAACAAGAAGGACAAAGCCGCCGAAGTGTATATGCGAGCGCTCGACTACGTCCAGGACCCGAATGAAGAGTACGTGATCACGCACAAGTTTGATTACCTCAATCGTTCAAACAAGGAAAAACTGCTCGACACCATCGAAGCCGGCGACTTCTCGCAGCGCGACCTCGAAGACCTGATCGGTAGCGGCAGCAAGAAGCTCTCTGAAGAAGAGAAAGCCAAGGTCGACACCATGATCAGCGATGCGCGAGCAAAGCTCGAAAACGCCACCACCGACGAAGAACGCGAGCAGGTTCTCGAGGAGATCAAGGCGGAGATTATCGAGAAGCAGAAGCGTGGCGAGTTCCCCGGGTCTGAAAAGCTGAAGGAAAAGCTGAAGAAGGAAGGCAAGACCATGGAAGAATACATGAAGGAACAGGGCTTCTAGCCGACTTACCGCTTCAGCACGTGAGAGACTTGGGAACAGGCGGTTTTCTGACTGAATGAAGATTCAGGCGCGACAGTACGTCGGGGCCTGGTTGGTATGCGTTCTTGTCTTCAGTCTGGTCTATTACGGCCTCTGGTACACAGATCAGGCAGAGCATCGCGAAAAACTCGCGGAGGCGGAATCGCGTTGCAACAAGATCTTCCAGGAAGCCTCGCGATCCTTTAATCAGGAGTTTCAGGCGCGCGCCATCTTCAGTGAGATTCACGAAGCCCTGATTCCCTTGTTTGCCCCCGATGGCACAGCCTCATCGCCGGCGGTTCCCTTCCCTGTGGACGACGATGTCGTACAAACCGTTGATCAGGCCTGTGGAAAAACCGGTTTCAAACCGATTGTCATCTACGGCACGACGGGATCAGAACCTCGTCTCATCGGTCATGACCTGTCCCAGCAGCGGCCGGTATCTCCAATTGCCATCAAGGCCGCACAGACACTTGCTACGATGTTCGACGCCCTCGAAAAGCGTCGATTCGACACTCAAGCCTTCAATCAATATGTCAGAACATTCGAGACCGAAATGGAAGCGGGGCAGCATCCCGAAGAGTATCGGCGTCTGCGCACCGTATTCGGTCCCGGCTTTCACCTGATCACGCACAAGGCGTTCGGCAGTCAACGTGGCATTCGTTCCATTCCATATTTCGGACGCAATGCTTTTTTCTACTGGGGCTGGCTGGGACAACCGTACTGCGGCCGCATCGTCTTTCTCGGATTTGTTTAACGAGTCGATTTCCGCCGGCCTTGGCCGAAAGTTCCTTCAGCCATCGCTGCCCCCTGAGTATCGTTTTCGCTTTCTGGCACAAAGCAAGAACCCGAGCACTATTGCTCACACGCTATTACAGCGTCACATAGACGGTCTAATTCCTTCCAGACTTGTACAACACGGTTCTTCATGGTGGTATTTCAAACGCCTCGATTTCTTTCAGAATCCGACTCGTTACCTGCTGGTTCATGTTCCAGACGCTAGCCTTCGGGGTTCTTTCGCGCCACTCTTCACACGTCGCGGCATCACCGGATCCGCTCTTCTGCTTCTCGGCATTCTTTTTTTCATCGCCCTGGCCCGGAATCATTACGAGACTCATTTTGTCTCATTACGAATCCAGATGGCTCTGGTGTTCATTTCCGCCACGCTTCTTCCGATTGCCACCCTGGTATTCATCGGCTTCGAGTATCTGCGCGACCGTTCACGGCTCTTGATTCAGAGCGAATATGAGAATCTGGCCAACGAGGGGTTGAAACTCGACGGGGAGGCACGCAGCAAAATCGCCGAGATTCGCGATCACCTGTCGCAGATTCGCGATGCTCGTATTCCGCTCGAACCAGAACACATTAGAAAACTGCTTGATCGATATCGGAACACCAACGTCTTCAATTCGTACCAGATCGTATTGCGTGACGGGTCGATCATTGCCTCGTATTCGAGAGTATATGATGACCAGAACCGTCTGCTCACGTCCTTGTACAACCTTACTCTGCTGACCATGGACCAGTTCATCCAACAGGAAGGCAGTGTGGATGCAGATGAAAGCAAGGCGCGGCGGGGGAGACTCGCCGCGGCTGAGATGGCCGGCGACGCTTTGAATCAGATGCTCGGTCAGCGTGAAACCAGTAATCTGAGCATGTATCGCGGTCAGTTTCTCAGTTTTCGCTACGGCGCGCTCGATATCGGTGTTCTCATTGACGTGATTCGACAACGGGATCCGACGAAATCTTCAGGTCGCGCCACCAAGATCCTCGGAGGGTACTTTTTCTTTTTTGAAAACGACTATCTCTATTTTGATCTTCTCACCCGCACCTCGAAAGGATTTTTCTCCGATAACACCCGGGTCTATTTTCAAAGTCCGGTTCGCTATTTTCTGAAAGGTGGCAGCATCGGAGCCGAGCATCCGGCAATCAAGCGCATTTTCAAGAAACTCGAAACAATCGCCGAGGGTGGAAGACTTACGGAACGGGTCACCCTCGACGGAGAAGTCTGGTTGTGCTCAGCTCTCAAGCTGCCCATTACCAAATACTCACTGATCATCCTCCGCCCTTTAAACGTGGTCATTCGCAGCATTCATCTGATTCGCGTCCTGCTTGCTCTCGTACTTATCGGTTCGCTCCTTACGGCACTGTTGATCGCAGCGGTTCTGATGCGTGTCTATCTGACTCCGATCAATCAACTCACCGAGGGGGTCGAAGCGGTAGCCGGAGGTAACCTGGACTTTCGCGTGCAGCTGCAGACACACGATGAGTTTTTTGAGCTGGGCAAAACCTTCAACATGATGGTGCAGCAGCTTCAGGAAAAGATTCGCTTGTCTCGATTCGTTTCTGAATCGGTGTGGGACATCGTGAAGAAAGATTCGGGAACCCTTGAACTCGGCGGCGAAGAGCGACACGTCAGCGTCCTCTTTTGCGATCTGCGCGGTTTTACAACCATTGCCGAAGCCCACCCGCCGCAGGAAGTCGTCTCGATGTTGAACGAGTATCTCGATGCCATGACCGAGGTGGTCAGGCGTCATCACGGAGTTGTGGACAAATTCATTGGTGATGCGGTGATGGCCGTGTTTTATCCGCTCGACACGCGTGATCACGAGAAGCGCGCCGTCCTCTGCGGACTCGAAATGATGCACGAACTGAAACGGTTCAATCGTCGTCGCGAAGAGGCAGGTTTGTTCGCGCTGGGCATGGGCGTCGGCATCAGCAGCGGACTCGTCGTCGCCGGAAAAATCGGTTCCAAAAACGGACGGATCGATTACACCGTCATTGGTGATACGGTCAACGTGGCGGCGCGTCTCGAAGGCGTCAGCAAAGTGGGCAAGCATACCCGAGTCATCGTTTCAGATGCGACGTGGCAGGCGGTCAAGGAAATGTTCGAGGCCGAGCCGATGGGAATGGATCGAGTGAAGGGGAAAGCCCAACAGGTACAAATGTTCGAAATTGTCGGTCCCCGGCGTGTCGAGCAGTTCCTGCAGGATCTCGATTCTCCCGATGAGCCGCGTCGTCTGGCGGCCGTTCAAGCTCTCGGGCTGTCGGGACAGGCCCAATGGATCGAACGACTCATTCCGCTGCTGCGCGATGCCAATCCGCGTGTTCGCAGCTCCACGGCGCAGGCTCTCAAGAATCTGATCAGCCACGATCAACGCATTGTCTTTCATCTGAAAGAAGCCCTGCTCGGCGAGACCGATGCATACGTCATTGCTTCGTTCATTCTCGACATCGGCCTTCTCGGCAGCGACTCTGATCGTCTTGAACTCGTACAATTTCTCGACCACGAGGACAATCGTATTCGCGCCAACACGGTTGAGGCGCTGAGTTTCATGCGCGACCGGCGACAACTGCAGAGCCTGCTGCGCCCCAAACTCACCGACCCGAACAACCGCACCCGAGCCAATGCCGCAATGCTTTTGTATCAGACCGGCGATCTGGAAGGCATGAATGCGCTGCTCGAGATGTGTGCGCAGGCAAATTCGCCATTGATGAGAGCTTCCGGCGCATACGGCGTTGGTGAAGTGACCTCGCGAGAACGTGCCCGCGAGATCATGCAGAGCCTCGGACGTCCCGATGCGGTGGTCACCGAGGATCATCTGCAACTATTGGCCAGAGCTCGCCTGAAACTGGAAGCTCTCCTGCAGGATGCGGACCAGATGGTACGCCGCAATGCGGCTCGCGCTCTCGGTCGCATGGGACATGAAAGCTCTTTGTCAGCGCTGGTAAAATGCTTCCGGTCACTCGGTGCGGAAGACCCGGCGCGCTCCACCGTTCTGTCAGCGATTACGGAGATCGCCGGCAGTCATGTATTGCGGATGCTCGACAACGAACTGGCAAAAACGCACACCTGATCAGATCCATCAAGGTGTGATACACTTCGATCACAGACAATCGTCAGGAGGATAAGTCATGAAACGCATCGTCATCGGCGCTTTGCTCATCAGTTCGCTTTCCCTGTCGGGTTCAGCTGCGGGCACCGCGTCCGACCCTTTTCTCAAACAGATCAAGGAGCTGATGCAGGCAAAGAATTACAATCGCGCCATCACCCTGATCAATAATGAACTTCGCTCAAAACCGCAAGAGTATCAGCTCTGGCTGGCCATGGGCTATTGCTACGAAGGTCTGCAACAATCGAAAGACGCTCTCGAAGCCTTCAAGCGAGCCAGAACCCTGAACCCGAAAATTCCCGGCATCGATAATCGCATTGCCTCAATCGAAAAGATTCTCAAGATCAGTGAGGGCAAGAAAATCGATGAACATCTGACGCCCGAACAGAAGCAAGCAAAAGAGCTGTTCGCCAAAGTCGTTAAGGACAAACTCTACGGCAGGTTCGAAGAAGCTTTCAACGCCTTCCCGGCGTGCGTCGACCTCAACCCCGACTACTTGAACGGCAATGACGAAGGCGTCATCGCTGCGGGCCTCAACTACTTCCAGGACAAAATGGAACGAGGCGACAGCAGCGCTCTTTTCATGCTCTCCGTCTACCAGTATTTCAAGGGCGACTTTTTTACATCAGAGCAGGGGTTGTACAAGTTCATCGAGCAGAAACCGCCTCTGGAACAGGTCGAGAAAGCCCAGAAGTATCTGAAACTCATTGCCGAGAGCCGTGAAAAACAGAAACTCGCTCTGGTGAAGGAACCTCCGAAAAAGGACCCGGACAAATCCCCAATCAAGGCAATAGACAAGACTGCAGCAAAATCACCGGGAAAAACTCCTGAAACCCCTGATAGTGCAAAAACATCACCCGCAAAACAAGCGACAGCTCCCATGGCGAGCGGAGCGGACTCGAACACGATCGTAGACTTTGAATCACACGAAAAAGTGATGGAAGATATCAAGGCCGAAGCTGATCGTCAAGCGACTCGATTGGTGAAGGAGTTCGGCTCCGCCCAGGAAGCTCGCCAGCATGAAATCATTTACGATCTTGGCTGGATAGGCAGCTCAGGACAGGATACGTTAAACCTTTTCGAACAAACTCTGGAATCCAAGAATCCGCTTACATTCGTCTACACACTCGAAGCCATACGAAAAATCGGCCCTGGAGCTGCGCCACTCGGTTCTCACATTGCAAAAAGCGTCGCGGAATTCAAGGATTTTCGTCTGACAAATGCTCTCAACACACTCGGAAGAATCAAAGCCGCAGACGAAGACTCTCTCGGATTGCTGATCGACAAACTCAAGTCAGGGACAGATGAACAGCAGACAGTCAGCTTTTCTTCTCTTGTCCGCATTGGAGATCCGGCAGTCCCCGCTCTGATTGAAATGAAAAACAAAGCCATCGAAGAAAGCGAAAAGAAAACAGCCGCCAAGGCCATTGCACAAATCAGGAATATATCGCTGGACGAAGCTCTGAATCTCTGAAAACGGTCCCATAAAAAAAACCGCTCGCACAAAAGCGAGCGGTCTTTTCCTTTCTAAGAACCGTTACGGAGCATTCTTGCGATAACGCTGTTCTTCGAGCGACCTCACGTTCAAATCTTCTGCGAGAATCTTGAAGTTGATTCGAAGCGTCTGGGTATTCCCCGCCTTGTCTTTCGCATTCACCGTGAACGAACATTCTTCACCACCTGAGTTTGCCGCACGGAACGTCCAGTAGGGCAACGGATCAACAACCGCCCCCGGGGTCCATGAACCACCGGGTCGAGGGTCTGTATTCGGGGTTGCAGCATCAACCAGGGCGTAAGTCAACGTATCGATGCCCTTGTCGGCCTGGAATGTATTAATATTATCCCATGCACGCACAAAGAACGTTAGACGCGTGTTCTGCTGGCAGATGAACTGGCTGCACATATCCGCATTCACGAGCGATTTATTCGTGTTGAAGAATGCGTCAAACAGCCCGTCGTTGGGGGTTGTGAACTGCATTCCGGTCGTGAGCTGACTTTCGTCCGAATACGGAATCGGTGAGAGTGAAGCATAATCCTTGTCGAACTTGGGTGCAAGATCGGTGTATTTTGCCCATCCACCCGCTTTTGTGCCAAAGGTGTGATATTTGTTTTTCCGCTGATCGAAGATAAACACCTCGATCTCAGGCTTGATCTGATCAGGGACGCTGTCGACATAGGCAAACTTCTGCCATTTGTATCCAGCTCCAGACGGTCCTGATCCCGCTCCGGCCCAATCTCCACCTGAGACAACCCCCGAAAGAGGCGGCTTGTTATTGTAATCCTGGACAAGCGGTTGGCTGGAGTTCGGCGAACCCGCTGCCGGATCAAATGCCTCAGGCACATCGACATCAGCCAGTCTCGTCGTTTCTTTCTGCTTGTTCGCATCACTCAGCTCTGCAACGCTGTCATAGAATACACATCGTTTTCCAGCAGAATCCATGCCGATGGCAAAAATCTTGATCAGTTTCTTCGGGTCATCGGTATTCTCGGACGGATGTTCCGCACCATCCGGGTCGGAATATGCTGCCATGTCTGTCGAAAAGTGCCAGGGAACCGGCTGATCAAAGTTTGCCGTACCTGTCAGCGTCCAGACACCTCCAACAAGCTTCCCGCTTCCGTCTGTTTTCTGTTCAAACGAAGTCGAAACATTGACTCCCGTGGCTTCCTTCCAGACCCAATACGGTTTGTATCGCAGACCCTTCCAAGTGGCGGCACCAGAACTGCTTTCATCAAGCAAACCTGCATTGGCCGTGCACAAATCGCCTTCTGCGAGACCGGATTTCTCGACGTATTCATAGACCGGGTACGAATAGTAGATCTTAATGCTGTTCTTGACATCGTTGATGTCATGCTTGAAGCTGAAACTGGGAGCAGAAACTGTAACAGGCTTGTCGCCAAATGGGTTCGAATCAGCCATCTTCATTTCAAAACCGAACTGGCCCATTTTCTGCCCTTTGGTAATGGTCGGTGGGGTCGTAATCTTGAAAGTCGAGGCAACCGGAGGGCGATTATCGTAGACCTTGTAGGCCGTATGCCCCGCTCCCTTTGTGCCTTTGAACACAAAACACTGAAGCCCGACACTGCACTTCTTGACGGTTTCGCTGATATTTTGACCGGGAACAAAATCATTCAAAGCCCCGTCTCCATCGATGTCTGTTGATGACGCAGTGTGGATGATCACTTTCTCTTCCCAGGCCCATCCCATGTTCTTGATAACAAACCCGGCTGAAGGACAGTTGACTTTAACCTTGATGACATCGCTCGTGGCTCCAAGAGTCGGAACCCAGAACGAAGTAGAGATGATACCGCTCGGGTTCCCCAAACCACCAGTGAACCCTGCAGGTCCCGATGGCAGGCCGTCGCTGTCTGCCCATACGTTCGGGCCACCCTCAAGAATGTAAGCCTTGTAGTTCTCGAGTGGGGGGCACTGTGCATCGATCTTGACATCACCAAGATACAACTTGGCAGACAGGGGAACGTAGGAATACGTCGTTTTCGTCTGCGGACTGGCAGAAGTGTCGACAGTCGGTCCGGCGGTGAACTGGGTGAATGCACCAGAGTCGTTTGGCACTTCAGAATCAAGAGTTTCAATCGGCTCATCATTACAGGAAGGCGAGCAGATCGACGAAGTACTCGGATACCCGGGTACCCTGTCACCACTGTTAATCGTGGCGTTTGAGTTGTTTCCGGGCTTTACGAATGCTGCCTTCAGAAGATAGGAAGGCGAAAAGATACCGGCGTCTTTCATTTGATTGCTCGGAGTCGCGCCAAATTCGTCACCGACGGCGTCGCCCATGGCCGACAAACTTGAAAAGAAAGAAGCCATTGCGTTCAAATCGTAGAATCGCGGGCCGGAATGCGCATCGTAACTGACCGTTGTGGGATTCGGCTGCATAATGCCAGAGGCGCCGACAACCCCTTTCTTCGCGCACCAATCCCACTTGTCAGGCTTCGGGGAAGGTGAGTTGTGGTCATACGGGTCCCACACGATTTTCAGTGATACCACCGTTCCTTCCGGGACGAGGTAGTACCAGCTTGCCGGTCCGGTCATGACCATCTTCACGTTCGGGTCTGACGTCATCGGCAGTGCAGCCGCCATTGGTTCAGCAGGAAGACTGCAGGCCGAAGATGCCACCCCACACCCGACAAAAAGGACCGTCAACCAGATCCAAAGCTTCATCCTCATAGCTCACCCTCCTGCCCGCAACCGGGTTAAAATTTCCGCCGAATCTCGATGGTCTTTTTCATTTCCTCGTGACGCCATCCACGCCCCCCACGATCATCTCGTACAGAACCAACGGCGATGATTTGGACCGTTTGAACCATTTCACGTGCCGCCGTATCCGTGAATGCAGCAATAACCTGCAAGCTTGCTACCTCGTATTTCCATTCCGCATTGGTGATTCCTGTGAGCGATCCACTCCACGGCATATTCGTCGTGTTGCAGTCACTGCGGAATATCTCCATGGCTGCATCAGTCTTATTCGTACCAATCGCAGATACACTGTCTTTCGGTATACCCCAGAACGGGCAAAAACCTTGTTGAATCACACCGGCATCATACGCCTCCTGGGGAAGAACACGGAACTTCAGGAGCGCATGCTGAACAGCGCTCTGTGCCAAAAAGTTCGCCTGCAGGAAGTTCACGTTGATCATGTTTTCCTGTTTCACTTCCTTGCGAAAGTAGATGACAGCTCCTGCATACACGAGGGTGCAAAAGCAAAACAGCAGCACGACCGGAATAGCAATGCCTCGTCTTGGGAACGGCATCCTGTTCATTCGAGAAAGGCCCTCCGCGCGACAAGAACAATCGTGTTTACCGGTCTCGCAGTCGCTTCATTCGGTAAACGCCAGGTGACAACAACTCGAATATCGGCCATGGCATCTTTCGGTGGATTACGAATTTCGGTCAGCGGCTTGACGCGTGTGAAGAAGTCTGAAGCAGAACGTGGAGCTGATTCCCCTGCAGCGGAGCAGTTCTGGTAGTTATGCGGCTTGATTTCAGGATAGGTGACGTTCACCGATGCATCTCCGTATTTCGCCACCGTAACCACGCCACTGTACAGGTTTCCTTCGACATTGAAATCGGGACCGAAGCTCCAATCATGAGTACCCGTCGTCACGTTGGTGCTCTTCAATGCATACATCCAGCGATTCATTTCTTCTTTTGCGAGACCCGCTGCCACTCCTTCTGCCTTTTGATTGCGCGTCGCGCCGCCCGTATAGCTCATGATGCCGAAAATCGGCAGCATGCTCAACGCGAGAATCATAATCGCGAGAACGATTTCGATCAGCGTTGTACC
Source organism: uncultured bacterium (assembly GCA_964472075.1). Taxonomy (GTDB): domain Bacteria; phylum Muiribacteriota; class Ozemobacteria; order Ozemobacterales; family Ozemobacteraceae; genus CAYYIY01. The sequence goes on along the minus strand of CAYYIY010000011.1, from coordinate 36,040 downwards.
ACGTGCGTTCTTCATCTTTGTTCCTAGAGAGTCGTCGACTTGATGTCGATTTTCGCCGCCGTCTGCTCCTCGACAACCAGGTTCGGGAAATGGACCGTATCAGGATGCTTCACCCAGACTTTGAACACGAACAATCGAGAAACACTCGTGGAACCAGGGTCTTCATCCTGCACTCTGACACCGAGCTTTTCAACGTTATCGAGAACCGTTTTGTCGGAAAGGGTGACTTCGTTCGGAGGGGCTGTCCCAACCGGAGTACGGGAATACAAGAGCTTTTTATCCTGATATTTCAAGACGCAGTTGATTTCGAAACCAGGCTCCACAGCACCGACGGTTTTCGCAGGTCTGCAGATAACCCACTGAGCAATGATGCCGGCAGATCCGGAATGCTCTTGAAAGTCAGGCTGATTCGGCGCGTTTGTACGGAACTGGTATTCCGGCCCATCTTTGATTTCGACGTTACTAGCCGTGACCCTGGACCAATAAGAAGCTCGCTGCATCTCTTCACGCAGATAGGTCAGCGCATTGCGCGTCGATGACTGTGTTTTCAAGGTCCAGCTGCTTCGCTTGAAGCTGTCCGTGACCCCGCGATAGACCTTCCAGAGGACGGTGAAGACCATCGACAGCACGGCTGCCGCGATGATAACCTCAACAACCGTAAATGCTTTTCGCTTTGTACGAAACATTCGTCCTCGGTCCTCCATATCTATTATACCACCTGAGAAACAAATGTGATACATTTAAGGGCGCAAACCACCAGCATTCACGATATAGGCGCGAAAGATTTCGACTGGTGCCACCCGGAGGGAGCCATGGCCAATGAGATGACGGAAGTTCGCAGGGAAGTTAGAGAAATTCAGGAACTGGTGCGACGAGGGATGTCGAAACACGAAGTAGCGCTCGAAATGGTGAAGCTCATCAACGGCGGCCGCAACTATCCGACGTTCGAAGAAAGGCGCACCATGCTGATGCAGCTGTATCGCGACGTGTTTCTGATGATGACCGAGGTTGAAAAAGCCATCGATTGAGCGGGTTTTAATCCGCTTTCCGCACCTGTAATTCTTGTACCAGCGGCATCAACGGGTGAATGTCGCCCCAGGACGCCTGGCATGGACCGGCGTAGCCGGCGTCGGCAGCACCTGCCGCGATCGCCCAGCGAACGGCCTCTGAAAAGGGTTTTCCCTCGCTACGCGCATGGATCAGCCCCGCCAGCGCTGCATCTCCACTCCCGACAGCACTGATTTCACGTACCGGCGGCGGTCGCAGGAAACCGATCATGCGCAGGTCACTCCAGATGATGTCGCCCGGACCGTCGGTAATCATAAAACCAGTCAAACCCGCCTGGCGACAGTCATTCACGAAACAATTCCGTTGTTCGGGTGCGAAAGGATCATAGTTCCAGGTTTCAATGACCTCCTGGCGATTACATTTGAGGAAAAAGCGGCCGACCCGTAGGGCACAACGCAACGCCTCGCCTCGGGCATCGACATAGACTTCACACGGAAACAAGCGGCATTCTTCAAGGATCCGCTGGTACAAATCGAGGTTTTTTCGCCCGGGAATTGTGCCGGACATGGCCACAAATCGCGCTCGAGGCAGATGCTGCCGAACGGCCAGAAGCATGGCCGCAACTTCACCGAACTCAAGTTCTTCGCCGTCTTCGATCCACCACATCTGGCTCGGCGGCGTTTCGGTCACCAGGTTGATTCCGGCGCGGGTTTCGGCGGCGGTCGGAACCAGATGCGCACAGATTCCCTGCTCTTTCAATCGTGCTCGAATTTTCTCGCCGTTCGGCCCCCCGGCAAAGGATATAGCCAGTGCCGGTCTACCGAGGGTTTTCAGCATGCGAGCGACGTTGATTCCCTTACCGCCGACGGTGTAATCAATGGAGCGCACCCGGTGCCCGCCATCCGTCGGAGGAGTGGGCGTCTGAATGACGTAATCGAGAAGCGGATTCGGGGTGATCGTGAGAATCATCGTGCGAACCTTTCGTGAGAAACCGGGTTTCATGATACCATGACCCGACAATCTGACACGCTGGATTCTGCCATGACTGATATCGTTCTGCTTTTTCACGGCTCGCGTTATCCTTCGACTCAGAAAGAGGCGGACGAGCTGTCTCAAAATCTGCAACAGCAGGTTCCGGCCAGCCGCCTCTCGATCGCCTGGCTGCAGAATTCCACCCCCTCGCTGCCTGACGTTCTTGAGAAACTTGTGGCGAGCAACACAACACAGATCACGATTCTTCCGCTGTTTACCCTGACCGGCCGTCACGTGGAATATGACATTCCGCGTCTGGTCGAAGATTTCAAGGAGCGGCAGCCGACGGTATCGATCGTGCTCGCGCCCCACCTCGGAGCCGACCCGGACTTTGCCGGCTGGCTCGCGCGGAAAATCTATGGAATCAGCACTCAGCAGAGCAACACCACACAGAAGAGAGATGTTTCCTCATGACCAACGAAATGAACGATACAGAGACCACGCAACCGCCGCCGAATCACAAACGCACGCTGTTCATCAATTTTCTCGCATGCTTCTTCTTTCTGTTCAGCGGCATCGCCGGCGGAGTTCTCGGTTACCAGAGCCTGAAAGCTCAGAATGTCCTCGTGCTGACCTACCACGGTGTTACCGCAACCCCGTTCTACCCTTGGGAAGCAACGGAAGAACATCTGGCGAGCACGGTTCGATCGCTGCGCGACTATGGTTACAAGCCCCTGACTCCAGACGAATTCGAAACCTGGCGATCGGGCGGCATGCCGCAGGGCAACGGCTTTCTGCTCACGTTCGATGATGGGCTGCAGACATCGGCAGCCATGATGCGGAAACTGCGCACCAACGCGGGAGTACCATCGCTGATCTTCATTATTACAGACATGATCGGAAAACCGGGATACCTGAATGCCGATGAGATTCGGGCGCTGGCATCAGACGGATTCGGCATCGGCCTGCACGGAAAACGCCACTACGAAGTGACGAAGATTCTTTCGGAAGGCGGAAATCTCACGGACGAACTCGTACAAGCGCGAGGAGTTCTCGAGTCACTGACCGGACGCCCGGTCACCTGGTATGCCTACCCGTTCGGCGAGTACAGCGACCAGGCACGAAACGCCGTGGCATCCGCCGGTCTGCGTCTGGCCTTCACGATCGATGCAATCGAGCAGAAACGGGACCAGGACCCGCTGAAACTTCCACGGCTCATGTATTTGAAGGGTGCCCGAGAGGCCGGCGAACCGACCATCGACGACTGGCTTCCCCCGCCGAACATCAAGGCCGGGTATCTACACCTCGGCATGGCCGCTCTGGTTCTGTTTTTCGGCCTGCAGATTCTGGTACGTTCACTGCGATTCGCTCTTTATCTGCGGCGACTTCGTCAGGAAGCCTCTCAGCCTGCTTCACCTCCAGTACAAGGAACAACATCATGAATATTCCCAATCAACACATTTTCAAGGAATACGATATTCGGGGCGTAGTCGAACGTGATTTTCCCGAACCTCTCGTCAGAGCCATCGGGCGTGCCTTCGGCACTTTCGTTCGTCGACGTACAGACAGAAGTCAGCCGCATCTGACGCTTGGGCAGGATGTGCGACTGTCCAGTCCATTTCTACATGATGCCATAATCAAAGGGCTTGTTGAAGCGGGTATCCATGTGACTGAACTAGGACCCTGCCCCACCCCGGTCGTCTATTTTTCGCTGTTTCACCTGCCGGTCGACGGAGCCGTACAGATTACCGGCAGCCACAACCCGAGTGAATTCAACGGCTTCAAACTGTGCCTCGGCAAATCGACGATTTTCGGCAAAGACATTCTGGAACTGAAACACCTGATCGAAAGAGATGAATATGCCTACGGCACCGGTACAATTGATTCTTATAACATTCTGCAGGCATACCACGAGCATCAGGTGAAACGTCACGCGAACCTGCGCAACAGCGTACGACCCATCAAAGTCGTCATCGATGGCGGCAACGGCACCGCCGGGCTGGTGTTTCCGCAACTGATACGCGACCTGGGCTGCGAGGTTGATGAACTGTATTGTACGGTCGACGGGCGATTTCCCAACCATCATCCCGACCCGACGATCCCCGAGAACCTGGCCGACCTGGTCGCGCGCGTCAAAGCCACAGGCGCGGATCTCGGTTTCGCCTTTGACGGCGACTCAGACCGCCTCGGCCTGGTCGATGAAACCGGACGCATTCTGTGGGGTGACGAAATCATGATACTGCTGGCACGCGACATTGTCAGCCGGCACCCCGGCGCAGCCGTCATCGGCGAAGTGAAGTGCAGTCAACGCATGTATGACGCCATCGACAAGGCCGGAGCGCGCGGCATCATGTGGAAGACCGGACATTCGCTGATCAAGAACAAGATGAAGGAAGAACACGCGCTGCTGGCCGGCGAAATGAGCGGGCATCTTTTCTTTGCCGAGGATTACTTCGGCTATGATGACGCCATGCATGCGGCTCTCGAACTGACTCGCATTCTCGCCGACCACCTGCGAAACGGCGGACGTGGAATCTCAGAGCTTCTGAGCGACATTCCGCCTGCGATTGCCACGCCAGAAATTCGGACGGATTGCGCCGATGACCGAAAGGCCCGCGTCGTCAGCGATGTGCTGGCCGCTCTCGAAGCGCATGAGCGCAGTGGCGCCGAACCTCTCATAACCAGACTGATTACCATCGACGGCGTTCGGGCCGTCTTCAAGAACGGGTGGGGACTGGTACGCTCTTCAAACACCCAGCCGATTCTCGTCTCACGATTCGAAGCTCTTACAAATTCGGATCTGCAGACATACCGGCAGTTCATGGAAAAAACCATTGCCGACGCCGTCCGTGATGATCACGTCGCGAAGACGCTTCACGACAACCAGACGCCGCAACCCGACATCAGAAAACTCCTGGACCGGGTGCTGGCGGACGGCCGGATCACACGCGCAGAACAGCAGGCTCTTCAGGCGGAAATCATGGCGGATGGTCGCGTCTCGAGCGAAGAGCGGGAACAGATCACGCGGCTCTGGCAAGCCATTAAAGACGGAACTGTACGAGTCGTAGCCGGCGAATAAGACCAGTAATAAAGGCTTTTGCTGCGGTAAAACGCGTCTTGATGTGACAAGCCCCCTCGTCATTTTCGAGGGGGCCTGTTGATGTTCATGCAGAACAGCCTGTAAGCCGGGTTCTGTACCTCGAACCTGCCTTGCGGCACACCCAAGGCGATGGTCATCTATCTGGGATCGCGGTTACCCGCGACCTCAAGCGACCAACCCGGAGTCGGGAGCGGGCCACTCACTGCTCCTGTTAGGTCTTGCTCCGGGTGGGGTTTTCCAGGAAACGCCGTCACCGGCGCTCCGGTGCGCTCTTACCGCACCATTTCAACCTTACCTGTGCCCTTGCGGGTCATCGGCGGTGTCTTTTCTGTTGCACTGTCCGTCCCCGAGGGATTCCTCCCTCGAAGCCTGGATGTTATCCAGCACCCTGCCCTGCGGAGCCCGGACTTTCCTCATTCGGCGCAAGGCCGAACGCGACCACCCGGCTGCCCTGCAAAAGGCAGTCTACCTTACTCGGGCGGGTTTTGTCCAGTCTTTTCAGCGGTAGATTCAGCCGGTGGAGCGGATTCATGGGATACGGGAGCCCCATGCCGGCGGGTTCCGGCCAGCCAGAGACGCCAGCCCTGTGCGCCGGATGGATACACCAATTCTTTCTTGCGGCGAGAAAAGCCGCAACGCTCACAGGCATACGTTTTCCGTTTCAGACCCAGCGCGTTCTCTCCCGGGTTCTTGAGCATTTCTTCATCATGCTTCAAATAGCCGCCGCAGCGCGGGCAACGTTCGACAAAGAAGATGAAATAGCTGATCACCAGAGCTACAAGCAGGGCAAAGAACAGCTCCTTTGACCGCCAGAGGAAACTGCCGAGTTCGAACGTTCCGGTCGGAGGAATGGTTCGCGCCTGTTCACGGCGATACTCGTCGAGCAGCATGCGCTTCACGGTCAGAACACCTTCGAGAAAGCCCTGCCCATCTTTGTTGTCGAGGTTGTTCGGCAGAATGACCTGATTGACAATCTTTTCCCCCATCTCTTTGGTAATCAGGTATTTGAGGCCGATTCCGACGCGCAGATTGAACTTTCCACGCAGAGAGTCGCGCGGCAGCCCGGCATACAGCAAGATGCCGCGTTTTTCGGCCACGCCGCTGCGGATCCATTCGGAGAAGAACGTGTCAACCCGTTCGGAATAGGTTTCCATGTCGGCGAGAAATTCCGTCTTGATCATGATGCGAATCTTGAGATTCTGCTCAATCTCGTTGCAGACGGCCACGATCTGGGACAGCACCGGTTCGCGGATCAAACCGGCATCGTCTGAGATATATCGTGAGAATGAAACCTGCAGAAGATCGGAAGGCGAAGCCGGCGAAGTCGCCGAAGCCGACTCGGAAGCGATCTGTGCTCCCGCCAGGCAACTCCAGAGCAGGAAAGCCAGCAGAAGCGCGCCGCGGCGCAGCATATCAGGCAGCATCAACAAGTCCTGTCCAGCGCATGAATGCTCCGCAGGCCGGACACTCCCCGGCTTTCTGCAGATTCTGGCTCAACTGCCGCACGATGTGGGCAGGAAGAGAGATTCCGCATGCGGGGCAGCCGGCGGTTTCCGCTTCCCAGATCACTTTGCCTTTGGTTCTCTGGCGCGCCTCTTCGTAAGTTTCGAGAAGACCCGCTGCCACGTTCATGGTGGCCTGTCTGCGTTTCGTGACCTGGTTTTCCTTTTCCTGAAGCAGCGCCTGCTTCTGTGAGCGGATTTTTGCCTTGTATTCCTCAAGCTGCTGTTGCCGACCAGCAGCTACTTTTCGCGATTTTTCAATATCGCGGGCAAGCTGCTCGCCCTTTTCCATGTCTTCGAGAATTTTGGTCTCCAGGACCGATGCCTTCTCGCGACTCTCGGCGATCTCTTTCTCGAGGCTCTGATAGGCTGACGGCGAAACACCCGGCGTCTGCAGTCGGAGTTCGTTCGAACGAATGCGTTCAGCCAGGTGATCATTTTCAAGTTCGGCCTGACTGCGCCTGAGCGTGATCTTCTTGAACAACGCTTCTTTCGCGGCGAGCAACTCTTCCTCTTTCTTGATCTCGGCTGCCAGTTTGTCGACCTTTTCCTGCAACTGAGCCATTTTTCGGTCAAGCTCGTCGATGGAAAGATCGAGTTCCTGAATTGGTATCAATGCGGCATACTCGATCACGCGTCGCTCCTCCTGCGAAGGTTTTCCGGGGTACAGTATCAAACGCCCCCTCCCCTGTCAAACTCTCAGTTCAGCTGAGATCGGAAGCGTTCATGCCGAGACACTCGCTCGAATTGCCGCGCCACCGAAAAGATTCCCACCTGTTGCCACCCCGGCGAGGCAGAGGCACAGAAAATCTCAAGCGGAAGAGATTCGCGTCTTCGCCATCACCTCACCCGTCTGAAGGCGCGTCAAAACGCTTGCCATCGGCATTCTGCAACCTCGAAGCCTTTGACTTTTTGCCTCTATTCTGGTACTGTAGGGGTCTTCTTTCAGGAGGCACCATGCGTCAACTTCCCATCGTAGCCATCGTCGGCCGTCCCAACGTCGGCAAATCAGCTCTACTCAATCGAATCGTCGGGCGACGACACGCCATCGTCGAAGCAACTCCCGGGGTGACGCGCGACCGTAACTACGCTCCCGGCTTCTGGAACGGCAGATCTTTTCATGTCGTCGATACCGGCGGCCTGGACCCTGACGACAAGACAACCATACAAGAATCGATCAACACTCAGGTCGACTTCGCCCTGAACGAAGCAGAGGCGATTATCTTCCTGTGCGACTTCTCGTCGGGGCTGATGCCTCACGATCGCCAGATCTTCAATCAATTGCGCCGCAAGGCAGGCTCGAAGCCGCTTTTCGTGGCGGTCAACAAGGTCGACAACCCACGAAGCGATGACGAGATCTACGAATTCTGGGAACTCGGCGTCGATAAACTGTATCCTATATCTGCCGTTCACGGGCACGGTGTGGCCGATCTGCTCGATGATCTCGTCATGAAGTTCCCTGAGCGCTCGAGTGCTGATGACAGACCCGAACCCGAACACATGATCGCTCTTGTCGGCAAGCCGAACGTCGGGAAATCGTCGCTGCTCAACCGCATTCTCGGGCAGGACCGATCAATCGTCGACGATTCTCCGGGCACAACACGAGACACCATTCATGTGACGGTGCACCACGGCGAGAAATCGTATCATTTCGTCGACACCGCCGGGCTTCGCAGGCCCGCACGCCGGAAAGATTCCATCGAAACCTTTTCGGTGATTCGCACGCTGCAAACCATTGAGCGAAGCGATATTGCCGTACTGCTGCTCGACTCAACGGAAGGGGAGATCACCGAGCAGGACAAGCGCATCGCCGGGCAGATCATCGAGGCGGATTCCGCCTGCATCATCGCCTGGAACAAGTGGGACATCGCGACCAAGGATCAGCGCACCTGGGAAACGCTGTATCGCAAGACCCGCGAGGAGTTTCCGCTTCTCCAGTTCGCTCCGGTGTTTTCACTTTCAGCCAAGAGCGGCCTTCGGGTCGACCGCCTGTTCGAGTTGGTCGATCAGGTGCGCGAGGCCGGCGCTCATCGCATTCCGCAGTCGCGTCTCAACGATATTCTTTTCGAAGCTCTGACGATACAACCGCCGCCATCGTATTTCGGCAGACCGCTCGTCATCGAAGATCTTCATCAATGCCCCGGACCGGGCATCACGTTCCGCGTTCGCTGCTCAGAACCGAAAGGCCTGCACTTTTCGTATCAGCGCTACCTGCTCAATCAGATCAAACAGGAGTATCAATTCTTCGGCTGGCCCGTGAAACTGCAGGTGGCTCGTCGGTCGACCCGCAAACACTGAGAGGTTGATCATGTCAGATCCTGTCATGTCGAATCTTCTTCAATCCGCTCTCGGCGGCTATCTGCTCGGGTCGATCCCGACTGCCTACTGGTTCTGCCTCGCAGTCTACCGCATCGATATCTTCCAGTTCGGGTCGAAGAACATGGGGGCAACGAATGTGCACCGCGTGCTCGGACAAGGCCCGTTCTCGATGGTTCTCGTGCTGGATATTCTCAAGGGATTTTTCGCCGTTCTGTTCGGTGCCTGGTTAGCCACAACCCCTGACACGGCCATGGAACTGAAACTCGTTGCCGGCGGGGCCGCCGTGCTCGGGCATACGCTTTCCTTCTGGGTCGGATTTCGGGGCGGGAAGGGCGTTGCCACCGGCCTCGGCGTGTTTCTCGGTCTGGCACCGGTCTCATCGATCATCACCATGTTCATCTTTCTGGTCGCTCTCATCGCCAGCGGCATGGTTTCTCTCGGCTCGATCGCCGCTTCGTGTTCACTCCCCTTTCTCATTCACCGACTCAGAGAAGGCGGAGAATGGAACACAGGCCTGACCGCCTTTTCCGCGGTTCTCGCGGCGTTTATCGTCTTTCGACATCGCGCCAATATCAGCCGCATTGCGGCCGGCAAAGAAAACAAACTGGAGTAGGCACGCTCAGACTCAATGGTCATTAATACCTTCGGAATCATCGGCGCCGGGTCCTGGGGCACCACGCTCGCCCATCTCATACACCGCAATGTACAGAGGGTGCGCTGGTGGGCGTATGAACCCGAGGTCATCGAGGGGTTTCGCAACTCAAGAAAGAACCCGTTTTTTTCCACGAATCTTCACTTCGAACCGAACGTCGAGATCACTTCCGATCTTCGATCGGTCTGCGAAGATGTCGAGGCTGTGCTTTTTGCGGTGCCCTCAAAACACCTGCGCGCTCTGGCGCGTGAAGCCGCCCCCTTCCTGTCGAAGGACGCCTTGATTCTGAACGCGGCCAAGGGTCTCGAACCGGTTTCCGGAAAGCGTCTGTCACAGGTGTTGGCCGAGGAACTGCGACCGGGAATCGACGCCGCTGCAAATCGCATCGCGGTTTTGTCAGGGCCGAACCTTGCGCATGAAGTGGCAGACGGGAAGGTCGGCGCAACCGTCATCGCCGCGGCAGATGAAAGCGTGTCGACTCCCTTGCAGATGGCGGTTGCCGCCAGACACTTCCGCGTTTACCGCCACACCGACCGTATCGGAGTCGAGCTGGGCGGCACCCTGAAAAACATTTTCGCTATTGGTGCCGGTATCGTTGAGGCCCTGGAACTGGGCGACAATGCACGTGCCGCTTACCTGACTCGCGCCCTTCATGAGCTGGTGCGTCTCGGCGTGCGTATGGGCGGTCGTCAGACCACTTTTTACGGGCTTGCCGGCTTGGGTGATCTCATGGCAACCGCAACCTCTCCGCTTTCGCGCAACCACCAGTTCGGGAAAGCGCTGGCCCTGGGCACGACCGAAGCCTTTCAGGCGGGGCACCAGCGCATGGTGGTGGAAGGAGTCGAAACCGCGCGTATGGCGCGGGAATGGAGCAAAAAGCTAACCATTCCGATGCCGATTACCGAAGAGATATGCAGGGTTCTCTTCGAAGGCAAGTCTCCCCGGGAGGCCGCCCGCGATCTCATGAGCCGCTCCCTGAAAGACGAAGAAGAATGACCCCGACTTTTTTTCTGGAGTTTTGATCATGCAACGATTGTCGGCTGCGTTTGGGTTCGTTGTCGGAATTAGTGTAATTCTGGTCGCCATCACCTGGGGGATTTTCAAGCTTCAAGGTGAAGGCCCGGTCCCGCAACCGTCCCGGCCGACGAACGTTGCCACTTCACCCGTTACGGAGGCGGTCATGCCTGCTCCTGAAACCGTTGCCCCGAAAGACGTACAGGTTGTCTTTCAGAAAGATGGAAAAACCTATTACGCCGGCAAGGCCCCCCTGCTGACCGTATCAGCACAAGCCGGTCAGCATGCCGGTATCGACGAAAAGCAGTTGGCCGAGCTGGTGGCTCAGATTCCCGATCTGCCGATTCCGCAAGGCATGGTCAGTGCGCGCATCGAAACGGACAAGAACGGCGAACCACGTCGTTTTCTTCGCGGCCCGGTCGCCCCCGCCATCGATCGCCAGGAAACACAGCGCCAGGTGCGCGAAACGCTGAGCAAGGACCCGATGAAAACCTCGATCGCCGTGCCGGTGGCCATTACGCAGGCAGAACCCGGAGGCGGCTTCGACGCGCTGCGCGAAAAGCAGGGCTTCAAGGTCTGTCTCGCCAGCTTCGCGACTGTTCATGTCGACCACATGGATGACGCAGGCCGAAACGAGAACCTGCGCCTGGCCGCCGAAAAAATTGACGGTCTGGTTATTCCGCCCGGTGGAGAATTCAACTTCGATCAGGTCGTGAAGGAACGGAGTCGCAAAAACGGTTTTCAGCCGGCCGGCGTCATCTCGAACGGCAAAGTCATTCCAGGACTCGGCGGCGGGGTCTGCCAGGTCAGCACGACGTTGTATCGCGTGGCACTTCAGAGCAACCTCAAAATTGTCGAGCGCCACAACCATTCAATCTACGACGGCATCGAATATGCCGATCGCGGGCTTGATGCGGCCGTCGCCTGGGGTTCGAAGAACTTCCGGTTCCGCAACTCTCTGCCGGTACCGATTCTGCTGTCGGTCATCTCCGGACCTGGTCGTATTCAAGCCGCGATCTACGCTCCCCAGAAACCTTTCGACAAGGTGGAAATCGTGACCCGCAACGAGCGCAAACTGCCCCTCGAGAAAAAAACCGTGATCAATGCCCGACTCAAGGCAGGCGAAACGAAGGTCAAGCAGCCCGGCGTCGTCGGATACACGATTGAAGCCTACCGCATCGTCACCGTGAACGGAATCAGTCGCGAAGAGCGACTCAGCAGCGACCGCTACCAGACGTTCCCCCGCATCGAGGAAGTCAGCAACTGAACAGTCGGGGGGAATCAGCCACCCCGACGGGGAAGACACCATGAAACAATTCCGCTTTGCGCTTCTGGCCCTGCTTCTGGCGCTGTATGCCGGAGCAGGGTTTGCCGTCGAATTCAGCACGTTTCAGGCTCGCGGATATGAGGGTCGCGGGCCGGGCGAATTTCTCGGCCCCGAAGATCTTGTTCTCGGACCGGCGGAAGAGATCATCGTGGCGGACAGCCGCAACCATCGCGTGCAGGTTCTCAGTCCCAAGGGCATCTTCCAGCGCATGATCTGGCTGAGAGCGGAAACTCCCGGTGTTGCTTCGTATATCGCTCTTCTTGAAAAGAGCATCGCCAGCGCATCAGCCAAACCAACAACCGGTACGAAGAAAGAAGAAGACGAAGGCCAGTCCGGAAAAAAATCTGATCGAGCAGAGCGCATTCGTTTGCCGAACGGCACCTCCATCTCAATGGACAAACCGACGGGGCTGGCCCTGGATTCACAAGGCCGCCTGTTCGTCGCCTGCTCTGGTTCGAATCAGATTCTGATCTTTCGTTTTGCCGACGGAGCATTTCTCGGCACTTTTTCAAAGCCCGGCCGCATGCAGGGCATGCTCGACGGCCCGGTCGATCTCGACATCCGACAGGACGGTCTGATTGCCGTCGCCGAAGCAAACGCGAGGCGAGTGCAGATCTTCAACCCCGACGGCAGTTTCGTTCGCGAGCTTTTGTACAAGGAAGAGACCCCGAAAAGGGGCTTGCAGTCACTGGCAGCACGTGCTGTTTTCTGGATGCCCGGCGGAGAGCTGCTCGTCAGTTATCCGACGTTCCATCAGGTCGTGGCGTGGGACATGAAAGGCAACATCGTTTGGCGATACGGCTCGAAAGGTTCCGGAAAAGGCGAGCTCACCGAGCCGTCATTTTTCTGCCACGGAGCTGACGGCCATCTGTTTGTTGCCGACAGCGGCAATCATCGCATCGTCGAGATCACGCCGATGGGGTTGTTCGTGAAGAACTTCAGCATAGGGCGCGGTTCGTCTCCGGGCCGACTTCTGCGACCCGGCGGCATCGCGTTCACCAATGCCGATTCGCTGTTTGTCGCCGATACCGGCAACAATCGAGTACAGATCTTCACTCCGTCGAAGGCGGCACTGATTCTCAAGGAAGCCAAAGATCTGACGTTGAAAGACAAGTGGGACGATGCTCTTCCAAAAATCGAACAGGTACTTTTGCTCGAACCCAACGACGGCGAAGCGAGATCGCTGCTGGTGAACGCCCTTCATTACTTCGGTAATCGGGCGTTCGAAAAGGGTGAATTTGACAAAGCCGAAGAGAACTATCGTCGGATCCTGCATTACAACCCGAATGACCCTGAAGTGCAGAAGAAACTCGATGCCATCTTCTGGCAGACAAACAGGAACTTGATCATGAAGGTGGTTTTTGGCATCATTGGCTTCGTCGCCGCCCTACTGCTGCTCTGGATCATCAAAGCCGTGCTGGGAAGGCTCATCTTCGGTTCTACCTGAGGCCCACGTGTCACAAGCTCACACTCGCAACTTCTGTATCATTGCACACATCGACCACGGAAAATCCACCCTCGCCGATCGTCTCATCGAAGCCACCGAAACGGTCAGCAAACGAGAAATGCGCGACCAGCTGCTCGACTCGATGGATCTCGAGCGCGAGCGCGGTATTACCATCAAGGCACAGTCTGTACGCATGTTTTACCATGCCAAAGACGGCACGGAGTATCTGTACAACCTGATCGATACCCCCGGCCACGTCGACTTTTCCTACGAGGTCTCACGATCGATCGCCGCGTGCGAAGGCGCGCTGCTCGTCGTCGATGCCACGCAGGGCGTCGAAGCGCAGACCATGGCCAACGTCACTCTGGCGCTGGCCCAGAATCTCGAGATCATTCCGGTCATCAACAAGATCGACCTGCCGTCGGCCGATCCCGACAAGGTGAAGAAAGAGATCGAGAACCTGATCGGACTTGATTGCAGCGAAGCCATTCTGACTTCGGCCAAAGAAGGCCGCGGCATCCAGGATGTCCTCGAAGCTGTGGCAAAGCGGGTTCCGCCTCCGAAGGGCGACCCGGAGAAGCCTCTGCGTGCGCTGGTCTACGACGCGAAGTATGATTCGTACAAGGGCGTCGTGGTGTACATCCGCGTGGTCGATGGAAAACTGAAGGTTGGCGACCGCATCAAATTTCATTCAACCGAAATGCCGTTCGAGGTTATCGAAACCGGCGTTTTTACCCCGAAGCCGGTTTCCGTGAAGAGTCTCGATGCCGGAATGGTCGGATTCTTCTGCGCCACCATCAAGGAAGTCAAGGAAGTACGCATCGGCGACACCGTCGTTCTGGAAAAATCCGCGCAGGTGGAACCCATTCCGGGCTTTAAGGAAGCCAAGCAGATGGTGTTCTGCGGCTTGTATCCGGTCGAAGCCAACGAGTTCGGCGAATTGCGGAACGCGCTCGAGAAGCTGACTCTCAATGATTCGAGTCTGTCCTTCGTTCCTGAAAACTCCGTGGCCCTCGGGTTCGGCTTTCGATGCGGTTTTTTGGGGCTGTTGCACATGGAAATCGTCCAGGAGCGTCTCGAGCGCGAGTTCAACCTCGACCTGGTGACGACCGCTCCGAACGTCGTGTATCAGATCTACATGAAAGACGGAACCATGATGGAGATTGATTCTCCTGCAAAACTGCCGGACATCATGAAGATTGAAGAGATTCACGAACCCTTCGTGCACGCCATGATGCTGCTGCCGAAAGAATACATCGGAACCATGATCGACCTCTGCCGAGAGCGGCGCGGGGTCATGCGTCAGATGGATTTCATCTCGGACACTCGCGTTTCTCTCTCGTTCGATCTCCCCCTGGCCGAAATCATCATCGACTTTTACGACAAGCTGAAAAGCCGCACTCGCGGCTACGCTTCGCTCGATTACGAACCGATCGGCTACATGGCTTCAGATATTACCAAGGTCGACATTCTGGTTCTCGGCGAACCGGTCGATGCGCTTTCGTTCCTGTGCCATCGTGAAAAAGCCCCCAATCGCGGTCGGGTCGTGATTGAGCGATTGCGCAAGCTGATTCCCCGCCAGATGTTCCAGGTGCCGCTGCAGGCAGCGATCGGCGCCAAGATTATCGCCCGCGAGAACATTCCACCGTATCGCAAGGACGTTATCTCCAAGTGTTACGGTGGTGATATCACACGCAAACGCAAACTGCTCGAAAAACAAAAGGAAGGCAAGAAGCGCATGAAGATGGTCGGCCGCGTCGAGATTCCGCAGGAAGCCTTCATGTCGATTCTACAAACTGACGATGAGTGAACCTACTCTGCCGAACGTTCCCGTCGATTGCACTCAGGAAGACTGCCGCGAACCGGCGAAGTCGAACGGGAAGGAGCCGCGAAAGGAAAAGAAGCAGGGCGATCGGGAGCAACGAGAATCGTCTCCTGCCGCCAGGGCCGCTTTCTGGGGCGCCTGGGTTGTTCTCGTCGGCAGCAGCCTGTATTCCTGGCTCAACCCGGCACAGACCGCAGAAACGGCCTCTTTTCTGGTAACCGGGCCGGCTGCCGGTTTCAAAGAACTGAAGGAGTTCGTTTTCACGCATCTGGTATCTGCGATGATTCCGGCCTTTTTTCTGGCCGCCGCCATCTCGACCTTTTTCTCTCGCGAGACGCTGATCAAAACCATGGGAAGCGGCAGCAATCCCATTCTCAGTTACCCGCTGGCCGCCCTTGCCGGAGGAGTGCTCACCGTCTGCTCGTGCGGCATTCTTCCCATTTTCATGAGTCTCTACCTCGGCGGAGCCGGCCTTGGTCCGGCCATCACTTTTCTCTATGCATCTCCTGCCATCAACCTGATCTCGCTCATTTACACCTGGAAGATTCTGCCACTCTCAATGCTGTGGGGCCGCGTCATCAGCGTGCTGGTCTGTTCCATGGCCATCGGGGTCATCATGGCCACCTTGTTTCGCGATCGTCCCGAGGCGCCGGCGGAAAAGTCCGAGTCTGAAAAAAAGAAGACCAGCTCTCGAACGCCGTTACAGGACTGGTTATTCTTCGGAGTGCTGGTCATCATCATGCTGACGTCGACCGAGGCTTTTTCGGGGCTTACACAACAGATCGTTCCAGTCTCGCTGTTTTCGAGCATGCCCGCGGCTCAAGCGTCTGCCTGGGCGGCTTTCTCAGGCAAGATGCTGGTACTGGGCATTGAGCTGATCGGGTTGTTCTTTCTGCTGCGGGCCTGGTTCACCTGGGACGAAACCCGCAAGTGGGTCAAACGTACCGGTCGTCAGATGAAAGACATCATTCCCATGGTGTTTCTGGGCATTTTCTATTCAGGAATGCTCGGCGGCGTTAAGAACATGACCGAACATCTCGGGCTGATGAGTACCAACTCGCCGGCCGCCAATCTGGCTTCATCATTCATCGGGGCGATTCTCTACTTCGGTTCCATCGTCGGCGTCAATGTCGTCGACATTTTTCGATCATGGGGGATGCATGACGGCCCTGCCCTGGCTCTGCTCCTCGCGGGGCCGACGATCAGCCTGCCGAGCATTCTCGCCACTCTGCCGATCATCGGGTATCGCAAGTCGCTGGTCTATGCCGGTCTGGTGGTCGTCTTCTCGGCGGCCTGCGGCCTTATCTACGGCAGTATTCCCCATTGATTCGCGCCATGTCTTCGGACGAGAAGAAGCATCAACAAAGCGACAACAGTTTTCCTGACTCGTACATTACGCTCGCCGAAGAAATTCTCGCGCCGCTGTATCCATTCCTGGCCGACACCGCCCTGCAACGCCACGAGAGCCGTCGCGGCCTTCCCGCGCGGGTTCTCGATATCGGCGGCGGCACGGGCCAATGGTTACATGCCTTGCTCGATAAAGGCGCTTCGTTCGGAATTCTGATCGACACCGACCCGGAAATGCTGCTGCATGCTCATCAGCACCTCGGAAACCATCTTCGGCACGACCGCTTTGCCGTAATCCATGCAAATGCTCAGGCTCTCCCGCTTGCAGGCGACTGTCTTGATCTGATCGTCAGTCGGAACTCGATGCACATGTGGCCGAATCTGCCGCATTGCTGGAAAGAAATTTTCCGAGTTTTGACGCACGGCGGAACCGCGTTTGTCGGTCGAGGATACGGACCGGATCTCCCCGGAGCGGTTCGTCAGAATATCAAAGATCAGCGCAGGCAGTTCAAACAAAAGGCTTCTGAACCGGACACTCCCGAGCCGCCTTCGCCCGAGGCTCATGAAGTTCAATCCCTGTGCTTGAAGAGCGGGTTTTCCCATGTCGACATCGTCCCAGACGGCAAAGCCTATTGGATCGCCGCTCGCAAGGGTTAGTCGAACTGGTGTTTCGCCCGTTTGTTACTCGGCGGTATAGTATGGAGTTGATCCGGCACAGAAATCGCATTTGACGTGCATTTCGTCCCGTTTCAGATAGGACTCTCCACAATCACCGCAGACGATTGCCGCGAGCATCGGCGGCTTGCCGTGATCTCGAACCCGGACTTTCTGAACCCGCAACAACTCTGATCCATACTGTCGAAACTCTTCCATGATCTTCACGCCCGACGCTTCTCGAGCCGGCCCGCCGGCTTGTACCGCCGGATCGCGCTGACGGTGAAAGAAGCGACTGGTTTCCGGCATACGATCGAAATCGAGCTTCGAAAGATCGACACTGACCCGCACGCCGCGACCATCGGCACGGTCAAAGGCCGTCACCGCAAATCGCCCCAGGTCTTTCAACACACGCAAATACCGATTCCCCGTCGTACACCCGGTCATGATCTGAATCACGTCTGACAGGCAAGCCTGGGTCTCGGCATAGAAGTTCAGCTTTTCCCTGATCGGGCCGATTTCGTCAAGGGCTCGGTCGACCATCGCAATGCCGATGTAGATTCCCGGGGCGCGTTTACGGTGAAACTCGAACACCCGCTCGGCCATGGCTTCAAATTCCGATGGAGTAAGCATCGGTTATTCCTTCTTCTCGGAATCGCCGCCACCGGCAAGAGCTTGATTCAGTTTCTTGAAATCATCCGCGGCAATCGAGTGCACCATTTTCAGTTCGAGAGTAACCTCAGCAGATGATGATGCACACTTATTCTTGAAGTTTTCCACATGGGACAAAAGACGTCTGCCCGCTTTTTTCTGCGCCTCAGGCAAGAGTGGCTCGAGAACTGTGACCGCTGCGAACAACTGTTCAGCAACATCTTTCATCTTTGCGGCATTGTTCAACCGCTCTGCCTCTTCGGATTCACAGAAAAGCCCGGAAATCGCCAGCAGCTTTCGGGACAATTCGGGCATCGGCATCGCCTCAACCAGCTGCAGGATTCGTCCATGCAGCTCCGTCACCGCGGAATGCAGTTCAGAAGTTTGCCCAGCGTCGACGTACTGGCGCAGCTTGCCGATCAATCCGGTCAACGTCTTGATCTTTTCGGTCCACTTCTGATCGGCGCTCGCCCACTCAGGCGGTTTGCGACTGTACCGGTTATCAAAGTCGATCCAGCCGTTCATCAGCGTTTTCAGACGTTCCTGAACTGCGCCGGCTTCATCACCGGCTTGCCCGACACTTTGCGTGAATGAGGCGAGTTGAGAAATGGATTTGAAAAACGGGTCTTCTCCCTTCCCGCCGAAAAGCAGCTTTTCCAGATCGACATCGCACGCTGAGGCGGCGACACAAAGCATGGCAAAACACAAAGTCAGAGAAAGGGTTCGAACAAACATGCTTCCCTCCCGGAAATAGTATCCTTCCCTCTTGTTTTACCATAACCGAGATGATCGTGTCAGGTTCTGCTCGCCCCATCGCCGGGCGAACCAACCATGCATCGGGTGATTCCACGGGACAGAAAGCCGAGAGTTTCGACTCTGCGCCCATAGCGATCGAAGCGCAACCTATCCGACCATTTCACCGAGAACTGGTGTTCCCGACACGGTTGAAGCAATCAAACTCGTGTCGCCGAAATCGTCCTACCTGAATAGCAGCAGAAGCATCATCAGAAACGCTGTTACGGTCGGAACTATCCAGAGAGCCAGGCGGTCGATCCGGCGCGCACCTTCAACGTCGGCCGCGTCTGAACGGCGAACCCCCGCAATACTGAGAGCCAGGGTCGCCAGAATCGCCATATAGGCCAGATAGTAGACCTTGTCGATGAGGCGAATATACCCCGAAGGCGGCATCTCGCCTGATGTGGTCAGATTGAGGGCGACCATCGTCAGCAGGCCGGCCACCGGAGTATCGACACGCGCGTCACCGTATGTCGGGGCAACGAAGAAGATGATAAAACAGGAAAGCAGTACAATCGCCACCGGCAAAAACAGTCTGATCAGATTCGCAAACCTCGGACGTTTCAGAGCAACGCGCAGTTCGAGTCGCGCATAGCGTTCCTTGCCGCTCATCTCGACTCGGCCGAAGTTGGTTTCGTATTCTGCCTCTCCAGCTTTCACATACGAACCGAGGATCTGCCATCCGGGAACCGTGATCTTCGATGAGATCCCTGAAGAGGTTTCATCTGCAATGTATTGAAGGCGGGTGATGGTCGCGCGACTCTCTTCGATCGCCACGACCAGATCCTGATCGTCGAGTGGAAAACGCGACAGATTGAATTTTTCATTGAACTTTCCCTGCACGTGAAACACCTGATATCTGGTTCCATCAGCCAGGGTCTCAGGTTCTTCGTAGATCGCCTCTTTGGTCAGTGCCCAGCTTTCCAGCAGGTTCTGAAACTCAAAGGTTTTCGTCGGATCGATCGCTCCCCGCCACTTGAACCAGAGATAGAAATCAAGCATATACTGGGAACTTTTGATATCTACCTCGTTAATATTCTGAACGTACGCGCCCACCAGAACCTTTTCGGGAGCTTTTTTTTCGGGCGTGTTTTCCAATGCGGCCGTAGAGCTGCTGACAAACTCAGGCACCATACTCACGGCTGCCGTCTGACTGCCCATGTCAGCCACCGATTGTGCCGACAGAAGGTTTCCGACCATGGCTGAAACGGCAATGACCGCGAGGAAAGGCAACCATCGAAGAATCGAGTGTTTCATGAGATCTCCCGCGCAGATTCTCTCTCGCAACCGAACAGCGCAACCTTACCGTACTCAACTCAGCCGGTCAACGATCTGTCGGCATAGACCAGCACCGTTTCTGCGGGAATGTAAAGCACTCGTCCCACCTGTGAGGCCTGAAAAAAGCTTCGCAGGATAGAGTCGGGCGAACGTTACCTGGTACCGGTCAGGAAAATGCCGGCCGAGCGTTCAGGCGCGCTTGCCTTCAAGCGCCATGCGTGCAGCGCGCTTCACATCGCGCGATGAATCTTTTTCAGCCATTTTCAGCAGCGCCGTCTTCGCCTTTTCCGTCTGAGAAAAGCTGCTCAGCGCCCTGGCTACCGCGTAGCGAACCTCTTCCGATGAGTCGCCGACAAACTGGAGCAGCACTCCAAGATCGTCGGGCTGAGGCTTTTTACTCAAACTCGAAATCGCGATCGAGCGGACGTATTCGTGCGGGTCCGTCAGAGCGTCAAAGAGAAGCTCTCGAGCTACCGGGCTGGAATAGTCACCCAACGCGTTGGCAGCACAGCCGCGCACGTTCGGACTCGCATGCTGCAGAGCCACGCGAAGTTTTTCCAGACCCACCTCTTCAGAAGCGGAATCGTGACGCTCGATCTCCTGAAACGCATCGTTTGCACCGTCGGCCTCTTCCGACCCAGGTGCCGGCGAATTAGTCTGTGAATCAGACGGAAGAACGTCTGCAGACGGCTGTGACGAGGGCTTGATCGAAGAGAAATCCGGTGTCGGCATGTCCCCGGCCGGAGCGGGACCCTCGCCCTTCACCCAGGCCATCAGTTCCTGATCGAGACGCTGGGAAGCCTGAATCAGATCTTCGAGAACATCGAGTGATTCCTGGTTCATTAAAGCCAACGAAGCCCGAAAGCTGATATCTGAATCCGCATCGCGCAGCGCTTTGCGTAGTATGCCGCAGGCTTCTTCCTCTTTGATCTGCCCGAGAACTTCTATCACAGCCGATTTCATTTTCTTGTCCGAAGCGGACAGTCGGCGTTTCAGTCCTTCGAGCACCTCTCGGCCGCCGATAGCCCCAAGAGCCTTGGCAATCGAAAAACGTACAACCTCGCTTTCGTCTTCGAGCGCATTCATCAAAGCATTGAGGGCTTCTGAATTGCCGATGCTGCCGAGCGCATAGGCCACCGATGAGCGTACGAACTCGTTGCCGTCGCGCAAGCCGCCGATGAGACGGTCCACAACCTTCTGATCGCCGAACTTCGCCAGAGCGGCCGCGGCCGAGTAACGAACAGCGGGCTTTTCGTCGTCCATGGCCTTCAGCAGCGGCTCAATCGCCCGCTCATCCTGAATGCCTCCAAGCGCTTCAGCCGCCAGATACCGCACAGACTCCACTTCATACGGATTCGCCAACGTCTCCACCAGAGCCGTGGTCAGCTCCGGGTCGTCCATGCCGATAGCAGCTTTGGCGGCCATTTTTCGCAACTGTTGATCATTGTCCTTCAACCCTTTGATCACGAGTTCCTTGCGCGCAATCGGAGTTCCGTCCGCCTGTTTGTACTCCGCGGGCAACAGATCAACGCGGAAAAGCGTCATTTCCTTGTAGTTGAACGGGTTCAGCACCGGAAGATGAGACGGATTTTCGATCGGCGCATCCGAACCGCTTTCTCGCGGCAACTGTTCCTCACGGCTCTTCAGTCCCGTTTCTTCGAGCAGACGTTCATCCGTGCGCCGCGAGATCTCCATCAGCGGCTCAATCGCCTGCGGATCACCGATTTCGCCAAGACTCTCAGCCGCTGCAGATGCCAATGTCGGCTCTGGATCATACAACACCTCGATCAAACGAGGAATCGCCTCTTTCACTTTCTGCCGTCCCGCTTCGCGAATCGCTTCGAGCCGACGCGGCACCGGTGCGCCGAAACTGGTGATGTCGCGCAGCATTCTCTCTCGCGGACTCAGCGGCTCTTCGGGTTCGCTCAAGTCGGCCGAGTTCCCCGATGTGGGTTCCGCCGGACGGGTGTTTCCCGGGTGTGACTTCGCTTCAGCAAAGAGGTTGAGTCCCGGCTTCGAGCGCGACTGAGTCGCTTTGGCATCCGATGCGGTCGCGGCCGGTTTCGCCGGAGATTCAGGCACGGCTGCCGTCGGCGCTGCAGCTTGTGGAGAAACCCTCTGCGAATAATCTGCGGTATCGGAGTCGATGTCTCTCTGTTTCTGACGCCGTGCCAGAACCACTCTCACCACGACCAGCAGTGAGAGGGAAACCAGCGTTATGATCAACAGATTATCCAAACAACTATTCCCCCGGTGTATATCGGCGCATGACGGCTCGCAGATAAGCCTCTATCGGCAGATCGAACCCGTCTATGATACAGTATACCGACGGAACCCCAACCTATGCACCTTTTCGATAACGTCACCATTTCAGATGAAGTCTGGGAAACCCGTTTTGCCTGCGATTTGTCGGCATGTCGGGGCATCTGTTGCCGAGACGGCGACCTGGGCGCGCCGATTACGGAAGAAGAAGCCGAGCGACTGGAAAGACTGCTGCCGGCGGTCAAAAAGTACCTGACCCCTGAACAGTTCTCATTTCTTACAAGGCGCGGCGTATCTGAGACCTACGAGGGCACGCTTCACATTCGTGAAATCGCAGCCTATCACCCCTGCCCGTTCGGCTTTCATGATCGTCGTGACGTTCTTTTGTGTTCGCTGCATGCCTTGTCGATCGCCGAGAAGAAATCGTCACTTGCGTACAAGCCGCTGTGGTGCAATCTTTTTCCGTTAGTCATCCGACAGAATGCCGTCGGCTGGACCATCAACATGATCCGCAGCTCGGGTTGCCGCACGAAAAGTGATTCTCCGCCCATTCTGCTTTTTTTCGGCCCACAGCTTTCAGAGCTGTTCGGTGAAAAGTGGGTCGCCCAGGTGCGAGACGAATACTCCCGAATGGGCATGCCGTGACAGCCGTGACGCACCTCAGCTTTTTCAACAAACAGGCATACGGCCGCCAACCTGGGCGATGCATGGTTAAAACTCTTTATCGATGCGTCTTTTCAGACTTGCGCCCGCAAGGTCGCCTGAGCCGGCTGATGAATGTCAGGCGCGACAGTTCTGGCACACCAGAGCACGAGCGCCGGAAGACCGGACCCACGGCAACGATTTATTCATCTGTGTTTTCGAGCTTTGGCATCTGAGTTGCTGTAAATATATCAGCACAATGAATCTTCAGGAGGTCCATCCATGGGTATTTTCAAACGCATTTCGATGATTATCCGCTCGAACATCAACGCCTTGATCGACAAAGCGGAAGAGCCGGAAAAAATGCTGGAGCAGATCATCGCCGACATGATCGAGAACATGCGCGAGATCAAACTGCAGGTCGCTCGCTCAATGCGCGACGAGAAGATGCTCGAACGCAAGGTCGAAGAGAACGACAAGCTGGCACAGGAATACACGGCCAAGGCGGAGCTGGCGCTCGAAAAGGGTGACGATACCCTGGCCCGCGAAGCGCTGAAGCGTCGCAAATCGTATCAGAGCATCGGAGAAAGCCTGAAAAAGGAACTTGATGAGCAGCACAAAGTGGTCGAGATGCTGCAAACCAGCTTCAAAGCGCTCGAAGTAAAGATCGAAGAAGCGAAGAACAAGCGCCAGATTCTCCTTTCACGCCAGAAACGGGCGGAAACACAGGTCGATCTCTCGACCACGCTCGACGGGGTCAGTGAACAGGCTGATCTGCTCGAATCGTTCGAGCGCATGGCCGACAAGGTCTCTCGGTCTGAAGCAATGGCGTCTGCTCTGATCGACATGGAAAAAGGCAGCGTCGAAGAGAAGTTCAGCAAGCTCGAAGAGGAAAAGTCGGTCGAGGACGAACTCAAGCTGCTGAAAGACCGCATGAAATCAAAGAAGTAACGTCATCTCCTCAAGCAAAGAACCCCGCCGGACGGCGGGGTTTTTCTGTGATGACAAGGCAGAATTTCGTCAGGGGGTCTCTTTTTTCGCCTGCTGTTTGCGTTCGAGCAGAATCTCGTCGACCCGGGCAAAGTATTCTTTGGCGATCTCGCGCTGGTCGAGCTTTTCGAGAACCTCTCCGGCCCAGTAGTAGATCTCCGGGTCGTCCGGCGAACGATCGATCATCTCGCGAGCCAGCTGAAAGGCTTCGTCCTGGTAGCCTTTGCTCGACAGAACATGGCTCAAAAACCAGCGGGCATCCATGTTTTCCGGGTCCTGCTTCAGGGCGCGCCGATATTCCTTGATCGCTTCGTCCTCCATCTCGAGACTGTAATACAAATGTCCGAGTTGAATCGTATGCTGAACTTCATTGGGTCGCTTCATGCGAAGAAACTTCAGGCGATGCAGATACTGCTCACGATCGCGCACTTCCAGACCGGTCAACCCGGCGTCCTTCGACACGGTCTTCCAGCCGACAGCGAACACCGACATCAACATCAGAACCAGTAACAATCGTGTTTTCATAGCTTACTTCCTCGATGGGTCACGCATGCCGAGAATCGATTGTCCGAGCAGAATCGCCCCAAGAATGACCAGAGCGGCTTCCAGCAGGTA
This sequence comes from uncultured bacterium, assembly GCA_964472075.1. GTDB lineage: Bacteria > Muiribacteriota > Ozemobacteria > Ozemobacterales > Ozemobacteraceae > CAYYIY01. The sequence goes on along the minus strand of CAYYIY010000011.1, from coordinate 11,640 downwards.
ACGAAGATAGATGGCCGCCACATTGGGTGTCGTCTGAATCAGTTTGCCGAGCCCCTGTTCGAACATCCAGGCCAGAAACCCGTTCATGGCCGTCGGATATACGAAATCGCCGATCAGGACCACGGCCAACACCACAACTACTTGCGTGAGCAGGTTGCCCTCACACGGTTTTTCGACCGGGCGTCCGAAGGCGGCAGGTCCAGGCTCCGTCGGGGGCGTCGGCTGTTTCGGCTTGATCAGAGCGATCTGCTTGCGGGGAGCATCATATTTGAGCGGTGCCTGGCAGTTGGGGCACGTAAACTCGGGTGGAATCGGTTCTGAAGCTGACTTGTCAAAGGTTTTGCGACAGGCGGGACAGAGAAAGGCCACCTTGGTCGGCGCGTTCTGCTCCTGCAGCTGAAATCGACAGTGATCCATCCACTCTCGAATGAACTTCTGCTCTTCTGCATCAGAGGTCAGAAGCAGAGCATTTTCCCAGATCTTCAACGCTTCTTTGTAACCGCCGGCCTGGGTTTTCCGATACCCCTCATCCAGCAGACGCTTTAACTGTTCCTGTATGCGCCGATTCTCTTCCGCAAAAGTATCTTCCATTGATTTGGCCGGGGCGGCAGGCGCTTTCGATGCCGGCATGACAGAAACGTGAACGGGCGCCTGAGGCGATGGTTCCTGCTTCGCCAGAAAGGCCTCGATTTCCTGTGCCAAGCTGACACCGTTTTCCGGTCGCAGATCCGGGTTGATGTCGAGCATCCGAAAGCAGAGGTTGTCCCAGAAGTCTTCCATGGGCTTGAAACTCGAAGGCGGCTGAAACAACCCCATCGGCAGATGCCCGCCGGAGAGCATTTCATAGAGGACGATCCCGAAGGAATAGATGTCACTCTTGTGTGTGACCGCTTTCGGATTGATCTTCTGTTCCGGGGACATGTAGTTTTCCGTGCCCATGAACGCATTCGTCGCCGTCAGACCCTGTGAATCACCGCCGGCCGTCGACAGCCGGCGAGCCAGTCCGAAATCCGTGATCTTCACTTTACCGTGACGATCGAAGAGAATGTTTTCCGGTTTGATGTCACGATGAATAATGCCGCGTGCATGCGCGTATCCGAGTGCTTTCAGCGTTTCCACCGCAATTGAGGCGATCTTCTGCTCGGTGAGTGAACCTGTATTGATGAGACTTCGCAGCGTCACACCCTCGACCAGCTCCATGACAAAGTATTTGTACGCGCTGGTAACGCCTCGGTCGAGCAGACGAACGATATTCTCGTGTTGCAGCGATGCCAGAATGTCCATCTCGCGCTCAAAGCGTTCGGTCAGTTCGGCGCTGCTCATCAGATCTATCGACATCAGCTTGACGGCAACCAACTGACCTTTTGGATCGCGGGCTTTGAATACCTGACCCATCCCGCCCTGACCGATCATTTCGATGATCTGGTATTCGCCCAGCTTCTCGACCATGCGAGAGTGCTGCCCCAGATCGAGCACCCCGGCACAGTGCGGACATCGAGCGCTGTCCAGGTGCGGCGACTCGATGACTTCAAAACGTAGTCGACATTTCGGGCAAAAAACACTCCGAATCATACGGCTCTTATCGGCAGACCTCGACCGGCGGTAAACGAATCTCGAGCATTATCTTTCGCGGTTCTTTTCTGAGCCTTTGCCTAGAAGCTCGCGATCGAGAATCGGCTCGACTTCTCGCAGAATCGCCTCTTTCTCTTCATACGGCAGGAACGTGCTTTCAAACCCGTAAATAATCAGCTTCCGCAGCTCTTCGGGCGAGATCTTGAAATTCTGCGTGAGGCAGAGATACTCGTCGGTCATCGTCGTATCCGACACCAGGCGATTATCGGTGCAGATGGTGCAGCGAAGCTTATCTTCAAGAAAACGTCCGATCGGATGATCCTTGATCGAAGGAATGCTTCCCGTCTGAAAATTGCTCGTCAGGCAGATCTCGAGCGGAATGCGCTTGTCCTTGAAATACCGATACAGATTTCTGAGCGTCGAATCGTCGCGAGCCTCAATGAGCCGTGTGCCGTGACCAATGCGATGCGCATGACAGTATTTTACCGCCTGCTCGATGCTTTCGGGGCCGTAGGCTTCTCCGGCATGAACCGTGATCGACAGGTGCCCGTTGATGATTTCCTGAAACGCCTGGTAGAAATCTCGGGCCGGGAAACCTTCTTCGGGGCCGGCAAGATCAAACCCGACGATCGTCGAATACTTCTGGGAAAGCTCTTTCGTTACCTTGGCGGTCTGCAACGCGAGAAGCTGAGCCAGTTCGGGGTCGGAAAAGGTGTAGAGTCGCTCTTTCAAGCGGCGCGCCATGTGAGACTGCCCGCCCGGAAAGCAGCGCATGCCGCAGACGAGCAGCCCTGTCTTGATGCGGTACCGTTTCTCGGCTCGCGTCAGACCGGCAATCACGGCTTCGAAGATTTTTTCAAACGGCAGCAGACTGTTGGTGTGCAGCACCGGAGCGAACCGCACTTCGAGGTACCGCACGTTCTCCCGAGCCGCATCTTCCGCCAGTTCGAACGCGGCCCGTTCGAGTGCTTCGTCTGTCTGCAAGACGAGAAGTGTAATGTCGAAAACCCGCAGATAATCCACGAGGCTGGCGCATCCTTCCTTCATCACGATCAGCTTGCGCAAATCATCAACGTTATCAGCGGGCAGACGAATGCGATACTCCTCTGCCAGCGCCAGAATGGTTTCCGGGCGCATCGAACCGTCGAGGTGACAATGAAGGTCGGTTTTGGGAAGGCGGTGCAGCAGCTCACGAGAATAGGGTTTCACGCTTCGTCTCCTTATCGTTCGTTGGTTTTCATTATAGGCATCCGACGAGAGAAAGGAAACTTCCTTGTTTCGGCTGCCCGCCGGTGGTACAATCGTCACCGATGTTCAAGAAGAATGAACCAAATGATGGCTGCCTGCGTCATATAGATGGAGGTTGCCCATGAACTGCACGGAATTCAAGAACATCATCAACCAGAACGACACCGCCGACCTGCCGGCCGAGCTGAAGGCTCATGCCGCCTCTTGCCCTGACTGTCAGCGGGTAGCACAGCTCAACGAGCGACTCAGCGCCGGTCTGAGCATCCTGGCGCGGACCGCTCGGCCACCCAACCTTGAGCAGAAGATTCTGCAAAAAATCGCGTCGGCCAAGCCGACGGTTGCAAAACCTGCCGCAGATCCTTCCTGGTCAGACTCGCTGTTCTCCTGGCTCGGCCTTTCGCCCCAGCTCGCCCTCGGGGTTACGGCTGTCGTAGCATTGATCGGCATTGCAGCGCTTTTCCTCCCGGCCAGACCGAATCAGCAGGCGCAGCATCTCGCTCCCGCCGAATGGCTGGTGCAGGCGAACGCCGGCGGAGCGACGATAGCCGGTCAGACAGCCGCTCAAGGTCCGCTGTCGACGACAGCCGACCTTTCCTTCGAGGTTCCTGCGGGGGCGGAACTCACCCTGACCTGGAATCAGGAATCGCAGGTTCACCTGCAGGAAGCTCGCGGCAGGCTTTCGCCGAAGTCTCTGGCATTAGAGCGAGGTTCAGTACGCATTTCGTCGCGGCAACCACACAAAACATCCGCACTCGAAGTGAAAACACCGTATGGAACGATTCGCGAGATCGGAACAATCTATCTCGTCGAGGTAAACACCGAACAGGCGCTCGTACGAGTCGAAGAAGGCAAAGTCATTGTCGATACCGGCAAAGAGTCTCGGCAGATCGGCCCCGGCGAGTCTGCCACCCTGAATCGTGAAGGCATCGTTCCCCAGACGGCCCAGACCGTTGTTCCTCCCGCAAATGTACCAGTTGATCGTGTACCAACTCCAGATGAGTAGCAGATATCGAATTGAAGCCTCCTGAACATTCCCTTTCAGATGCCGAATGTGTTGCGGCCAGTCGACGCGGCGACCACCAGGCTTTTGGTCAGCTGATACAGCGTTATCAGGCTCTGGTCTACCGGTTTCTCTACCACTTCACCGGTAATGCCGGCGACGCAGAGGATCTGACACAGGAAACATTCCTCAACCTCTACCGCAAACTCGATCTGCACGACCCAAAGCGCAAATTCTCAGCGTGGCTCGTCACCATGGCCAGAAACCTGGCCGTCTCACAGCATCGGCGCCGCATGCCGACCCCACTGGCCCCTGAAATCGTCGCTGAGGCAATTCGCGACGTGCTCCCCGGCCCCGAATCAACCCTGCTCTGGCAGGAAACCGCCAACGAACTGCACCTGGCGATCCGGAAACTTCCCGAAGATCTGCGTGAGGCCGTCATTTTTCGGTATCTGCTCGACCTGCAGATCAACGAGATCGCCGGACTGCTCGATCTCCCAGAGGGAACGGTGAAATCGCGTGTCTTCAAGGCCCGCCAGGAGCTTCGCGATACGCTGGCCCGCCTCGATCACCGGCCGGCAGCATCAACTCAAGCTCACGAAGCGTAATCGTTTCACCGGTCGAAACGACGTGTTCCCGGCTCAACCCGTTTATGGCGAGCTTTCTGAACACGCCATTAGTGGGCGCTTGAAGAGAGTCGACACAGAACCGAGATGAGTCGATAATCGAAGTTGCCGAGTAGCCCGTGCGCCCCACCACATATCAATAGGGCCTGCCCAGGCGCGGTTCGTTCACTGAGAATCGCCGACTGCAGGCCCGTGGCGATGCAAAAACAGGAATAAAAAAAACACCGGCCCGAAGGCCGGTGTTTTCATGCAATCTTACTGGTCGTCAGCGGTCGGAGCGCGATCAACCGGAGCTGAGGAGCCGCTTTCGCCAGACCCGGCGCTGGTCGAACTCTTCACGGACTCAGCGGCCTTGTTCATCTGGCCCTGGATCTCCTGAGCCTTGGCATCAGCTTCCTTGCTGCCGTTCGCATACCCTTCCTTCGCGGCCCCGAACACGCCCTTCACGATATCACCGAAGCTCTGGTCGAGACCTTTTGCATCCGTTCCGAGCTTCTTGATGAAAGCGCCGATGCTCTTGATCATCCCGCCGATGGCGTAGATCTTCTTGCCGATGGCAATCAGAGCGGCACCCGAGCCGAAGAAGGCTGACATGGCGGTTCCGATGGCGATCAACATCGTGCCGACGGTCTGCAGAATCTGGCCGACTTTCTCGAGAATCTCACCGACCTTGACCAGAACCTTCTGGATCTTGGCCTTCATTTCCATGACCTTGTCGAGAGTGCCGGCTTTGCCGCTCCTGGCTTCCTGTTCACCGGCCGCAGCCTGAGCCTGTCCTTCCTGCTGCTGCTGATTGGCCTGTTCAAGCTGAGCACCGGCTTTCGCCTTGGCCTTGCTGTTGCTGTTGACCGTTTCCTGAGCCTGATTCAGCTTCTGAGTCGCTTCATCCATCTTGGCCCCGGAAGCCGACGTCTGGGCTTCTTCGGCCCGGGCAATCGCTTCGAGGAACAGCGGCTGAAACGCCAGCGCCAGTACCAGAACCCACGCCATCCAACCTTTTCGGATCTTCATACCCTACCTCCTGAAATTGGTTTCCCGAATGGGTTTCACTTTCATTACGCCACAGGTCCGCAAACGGTTCAAACTTTTTTTACTGATGAGCTGTTTCGTAGTTCCAGCTCAGGTTTTCGAGGTTCGAGGTCACAAACGCACTCGAGATGGTCGTCGTCAGTTCGAGTGCCCGGTCAGCCTTGAGGTTGTCTCCATAGATATTACCAGATTCGTTGACAACAATCTTCACCCACAACATGGGCACCTGGGAATTACAGTCGTGAACGTACAACTTGAATTCAACGTTTTCGAACCCTTTGAAGGTTTTCACCTGGCCGGAATCGAGACGATTCAATGTTTTGCTGCCGGGATCGAATTCGTATTCCACGAGCTTGACCGTCGGAGTGCCGACTGCCTGATCGATACCGAAGTCGAAGCGGTGGAACGAGAGTTTCCGGTTGGTGATTTCGATCAGATGTGAACTGCCGCCCGACCACTGAGTTCCGCTCTTGAAGCCGCTCATGCGGGCAAGTTGTACGGTCTTGAAGGCATCTGAGGGGGAAACGAAAAAGCAGCTCGAAGAAAAATCGCGACGGAGATAGTTGATCGCCAGGCGTGCATCCTGCAGATTCTGCAGATTCACGGTTCCGTACATGTAATGCATTCGGGTCGAACCGAGAAAATTGTAGATCATGAACAGCGCCATCAGGCCGATGGTGATGCTCACCAGCATTTCGATGAGGGTCAAGCCGCGCACGGAACGTCCCTTCCGTCGTACCAGTCCATGTTCGAATTTTCGCGCGCGGTTTTTCATGATTCAGTAGTCCAGTCTCCGATCGTTGAAAACCAGCGCATAGAGGGTAATCTTGCGCATGCGGTCAGGCGTATCCAAAACGTCGGGTTTTTTCCCTTCGTTCCAGGATACTGTCACGGTCACCTTCGCTACATAATCGCGCCACGGAACACTCTGCGTGATCGACCCGACCGTGATCTGGCGGTAGAAGAACGCCGTCGGATACTGTTCGGAATACTGTATCTGCGTTGCCAGGCCGGCCCACATGCCGTTCGCGGTCACCGGCAGCTTGACCGACTGCAGGTTGCCACCCATGTCTTCGACCAGCGATCCGCCGGCATTTTCCAGGGTCTTGATCTTATCGAACGGCACGACGTTGGCCCATTCGATCACTTCGTTGGCGAGTTCCATGGCTCTCAGGTAGTTGATGGCCTTCGAGGTATCGGTACGCGTCGAGGTCACCAGATAGGACAACGGGATGGCCAGAACCGAAACGACCAGAACGGCAACCATGATTTCGGCAAAAGTAAACCCGTTATGTCGTCTCATTTCCGGTCTTCCCTGGCTGGTACCATCGCATTTGCAGCCGAAGCCAGCTGGGCCAGCTCCTTGAGTCCTTTCCGTCTTTCGTCACCCTGTTTGAACTGCTGCACCACGTCAGCATCGTCAACCGGCATGAAGGCAAACGAAGGCATGGGGCCGGCGCGTTTGGTTGTAAGCGTGTTCTGCTGCACATCGACAGGAGCCACGACGATGTTCGGTTGAGAAACCCGTTCGGCTTCATCCTCGTACACGTAGAGCACCTGCTTGTTCAATTTGTACAAGACGCCAAGAGTGCTGCACATCATCAGCACCACTATTCCAACGATTGTCCATCGTGCGGCATCCATATCAGTTAAGGGTCGGATCTCCTGAATTCATGCTGTAGAACGTGCGAACCCCACCGATGCTGAATCGGTATGGATTATCTTCGCCGTTGGCCGGCTCGAAGATCTCCGGATCGTGAACAATGGTCAGCGTTCCGTTCATGGGTAATCCGTCACTGCCGAGTTCCAGGGCCAGATAATCGACGACCAGATTCCCCGTCACGACGACACTCTTGCCGCGCATCAGAAGCTGCCCCTGATTAACCAGATCTTTCGGATCTCTTGACGTGTCGGTGGTAAAGGTCAGGGCAATCAGCGACGCATCGATGCGGGTCGGAGAATCCGTACCACCGACGATGAAATCCCCATCCTGCAGGAAGATGCGAATCGAATCGTCGGAGGAGGCGGAACCGCCTTTGCGAAAACTGGTCAGAATCAGGTTCCCTTTGCTGAGAAACAGAAAACCGCGCCCCTTGAATTTCTTGATCGGTTTGTTGTTCAACCCCTTCACCAGGTCGAGGTCGCCTTCGGCGATGTACATGCGGCCGTCGATGTACAAGACCGGTTCACCGTTCTCTTCGGCGACCTGCTCTTTCAGAAACTCTTGAGGGGTCTTGAAGTTATGCGAGAAGGTCGAGTAATCGATCGGCGGAAAAAATCGTTCGCCCGACCTCTTGCCCTTCGGCCCCGGAATCTGCTGCGGGTCAGGAAACGGCGGGGCGGATAACGGATTGTACTGAGTCAGAAAATTCGGCGCCGCACCTCCGTCCGGGTCGCGAACGGCGACCGGCTGGTCCAGAAGCCGATTAGCGGGGATTCCACAAACGGCCCGGCTCATGAGATAGTTTTCAGGGTCGTCGGTCGGTAGAATGCGTCCTACCTGGCCTTGCCTTAAATTGCCTGTGATCTTGCGATTCAGGAAGGTCTCAGGCATTTTTGCCTCGCGGCGATAATTCAATGGAATGCTGGGCGGTGAAATAGTGAAGGTCCAGTTGAATAGTGAGAGGTTCTTGGTGAATTCCTCGAAGAAAGCCACCTTGAAAAGTCTGAGAAAGACATTCCCCTCAATGAAAACCGGGGTATTGCCGGCAGCGCCGTACAACGAGGCCATGCGCCCGACAAACATCTTTTCAAGGTTCCACGGTTTGTCCGAGCCGGTATCGCTTTCCGCAAAGGCGTTTTCGTATACGTACCGGCTGACCTGAGGTGAACCGCCCGTCAATGCCGAAAGACCCGAGTATCGATTCACCAGTCCCTCCGGTGCGGCTTCCGGCAATGATAATGTCGGCATGGAACTGAGGTTCCAGAGCGGCAGCGGGACAGTCGATTTCGTCTTGTTTTCGTAGTTCCAAAGCGAGTCGGCGTCGGTGTAGCCGAAACAGTACGGCCAGTTATCGATGTGAGTCTGCAGCACCTGCATGAAACCTTGACAACCGCTGTAGTTTTCCTTGTTCGACTGATTGTTCATCCCATCCAGGAAATCCTTGATCAGCAGACGAACCGAGGCATGCGTGGTGAAGACGTTGCCCTGAATCGCTGACCAGGCCTGCTGCGCTTTGTTGATCAGCGGTTGCCCGCGAAACGGCGGATTGTTTTTGAGTTCCGGCGGCGGACTGCCGGTTTGTCCAAGCGCGGCACAGGCGGCACTGTGAATAATGAACTCGTACTGACGCATGATCTCATGCGTAAAATAGAAATCGCTCAACTGATACCCGTTGGCGCTGAAGATGCTGGAAAAGGCCTGAGTCGGCGCAACCCAGATCATCGGGAGTTCATTACCCGATGAGGGTTTCGAAGACGAGTTGGCCCAGGTGAAGTTTTGCGGTGTCGGCGCAGCGGCAGAGTTCAGCAGTTTACCTACCACGGCTCCGTAATCTTTCAGATTGATGTCGAGGTAGATCGCTCCCGTGGCGCCCGTCGATTCAAATTCCCTGGCTTCAGGGTAGAAGCGGCTGCCCAGATAGACCCGCGTGTACACCTCGTTCGCCCAGTCCTGCGGAGAAATACCCTCAACGATGAGGCGCCGATTGGGGTTGTTGTAGTCAGGGCTGTAGTTTTTGACAAACAAGGCGTACTTGTCGAACAGATCGTGCATATCGATCATCTTGACATCACGACGTTCCTTGACCTCGACCGAATTGTTGTATTTGCCTCCATAGTAGGCTCGCGACGTCACTTCGAGATGACCGACATAGGACGGATACCCTCTGAGATTTCGCTGCGCGGTAACCGTCAACACAGCTCGGCTCTTGAGATTGATGCCAAGTCCGACAAACGCATCAGCCAGCGCCTTGGCTCCCGGCGGCTGAATGTCATCATAGATGAGTACGGCCTTCGGCAGGTTTGACTGATTAACCGGGTTGTACGGCGAACCAACGCCGCCGGGTTGGAAAAACTCGCGAAACCGATTATGCGGATCGGTTCCCAGGCGGTTCACCTGCGTCTTCACCATGCCGATGACTTCATGATTCGCTGATTGCGCCAGCGTTGCCAGGCGGTTCTGATCCATGGTCTTGCCGAGCAGTTCGACCGCCCCGCTTTTGAACGAGCTGAGCGAAAACGCCATGATCGCGATCGCCAGCAGTACGGCGATCACGATGAACAGCAGAAATCCGCGACGGCCAGAACCGAGCATTCTCTTCAGCATGTACACTCATGGTAACACAGCGATAAGACAATTCCCACTTCGAGCCGGAGAGAAATCCACGTCTCTTCGCGTTGAACCGGCTTCCAGATTCAATCGCAGCAGATCGCACGATGTTCTCAGAGCGATAGACAATTGCACCGAGTGGCAGCAGGAATTTCCGTCGTTGTCCGCCCCATCTGCGGTCGAGCCTCGAGATTGAGGCCGCAGTATAATTCCCCTTGCAGCGAGCAGTACGGTATACTCTGCCGCACAACGAAAAACATTCGCGTGTTATACGGAGGTATTTTATGCACCAATCCCCCACCCTGCGGCACCGAATCAACGCGTATGCCGTCCTGATGGCGGCTCTCTGCGCCCTGTGTTGTTTGACCACCGTTGTCCGGGCCGAATCCGGCAGTGCTCCTGCGGCATCGGCAACCGTCGCTGCCGAGAAGGCCGCCTACCTGTGCCAGTATGCTCTCGAACTCAAAAAGAACGGGGACTTCATCGACATCCTGCCGCAGCACCCGCGTGAAGTATTGCGCAGACTGGGTAAGAAGCTCCAGCCGTTTCTCGGGCAGTTCACGGCTCCGACTCTCGAATTCGCCGGTTTCACCCCCGATGATGCAGTCACTCAAAGTCCTCTGGGCGAACCGGTTCGCTCGTCGAACTGGAATGATCATCAACGCAGTCTGATCAAGACTCTCAGCAGCCGAGCCGATCCGTTCCTCGATGATCTTGAACGCGAGATCGGAGCGCGATCTTCTGGTATCAGCCTGCGGTTTGCCGCCGATCCGAAAAGCTGGCTCGAACCGATGATCAAGCTGGCGGAAAAAGCGGAACGGACCAGGGACCTTCGCCCCAATCAGCTGCTCAACCTGCGCACCAAGCTGCTGCCGCTTCTCGAAACCGCTGATCTGATCGTGGCCG
>CAYYIY010000011.1:0-947 GCA_964472075.1 uncultured bacterium | reverse complement strand
CATTTCGAGTTCGCCCTGGGCAGCAAGGATTTTTCCCTGTCAGTCACTGAAGCCTATACGCCGGACAAGACCCTCAGTTGCTCACGCTTTCTCGATGAGCGCCGTCTGATGAGCTTCGGTCAGGTGCACGTTCTCCCTTCACCGCAGATCCTGATCCAGCACCTCAAAGCCATTCCGCAGCTGACAATCATTGAAAACTTTCTGAAGAATGCCGGTCTCGATCTTGAACGAGACATTCTTCCCGCTCAGGCGGTCGACTCATTGGTGTCGATCGATCTCGATCCGACAGGCGATGGCGGGCTGCCCGACATTCGCGTCATGGCGAAGTTTGCCGATCCGATGAAGGTTGTCGCCATTCTTCCCGGCCTCGCAAAACTATGTGTCGATCTCGGAATCTATGTGGCCCCACAGACCGAGGCGCCGAAGGGCGTCAAATTGTCCTACTTCCTGGTGCCGACATTCGCTCTGCACCTCGCGATGACGGATGGACACGCCCTGGCTGCCACGAGCCGTGCCAATCTCGTGAGTCTCTACCAGCGCATGCAGGATGTTACCACCGGGAAACAGCCCGCCTACAAGGTTCCGGACGGAGCTCACCGGTACTGGCGCATTCGGTTCAAGAACCTGAATGAACAGATTCAGCGTTTTCTTCAGTCACCGCTGCTCGCCGGAAAAGGCATTCCCCCGATTCCCAACCTGAACATGATGGAAGAGCTTGGCGATTTTGAAATGACCACCCGCGTGAAACCCGAATACCTTGAAGTTCGTTTCTCACTGCCGATCACCACTCCGAACGGCAAGGAAAAATAGTTCTCCGGGAAGGTTCGGATTCCCGGCTGCCGTCACCGACAATCCCATGAACTTCAGATCGCCCCCCTGTCGTTGCATGAAATCCAGCAATTCTCACTGTAGTTCTCCATGCGGGTTTCCGGGGTGATTCCGTCTGA
>CAYYIY010000010.1:91061-113912 GCA_964472075.1 uncultured bacterium | reverse complement strand
CCGAGTTGCCCGTCCGCTCCGCCCGCCCTGTCCCCAAACTGATCCAACACCTTTTTTCTGTTTGGGAATGGCTCCGCGGCGCGACTTTGAAAGTGGGCGTTTGCCACGGCACGGCCAACGCCAAGAAGGGCATGGAAGACATCAAGGCCGGCGGCAAGTTCAGCCAGTGCCACTTCATCGAATTCATGGCCTGCCCCGGCGGTTGTCTGGGCGGCGGCGGTCAGCCGATTCCGACCTCTCCCGAGATTCGGGCGGCGCGCGCCAAGGCGATCTACGATGAAGACAAGAGCCTTGAGATGCGCAAGTCTCACGAGAACCCGACGGTTCTCAAGATCTACAAGGAATTCCTGAAAGACGGTCCGTGCGGGCACAAGTCTCACCACCTGCTGCACACGCACTACACGCCGCGCGGCAAAAAAATCGTCTAGGACGAACTCTCTGGTCGAATGAAAGCCCCCGGTCTTCGACCGGGGGCTTTTTCCACCTGCGGAATAGTTGTTTCGTGTTAGGATCACTGATGAAGGGCATCGCATCGAATGATCGAAACGGTGCCTGATTCAACTTGATGGAGGTTTCGTGTGAGACACGTTTGTCTGCTGCTCGTTTTCATCGCCCTCGCGACGATCCCCGTGTCCGGTCAGGTCCAGGAAGCTTTTGATCTGCTTCGAGAAGCCACTCCCGTAGAGACGGCCTGTGAACACAATCAGCGGGTCATTCTCGGCGCGATCGAGATGTACAACATGGATCATCAGGAGATGATCAAGACCCTGGATGACTCGATGGTGCGGGCAGGAGGTGTTCTGGTCAAAGAGTCCTATTTGAAAACACCGATCGAAAGCCCGGCGAAAGACTGTGTGTATGCTTCCAATGGCGATTTGAGTGTCAGTGGTCGTGTCACATGTCGGGTTCACGCGACACCTGTCGTCAGTGATCAGAAGACTTTGCTCAGCGAATTCAAGCGAGCGGTGGTTCGAATGCTCGAAGCGGGTCAGGATATCAATGCGACGAACCAGGCGGGAGAAACTCTTCTGCATCGCGCGGTGAAGGCGGGAAATCGCGACATTGTCGAATACTTGCTTGCCAGAGGATCGAACACATCTCTGAAGGATCGGGAAGGGAAAACTCCGTGGCAGATCGCGATAGAATTGAAAAAGGGAGATCTGGTGACACTGTTGAGTTCAGGCGATGCCGCTTTGGCGAGTATCTTGGGAACAGGCATGAACCCGGGTCTGAAAATTCAGGGGACACTCCTGGCGAAGAAGGGTGAAACAGGCGAGTATGCCGCGGCTCCGTCTATGATAACGCTGGAATCGGGGGTTTGGCTGAAAAACGAAGAACAGCAATACGCGTCGATCGAGGTGTTGCGTAACTCGGATCTCCCTGATGAAAAGCCTCCCGTCCGGGTGGTGATGCATCACGCCAGTGAGGTGTATGTCTCGCGGGCCAAGGCAGGAGCGGAAGCGCAGGATGGTCCGACGATTCTGTTTCGTTGTGGTGACGGGGAGTGGACGGTCATGCGTGGCTCATCTATTGCAGAGGGCAACGTCGTGTTTCAGGTCGGGAGTATCTCTGCATTTCTCCAGAGCGGCACCACGAAGGTGATTTCCCGGGATGGCGGCATGAGGGGGGAAATCGTCATGAGAAACGGACTATCTCGGGTGACCCCGGTGGGGCACCCAGAGGAAGAGAAAAAGGTTTCGGGATTTTATCGGGTGACGTTTGAAAACGGAGTTCTGAATAATGTGGTCCAAGCGTCGATTATGCGGTATCGATGGCCGAACTGAAGGGCTTTGGTGTTTCACCTGCGGTTGTTTATTGCGTATCTGCTGCTGACGATTGGAATGGAGTTGCCCGTTCTTTGGCTTTTCGTGCGGCGTGGCCTGAAGAGAGACTCGGACGCTGTTTCTCCGCTCATGCCGGCACTGAAGGTTTCCTCTCGACCGACGCAACGCGTTCGCGGGTGAAGAGAAACTGGCACGGGGCGGCGAAAACTCAGCACTTCGCTGAAGGGAGACTTCAGAATGACGGCCAGAGCGTGTGATCTCATTGGTGCGTGCGGCGGCCTCGAATTTGCTATACTGGCGGCGAAACGAATTTTCCACCGACGGCGGATTGGTTCCGAGTGGTGGCCTCAAACGGAGGAAGACATGAAGTCGATGCGAATGTGGTGTGTGTTGCCGGCTCTGCTGGCATTGCTGGCTTTGCCCGGGACGACCTGGGCGTTGAACGAGTGGACGATTTTGCTGTATGTCGTCAGCGACGACAAGGATACGGGCCTGCAAGAAGCCAATGCTCGCGGCGTGCAGGACATGGTTCGAGCCGGCGCTCCGGCAGGCTGTGAGATTCTCGCGATTGAAGATCTGACCAACACTGGCACTGGCGGCGGTTTCTTCGGCGGGCTGTTCGGTAACAAGAAAGAGGGTGGCGCATCGATCTTCACGATCGGCAAAGAAGGCGTGAATGTCGAGAAGAAGCTCGGCGAAGTGAACATGGGTTCGCCGTACGTTCTGTGGGATTTCCTGAAATGGGCTCACGAAAAGCACCCGGCGAAGCGCTACGCGCTGATCTTCAACAGCCATGGCAGCGGCATCTTCTCATGGCGCGGGGTGGGCGGCACCAGCAGCTCGAACCCGGGCGCAGTCGATTTCAACCCCGATCGTTTCGTCGCGTATGATACGCATGATAACGATTGTCTGTCGGTCTTCGAGATCGTCGCCGTGCTCGGCGCCTTCGAGAAGAAACTCAACGGTGGCCGCAAGCTCAACGTCATGGGCTTCGACGCCTGTCTGCCCGCTTCAATCGAGGCGTTGTACCAGTTCAGAAACTCGTGCGAGGCGATGATTGGCTCGGCTGATACGACGCCGTTGTCCGGTTTTCCCTATGGCAGCATCATGCGCTCGCTGGCGCGCGCCGTACCGACCGATGCCAAAGGGTTCGCCCAGGCGGTTTCCGACGGTGGGGTGCGCGGCATGGGATACTGGAACCCGGCCCGCGCTCAGGAGTTGTCGTTCGCGTTCAATAACTTTGTACTCGCTGCGGCCAAGGCTCGCGCGGATGGATTCCGCATTCGCCGCAGTACGTCGTATGGCGGCAAGGAACGCTATTGGGATCTCGAACGCACGCTGAACGAGGTGGTACGTTCGCCCGGCAGCGGCCCGAACTCGGCGGCCCTGGTGCAGATGGCCAAGGAAACCCTCGAAGCTGTTCAGGCAGCGCGTCTGGTGCCCGCCAAGGGCTCGCTCTCGGTGACCTGGCCGAACCTCGACGATTACAAGCAGTTCAGGGCCTTCTACAAGGCGCTCGACTTCGCGAAGGAATTTCAGTGGGATGAATACGTCGACGTTGAGCATGGCATGAAGTGATCTGATCAGCAAAAACGGGGCGGCTGAAAAGCCGCCCCTTTTTTGCGTTCCGCGATCGCGTGGAAACAGCAACGGGTACCAGGTTCTTTTTTGTTGCCTTCTGAATTGAAGAGAGAGACAATACACCTAGAGTTTTCAAGATTCGTGAAGCTTGATCTGAGGAGGCCAATCTGTGCGCAGACAATCGACTTTCGTACGGTTTTTTTCTGCGGTGTTGATCCTGTTCGTGGCGTGCTCTTGGGCTGAGGCTCGGCCAGGGCCTGAAGATGCTCTGAAGATGTTGAAAGACGGAAACGAACGCTTTGTGACCGGGAAGATGCAGTTTCCAAACTCAGGAGCAGCGCGTCGGGCCCTCGCCATCAGTGAGGGGCAGGGGAAGCATGCGATTGCTACGGTGGTTTCCTGCTCTGACTCTCGCGTGCCGCCCGAGCTGCTGTTCGACATGGGAATCATGGACCTGTTCGTGATTCGCCTGGCGGGAAACGTCTGTTCAACCCATACGACTGGTTCGGTCGAATACGGACTGTGTCACGTGAACACTCCGCTTCTGGTGGTTTTGGGCCACAGCCATTGCGGCGCGGTCACGGCGGTGACCGAAGCGGCCACCGGGCATGGTCATCCGCTTGAACGCAATATTCCCCCGTTGGTCGAACCGATCGGCCCGGCCGTGAAACGGGCGCTTGAACAGATGCCTGGAGCGGAGGCCCGGAAGGTGGTGCCGGTGGCCATCGAAGAAAATGTCTGGCAGGGAATCTGGAACCTGTTTCTCCAGAGTGCCGCCATTCGCGAGAAGGTGATTCAGGGGCAAGTGAAAGTTGTGGGAGCGATCTATGATTTGCCGACGGGTAAAGTGTCCTGGTTGCCCGAAGCGAAAGTGCAGGAGTTGCTGCTGAAAGCGGATGCTGATCCCGCAAGGGCTGTTGAGCCGATGGCCGGCGGGAGTCCGAGCCATGACGCCGGACATCATTGATCTTATCATCGTTTTGTCAGGAGAGAACATTGTCGTAGATGAGGTTGTCGGTGTGGACGAGGGTTAGAAAACAGAGTTACGAAAGAGGAGAGTGACGAATGACGCGTATTCAACGATTGATAGCGCTTCTCGTGGTGTGTCTGCTGCCTGTAGGCGTGTGGGCGAAACCCGATGCGGGGCAGGCGATGAAGATTCTGGTCGACGGCAACGCCCGGTTTGTCGCCGATACGCCGCAGCACCCGAACCTGGGTGCCGCTCGCCTGGCACTAGCCGTCAGTGAAGGTCAGGGCATGCATGCATTTGCGACCGTCGTCTGCTGCTCGGATTCGCGTGTACCACCTGAGCTGCTTTTCGATACTGGTATCATGGACCTGTTCGTCATACGCGTTGCCGGAAACGTCTGCGCGACGGACGAGATCGGCTCGGTAGAGTACGGGTTGCGACATGTGAAGACGCCCTTGCTCGTAGTGCTTGGGCATAGTCATTGCGGTGCCGTAACCGCGGTGACCGAGGCGGCAACCGGCCATGGTCATGAACTCGAACGCAATATTCCTCCCTTGGTTGCTCCGATCGGGCCTGCAGTGCAGAGAACGCTGGCCAGAATGCCCGGTTCTTCCGTTGAGCAGGTCATTCCGGCAGCGATCGAGGAAAATGTGTGGGAGAGCGTGCGCAATCTGCTGCATCAGAGCGCGGCCATTCGCGAAGAAGTCAAAAGTGGTCGTGTGCAGATGGTCGCCGCAATCTATGATCTGCCGACCGGCAAGGTGAACTGGCTTCCCGCGGCGCGCATTGCGGAAACACTCGCGGCGGTGGAAGCGGATGCGACCCGATCACTCGAGGTCATGGCCGGCGGCGGACAACCGGCCGGCGATGCTCATGCGACGGCTCCTGCGTCTGATCATGTCACGACAACCGCGCATCAGGCGGTTCCTGCTGCGACCCAGCATGCTTTACCCGGAGCCGGCGTGCCGGCGGGGGTCGCAGCGCACGAGAGTGAGCCGGAGACCGCCCATGTTTCTGAATCGGAGCATGCAGCTGAGGAAAAGTCGGCAGAGATGAAATACGAGAAAGTGTCGCTGATCGACCCGGCACGGCTGAAATCTCTGGACGAAGAGCGATCGCGTGAGCAGAAGATCGAAAAGGTGGAACTGCCGAAGGTCGAACCCCGATACGGCACGATCGGCTTGATCATCGCGATAGCACTGGTGCTGGGTGTGGCGGTGTTTCTGTCGGCCCAGAGCGGGGCATTTGCCGCGTACAGTCTGGCCTTCAAGCTCTATGCCGGCTTTGCTTCCGTGATCATCATGATGATCGTCATGGCGATTGCCTCAAACAGCTTTGCGGCGAGAACGCAATCTGCATTGCATCAGGTGGCAGCCGCGACGGAAATGGAAATGATGGCCATGGATATCAAGTCTCTGTTGTATGAGTATCTGCTCTACGGACTTGATGACGCGAAACGCGCCGAAGAAGTTGCCAAGAATACTCGTGAAGAATTGTCCGAGTTTACTGCTGACACAACGCAGATCAGAAAAGGAATCTCAGACCCCAAAGAAATCGAGGCTCTTGAGCGGGTGCTCGCAATTTCTGCCGATTATCGGAAGCGTTTCGACAATCTGGTCACCGCGTTCGATCGCGTACGAACGGTGAACCGTGAACTGAAAGCGATGGGAACGGAGGTCCAGCATGCCATTGCTGAACAGTTGCACCATCACGAGAAAGAGCTGAGCGAGATTCAGAAAAACAAAAAGACCGACCCGCGCTATCTGTCGCAGCAGACGGAACTTGTCCGGGTCTTGTCGGAAATCGAGCTGACGGATACCACGCTCGGCGTGCATGAAAATGCCTTTCTGCTGGCAAAGAGGACGGATGATGTTCGGGAACTCGAACAGCTGATCGGGAATCAAAACGGTCAGATTCAGGAAGCGATCGATGTGCTGGCTCGCATGAACATTCCGGCCAAGGAAAAAGCTGAAGAACTGGCGATGTTGCGCCAACTGCAGGAGAAGATCGGGCGGTATGCCCGTGGTCTGGGCGAGATGATCGGCAGTCAGATGCAGGTTGAGGCGGAAGCTCGGGTCTGCGGCGGAATTGCGGAGCAGTGCGAAGCCGTGGCGGCCGCGATTGCGTCTCGGATGGAGTCGGTCGCCGAGGCGTCGAAGTCTGAGGGAAGCGCGACAACCATGGCGCTGATCATCATCATCATTCTGGTGGGAGTTGTGTTCGCGGTGGGCATGGTTCGCGCGATTACCCTGCCGTTGAAGCAGTTCATCGATCAGTTGGCCAACGGCGCCACGCAGTTGGCGGCAGCATCGACAGAGGTGTCGACCGCCAGCCAGTCTCTGGCATCAGGGGCCAGCGAGCAGGCAGCCAGCCTCGAGGAGACCTCTTCTGCCATCGAAGAGATGACGTCGATGACCCGGCAAAATGCGGATAATGCGGAACAGGCCAACCAGACCGCTCGCCAGGCAGACAACATGGCGACTACCGGGGTGGCGCAGATGGAAAAGATGGTATCCACGATCGATCGCATCAAGACATCAGCGGGTGAGACGGCTCGCATTTTGAAGACGATCGATGAGATCGCCTTTCAGACAAACCTGCTGGCGTTGAATGCCGCGGTCGAGGCGGCCCGGGCCGGTGCAGCCGGCGCAGGATTCGCGGTCGTCGCCGAGGAAGTGCGGAACCTGGCGATGCGATCAGCCGATGCGGCTCGCAATACGGCCGGACTGATCGAAGGGGCGCAGAAAAACGCTGACGAGGGCGTGGCGGTCACCAATGAAGTGGCGAAGAGCCTCAAGAGCATTCAGGAAGGTGCTGCGAAGGTGGCTTCGCTGATCAACGAGATCACCAACGCCACGAAGGAACAGGCGACTGGTCTGGGGCAGATCAATACCGCCGTTTCCGAAATGGACAAGGTAGTACAACAGAATGCCGCGAACTCTGAAGAGTCTGCCTCAGCCGCCGAAGAACTCTCGGCTCAGGCGCTTGAGGTTAAGAACATTGTCGCTGAACTGACCGCGATGGTCGAGGGTGCGTCAGCGCGGTCGACCCAATCGTCCGAGTTCGATCAACTGCAGGGTCCCCCGGCATCACGGGTTGTTACCCACGCAAAGGAGAAAACACCGGCAGTCGCAAAGCGCCCGACACCTGGAGCAACCGCTGCGAAAAAGCCGGCGGCAGTCAAAAAGCCGAACCCGGCCAAGGTGATACCGCTTGACGAGAATGATCTGAAGGAGTTCTGATTGCTCTCCAACACGGGACTCAGCCAGTCGGCTGAGTCCCGTGCCACTTTAGCGTGGTTTGACAGTGGTGGCAGCTCAGAGTAGCTTGAGATCAAGTCGCTGACCGATTTTCTCGGCCAAAAGGGGTTTTGTATGTTGCCGTCGAATGTACGCCTGGAGCAGGATGACGCTGATTTACTGCGGATTTCCATCAGCAGTCCGGCGATCGCCATGCTTGGTCTCATGATCGTTACCATGATGATCTCTTCTCTGGCTGTGGTTGGACTGGAACCTCTGATCCGGTATCCCGGATGGGCCGGCGCGTTCATCTTGGGGATGATACTCGGACTCATTCTCTTCGTCGGCGGGCGCATCCTCGAGATTTCTCGCTCGCACGGAACGGTCAGGTTGGGGTGGGGCTGGCGGAGATTCATGTGGTCCCTGCGGACGAGTACTCTCGAACAGGTCAAGGGACTCGCCCTTGAGTCGTATCTCAGTCTGGCGCAGCGTCCCATCGAGCTGGGGGCTGCCCCCGCGCGAACGACGCCCGATACCTATCAGCTTCTGCTCTATTGGGGTGAAGATCAGGTGCGATTCTGCGATTCACCAAATCTGGACGCACTGGTGACCCTGACTTCGAAATTGGCTCGCTTTTCCGGGTGGTCGATGCTCAAGGTTGTGCCCGAAAGTGTGCTCGTCGAGGGTACTATCTCGCCAAGCGCGCTGTTACGAAATAGAGCGGCCCAGGGCTGGGTTCCATTCCCGTTTCCCCCGGAGCGTTCATTTTCCGTAACGGATGTGCCTGATGGTCTGCGTCTCGAAATCGAGCCATTTCGCCCCTGGTTGTGCTGGTTTATCCGTTTGATCATTCTCGGCATGTGTGTCGGACCGATGTTGTACATGCTGCTCTCGTGCAGCGGAGATGGAGACTGGTTCATTATTGTGCTCATTCAATCGCTCTGCTGGCTGCAGGTTATTCCTCTGGTGCGCGAGCAGAAACGGTTCGGGCGGGACCTGATTCTGAGGCGAGATCAGATCGAGGTTATCGAACTCTCGACCCTGCGAGGCCTTCGCACGCGAGTGATCGCGGCGCAGGCTATTCTTGCCATCAAAATCGGCCATGTGAAACGCCAGCTCGACCCATTCGGCCTCGCCGACCGACATCAGGAGCTGATTATCGATGATGGCCGTGACCCACTGAGGATCGGTCCGGGAATCCCGTGGGTGAAACTCGCTTGGTTGCGCCGACTGATTCTCGCCACCTTTTTCCCGGCTGCCGCGGCCTGAGGCTCGATAGTGGTTCCGGCCGCTCGATGGCCGCAGGGAATGACGCGAGCGTGCAAGATCGTCGCTGACCCGTTCTCACTTCCCTGGCAAACCGGGGATGCCGATTGCCGAGGATTCTGTTGTATACTGCCGTCGGAGAAATCATGAAGCCGCAACCGTTGAACCCGCCCCCCGAACCTCTGAGTTCCGAAGAGACGCTCTCGCGTGCACGCGGTGGGTTGATGTGGCTGCTGATCTGCCTCTTCCTCGGCTGGTTGACCGATTCCGGGTTTGGGGTCACTGAGTATCTGAGTGCCTTGCAGCAGGCAAGTCGCGAGGGGGGGCAGACCGCGGCGTTCATGGCGATCGCCCTGTCGTTTCTAGCGCTGTTCTGTGCCGCTCTCGGCCAGATTTTCGGTGAGGAGCTTTCGGCTCAACTGTGGGCGCGCGAACAGAGCCTGCTGCTGCAGTCGACAGGCCGGCAATCTGAGACCGTCTGGCGGCAGAACCTGCTCGCTGATCCGTTCGAGTGGATGGTCTCGGTACACGGCCGGCTGAACCGTTTCTGGAAGATGCTGCCGGAAAGCATCGCCGATTGTTTTGAATCCGGTGGGTTGTTCGAACGACTGGCGGCGCTTACCAGGCGTGCGCTCTGCCTGTTTGCCGGCGTGAGCGGAACCTTCTTCATGGCCGGTTACATGCAGATCGTCGGCATGGATGAGTTGATGTCCGGCAGTGAGGAACATCGCTGGAAGCTGATCGCCATCGTGTTGCTCATCGGCGCTCTCTATGCGTTGGCGTTCACGAGCCTGACACCGGTTGCGCTTCTGCTGGTCGTGGGGCTTGTCCTTGTCTACTACGGAATCATCGGCATGATGGCCGGTGAGCTGATCGTGCTCAAGTTTTTTATCCTGTTACAGGGCGTGTTTCTCCTTCTTGTCGCTGTTCGCGGCATCAGAAGGCAGTGGAACGCACGAGCGCCTGGGACTGATACGGGAAGCTGAACATGTCGCTGCAGGTCAAGGAGCTCGCCAAATCGTTCGGCACCCGCCGGCTCTTTTCCGGAGTCACGTTCGCCGTGAACCCCGGCGAGAAGGTCGCGCTGGTCGGTGGCAACGGGTCGGGCAAAACCACGCTGATGCGTATCATGCTGGGGGAAGAACATCCGGATGCCGGACGCATGACCAAGCCCGCCGAGGCGCGGGTCGGGTATCTGCCGCAGGAAGTCTTTCTGGTTGAAGGGCCGGATGGCGGAGCTGATCGGAGCATGACGCTCTGGCAACTGGCGGCGCAGGCTTTCGATCGACTCGACGGCATCAAGGCCGAGATCGAACGCCTCGAGGGTCTGATGGGGCAAGAGGAGATCGACCCCCGGCTGTTCGAAAGACACGAGCGTCTGATCGCGCAGTTTGAACGTGCCGGTGGTTATACCTGGCAGGCTCGTCTGACGCGCATTTTGAAGGGGCTCGGGTTTGCCGAGTCCAGGTTTCATGAACCGTTTGCGCACTTCTCGGGCGGGTGGCGCATGCGCGGCTACTTCGCGCGTCTGCTGGCAAGCGACCCCGACTATCTGCTGCTCGATGAACCGACCAACTATCTCGATATCGGTTCGATCGCTTTCGTGGAAGAGTATCTCAAAACCTTTGCCGGCGGCATCCTGGTGGTGTCACACGACCGGTACTTTCTCGACAACCTGGCGACCTCGGTCGTGGCTCTGGTGCCGGAAGGCGCGCGCGTGTTTCGCGGCAACTACTCCGGATTCCTCGAAGCGCGTCTTTCGTGGCAGGCTGAAGCTGATGCCGCCATCGAACGCCAGGCCAAAGAACGGCAACGGATCGAGCGTTTCATCGAACGCTTCCGGTACAAAGCGACCAAGGCGGCACAGGTGCAGAGTCGCATCAAGATGCTCGGCAAGATGGAAAAGATCGAGCGGCCGATCGACAGCCGCGTGCTTGATTTCTCGTTTCCGAAGTGTCAGGCCAGTGGCGAAATGATCATGCAGGTGAAGAACGTCAGTCGGAGTTTCGGTGATCTGCAGGTTTTGCGAGAGGTCGATTTCTCGCTCTACCGAGGAGACCGGCTTTGTATTGTCGGTGAAAACGGCGTCGGCAAAACGACGCTGATGCGCATTCTCGCCCGCCAGGATACCGGATTTCACGGAGATCTGAACTGGGGCTATCGCGTCTATCCCGCGTATTTTGCACAGGATGAAGAGATCAGTTTCGAGCAGGACGAAACGATCAGTCAGCGCATGATGCGTGAGTGTCCGATCGAGATGGTACCGCAGCTGCGCGGTCTGCTCGGGGCGTTTCTGTTCTCGGGCGATGACATCGATAAACCAGTGCGGGTGCTGTCGGGCGGCGAGAAGAGCCGTCTGGGTATCGCGCGGCTGATGATGCGCCCCTGCAACCTGCTGATGATGGACGAACCGACGAACCACCTCGATATCAGCAGTCGCGAGGCTTTGCTCGAGGCGCTCGACGAGTTTCCGGGCACGTTGATCATCGTCTCGCACGATCGGTTTTTCCTGGATGAGCTGGCAACCCGTGTCCTGGTGCTCGACGGCGGTCGGGCGACGGTGTATGAGGGCAATTACAGCCAGTATCTCTGGCGGCGTCAGCAGGCAGCAAAAGAAGAAGCTCTCAGCTCGACTGGTACTGTCGAACGAGAGAAAGCCGCCGCGGTCGATTCGGCGGGGGGCCCTGACAGCGCCGCCGATGCCTGGAAAGCGCGGCGGCGACAAAGCAATCAGCGGCAGAAACTCGAGAAGGAAAATCAGCAGGTCGAGGAGCTGATCTCGCGTCTCGAAGAGAGCATTCGCGATACCGAGGCTCGGCTTGCCTCTCCCAGAGCCGGAACCACCCACGAGGAACTGGCACAGTGGGCTCGCGATTTCGAACGTTCGCAGCGCGAACTCGAGGCGGCGATGCAGCGATGGGAAGAGTTGCAGACGCAGCTGTCCGAGTAGGCGCGATCGGACATGGCGCATCGGGGGCCGCAACCAGGCGATAACGATCTGTTCAGCCCTGAGCGGTTACCGCAGCTGAGGCAGTCAGTGGCAGATTTGTCCTGGTTGTTGACCCGCGGATACAGCGTCAATGGCGCATTAAAGATGGTCGGAGACCGCTATCAGCTGACGTCGCGTCAGCGTCTGGCCGTCGGCCGATCATCCTGTGCCGATCAGGCGCGGGAACAGCGGCTCCGTCACCAACTTTCGCCGGCGGAGTGCCGACACCGACGATTGCATATCGATGGGTTCAACCTGCTGATCACCCTTGAAAGCGCGTTGGCCGGCGGCTTCCTGTTCATCGGACGTGACGAGGCGATACGTGATCTGGCCGGAGTCCATG
Organism: uncultured bacterium; assembly: GCA_964472075.1. Classification (GTDB taxonomy): domain Bacteria; phylum Muiribacteriota; class Ozemobacteria; order Ozemobacterales; family Ozemobacteraceae; genus CAYYIY01. The sequence goes on along the minus strand of CAYYIY010000010.1, from coordinate 101,740 downwards.
GTATGTGGCGTCGCGTCGATGAGACGGAGCGCGCCTTACGACTGGTTGGCGATGCCCTTTTGACTCTCGGGAACCCGGAAACGGTCTGGCTGTTCGACACGCCGGTTTCGAACAGTGGGCGACTGTGCGGGTTGTTGGCGAGCATTGCGGCAGAGCGGCATCTCGCCTGGACGGCGGAGATGGTCATGAATCCGGATCGACGGCTCGAATCGGTCGCCGGCGTTGTCGTTTCTTCAGATTCGGTGGTGCTCGACCGGGCTTCGGCATGGGTCAATCTGACCGCCGAACTTCTGCCGTCGCTGAAGGCGGCGCGGGTGGTTCAACTGGGTTCGGTATCTGACGATGCCGGTTCTTTGTGTTGATCGGTGTCGTCGAATCGGCGGGCAATGCGTGCCAGGTTGGCTTTCACGACATCACGCCGGGTTCCCAGTTGGTGCAGGAAGGTGCGCACCGCCGTTCGCTGTGACTGAATCGGCCCGCTAACGGCTGCGGAACAGGTCGGCGTTCGCAGAAACCCCAGGCGTCTGGCCAGAGCGATGATGCGCTTTTCCGGAGTCGTGAGAAACGGTCTGATCAGGCGCAGCGTGCCGTTGCCGAAGGTTCGCATCGGCAGCATGGTGGCGCTCACTTCGCCGTGAAAAAGTATGTTCATCAGCAGTGTCTGAACCAGGTCATCCTGATGGTGCGCGAAAGCCAGCGTCTTGATGTCGAGGTCGCGGCACGCAAGAAACAGCCTGCGTCGGCGTTCGCGCGAACAGCGGTCGCAGGAATCGGCCCGCGAGGCGTCAGACTCAAGAATATGGAGTTCAACGCCCGCCGGCGAAGAAACCTGGGAACGCAGCTCGTCAACGGGGACGGCGCACGAACACCAGGGCGGCGGGGGGACATGCAGGGCCACCACTCGGCAGACCGGCAGGCGAAAACGCTCAGCTTCACTCATCAGCCACGTGAGAGTCAGGCTGTCCTTGCCCCCTGAGAGGCCTACAGCCAGCCGTTCGCCGGAATGCCAGAGTTCGTGGTCGCGCACACAGGGACCGACGGTGCGCATGACCGCAGAGGCCGCGGGAGAGGCGGATGAGACACTCAATCGTTCGTTCATGGGGACATGCTACCAGATTGATAGAGAAACGGGCAGGGTTATGGCATAATAAGCGTCAGTTACCCTTGGGCAGCGAGGAGAGATGATATGCAGATCGGGCCGTTTTCCATCGATGTGTTAACTGAGGGCACCATGATGCTTGACGGTGGCGCCGTCTTCGGCGGGTTGCCGCGCCTGGCATGGGAAGGCCGATTGACACCGGATGCCACGCACCGGGTGCCGCTCGACATTCGACAGGTGCTGGTTCGCCGGCCGGGGCTCAACCTGCTCATTGATGCCGGGTTCGGCGATAAGACTGATGCACGCCTGCGCTCGCTGTACGGGTTGGGTAAACTCAAGACCTGGGAGGAACGCCTGGGTCCGCTGGGCTTGAAGCCGGAAGATATCACTCATGTCGTTTTTACCCATCTGCATCTTGAACATGCCGGCGGGGCCGTTCGTCACAGCGAAAATGGGGAAGAGCTGATTCCAGTCTTCCCGCGGGCGCGTCACTTTGTGCAGGAGTCCGAGTGGAAGGACGCCTGCGTACCCAATGAACGCTCGCGAGATGCCTATCGTTTTGAAGATTTTTTGCCGTTGCAGCATGAGAGCCAGGTACAGATGATCTCGGGAGACCAGGAGATCGTGGAAGGAGTGCGGGTGCAGTTGACGGGCGGGCATACCCGCGGGCATCAGATTGTCATCGTCGGAAACCGCGAACAGGCGCTGTTTGTGACCGGTGATCTCATTCCGACACGGCATCACCTGGCGCCGGCCTGGCTCGCTCCCGGCGATCTTTTTCCGCAGGACCAGCTCGAGAGCCGCAAGAACCTGTTGCGACGTCTGCTGCAGATGCCGGGACATCTGCTGATGACCGCGCACGATCGCGGTTCGGCGCCGATTCGCCTGCTGGGGAGCCTCGAGGCGCTGCTGCACGAAGAGCCGGGGAAGCCGCCGACGGCGTGCGGAACCGAGTTGCCGCTGGCGATCTAGGCACCTGCGTATGCCTTTGCGTCGTATCGTCGTCATCGCCAACCCACGAGCCGGATTGCGGGTCGGCGGGGCGCTGACCCAGGCTGTCGAGCTGCTGAAAAAGCATATTGAGACGCGCGTCGAGCCGACGCAGCACGCGGGGCATGCTGAGCAGCTGGCTCGCGAACTGGGATCGGACCCCGATACACTGGTCGCGGTTTGTGGCGGAGACGGCACGTTGTATGAAGCTTTGAACGGAATTCCATCACAGGGAGTGCTGGGGCTTCTACCGGCGGGAACGGCGAACGTCGTGGCTCGTGAACTCGGCATTCCGCTCGATCTGCGTGAGGCCGCCAAAGTCTTGCTGACCGGAGCCGTACGCTCACTGGACGTCGGAGTCTGCAACGGGCGCCGTTTTCTGATGGTGGCCGGCTTCGGATACGACGCGCATGTCGCCGCGCGTGTCCCGTCCTCGGTGAAACGCGTTCTGGGCAAGTATGCGTATCACCTGCAGGCCGCGTATGAGTATCTTACGTACAAGCCGCCATGTCTTCAGATAAGCATGGATGGTGGGGAGTGGCTGGATGGAAAGTTCGCGCTGATTGCCAATCTGCGCCGGTACGGAGGAGATCTGTTCTTTGCGCAGGACGCCAGGCCCGATGACGGGTTGCTGAATCTGGTTCTGTTTCGTGACTTTTCGCCGCGTTCGATCGTTCGCGGTGTGGGCGGAGCGTGGTTGAGACGCGGGGTTCCCGAGCAGGTGGCCGAGCGCCGCACTGGGCGGGTTTTACGCTTGAGATCGGATTCCGCTGTTCCTCATCAGCTTGACGGAGAGGTTCTCCCCGAGATTCGTGAAGCGGAAATTCACGTGCTTTCGGCGGCTCTCAAAATGGTCGCACCATAGGTGAGAGTCGCATGAAGCACTGGAAAGCTCTTCTCGCCCTGCTGATCATCGCGCTTGTTGCTGCGCTGATCGGTGGCGGCTGGTGGGCCTGGACTCACTGGGCAACCTTCAAGCTCTTGATCTGGTATGGCTTTCTTGCGGTGACGCTTTTCACGCTGCTCTCTTCGACGTTTTTCCTGCTGCATCCGCTCGATTTCATCGTTCGAGGTCGGGCGACCCCTCGTGGTCAGCGAGGCGAGGTGCTGTTTTCCTACGCTTTTGGGTTTCTCGGCCTGGGAGCGACGGCTTCGCCGGCCGCTCAGAAGGTCTGGTTGCGGCTCGGCAGCCGGGAGTGGCCGCTCTGGAAAAATGAGCGCGATCGAGTGCGCCCGCGCCGCACCCCGTCAGACACCCCGCCAGGGGGTGGGCCGTCCTCTGAGCAGGCTTCTGCTCAGCAAACCGGCACGTCGTCGACCGTCGGAGGTGAGAATGCCGGACGATCGTCGCGACCGCCGGAGCCGTTTCCCGGACAACCATCTGTTTCTGATCCGATAAAACCATCGTTCGAAGTCGGAAAAGGCTCGGATGATCTTGTACGCACTCATGCGGAAGGTGCCGAAAAGACGAAACCCGTTCAGACGTTACCACAGCCGCATCAGGTCACGAAGGATGCGCCCGTGGATGCGCGCGGAATGTCGGTCGAGGAGATGCTTGCCCACGCTCCCGCCACCCCTGAAGAATCGACAAAAGTACCAGCGGCTGGTGACGGAAAACCTCATTCGAAAGACTTGGCAAGCGCAGAGAATGACGGCGAGCCATTCGAAGAGGTTGTCGCGCCGCCGGTGGTGCTGACCGATGATGCGGGCTTTGCGCGCAACGCCTCGCCGCCGGGTTCACAAGGCCCGGGTGGCCGCCCACCAGGCACGGGAGGAACGGATGGGGCAGGCTCTGATGGAGACGGAGAGCGTGTTGAACAGCCTTTGTGGCTTGATACGCTGCTGACGAAGCTGAAGCGATGGCGGCGAACGCTGGCCGAGGCGCGTCGTAAGGTGCGTGAAGGGTGGAAGATCAGTCGTCGTCTCTGGAAACGATTTTCGCCGATTCTGTGGCGGCTGGCCGAGAACCTTTGGGCTACCGTCTCGCTGCTTGGCCCGCGAGTCTGGGTCCGTCACGGACTGGACGCTCCTGAAATCACGGGAATGCTGCACGGGCTGGCTTCGACGGTCGGCGGTATCGCCAGGGTCTTTGGTGCTCGTTTTGAGGCGGTGCCGGTGTTTTGCGTACAAACCATCTACGTGAAAGGTGACGTTGGGGTCAGCGTATCGTCATGGAAGAGCTTGTACTGTCTGCTTCGGTTCCTGTGTGAGAAGGAACTCTGGACCGGCGGTCTCGATCTGTATCGCCGGTATCGCGCCCGAAAAGCCGCAACTGATCCTTCCAGGCCGGTTGATAATACCGTGCCTTCAGGCTCTTGAGTTGACGAGATTTTCTGAAAGAGAAGGGGGACCCGCTGATGTGTAGAGTGATAAAGATCGCCTGTGTTTCGCTTGTGGTTCTGTCGATCTGCCTACCCCAAGCCGCGCCTGCCGCCGAACCGAAGGTGTATCCTCTGTATACGACGTTCCTGCTGGGCGGTTGGCATGACGGTGCCTGGCAGAGTGCCGACGACATCGCCAGCGCCGCATCGTCCGTGTCTTCCTGGTGGCTCTACGGTTTCACGGGACAAACGGGGCGTCTGAACGGTCGCCATCTGAAATATCACCAGGAGCTTGGCGGTTACTACGATCTCGAATTCTATGAAGCGGATAACGTAGACGAACTTCGTGAGGGAGAAATTGCGGTTGGCAATCTGGACAAAGCCATGCCCCGCAAGCCGAAACGGCAGACGGGTGGATTGCAGGTATACGAATCTGAAGTTCGCAAAATGCTTGACAGCAAGGGATTGAAAAACAGCAAGGTTGTACTATCTGACGTGGTGCGCTGCGACTTGGACGGAGACGGTTCTGAAGAGGTGATCATTGTGGCCCAGACGGCTGATGCAACGGTGCCGGTGTTCCGCAAGGGAACCTACACCATCGTGCTTTTCCGACATGTCGTGAAGGGAAAAGTCGAAACCGTCGTGCTCAGGGAGTTCTACTACCTGAAAAACAGATCCGGGGAGGCGGACAGTCCCGAGAATTTCTCCGTTCCTTTTTGTCTCGATGCCAATGCTGATGGGATCATGGAAATCATTCTCGAGGGCAGGTACTATGAGGGTTCGTGGTATGAAATCCATGAGTACAAGAACCAAACGTTGAAAAAGGTTCTCAGTGCTGGAGTAGGTGCCTGAAACGGTATTCGGTGGAGGGAATCAGGAGGCTTTCGCGAGCGCTTTGCCGATGGCTTCGATCAGATGTTCGACCCGATAGGGCTTGTGCAGAAAGGCTTGCGGCATCTCCGTATGCTGTCCCTCCATGGCTTGCGATTCGCTATACCCACTGGCAAGAATGAACGGCAGGCTCGGATTCAGGCGACGCAGGGCGCTCAGGGTGTCCCAGCCGTTCATGCGGGGCATGGTCAGATCACAGATGACCAGATCGATTTCCTCGGTGTGCTGTTGGTACTGTTCAAGGGCTGACAACCCATCACCGGCGGTGAACACTTTAAAGCCTTTGTGGGCCAGCAGATCGGCGGTTGCCTGACAGATCTCCTCCTCGTCATCCACCAGCAACACGGTCGTTCCGGACCGAAGCTCCGTTGCTGAACCTTGACTGCGAGTGGATTCGGCCGATTCCGTCACCGGGAAAAAGACGCGAAAGGTGCTTCCCTGACCGACTTTGGATTCGACCGTCGCGACGCCCTTGAGTGATCGCACGATGCCGAGAACCACGGGCAGGCCCATTCCGCGCCCGGTAAACTTCGTGGTGAAAAAGGGGTCGAAGAGCTTCTCGAGATCGGATGCCGGGATGCCGCACCCGGTGTCGGTAACTTCGAGACAGGCATAGCTGTTGCCATGAGGCTGAAAAACAAGAGGAAATCTCAGTTGCGACGGAATCTGCGAGGCAGGCACAGTGCGAATGGTCAGACGGATCGTGCCTGAAGTCCCTCTCATGGATTCCCAGGCGTTGGTGAGAAGATTCGAAAGTACCTGCTGGATCTCGTTAACATCCGCAAATATTGAAGGCCCGGGAGATGCGAAATCACAGGTGAAAGTTATTGATTTCGGCATGGCGGTCAACAGCAGCGGCAGACTGTGCCGACAGGTAGCGACCAGGTCGATGAGTTTACGCTGTTGAATCGTTTGGCCGAGATAGGTCAGCATGAGCCCGCTCAGATTGGCGGCTCGCCCGGTAGCCGCCATGGCACTGCTGAGCCGATGCCTCAGGGTTTCATTCTGCGAGGGCAGTTCGGTCAGTGCCAGTTCGAGGTTGCCCATCACCGCGCCCAGCTGATTGTTGAAATGGTGTGCGATGGCTCCGGCCATGCGGCTGAGACTTTCCGTCTTCTGCAGCTGCCGATCGCGGGCTTCGAGAAGCTCACGCTGTTTTTCGGCTCGCTTGCGTTCAGAAATATCGCGTGCCGCAGCGAATGCGCCGAGGACCTCGCCTGAGTCACTGTGATACAAGGCCGCGTTATACAGAACGTCCATGGTCGAACCGGAAACATGACGAATGGCCAACGGATAGTCGGTTACCTGTCCCTGCTCGAAGACCTTCCGGACCCCGGCCTGCGCCTGGGCAGGGTCGCTGAAATGCGTGGCAAATTCGCTGCCGATCAATTGCTCGCGCGACAGACCCGTTGCTAGCTCGGTCGCGCGATTGACGTCGGTGATTTTTCCGAGCGGGTTGATGGTCACGAGCGGATCGAGACTCGTTTCGAGAAGCGTGCGCGCATACTTCGAGGCGGTGCGCAGCTGCTCTTCGCTTTGCCGCAGCTTGAGACGATCGTCAATGATCTGTTGAAACAACTGACTGATGAAGATGACCCCGGAAAGGAAACAGATGGAAATGCCGAGAGATAACCAGTCTGCGGCGGTTACCGTGCCTGCGGCGTGCTCCTGCATGACAGTGGCGATGCGGCGTGAAACCATCAGAAACGAAGCGGTTGCGATGAAGAACCACGGCAGTCGTCTGGGGACAAACCGCATCTGCAGCAAGGCAAGAACGGTGGCTGCGCCCTGCATGATGATGGTGGCGCCGTGAATCAGATAGTACATAATGATTGATGCTCGAAAAGGTCAGGCCTCTCTCACGATTCGGGCGACAGACGTATAACAACTGCGTTCCAGTATACAGAAAATCTGTACAAAAAAACATGCTGAAAAAAAGAGCAGGGATAGGGAGCTTACGCTCATAAGTCAGCCGAAAGGAACAGGCGTCTGGATCAGTTCGGCGGCTGCGTGGTGTTGATCATGAGGCAGGTGAATCGATAGATGCCGTAAATGAAGGCGGCAACCAGAGCGTAGTAGATCAGGGTGTTCGTCTTTTCGCGGTCGACAGAAAGATGCGGCTCATCGGGGCGCGAGGGCAGATAGTGAATCGTCACCGTTTTGCGAGTGCTCACCACGTCATGGCCGGGTGCGCGCACCCCCTTGATGTGGGTCACGCCGCCGACCGTGTAACGCAGTCGCAGATAGGTGAAATCCGGTCCGGGTTCATGTTCGATGACCTCGGCCTCCGTTGTTCGGCCGTGCTGAGCAATGTCGATCTGTCTGACGATTTCCTGGTAGGCCTGCCAGATGCAGAACGAGATCGCCAGAGTGAGCAGCAGACGGCGAGCTTCCATAAGGGATTCGCTGCGGCAGCCTCAGCGTGCTTCGGGATTCTGAAGCGATTTGATGCGACCCGGCAGATCGCACCAGTCCCAGGGCAGGAACGGGACGACGTCCTGTGACCATGATTGCAGAAACTCGATGGCGGCCTCTCGACTCTTGGTGGTATTCGCGGCAGAAGCGACTGCTTCTCGATCGGCGCGATAATGATCCATGTTCGCGACAGCCCGGGCATACTCCCGTACAAGTTCGCGCAGAGCGGAACCATCTCGATTGGCCGGCTGTCGCTTATACTGTTTCAATGCCTTGGCATACAAACCGTCTCGCTTGAGTGCCATCAGCGGATGGAGCAGCGCGACGTGGATCATGTTCCGAGCGACCAGAAACTCGCGGGCTTCAGGAGTTTTCGCCAGCTGCAGTACCCCGCTGGACAATAGAATCGGGCCGCCGGGAAAAGGAATTTCAGCAGGAATGGGCGTATCGATGACGAACACCTGGTACGGCAGGTTGGTGCGGGACATGCGGGGCCGCAGGCTTTCGACGAGGGTATCGAGTTCGGTCTGGCTGGCAATGCGGAATCGGCTGCCGTAGTCCTGCTGCAGCGAGTCGAACAGCATCGCGCCGACGTCGATTTCCAGGCGGCTCTCATCGAATAGGCGCGAAAAGTAGCCTGAAATGGGATTCCTGGCTTCAAGCGGCTGGGACAGACTCATGAGCAGGCACAGGCAGAGAACCGAACAGGCGATGCTCTTCATGGGGTTGGCTCCGATGGTTGGGGTGACGGACGCCGCAGGCGCGGCTCAAGTCGTTGTCTGATACGTTCGAGGCGGGTGATATCCTGCACGATGCGAGCCTTCAGATCGAGAGCGGTGCGCATGGCGGTTGGGTCGGCCAGCAGAGCGGCATTCAACTGCCTTTGCGCGAACGCCAGCTTCGACAGGGCATCGTCGATCACCTGACCGATGATCGTCAGGGCTTCGATGATCTTGCGATCTTCTTCAGGGGTGAGTTCCTGCATGGCAGTCAGTTCGCTGACGTTGGTCTCGAGGGGGGCGAGGCGTGACTCGATCTCGTCGATTCCCTCGCGGGCCTGGCCGAGATCGAACGTGCTTTGTGGGGAGAGCTGATCGATCGGCACGACCGAAGAGACCCGGCTGATGGCACCGGTATCGGTTCCGGTGTCTCCGGGGGGCGAGTCCGTTTCCGGTCTTTGCCGCGTGGGTGGATCCTGGGAAAACGATCGTCCGCCGACAAAGTCTCCGATGACCGGTTTCTGGTTCAAGGGAAGGGGCAGCGTCGGGGAGGCAGCGCCCTGCGGGCGTTGAAGCGAGGCGATCATGCTTTCCAGATCTTCACGATAGGCAAGCTGTTCTGAGCGAAATCGGCCTTCTTCGAGTGCCGGGAACAGCGCACCGACCTGCGCGAGGTGCGGTGCCAGAGGCGACGAAGGGCCGACGTCGGCAAAGGGAGCCGGCTGCGGCGGCAGTCCGAGGGTGATGGCCAGGTGGGCCAGAACTCCGGCGGCGACCCCGCGGGTGGCCGGCCAGTCGAGATGCATGCGGCCGTCCGGATACGGGGCGAGCAGGCCCGAGCGAATCGCTTCAACTTCATCGATGAACCGATTCTGCAGTCTGGAAACGCACAGTTCAACCAGTTCCAGACGGGTTAGTGGACGGCGTGCCGCCTGCGCGGGCGTGAAGATCATGAGTAAGAGTGCAACGAAAGCTAATGAAATGAGTGAACCGCGCCGATGTATGAGACGACCTGAACCACAGGATGGAGGTTTCGCCCCCATGGCCGAACTACGAGTCAAGAGTCGCGATCGGGACCGTGAAGATCCGGATCTGCGGATTCCCAGCAATGAAGACGAATCATATGTCATGGCGCAAATCCAAAGGTATTCCCTGATGACTGAGGACAGTCTCGAAGAGATTGAAAACCTCATCAAGAAGGGGTACCCCATGAACTCGCCCGAGGTCAAGCGTCTTCAGCAGAAACTGCACGAAATCGAAGTGAAGAGCAACTTCTGGCGCAATCGCATGATGAAGTACCTCTGAACGGGGAAATGGAATGTCCCGGCTTCCGAAGGTGAGGCCGGCCGCCGCGACCAGGGCGTGAAACCAGCGACCCTGCAGAACGGCGTATTTCCCTTTTAGCTCGATGACGCTGGGGTGATTCGGCCGGCGATTTTCGAGATTGGCCAGCTCCTGAACGGCTTGCTGTCGCTGTTTTCGTTGAATCGCCTCGGACGCTCGGGAAAACGACAGAATGGTCGAGACCGGTTCAATCAGGGTAATAAGGATGAACACGCCCATGATTGCCAGGAGTATCCGGTAATTGCGTGCCTGATGAATCATCTGATCGGGCGTTCCCCGAAATGAACGCGTGATTTCAATCCGTTCCTGAAAGTCCGGGTGGGTTTCGAGCCACCAGGGCAGTCGACGATCGGGGTTGACCAGATAATCTTTCAGCTGTAGCAGCGTATCGGCGAACAGATCGCCCCCGACCAGCGACGCGGCAAATCGGTCTGCTTGCCGCTCACTGGCCCGGGCGAGGGCGGTAAACACCAGCAGAAAAGCGACGAGAAAGATGCCGATGTCGATCGCGGAACTGACAAACCACCCGTTCAGGGCAAGATCGGGAAAATGAAGGAAGATCAGCAGCTTGGCTGACACGGTGCCGAGGGCGAGCACAATGGTGAACAGCAGATAGGTGGCCACGTGCCCCAGACGAAAATGTCCCAGTTCGTGAGCGACAACGGCCAGAATCTGAGGGGTGTTGAAACAGTGCATCAAATAGTCGGTCAGGTAGACGTAACGATAGCGCGATGAGAGGCCGGCGACGGCGGCATTGGGCAACGGTTCGTGAAACGTGTTCCAGATTCGAATGCCGCTGACCGGCGTCTGGGCGAACTTCGCCAGCGCGTGAATCTGGACGGAGAGACCGGAATCGGGAAGGGGCGATGCGCTCCAGGCCCAGTTGAACAGCCAGGGCGA
>CAYYIY010000010.1:0-91030 GCA_964472075.1 uncultured bacterium | reverse complement strand
TGACGAAAAACACGGGCGCGAGGGCCAGTTCCCAGACATCGGCGATTCCTGCCGGCATGGTGTTTGCCGGAATGAGATCCTCGACCAGCATCCAGACGGCCATGGGGGGGAAGAACAGGATCGGCAGAGTCAGCCGTGCCCGGAAAAAATCGGCTGCGGTCTGCTGGTCGGCCAGAAACGGGCGAAACCGCTGGTGCAGAAACCCGCTCACCCCCCACCAGAGGCCGATGTAGGCAAGCGTCGAAATCAGCATCGGCAGGCTCTGCGGCAGCCTCCGTGTCAGGGCGGGCGAGATCAGCCAGGCCGGGTGAGCCGCCGCGTGCAGTAACAGGATCCAGGACACGATGGCCCAGTTGAAGCGCAGTTGCAGTGGGGCGATCCGGCCCGGGTCGGAGAAATCCAGAGTCGTGCCGAGGCGAGGCAGCAGGTAGAAAAAGGCAAAGAAGGTGGCTGCGCTCCAGAGTACCAGTGAGGCCAAGGGAAGAAACGCAAACAGACCGGCAACCTGTGAGGTGGCAAACCCCAGAGCCACCAGCGGAAGAAAGATCGCGATCATTTTCGCTTCAGGTCTTTCGCTCTTTCTTTTTGGCCGCCGGGAACAGGATGTTATTGAGAATCAGCCGATAACCAGGGCTGTTCTTGTGCAGGTCGAGCTTGGTCGGGCCTTCGCCGACGATGTGGCTCACATCGGCCGGGTCGTGACCACCGTAGAAGGCCCAGCAGCCTTTGCCCAAATCGCCGCGAACATACTTTACCGAAATTCCGTCGTTGTTTTCGCCCATGATGGTGACGGAAGGCTTGACCAGGGTTTTGCGAAAGGCGGTGGTCTGCCCGAAGAAGCCGTCGATGACGTTGCGATGACACTGCGTCAGCATGGTGGGTATCGGGTCAACCTTGGCCGAAAACTCGAACAGCTTGAAGTTGCCGGCATCACCCATGTAGTTGTTCGATATGTCGATATCCGAAAACTCGTAGATCATCGGATCGGTGATCAGCTTGAACCCGGTAAAGGCAAGGCTTTGACTGTAATCCAATCTGGACTCATACATGGGGTCGACCGGATCGCCGTCGATCTCGCCGGCCACGATGTCGGTTTCACCGGCTGCCAGGCCGATGTCGAGCGAGTCGCAGGCCGAGCACATGGCGAACAGAAAGCCGCCGTCGAGAACGAACTTCCGGATCGTGCGGGCCACGGCATGCTTCAACTGCCAGACTTTCTTGAACCCGAACTTCTGTGCGTCGAGCTGGGCCAGCGTGACCTGGCGTCGATACCAGTCGGCGAAGCGAAAGCTCGAATAGAACTTGCCGAACTGCCCGGAAAAGTCTTCGTGGTGCAGATGTACCCAGTCATACTTGGTGATTTTTCCTTCGAGAACCTCGCGGTCGTAAAAGCTCTCATACGGCACTTGCGCATAATCGAGAACGAGCTTCACCGCGTCATCCCACGGTTCGGCGTAGTCAGGAGAATACACCCCGATCTTGGGAGCCTTCTCGAGAATGACACGCTCCATGTTCTCTTCTTCGATCCTGGCCATGATCTGAGCCACCTGATCGTCGCTGACCTGTCTGACGGTGACGCCGAGTTCGCGCGCCCGCGCCTGAATGGCGGGAAGGTCGTCGCAGAGGAACGAGCCGTAACGATAATTCAACAACCAGTCCACGTCGATCGATTGCTTGTCGAGAACCCAGTAGGCAAGACCATACGCCCGCAGATGGTCGACCTGATCGTCGTCCATCGGCACCAGAAGTTTGCCGGCAAACGCGGCAAGCGGCATCATGGCCGATAATACGGCAATGGTGAGGCAACGAAGAAGGAAACGGATGGAACGTGTTTTCATACTGCCTCCAGAGACATCAACGGCCTGACTCCGCGGACCCTTGCAGCAACCGCGACACACGGCGTCCGCGCAGATCGCCCGGGTACCGGTCGAGAAACTCTCGAAGTGTCTGCTGACCAATGTCTATGCTGATATTCAAGCGTTTCTGCAGACGATACTTGAGCAGGAGAAGGTCGGCCCCGGCAAGATGAGCCGGATTCGTTTTACGAAAGGTGTCGATACGGCTGATCAAGCCGGTTGGCGAGGCGGTGCGTTCGGACAACAGAATATGTCGTGCCTCCGCTTCGGGCGCGAGACTGGTGCCTGACGCCAGTTGTCGTACCTGATCATACAGTTCGAGCGCGGCTGAGTAACTGCCGACGCCGGCGGCGCGCTCGGCGCCGAGGAGCTTGCCGAGAGCTTCCATGTTGCCGATGGACCCCATGGTGATTTCGAGAGCCAGGGCCAGCGCGTCGTTGATCCAAAAAGAAGAAGGATACTCGTCAATAATGGAGCGCAGTTTCGTAAGCGCCGGCTGGTACTCTCCCTTGTGCGCGAGTACCCAGGCTTCGGTGTAGAGAAACTGTGCCCGATCTTCGGCAGTCAGCTCCCCGCCGATCGGGTCGGCAAATTCAGACCCGCTCATGATAAAGGTGTCTTCATCTTCATGAACCGTCCACGGGTCGGTTCCGGCAGGCGGCTTCGGGGTCGTCGGGTCGTTCATGAGGCCGCGCAGACGGGCGAGACAGTTCTCGGCCTCGGTGAATCGCCCCTGCAGGGTATGCAGACGGCAGGCGAGAATCTGAATCTGAAAGGCCTCTCGCCGTGTTCCACCCGCGGTAATCGCTTCGGCCTGCCTGAGCCAGTCGGCGGCCCCCTGCGGGTCGGAAAGCGTGTTGAGATGGAAGGCGGCGAGTGAAACCAGCAGCCGACGTCGCAACAGAAAATCGGGGGGATTGGAGCGAGAAGCCAGGGTGGCGGCGATTGTTTTCGCCTCCTGTTGCTCTTCGGGGGTCTGGTCGGGAAGCTCGAGAAGAGCGGGTGCCAGGCGCCAGGCCAGTGAAGACTGGTAGAACTGCTGAATGAGAGAGACAATGAGTTTGCGAACAAACCCGTCGGCCTGGGTCGAGAGAGCCTGTTGAATTCGCTCATACAACATGTCGTCGCTCATGCCGCCCTGTGCGAGAGCGACGACCTTCGCGATCTGGTCGGTGCGGCCCTCGCGAAAGTACAACTCGATCAGGGCCCGTCGTGCGGCGTAAAAGGAGTCGCTGCCGGCCATCAGGTCGCGCAGTTTCTGCTCAAGATCCACTTTCTTGCCGTGATAGCCGTACAGTTTGTCAAAAATGTCGATCTTAAAACCGCCGGCCGGCAAGGCGAGCAGATACTCATCGATCGCCTCACTCTCGCGTCCGAGGGTCATCAGGACTCCTGCCTTTTCTTCGGCGAAGAGTCCGAAGTTTCCAAGGGCGGCACGTGCCTCCTGAAACACCTCGAGGGATTCCTCATACAACCGGTGTTCGATCAGCGTGTCGAGCAGAAACTGGTACGCTTCGAGTTGGGAAATTCCCAGTTGTCCGAAGATGCCGCGCCAGACGGCCATGGCCTCGTTCGTTCGCTTGAGCTGATGCAGACAGTGCCCGAGGGCGCGTCGATACTCCCGGTTATCGGGTGACATCGCCACCAGCTGCTCATACACATCTCGCGCCGGCTCGATCTCGTTGCGACTCAACAGCAGGCGTGCCAGCTTGGCAAGCAGAAGCGGATTCTGCCGTGTCTCGGGCGCCTCGCGCAATAGATCGACGGCTTCTTTTTCGCGACGCAGCGCCAGCAGGCAGTCGCCGGCAAACTCGAGATAATCAACGCGGCGATAGCGGACGGCGCGGCCTTCGATGGTGTTGAGCAGATTTTCGAGCCGGCCGGAACGCACGGCCAGTTGCAGCAGATCACGGAACACCTCGCGGTCGGCGGTGCGTTCGAGCAGGCCTTCGAGCAGGGTACGTGCCTCGTCTTCGCGGCCGGTCTGCAGATAGAAGTCCGCCAGCCGCCGCGCCAGCACCAGATCATTCTGGTCTTCGGCTCGCCACTTTTCGAGCAGATCGACCGCCGGTTTGAAACGCTGCAGGTCGGCCAGCAGCTTGAGCAGAGCGTCGCGCGCCAGCTTGCGCTCATACGAGGCTTCGGTGCTCTCGGCCAGGGGGGTCAGTTTCTCGATCGCCTTATCGAACTCGCGCATGTCGGTCAGGATTCGCGCCAGTTCAATCGAGGCGCGACGTGCCAGGGGATGCTTCGGGTGATCGCGAATCAACGTTTCGAAATGTCGGCGAGCTTCCTTCAGGTGTCGCATGCCGTATTCGTTCAATGCCTGCTGGTACAACATCTGTGGGTCGAGCTGGGCGATGGCGAGACGAGAACAGAAAAGCAACAGGCCCATCAGTAGACAAGTCTGCCGCAACTGTACCGGTCGCATGTGACGAAAATCTTGCATGTTAGCGGTTCTCAGTGCCATAGAGGTTCAATGATTTGTAGTAGTCGCGCAGCTCAGTCTCATACGTGCGCGGGAACTCTTCCTTCAGTTCGCCCAGGTAATCCTTGGAAAGATCGACGGAATTCGAGCCGAGTTGCGGCAACGGTTTCTCGGGTTCGGTTTGTACCAGTTCACGTTTGACCTTTTCGGCTTTGCGTTCTTCGCTTTCTTCGTCGCGACGTTTCAGAGACTTCGTCGCCTTCAGCATGCGGTCGTAAATATCTTTCTGCTTCTCGGCCACTTCTCGTCGCAGTTTCGGATCGAGAATCTTCGTCTCGAGGTCCTCCATGTCTTTCAACACGTCGTCCATGCGGCCGAGCGTCTGGTTCTGCCGGCGACTTTCGCGCATCAGTTTTTCGAGAGCTTCACGAATCATGCGCTGTTCCATGGCCATCTGCTGCAGTTGCTGCATGGTTCTGGCATCGTTCGGGTTCATCTGCTGCATCTTCTGCATCTGCTGATACAGGCTGAGCTGTCGTTGCATCAGTTGCTTGAACTGCTGCAGGGCATTCCGGGGGTTCGATGACGAATTCTGACTCTGATCATCCTGAGCGCGCATCAGATCCATGGCCAGCAGATTGAATCGGCGCACGATCTCGCGCATCTGGCCGCGTGACTTGTCGATGGCCCGGTCTTCGAGGTCTTTGACGATCGTGCCGAACAGACCTTGTACACCCTTGAAGTGGTTCATCAGATCGGGGTCGATGGTAAAGCTCGATCGTACGAGTGTGTCGAGGGCGTTTTCCAGATCCTGGGCCTGTTTCTTGACCAGTAGTTCCTGCATCGAGCTTTCGTCGACACGGCCTTCGACGGCCGGCATCTGGCCGCGCATGAACTGCCCGGGAAGACCGTCGAGCTGCCGAATCAGCAGTTCCTGGTCGAACGACACCTGCAACGCGCGCTTCACCCAGCGGGACAGATCGAGCTGTTGCTGCTGTCCGCTTCCCGAGCAGGCTTCGCAGACTTTTTTGCCTTCCTTCGAGAGGGACTCGAGGAACTTCAGCATCTGCTGCTGGGTTTGCTGGGCATCAGAAAACTTGTTCTCATCGAGGTTTTTCTTGATCTCTTCGGACATCTTGCGGAAGTCTTCCTGTTTCATGCGATCCGCGATGTTCTTGAGATCTTCCTGAACGCCTTTCTGCTGCTCACCTTCAGGCGGTTTCCGTTGAGCCATTTCCTGAGCCTTCTTCTGCAGCTCCTCGAGTTCCTGCTTGATCTTTTCCTGTTGTGTCTTGAGATCTTCGAGGCGGGCGCGATCATCGGGACTCAACCGGCCGTCTTTCTTTTCCTGGTTCTCGAGTTTCTGCTGCTCGGCTTTCAAGGCTTCGAGCCGGGCCTGCTCGTCGGGGGAAAGCGGCCCGTTCTGTTTCTGTTGTTCCTCGAGCCGTTGTCGCTCTGCCTTGATCTGTTCGAGCCGGTTCTTCTGGTCGGGGCTGAGAGGTTCTCCGGGCTTTGCCTTCTCTTCGAGTTCCTTCGTGGCTGAAGCCAGGCGCTCCTGGCGGCGGTGAAGATCCTGCAGCGCTTCGCCGAGCGCGTTCATCTCCATCTCGTTCTTGAGCTGGTCGAGCAGATTGATGGTGTGATCAAGGTTCTTCATGTAATCTTCCATCTTGAACGCCTGCTCGAACTTCTCCAGATCTTTCGGGTCGAGCTTGATTTCCTGCATCGACTCGCGCAACTGCTTCATCATCTTCTTGGCTTCATCGTCCAGCACCTGCTCGAGAAGCTCGTTGACCTTCTGCATCTTTTCGAGCGCCTCGGGTGACGAAAAAGGGCTGTCCTTCAGCTTTTCCTGCACCTGCTGGAAATTCTGAACGATCTCTTCCGCCTGCTTGATCTGTTCTTCGCCTTCTTGAATGGCCTTCTGCAGCTGCTTTTCCGATTCCTCGTCGAGCCGCCCCTCGTGCCTGATTTCCTCATACGCCCTGCTCAGCGCCTGCTGTCGCAGTTTCTGCGCTTCGACATACTCCTGCATCTGTTTGCCGATATCCTGCTGGGCCTCTTCGGTGCCGCGGTAGACGTCATACATGCTCGGCATGCTGACCTTGTAGGTCGGTGACGTGGCAACGTGCGGTTGGGGCTGGCAGCCGTCCTCGACCATGACGTAATAGGAAATGACCGTGCCCGGCTCGACCGGAATGGTGTCGAGCATCCAGGGAAAGTCGACCTCGAACTGCCGTCTCGGAGTCAGGTTCGGCTTGAGATTCTGCGGGATCCAGGAGCCGCGCGACCCGGCGGCGTAGTGCATGACACAGGAGACGACGCCGAAGTCGTCCTGGGCCGAGACCTTCAGGTCGAGCCGTTTGGTCTTGGGGAACGGCGTATCGGCGCCGGGCTTGAGAATCGCCACGGTCGGCGTCGCATCTTCGATGACGGTTAATCGGTAGCGGACCGGGTTCTCGTTGGCCAGCCCATGCTCGTTGACAATCTGAATGCTGTAGGTAGTGCTGGTGGCCGGTGTCAGGTCAGCCTCGAACACGTCGTTCGTGACGCGGCAGGTGAGCGTGGCCCCCGGAACCAGGCCTAATTCCGCCTTCTTCAGCGGCTGTGAGGCTTTGGCAACCAGGCGCACGCGGCTGCCCGTCAGCACCATGGCGTCGCCCGTTCCGACCGGAAGTGCCTGGGGTTCGCTCGAAACATAGGCCGGCTGATACAGGGTCAGTTGCAGTTCGCGGACTTCAGGGCGAGGCAGCACTTTGATGTTGAAACGCTCGCTCACGAAGCGGTCATAGGCAACCTGATAATCAGTGGATTCCTGAAGAGCGGTCAGGGTGAACACATACATCGAACGCGAGGCGGTCTCGTCCGGATACATCTCGGTCACGGTGCTTTCTTCCGTGCCCGGCTTGAAAAGGCGAAGCACGGGTTCTCGCTCCAGGTGAGTGTTCGGAATGGCGGAAATCTGGACGCTTTCACCGCGGGCGATGAGTCGATTGCCGGGCAGAATCTGAATGTCGAGCGCCGTGTAGGCGCCGAGGTTGGTCCAGGGCTTGAGCAGGCGCAGCACTCCCAGACGAAACTCGGCGGGAGCCAGAGACAACCAGATCAGGTTGAAGACCGCGAGCCAGAGCAGTGTCGCGGCGATCGGTCGCAGCGTGAAGCGCTTCAGCGCCTTTCGTCGGTCTTCGGGGGAAAACTCGGCCGACGTGGTCGCGACGGTCAGTTTCATGAGAGCTTCCGAGGCGCCGTGGTCGCGGGCATCAGCCTCGGAAAACTCGGCGGCACTGACCAGCGCATCACTGAGCCGTGGAACGGCCGATTCGATTTCGCGGGCCATCACAGCCGCCGCCGGTGGAAAGAAGAGGCTGCGAACGGCAAGAAACAGGCCGCTGCCGATGCTCGCGTACAAGGCAAACGACAATAGATACCGGATCAATTCGGATTGCAGTGGGGTTCGTTCGAGCAAAAGGAAGAGAAGAAGAATCGCCAGAAGCACGACGATTGTCCGAGTCAGCCAGCGAGCAAACACTCGTCTCTGGCGGTTCAGGGCGTATTCCTGCAAACCCGCCAGCAGATCGTTCCGCCGCCCCGGATACAGGGCGAGCAGGTTGAGCATGTCGTTCGGATGCAGGTTGTGGTTCATTGGGTCATCGCAAAGAGCAGGATGTTGAGGGCCATCTTCAAGGCTTCTTCACGGATCTCGGGTGAGTCTTCCGGGTGGACCCCCGGGTCTTCAATGCCGTCACCGATGTCGGTTTCGTAGGTGTAGAGCACGACCATGCGGCCTTTATTGAAGATACCATAGGCCGTAGGCGGTTTACCATCGTGCTCGTGCACCTTGGGCAAGCCTTTGGGCAGGTCATAGGCCGTATGAAAGATCAGATGACTCGCCGGCAACGGTGCCAGTTCCTTGTCCGGGAAGATGCGGCGCAGTTCACGGCGGATCGATTTGTCGAGGCCGTAGCAGTCGTCGATCCAGAGGAACCCGCCGTTGTCGAGCCAGCTTTGCAGGCGTGAGACTTCCGCTTCTTCAAAGCGCACGTTCCCGTGACCGGTCAGATACAGCATGGGAAAGTGGAACAGTTCGGCATCCTGAATCTTTATCGAGAAATTCTCCGGTCGGGTCGGCAGCTGCAACCGTTCAGAGGCGGCCTTGAGTAGATTGGGGATCGAGGTCGGATCGGTATACCAGTCGCCGCCACCGCCGTATTGAACGCGCGGAATACGGATGGTTCCCCAGGGGGCCTGCGCCATGACTGGTACGGAAAACAACAGAACGGCGATCAGGCTGACCACTGACAGCCGGTGTGACAGGCGCAAAAAACGATGGATCATCAGCTGAAACCTCTCGTTCGGCGCAGAATCCATTCGGACAGCGGTAGTACCAGCAGCAGCGCCAGCAACACCCAACTGTCACGCAACTCGAGAATGCGTGTTTCCCGTTTTTTCCCCGGCGTAGCCTTGATCTGGGCAAGCATCTGGTCAGATTCCTCGACCGGTCGGTAGACGCCGCCCGTCATGCTGGCCAGTGACTGCATCAGTTCAACCTGCACCTCGGGGTTGTCGAACTCGGCCGTGCTTTGTTCGACGAGAAACTGTGCCCGCGCCTCGCCCAGCGATTGGCCTTGCGCACGTGCTTCCACTCGAATCTCGAACTTGCCTTTGCGGGGCGGAATGAACGCGGTCTCGTAACACCCTTTTTCGGCGGCCGCCAGAAAGCTCAGCGGCAGAAGTTCTCCTTCGCGTCCGCTTGCCGTGCCGACGATCTGCGCGGTGTCGAGCGGTCGTCGAGCGGCATCATAGACCCAGGCGCGAATCGAGGTCGGCTGATTCGCGAACCCGCGGGCCGCCGCAATCTCGAGCACGACCTGCGAGTCTTCACGGCGATTCGCCAACCATTTGAGCAGATTGACGACAAAAGCGACATACGGGCGGTTTCCCTTACCGGTGGGAACCAGTCGCAGGTTCATCGGCCACAGTGGCCCCCCGGTCAGCATGGCGACCTGGCCCTGACCGACGCGCTGATACAGCAGAACGGGGGCCGGAGTGCCGCCATTGTCGAGGGTGGAAGAGAGGAGCACCTCCGCGCCGGTTTTCAAACGGTGATAAGTGAACAGCCCGTCGAATTTTGGAATCGCGTTCTGAAAGAACTCCTGATTCTGCAGCGGGTCATCGAGCAGGCGCAGAAAGCCGAAGGCCGGGTCGCGGGTCGGCAGCAGCAGATTGGTCGGCACGCCGCGCCAGGTCTCGGCTGACAGCTCGACGGGGAACCAGCGTGCCAGCGGGGAATCGCGGTATCCGAGATTCGCGTAGCCGCGCGGTGCCGGTAACAGCAGCACGCCGAGTCTGCCGCTTTCCAGGCGCTGCATAAGTGACTCGGCATGAGGCTTGAGTAGTGACTCACTCACCCCGGCGAGCAGCAGCAGGTCGATATCCGCCGTCTCCGAGCCGATGTCCGGCTGCGCGGTCGTCCCTTTCAGAACGAAGTTCTCCATGTGCAGCCAGCGGGTGTCGTTGACGCGCACGAAGGCATTGAACTGCGCGCTCGGGTCGGTTTGCAGCGCCTGACGCAGGAACGTGTGGTCCCAGTCGGCATGACCGGCCAGCAGCAGCACCCGCATGCGATCCTTGATGACCCGCAGCAGGAATCCGGCTTCGTTGTTGTCGAATGTCAGTTCGCCGGCGATCTGCGGCACGCTGAAGGTCCAGGTGAAGGCCCCTTCTTCGTCGCAGGGCAGATTGCAGGAAAACGGCAGGCGGCGGCTGTCGCTGCCGACGGGCAGGATGATCTGATCGTACAACTTCCCGTCGCGCTTGATAGTGATCGGAACTGTATCGGTGGCGATATGATAAAGACGAACTTCGCCGCGAATTCGTACGCGTGAGTTGAGATATCCCATCGCCGGCGGGCGTTCGAGACTGATCGACAGGTCGCGTGTCTGGTCGGCCCGGCCGGTTCCCAGAATATACAGGGGCGCTCGCAGGCCGGCCAGAGCTTCGCGCGGGGAATCGCCGGTGTTATGCCCACCGTCGGTAAAGAGGATGACGCCGAGCAGATTGCTCTCACCGAGATTGCTGACCACTTCGGTGACGGCGCGACTCAGATTCGTCTGCAGGCCGTCCGGGGAGATCGAGAAAGAGCTGATGTCGTCTATCGTCAGCGGGGAAACCTGTCCGGCGAAACTGAACGGGCTGGGCGGCAGTTCGGTCTGTTTCTCGAGCTTCTTCAGAAAATCGCCTCGATTGAGCGCTTCACGCGCGCGCTCGAGCCGTGACTTCCCCTCCTCGACGATGCTCATCGAGCGGGAGGCGTCTACCAGCACCGCGATCTTGTTCTTCTGCGGAATGAACCCCGTGACGAGAAACCTCGGCCCGGCCAGCATCAGCAGCACGGCGACCACGAAGGCGAGTCGCAAACCGAGAGTCAGTCGACGAAACCATGCTGCGTGAGGTTTCTCTTCAAGCCTGTAGAGCATCGTGATAACTGGTACAAAAATCAGGGCGAGCAGCAGAATCTCGGCCCACCCCCAGACGAACCCGAGACGAATCGAATCGAGCTGCTGTAACGCTCCGATTTCGAGGCCCAACAGGGAGATCAGCGTCTTCATGCGTTGACTCCTCCGCTGTCGCCGGTGTTCTCGGGGCGGGGTCGCAACAGGCTGCCGCTGAGCGGCGACGGGGCGCGATTGGCCAGAAAGGTTTCAATGAGCGCCAATAGCAGCAACAGCAGCAGGAAGGTGCCGGCCAGTTCGCGACCTTCGCGCACGAGCGCGATGCGATCGCCGAGTTTCTCCTTCTCGCCGGGTTGCGGCTGCAGCGGAATGAAACGGGGAATCTTGTTCAGATCAAAACGCTGCAGATCGCTCTCTTCAGCCGGTGGATTGACGGTGAAAGCCTCGATGCGGGTCTCGCCGTTCTGTTCGATACTGACTTTGTACACACCCGCTTCTTCGGTTCCGGTGAAGGAAAAATGAGCGATCGGGCCGTTGTCGGCCGGGGGGCTGAACTCCTGGCTCTTGCCGTCCGGAGCGGTCAGAACGACCCGCTTGAGGCCGAGACTGCGCAGAGACAGCAGAACCGGGGTGCCGGGAACGACCGAGTCGCGGCTCAACCCCGCCTTGCTGATGAGACCGAACAGGGTCTGGTGCAGGAAAGGCAGAAATGTCGGTTTGAGCGGCCAATCGCTCCAGCTGTTGTCGGCGTTGAAGGTCACCAGGACGACTCGCCCCTGGCCGCGCCGTTCCTCGACGATGGCAGGCAGGCCGTGGCTGAGCCTGGCGAGGATCATGGCCGAACTGTTCGGCTCGGTCTCAAAGAACTCGAAAATCTGCGCGCGTCCGGGATCGCCGTTTTCTTCAGCCGAGAAGAGCCGAAACGCCGGGTGTCCGACATCGAGGTCGGTGAGCCGATAGGCGATCGTGCGGGCGACGGCATTGCCGACCCGCTGTACCAACCGGGCGGGCAACAGATAGTTGGCGCCCGGACGATCGATCAGCATGTTGTTATACCACGTCGGGTCGACACGCGAACCCAGGAAGAAGACCAGATTGCCGCCGCCCATGACGTAGTCCTGCAGTCGCTTGATCAGGTCGTCTGAAAGCCGGCGCTGGTTGACCAGAAAAATGGCGGAAAACCCGTCGAATGCCAGGGTGTTCGTCTCCTCCGGCAAGCGGCGCTCGATCTGGAAGGTGGCCCCCTCCGAACGATCGAGAGGGGCGAGCGCGAAACGCAGGTAGAGATCGTCACGGGTCTCGCGGCCTTCGCGGTCGACGGGCGGGTGAAGGATCAGTATCTTGGGTGCCGAGAGAACCTTGACCGCCAGATGCCGCTGGTCATCCTGCTGCAGGGTATCGCCCGTGAGCGTCGCTCTGATCTGGCTGACGCCGGACTGCAGAAACGTGCAAGAGGCCGGAACGCGCTTCGAACTGCGTGCGTCAAGCTCGAGCGGCGTTTCCCACTTCTTTTCACCATCGAGATAGAGCGACAAAATCGTTTTCTGCGGGCGTGGCGAATGGTTGCTGACCGTGACCGCGACGGGAGCCGATCTGCCCTTGATGACCACCGGGGCATCACAGGTCAGTTTTGCGACGGAAAGGTTGACCGGCGTTTCATTGCCGATCGGGATCAGTACCAGGTCGATTTGCTTGTCGATGCGCTTGAGATCGTATGTTTCGGTGAACGGTTTCCAGGCCTGAGCGGTCAGGTCGGTGATGACATAGAGCGTGCGTTTGGTATTGCGTACCTGTGACAAAAGCTTGAGAGCCGGTTGCAGCGAAGACCCGAGGTTGGTGCCGGCCCAGGAAAGCGGCAGATTGCGTACGGTTTCCTTCAGTTCGTTTTTGTCCCAGGTGAGCTGGGGGGAAAGCAGGCTGCCGGGGTCGTTGATCACGGCAATGGCGCCTTTGTCATACGGCCCCATGCGTTCGAGAATTTCGATCGCTTTGGCCTTGGCGGCGTTGAACAGCGAAATGCCCTGATACGAGGCCCCCATCGACATCGAAGTGTCGATCGCGATCACGAAGGCGGTCGGCGCTCCCTTCTGTATCGGACCGCCGCTGCCCGCGCCCCAGAACGGGCGAGCGAACGCACTGACGAGGAAGAAGATGACGAGGCAGCGCAAGAGCAGCAGAATCCAGTTTCTGACCTGCATGCGGTTGTACAATTGCTCGACCGACTGGCGAATCAGGCGCAGGCTGGGAAAATCCCGCGGAATCGGCGTGCGGCGATAGTACAAGTGCAGATAGACCGGAATGCCGATGGTCAGCAGTCCGGTGAGGGCCCAGGGGCTGGTGAAGCTGAGCATGCTCAGGAGACTCCGTGGCCCATCGACTGCCGTCGAGTGAAAAACGATTTCAGACTCGCTTCAAGCGGTCGAGAGGTGTCGGTCAGCAGATAGTCGATGCCGCCGCGGCGCAGAGCGCTTTTGAAGGTGCCGACAAAGGCCTGAATGCGTCGCAGGTATTCGCGACGCAGCGAATAAGCGTCGATGACCAGTTCCGACTTGTCTTCGAGATCGCGAAACAGCGTCGTGTCTTCGAAGGGAAAGTTGAGTTCGTGCCGATCGAGGATATGGAAGATCAGCACTTCATGCCGTCGTGATCGCAGCAGTCGGGCCTTGTTGATGACCGTCGCCGCATTGTCGAGCAGATCCGAAAAGATGATCAGCAGCCCGCGCTTGCGCATGGTTTCGGCCACTCGATCGAGCGATTCCCCGATGTCGGTCTTGTCGGTCGGCTTCGTCTGTTCGAGTTCGGTACAGATGGCTTTCAGATGGGCCATGCCGCCGCGCGGCCGAATGATCTTGCGCACGCCTTCGGCGAAGGTCACGAGGCCGACGCTGTCCTGCTGCCGCAGCATCAGGTAGGCAAGTGAGGCCGCGAGCGTCGAGGCGTAATCCATCTTGTTCAGCAGCCCGTCGCCCTTGTAGCTCATCGAGCCGCTGGTGTCCATGATCAGATACCCCGAAAGGTTGGTCTCTTCCTCATGTTCCTTGATGTAGTATTTGTCGGTGCGCGCGTAGACCTTCCAATCTATGTCTTTGATCGGATCACCTGGGACATATTGCCGATACTCGGCGAACTCGACGTTGAACCCCTTGAACGGACTCTTGTGCAGACCTTCGATGAAACCCTCCACGACTCCGCGGGCCTTGATTTCAAGGTTGGCCAGCGAAGCGAGAAGCTTCGGGTCGAGGTAGCGCGAGAGCCGGCGTTGCGAATCCATGACGGCTCGGGTTAGAAGCTGCTGGGTTCGGGAATCGACTGAATCACGCGCTGAATGACGGTGTCGGGGGTGATCCCTTCCGCCTCGGCGTTGAAGTTGAGAATGATGCGGTGGCGCAACACGGCCGGCGCCATGGCGCGAATGTCTTCGCAGGCGACGTAGAAACGACCCTTGAGCAGGGCGCGGCTCTTGCCGCCGAGAATCAGATACTGGCTTGCACGCGGCCCGGCACCCCAGGTGACGAAGTCGTTGACATACTGCTGAGTCTTCGGCTGGTTCGGGCGGGTGGCCTCGGCAATCGCGACGGCGTAGCGCACCACATGGTCGGAAACGGGCACACGGCGAACCATATCCTGAAGTTGCAGAATGCGTTCACGGGTGATGACGGGCGACAGGGTCGGCTCGTTGCCGGTCGTGGTGGCCTTGACCATCGCCACTTCTTCTTCATGCGGCGGGTACTCGATGCGAATGTTGAACATGAAGCGGTCAAGCTGAGCTTCGGGCAGCGGATACGTGCCTTCCTG
The DNA here is from genome assembly GCA_964472075.1 of uncultured bacterium. GTDB lineage: Bacteria > Muiribacteriota > Ozemobacteria > Ozemobacterales > Ozemobacteraceae > CAYYIY01. The sequence goes on along the minus strand of CAYYIY010000010.1, from coordinate 76,499 downwards.
TTCGATCGGGTTCTGGGTGGCAAGAACGAAGAACGGGGCTTCGAGACCGTAGGTCTTGCCGCCGCTGGTGACCGCGCGTTCCTGCATGGCCTGCAGCAGGGCCGCCTGCGTTTTCGGAGGTGTGCGGTTGATTTCGTCGGCCAACAGAATGTTTGTGAACAGCGGACCTTGTACAAACCGGAAGCGTCGTTCCTTGGTCGTCGGGTCGTCTTCGAGAATGTCCGTGCCGGTGATATCGGAAGGCATCAGGTCGGGGGTGAACTGAATGCGTCGGAACTTGAGGTCGAGCAGTTGTGCCAGCGAGTTGACCAGCAGCGTTTTGCCCAATCCGGGGACGCCGATGAGCAGCACGTGCCCGCGCGAAAAGAGCGCGTAGAGCACCTCTTCGATGACCTTTTCCTGGCCGACGAAGACCTTGCCGATCTCTTTGAGAATGAAATCACGCGCCTTCTTGATCTCGGCGACGGCTTCGACGTCCTTCATTTCCTGTTGCGTGGGCATCTGCTTGGCGGCGGCGACTTCAGCCATACGGCACCTCATTCTGTGGGGTTTGAGACGCAGAGAGTAACACGGATGACCGAACAGGGTCAAAGCAAACCTTAAAGCGACCAGCAATTCTCGGTGAGGAAAGATGCATTGACACGCCTTGACGAGTCTGGTTAGGATAACGTGGTCGTCGTTACGAAACTAAGACAAAACCATTTCAGGAGGATTGTTTCATCATGAAAACTCGATGGTTTGGATTTGTCCAGGTTGTTGGAATGTTAGTGGCTCTGATGATGATGGTTCTGGGTTCTGCCAGGATTGACGCAGCGGAGTTTGCGGTGGAACTGGAACGCAGGGTTTTTCCGGCTGTCGAGGGGTGCAACCCGGCGTTTTCCATGGAGGTGCCGAAAGGCTGGAAAGAAAATGACAGCGGAGCCGGGTGCTCACGCAACTACAGCGAACCGACGAAGGGCGGCGCCGAGGGGCGCAGTGTTGCTTTTCAGGTGGTCGGCCTGATCACTCCTGTTGAGGAATCCTTGAAAGAGATTCCAAAATCGAGCAGCGGATTCACCGTCGTTCGCCATGAAGACACGAACTGGGACGGCGTTCCGGTGCGTTATGTCGCGAGCAAGTCTCCGGCCGACGCCGCATATTACAAATTGTTCATTGCTCCGTGGGGAGTGACGATCTCGTTCTATGCGATATACCCCGAGTGGGTCGCCGATCTTCAACCGGTGATCGAGAAAATGGCGAAGTCGTTCAAACTCGAACCCGTTGATGCGGCAGCGGCGAAAATCAAGGAAGACGAGGCACGCGCCCTCTGCACCAAAGCGAAGGAAGCGGCCATCGCCGAGAAAAAAGATGAACTGTTGAAGATGTTCAGCGCCAAATTGGCCAAGAAGTGCGCGATTGAGACGGCATACAAGAATATGGCGGACTGGTTGAAAGGTATTGATGTCAGCTCGCAAGAGTTCAAGCTGTTGAGCCCTGAACTGGCAATCTTCTTCGACGCGACGCAGAAGAACAAGGTATGGATCGTCAGCGAGGGCGGAGAACTGAAGATCGGTGGAAGCTGATCAGAAGCGCTGAAGAAGACTCCGGGAGAAGGTCGAGCTTCTTCCGGAGTCTTTTTTTCGGCGTGCTTTCGCCACAGGCTGACCTGAAGCACGAGCAAGGCGCGAAACCGCGTTCACGTGCCGGCTCGGCCCCACCGATGCAGCTGTCCACAGAGATGTGCCTTATCCCCGTGTGAAACGTTTGAACTCGGCGGGAGTGCGAGGACAGGGGGCGTCGCGCCATTGACCGGGCTGCAGATCGTCGAGTCGCCAGGGGCCGACGGCCGTGCGTACCAGGCGCAGGGTGGGCAGCCCGACGGCGGCGGTCATGCGCCTCACCTGGCGGTTGCGGCCTTCTGAGATCGTGAGTTCCAACCACGCAGTCGGAATGTTCCGGCGTTCGCGAATCGGCGGGTGGCGAGGCCGGAGAGTCGGCTCGACCTGGAGCACGCGAGCCTGCGCGGGCCGGGTCATCCCGTCCTTCAGCAAGACTCCACGCCGTAGACATTCGACGGCGTCCTGTGTCGGCGTTCCTTCGACTTGTACAAGATACGTTTTCGGCAGCTTGTGCTGTGGATCGGTGATCAGGTGGTTGAGAAAGCCGACGTCGGTGAGCAGCAACAGGCCTTCGCTGTCATAGTCCAGTCTTCCGGCGGCGTAGACCTGCGGTACATCAATAAAGTCGGCCAGCGTCTTCTTCGTGCCTTCAGCGGTGAACTGACACAGCACGTTGAAGGGTTTGTTGAACAACAGGAGTCGAGACATAGGGAATACGGGTATGATACCATTTTTCTCGCATGAAGAAGAACTCCCGTGTCGCGGCATCGCGCCCTGTCGTTTCATCGTCGAGGCCGAAAATGTCACCCGTGACGGCGGCGAAGCACTTGCTGGCCTGGTATGACCGGCAGGGGCGTGAACTGCCGTGGCGGCGGACCACGGACCCGTATCGGGTACTGGTCAGTGAAGTTATGGCGCAGCAGACGCAGATCTCCCGTGTTCTGCCGTTCTATGAACGCTGGCTGAGCCGGTTTCCCGACTGGGTAACGCTGGCGAAAGCCTCCACGGCTGAGGTGATCATGTGCTGGTCCGGGCTTGGTTACAATCGACGCGCACTGATGCTGCAGAATATCGCGAGACAGGTGGTCGAACGCGGCATACCGTCGAGCGAGGAAGAATGGCTCGAACTTAAGGGCATCGGCCCGTATACAGCAGCGGCGCTGACCGTCTTTTCGTTGGGCACGCGCGCCGTGCCGATTGACACCAACATTCGCCGCGTCGTCGGTCGCTGGCTGCTTGGTGTTCCCATGCCCGAACTGTCTCACGACCAAAGGGTTCGCGAGATCCTGACTCCGGTGGTCGATCGGTTGAAACGGTTCGCCGATTTTTTTCAGGCACTCTTTGATCTTGGCGCAACCATCTGTCTGAAGAAACCCAAATGTCCGAGTTGTCCTTTGTATACATGTTGTTCTGCCGCCGGTATCGTCGAAGACGAATCGTGGAAGCCGCCGCCGCGACGCCCCTCAGGCGAGCGGATCCGGCCGGGCAAACGGTATCCCGACCGAATCTTTCGCGGCCGGATTCTGCGGCAGATCCAGGCAGCCGGCGGCGGCCTGCTGATCGCAAAGCTTGGGCCGCTGATCGATAACGAGTATGACCCGGAGCATGATGCAGAATGGGTGACCTCAATGCTGGCTCGGCTCGAGAAAGACGGCCTGATTCGGATTGAGAAGCGCACAGTGCGACTGCCGTGAGGCGCAACCGATTGTGATACAGTGTTGGGCATGATGGAACCCCGACTCGATACACGACATCCGATTCGGCAGATCCTGGATTTTCTGGGTCTGCGGCGGAGCATGGTCGGAGTTCTGGGAATGTGCATCCTGATCGGTCTCGGCGAGAAGATGGCCGAACGGTTTCTGCCGCTGTATCTGGTGGCGCTCGGGGGAGGAGCGTGGGCGGTCGGGCTTCTGAACTCCCTCGACAACCTGTTGTCGGCACTGTATTCATTCCCCGGGGGCCGGCTTTCCGATCGCTTCGGCCCCAAGCGCGCCCTGCTGATATTCAATCTGACGGCGATTGTCGGGTACCTGCTGGTCATTTTTGTTCCATCTATCTGGGCTGTGTTTCTCGGGTCCTTTCTCTTCATCTCCTGGACGGCCCTGTCGCTCCCGGCCACCATGGGCCTTATCTCGGAGGTTCTGCCGAAGGAAAAACGCACCATGGGGGTGTCCCTGCATTCGCTCATTCGCCGGATTCCCATGGCTCTCGGACCGATCCTGGGCGGATTTCTGATCACTCGGTATGGGACGGAGCACGGAGTGCGGTATGCCTTCGCGGGGGCCTTGGTGATGGCGTTGGTCGCCATCGTCTTCCAGGAGGGGATGATCGAGGATACCGTCGAGAAACGAACCGGCGGTGAAAGCGACGGTTCCGACCAGCCGCTCATCGGGCCGGAACTGCGCAACCTGCTGATCTCGGATATCCTCGTCCGCTTCTGCGAACAGATTCCCTATCCGTTCGTCGTTCTCTGGTGCGTAAACAACCACGGACTGACGGGTACGGATTTTGGAGTGCTGACGACGATCGAGATGGTGACCGCGATGCTGGTGTACATTCCGGTGGCCTGGCTGGCCGATCGATCCGGCAAGAAGCCCTTCGTTCTGATCACCTTCGGATTCTTCACCCTGTTTCCTCTGGCATTGATGCACGCGCGCTCCTTCCGGCCGCTGATTGCGGCCTTCATCATCCGTGGTCTCAAGGAGTTCGGAGAACCGACCCGAAAAGCCCTGATCATGGATCTGGCCCCGGAAGGCCGTAAAGCGGCCGCGTTCGGCGCCTACTATCTCTGGCGAGACATTGCTGTCGCCGTGGGGGCTCTTTCCGGCGCGTGGTTCTGGAATATTCACCCGGAAGTCAACTTCTGGGCCGCTTCTCTGTTCGGTCTGGCTGGTACTCTCTGGTTTGCTCTGACCGGAACCGATCTTCCCGTCGGCAAGGCGAAGACCGTCGCCCGGGAAGGCGATGCCGGGTGCGTGTCGGGTGAATCGGAGTCGCCGCGGGTCTCCGGGATCTGGGTGATGGGCGGCCTGTTGCTGGTTCTGCATCTCGGTGCCTGGATGTACGCCGAGTCTCTGATCCGCAATTCCTGGAAAAGCCGGGTCGACCTGCTGCTCGACTCGCTGGGCGTCAGCGCTCAGCAGACCCTGCAGGCCGGACGCTACCTGGAAGAGCGGGTAGGTATGCGGCTCAAGAGTTTCGCGCAGGAGGTGATGCGTCGCCCCGACCTGCGCACCAGTGCCGCCCTTGCCGAACTCTGCCGGAAGAACGACCTGCGGGCGGTGGCCGTCTACGATCACTGCGGCAATCTGGTCGCTGCCAGCGACGAGACCGGCCTGGCCCGCGAACTCCCGAAGGAGTTCGGGTGTCACGATCTGATCGAAGGGGAGAAGACCGAACATTTCTTCGGTTTTTCCGATGGAATCTTCTGCGAGGCCGACGCGTTCGGCTATGCCGCCCGGCTCCCCGAGGGCGGGTTGGTGCGCGTACTGGCCGACGTGGGTTTCGTCCTGGGCTTTGAGCGGGAAGCAGGTCTGGTCCCTTTGATCGAACGGTTCCGGCGTCACCCGGACATCCTGGCCCTCAACCTCGTCGATCCCAAAGGCCGCATACTGGTTCCCGCCTCGGGCGGCCGGCTGGTGCCGCCGCAGGCCGAGGTCGTGTCTCGGGATCTGCTCCTGCACGGCAAGTCCGCTGCGCGATTCGATTTGATCATTGACGACCACGGAGTTCGGGCGTTGCGGCGAACGACCGGACTCCTGATCATGGGTTCCATGATCCTTGGGGTGCTCGCTCTCGGGTTGTGGTTCCGCCGCGCCTCGCGCCTCGAAGAGATTCGCGAACGCAATCGGCGCCTCGAGGAAATGGCGCGGCATGGCGAAAGTCTCAGCCGGGTGGTGGCTTCGGTGGCCCACGAGATCCGGAACCCGCTGAACACACTGGCGCTGGGAATCGACTCGCTTCGTTCGCCGACTCGCGTGGAACCCCGATCGAATCAGGGTTCCGGCGAAGATGACGCTCGAAGAGAGGCGAGACTCGAGATGCTGGCCAGGACCGTGGCTGAAGCAAATCATCTGGTGAGCGAGCTTCTGCAGACCACCCGCCCCATCCTGGCCTCACCGCAGGAGTTTCAGCCGGAGGCATGGCTTGAGGAGGTGCGCCTGGCCTTCGAGACCGCCTGCCCGGAAGTGCGCCTCGCGTGTTCACCATCCGCCGGATTCGGGAGCGCCTTCCGGACCGACGGGCGCATCCTGCGCGGCATGGCTCTCAATCTGCTGACCAATGCCGCTCAGGCCGGAGCGCGTGAAATCCGCATCTCATGCGAGTTACACAATGGGCGACTGGTACTCGAGATCGCGGATGACGGTCCGGGAGTGCCGGAAGCCGTTCGGCGAAATCTGTTCATGCCGGGCAACACCACGCGACCCGACGGGTCAGGCCTCGGGTTGTACAATGCCTGGCGCGGAGCCGCCGCTCTGGGCGGCTCGCTCGAACTGCTCGAAACCCGGCCGGGGAACACCCGTTTCGTGATCGTGGTTCCCTGCGCCGACCCGGGGGGCTTCCGATGAGGACGCATCTTGAAGTCCTTGTCGTCGATGACGACCGCAATCAGGCCGAACTGCTCGCCGAGGCGATTCGCCGTCTCGGACACCAGGCTTCGTTTCTGACTTCTCCTGAAGAAGCCTTGACTTGTCTCGAAAAACTCGGCCCCGATCTGGTCATCACCGATCTCTGCATGCCGCGTATCGGAGGGCTCGAGTTTCTATCCAGGCTGAAAGAGGTCGACCCGGAACTTGAAGTGCTCCTGGTGACGGGGTTTGCCACAGTGCAGACCGCCGTCGAGGCGATGCGACGCGGGGCCCTCGACTATCTGGAAAAGCCGGTGAATCTGACACTGTTATCGGCCAAGATCGACCTTGTGGCGGAAAAGGTCCGGTTGAAGCGGGAAAACCGCCGCCTTCGCCGTCAGCTCGAGCAGAGACAGCCCGAGGTTCGGCCGCTGGGTCGTGACCCCCGTTTCCTGGCCCTTCTGGAGCACGCCGAGAAAGCCGCCGCGAGCGAGGCTCCCGTTCTGCTTCTGGGCGAAACCGGCACCGGCAAGGAAGTGATGGCGCGGTTCCTGCATTCAGCCGGCCCCCGCGCCGCCGGTCCGTTCGTGGCGGTTAACTGCAGTGCCATTCCGGAAACCCTGCTCGAAAGCGAGTTCTTCGGGCATGTGCGCGGTGCCTTCACGGGAGCCGAACGCACTCGCCCCGGTCGGGTGGAAGAGGCTGCGGGCGGAACCCTGTTCCTCGATGAGATCGGCGATCTGCCTCCGGCCCTTCAACCCAAGCTTCTTCGGGTTCTGCAGAATCACGAATACACTCGTGTCGGCGACGACCACGTCCGGAAGGCGAGAGTGCGCTGGATTGCCGCCACCCATCGCGATCTGGCCGTTCTGGTGAAAGAGGGACGGTTCCGTGAGGACTTGTACTATCGCCTGGCGGTCCTGCCGCTGACGATTCCTCCTCTTCGCGAGCGTCCCGAAGACGTCGCTCTCTTCCTGAACGAAGTGCTGGCCCGAAAAACCGCTCAGTATCGCCTTCCCACGCGCACGTTTTCCGACGACGCTCTGGAAGCCCTCTGCGCCTGGAAATGGCCGGGTAACATCCGGGAACTGGAGAACACGGTGGAGCGTCTGGTGCTTCTCTGCCCGGGCCCGGTCATCGATCTCGGCGATCTTCCCGAGGAGTTCGGCAAAATTGTCGAAGGAGCCGACGCGGAAGTCACTCGCAACGAAGCCGGCCTGAATGCTCAGGTCGAAGCTCTGGAGCGTCGCTTGATCGCTCAGGCGCTTGAGAACGCAAGTGGCAACCAGTCGGAAGCCGCTCGCCGCCTGGGAATTCATGAGCGAACCCTTCGCTACAAGATGAAAAAGCTCGGGGTGACGGGGGCCTCGCGAACCTGATCGCTTCAAGTGCCTTCTTCGATTGAAATGCTGATGACGAGAGGCATGGCGCAGATGGGGCATCTTCGGCGCGCCAAAGCTGGCACTGTCCTTGCAATCCATCTCGGCAAGAGTGTGATCCGCGATCGATTCAGGAGAATAAACACATGAAATCCGACGGTCTCAGGAGAGCAGCCCCGCTGCTGGGTCTGGCGGCCCTGCTGGTGCTGTTCCCGACGTGCCTTGCCTGCGCTCAGCCAGTTGATCCTTTCGCCGACCTCACCCCGGCCGTTGCGTCCGGGCCGGTCCCAGTCGGCCAGGCGGTTTCCTCCCGGCGAACTCGGACGTTTCTCAAAAAAGAACTGGCTTCGCAGTTTTCCTGGCAGGACGGGGGCGGCCTTCCCTATTCGCGCCAGTCGATCGGCGGCGAGATTCTTCAGCGCTTCTCCGACGACCGGCGCACCTGGGGCAGTTTCAACGTCCAGGGTCGGTTGGTTCATCGCGAGCGCTTCCTGCCCGTCTCGAACGATATGGAAGGGGAAGAGCGAAGCCAGTGGTTCGCGGAGTATCACAACGTCTACTTCGACCTGTTCGATGCTCTCAACCCGTTTCTGTCTCCGGACGCTCGTCGCAAAAATCTGGGCCGGTACCATTTTCGCCTCGGCCGATTCTATCTGCCCTCTGGAATCAATCTTCAGACCGATACTCACGGCACGGTTCTGCAGTTGTCGAACGAGCGAAACTTCGGCTTCGAGCGAGACTGGTACGCGGGCTTCTGGGGAGCGCTGAACTCCCGGCTCAATTATGATCTGTATGCGATGGCGGGGTCCGGGTACGACCTGAGACTCGAGGGGCAAAAAGGCTTGACGGGCCTGCGGATCAGCCTGGCCGGCCGCTATCTGTATGACCGCGGCCTGGAAGGCGGGGTGTCCGTGATCACGGGCGAGCGGATATCACGACACGCCATGATGCGGAGCCCATCCGTGATGGCGCGGGCGGACCACGGCCGCTTCATCGAGACCAGACGGTACGGTATCGACGCCCGCCATACCCGACCGGTCTCGAGAGGCACTCTGACCGCGACCGGAGAATGGACCGCGGGCCGGGACGAAGACGATGAAGTCTTCACGCAGTTATACCAGCTCGAGTTTCTGCGCCGTGACCGACGGCTGGGGCTGGCCCTCCAGTACCGGAGGTTCTTTCAGGATATCGGACCCGACCCTATGGCCATGCCGGGTATGGCGGTGCCGGGGTCGACCGACGCTTCACTGGCCGGAGAGGTCGCCTGGTACTTCCGAAACGATGTCGGCAACAGCAATCTTCACTGGATCAAACTGAACGTGGAGCGCCAGTTCGAACGTCAGATCGGGCGCTCGGCTGTGCTGACGACTCTGCAGTACTATCGATACTGGTAAGGAGTGATCAACGATGATTCCGCGTAAAATGTCGGCTGTATTCCTGCTTCTGGTCACGTGTTTGTCGATCATCCACTCGGACTCCGCGTGGGCCGCGATCGGTTGTACCCTGAACAACCCCGCCCAGGATCTCAAATACCTGTTTCCGGAAGTGACCAGCTTTCGCGAGGAAGTCCGCGATTTTCCCCGACTGTCGAACGGCAAGGACTTGTACGCGGCGCTTAAGGAACGAGTGGGAACCGATCTGGACCCTGTCTACGAGGCCTTCGACACGCCGTATACCATCTATACGGTGTTCAAAGGGCAGGAAGTGATCGGTATCGTCCATGGAGTGAACGTCCCCGGCCGGGGCGGCGTCATCCAGGTCTTTCTGTCCGTCGATCCGCACACCGGCGAAATTCGGACGTTCTTCTTTCAGCGACTCGAAAGCAAGGCCGCCCGACTGCTCAAAGACCGGAAGTTCCGGGACGGCTTCACCGGACTGTCCCTGGCGGATTTCTACAAGCACGACTACTACCGGATCGCGGAACCGGTCAGCGATGCCGATCGGCTGGGCAGGCTGGTGCCGCAGGTGAAAGATCCCGATCAGGATGCCGACGTGAGGGCATCGGTGCGAGGGGTGCGAAAGAATCTGATTCTGCTGGATTTCTTTCTCTACGAGCGGCGTCATGAACCGTTCTTCGAGCGTACGAAAAAACTCCTGGCGGAAAAGGGGAAATGACATGAAACCCATTCTCATTCTCTGCGTCGTGATTCTGGCGGCGGGCGCCGCCTTTCTGTACCAGCGGGCAAATACTCCTGAGGTCTTCGGAAGACCGTTTCAGATTCATGATCGCCGGCCGTTGGATCAGGTGTTGGCCGCCCCGGATCAGTTCATGAACGCTGACGTCCGCCTGTCAGGCCGGATCGTCCGACAATGTCCGAGTGCGGGGTGCTGGTTTTATCTCGAAGACGGCTCGGGAAAGCGCCTGCGCGTCGAGTTGGGCCATCTGGGACTGAAGTTTCCCCAGCGCGTGGGCCGAAGGGCCGACGTCGAGGGGCGATTGATCAACAACGGCAGGGAACTCGAGCTGGTCGGCAATAGCGCCGGCTTCGAGTGAGGGGTCGCCCCCCGCGGAAAGGAGTCATTCATGAACTTTCTTCGCCTGGCCTGGCGTAACCTCGCCCATCGGCCCCTGCGTACGGCGCTCACCGTGACCGGTATCGGTCTGGCGGTCGCCGTGGCGGTGAGCCTGATCGGGTTCAACCTCGGGTATCGCGAGTCGATAAACGTCAGCATCAACAAACTGGGTTTTCAGGTGATGCTCATGGCCAAAGGCTGTCCGTATGAGGCCGCCACCATGATGCTCAAGGGCGGCACGGGGCTGTTGTACCTGCCGTCTTCCACGTACACCGCGGTCCGATCTGACTCGGAACTGGCAGCAATCACGCCGATCTTCGTCGGTGTCGCCCAGAAGGAAGGCAGTGGCATCCGCGAGGATTCCGCCTCCTCGTTCGCCATCGTATCGGGCATCGAGCGCGAGAGCTTTCTGACGATGAAGCCCTGGCTGACTTTTTCGGACAACCCCGGCTATCAGGGCGGTCGCTGGTTCTCAGACCAGGCCGAAGACGAAGTGGTCATGGGATTCGAGGCGGCCGAGTATGAACAGCGGAAGGTCGGCGATCGCTTGTACCTGTCGATAACCCCTCAGGGCCAGACAGAACCCGTATCTCATGAGTTCAAAGTCGTCGGAATTCTTGAACGCACCGGAACGCAGGACGACGGTACGATCTTCATGCCTCTGCCCCTGGCGCGCAGACTGTTCAATCGTTCGGACGAATTGACCATTGTCGGAGTCAAGTTGAGGAACTTCTCCGGGGTGGCTCTGCGGGAGTTTGAGAAACGCTGGGCTGCTTTGCCCGAAGTCCAGGTGGTGAGCCTGCAGCAGGTGAAAACCACGTTGGTCAGTCTCGTCGAAACGGCTCAGGCGATGATCGGCGCAGTGGCGGCCGTCGCCATCATCGTCGCGATCATCGGGGTGATCAACACCATCCTGATGAGCGTCGGGGAACGCACCGGCGAGATCGGTATCATGAAAGCGATCGGCGCGAGCCGCAACGACATTTTTCAGATGATCTGGCTCGAGACCCTGATTATCTGTGTGGCGGGAGGCATATTGGGTTGTACTGGAGCGGTGCTGGGTTCGCGGGGAGTGGAGCAGGCCCTGAGAGCCCTGATCGATGTCGGCACTCGCGGCTCGATCGTCGTCATCTCTGCGAATGTCCTGGTTGGCGCTATGCTCGGTGCAGCAGTGATCGGCGTCTTCGCCGGTCTGTATCCCGCCTGGCGAGCCGCCTCCCTGCGGCCGGTCGAGGCGATCCGGGAGGGGGAATGACATGAGTACCACGCCGTCAGCTTCCGTCTCGAACCATGCGGAAGCCGCGATCGAAGCGCGAAACCTGAAAAAGTGGTATCGCCGGGGTAGTGAGACCGTCAAGGCCCTCGATGGTGTCGATCTGTCCATCCGGGTGGGTGAGATGGTGTCGATTCTCGGCCCTTCGGGGTCGGGCAAGACGACGCTGATCAACCTGCTGTCCTGTCTGGACGTCCCGGACGAAGGGGAGCTGAAGGTCGCCGGGCGCGAGGTGCAGGGGCTGACCGAAGAGGAACTGACCGGCATTCGCCGGGGTCGGCTGGGTTTCGTGTTTCAGAAGTTCCACCTGTTGCCGGCGCTGACGGTGCGAGAAAACATCGAACTGCCGTTGCTGTTTCTCGGTCGGCAACCAGACCCGGCTCAAACCGCAGAGGTTCTTCGGCTGGTCGGTCTCGAGGCGCGAGAGGGCCATCTGCCCCGCGAGCTGTCGGGGGGGCAGATGCAGAGAGTCGCCATCGCCCGCGCGCTGATCGCCTGTCCGCCTCTGCTGATCGCCGACGAACCGACGGGAAACCTGGATCGGACGAACGGCGAGGCGGTGTTCGATCTGTTTCGCCGCCTGGTGCGAGAGCGGAAGATAACGGTCGTCATCACGACCCACAATCTGCATCTGGGCTATCGGGCCGATCGCGTTATCACCCTCGAAGACGGTCGAATCCTGCGCGAGGAGGCAGGTTGTACCGTTCACGGCTGATTCGTGGTAAATTCGGTGCGGTTCAAGGATTTTTTTACTCAGGTGAACGGATGAAGTTTCAAGAAGTCGTCATGGGTGTCGGAATTCTGGTGGTCATCGTGGTGACGGCGCTTTCGTATGTGCCGGTGTTCGGGATCACGTTCGGCAGCAGATTGAATGCGCGAGAAAAAGCCTGCTATGCCAACATGCGGGTGTTACTCGGCGCGCTTGAAATGTACAACATGGATAACTCCGTGTTCCTTGAAGAAATGAATCCGAAAGTCATGATGAAATTGCATACGGATGGTTACCTGAAGGTGCCTATCCATGGGTGCCCGGGTGATCAGACGCCGCGTTTCAACCATCCCTTTTTACAGGAAAGACTGCGCATTCTGTCCGCAAACCTGGGCGCGTCGCATCTTGCGTATCGCCAGATCCCCGGCGGATTCTATGGAGGAACCGACCTGGCCTCAGCCGGCGTGATTTTCTGCACCATGCACGGCACCATCGAGTGATTTCAGACGGAGAGGGGCGTTGCGGCAACCATGATGCACAAGCAGTCCGGCAAAGAGGAAAGATGAAGGCCGCGTTGCGGGGCATCGGGATCACGCTGTTACTGGCAGTTGTGCTGTTTCTGTTTATGGCTCCGAGTCTCAGGATGCCGCGCGCACATCAGCCCTTCCGGGTTTGCTATGCCAACCTGCGGGTATTGCTGGGGGCGATCGAAATGTACAATATGGACCATTCAACCATGATAAAGACACTTGGTCCATCGGATCTCGTGCGACTCGAAGCCGGCAGATATCTTAAATCTTCGATTGCCTGTCCGGGAGACAACCTGCCTCGGTTCAGGAACTCATTTCTACAAGCGCTCGTGCAACAGATGGTATGGATTTCCGGGCTTGATATACAAATGTACTTCCCGGTTCCGCCAGGTGTTTACTTGGGTCGAGATCTGGACACTACCGGGAGACCGTCGTGCTCTCTACATGGAACCGTCGACTGAGCGTCGTTCCTCTTCATGATGGAACGGCGGACGACAGCTTCCCGGAAACGCATTTCTCTGGTGTTCACGGTGATGTGTGGGAAAGCGATATCGCTTCCTCAAACAAGGGTCCCAGTTCATACATGACGTAAGGCCTTTCAGCCGCGGGTTGCCGCAGGCCGGCATGGGCGACCCAGGCCTTGAGTTCCGCAGGGGCGAAAAGCGCGTTATGTAGGTTGCTGCGCATCGATACCGGGCGATCCATCAGGTGCAGAGCCGATTCAGACGTGAAGGTGCCGTGCCCGGTCTCGAGTCGCTTGCGAAGCTCCTTTAATCGGCTTCCCGCCGACATCACGATCGTGTCCTCGATGCCTGCGCCGATTTGCGGGTGCGCTTCGCCCGGGCGGATGATCTCGACTCCGTCGGGAGTCGCCTTGACGCCCACGGCGGCCGACGGGGTTCCTTGCGCGAAGACGTAGTAGTATTCGCAGGTGCGCGGGGTATCCTGCCAGAATTGTACTACCTGATCGACGGTGGAACAGTCTTCGAGAGCCTTGCGCATCATGAAGGTCATGGGCATGCCGTCCCAGCGACCTCGGCCGCCGCCGCCCATTTCGCCGACCGACAGGCCGCGATTGTTGATGCCGGTGACTGATCCGACGAAGCCGGCATATCCCACGTTCATGAACGGGTTCCCCTGTGCGGGGGCAATGATCATGGTGACCGCGGCCTGCTGCAACCCGATCTCGGTCATGTAATCAAGCACGCGACCGTGATAGAGGGTGCCGCTTGCCGTGGCGCGACCGAAAACGGCGAAGCCCGAGCAGTGAAAATACTCTGGAAAGATATTCGCCATCACGATCTCACGCGGCGTGACTTCCGGGCAGCCTGAGGCAATGCCGTTCAGTTCCTCGAGATATGCTGCTGGAACATGTGGTTTGATACGCGCGAAAGCCTCGTCGAGAACCGCCGGAAACCATTTTCCATTCTGGACGGTGGTGACGAGTCCCACCAGATAGAAGGTCGAATCGACCATTCGCCGAATGGCCGGACCCAACAGCTTTCCGTGTGCTACACCGATCTGTCGCGGCGACCCATACAGAAACAACAGGGTGTGCTCGCCGAATGGGCGCACCAGGCCGCCGGTGGTCGATGCCGTCGAGGTCGGCTGCAGCAAATCGGCTGACGGAAAGCGAATCGAGCAGAAGCGTCGAACGGCATGCAGAATCATCGTTTCGAGTTCGGCGCGCGATACGGCCTGATCGTGAAGTCCGGCGGGCAGGGGGCCCGGCAAAGTGGCCTGCTCGACACACTGAAAACTGAGGTGACGCAGCGTCTCGAGCTTTCCCCTGGTCACTGAGGTTTCGATATCGATGCGCGCCGTGTCGCTGCCGACGTGCGCCGTGAGAGTCGCCTCACCGCCGACCACCCACGTTGCCGAACCTACCGGGGTGAAAAGATTTTCACAACCCGGAAGACGGTTCAGCGAGTCGAGCGTGCCGAGAGAAAGCAGAAACGGCAGACCCTGCAGCGAAGTCTCGCGGGTGAAAATTCTTCCCAGAGCGCCTGACGGGTTCAATAAACTTGTACAGTCGGCTTCGTCGCGCCCCGAGAAGACGATCAGATGTTCGGCGACGACCAGAAGCGTTTCAGTCGCGCTACGCCGAATCTCGACACCAGCCCAGGGCGATTGCAGACGCAGATACCACGAATCGCTGCCGGTGCGACTGAGAAGCAGCTCAGCGCTCCGGGTGTCCACCGTCGGTGTTGCGCTTGCCGAGTCGTGCTCGGGGACTCGGGGTTCATTGATTGCAGGAGTGTCTCGAGGAGTGCCCCCGGCCTGCACGACAAAGGTGAATACTGGAACGTCCGAGACCAGCGGCTTCGTGAGTTTGCGCCAGGCCTCGTCGAATGGAGAAGCGAAGGCTGAATCGGCGCCAGGGAAAAGGCCTGCAAGAAAAACAACGAGTACAATGGTGTTGAAGAATACAATCCGTCTCATGATTCCCTCACTCTCGCACGGTTCGGAATAGAAGCTGACCTTGCCTTGCAGGAAGGCTCAATAATGGGTCCGAGAAAAACGCGGGGGAAGGCTCGGCCTCCTCCCACCGCGTATGCGGCAGCGTTACTGAGCGGGCGAAATGGCGAACTGCATGATCTTCAGGGCATCTTCTTCTTTCGTGATGTTGACCTGAATCGTCGCCTTGCCTTTTTCGAATTCTCCTTCGTAGGTGAACAGGCCGGTGCCGTCAGCCAGCGTGCTGGCCTCAGGTTTGTAGGTGCGGCTCTTGTACTTTCCATAGGTGGTCATGTACGTGGTCTTGTACAGAGTCTCAAAGGCCTGATCGGTGCAGATCGCCGCCATCATCTTGGCGAAGTCGGCATAAAACGCTTTCGCATCGAGAGCGTTATAGGCGGCGAGCGCCTTTTCGATCATGCCGTCAACGGTCTTGAAGGTGGCTTCATCGATGCCGTATCCGAGATTGGCCGCGGCAGGAGCGGCGGGGGCGTCTTCGGCGGTCAGCGACACCAGAGGCAGAACCAACGCGGCGAGAACCAGAAGGAAAGCGAGGCGTTTCATGTACATTCTCCGAAGTGAAAATATGGGTTTGCGGTACCCTCTGCTGATGTACGACGGCAGCGAAGAATTGTCAAACCGAAATGATGCCGTACGCAACACCGGGGAACGCCGTTGACCGCATGCGGGAGGCGTGCTATGTTTCCCGCATGCGCCAGGCCGACTTTTTTCGTGATGCAGAGAAGACCACCGATTGTTTTCTCTGCCCGAATCGCTGCCGTATTACCGAAGGGCGGCGTGGTCGCTGCCTGGGGCGCGGCCGCGAAAACGGCACCATGAAACTGTTCAACTACGGCGTGGTGGCCGCCGCGAACTCTGATCCGATCGAAAAGAAGCCGCTGTATCACTTCTATCCCGGGTCTCACATTCTGTCAGTCGGTACGTACGGGTGCAATCTGCACTGCCGTTTCTGCCAGAACTGCGACCTGTCTCAGGAAATCCAGCCGGGTGAGCAGGTGCCCCCTGAGCGATTGGCAGCCGTTGCGGCCTCGCATCGCGGCAATATCGGGGTGGCGTTTACCTACAACGAACCCGGCATCTGGTATGAGTACAT
This sequence comes from uncultured bacterium, assembly GCA_964472075.1. Classification (GTDB taxonomy): domain Bacteria; phylum Muiribacteriota; class Ozemobacteria; order Ozemobacterales; family Ozemobacteraceae; genus CAYYIY01. Next base: position 60,357 of record CAYYIY010000010.1, on the reverse strand, counting down.
CATCGACACCGCTCCACTGCTGCGGGCTCGCGGGTTTCATCCAGTGCTGGTTACTAACGGGTATCTCGAACCCGAGCCATGGGAGCGCCTCTGCCTCGTCTCGGACGCCATGAACATCGACATCAAGGCCTTCACCGAGGAATTCTATCGAGACATCTGTCATGGCAAGCTCGCACCGGTTCTGGCGAATATCGCCATGGCAGTCGCCAAGGGAGTGCATGTCGAACTGACGCATCTCGTCGTCACTGGTCTGAATGACAACCCCGAACCGTTTACTCGATTGGTCGACTGGGTAGCAACGCTTGACGAGCGAATTCCGCTGCATCTTTCCCGGTACTTTCCGCGCTTTCACGAAACCGCCCCGCCCACCGATCCGGCCGTGCTCGAGGAGTTTCGGCGCATTGCCGCTCGCCGTCTGCGCTACGTCTATCTTGGCAACGTCGGATCCGATGAAGGAAATGACACGCGATGTCCCAACTGCGGCAAAGTCTGGATCCATCGCGACGGCTACGACGTATCGATTCGACATGACGGCGCCACCTGCGTATGCGGCCTCGAAAAGAACATTCCCTTCGGGAAGGTGATGCATGTCTGACGATTCTTCACGCGGCTTTGACTGGGGCCCTCCCGATGCCGGTCGATTCGAATCGCTCAAGGAATGGGGCGTGTACGTGCTTCTGATTTTGCTGATCGGCGGGGGTATCTGGTTTCTGGTCGATGCGGCGGGTCCCGGCGGGCAGGGTGTTTCGAGCGACGTGACGTTTGCCCCGATGACCGGAAAAAGCAATCGCCAGTCGGCATCAAATGCAGAATCGATCTCTTCTCGACCTGGACAAACCGCGAATCCTTCTGAGATGGCAACCGTGGATGGGAAGACCGCCGGCGCCTCACCGACACCTCTGGTGCCCGCCAAGCCGGTGTATCTGATTCAGCTCGGAGCCTTCGGCGAGGAACAGGCGGCCGTCGATGCTCAGGCGAAGTTGCGCAAGAAGGGCTATGTCGCGTCTCTCACCGTGCCGAGCGAGGAGTTCGAATTGTACCGCCTGCTTCTCGGACCGTTTTCGGAAGAGAAACAGGCAGACGAGACCGCCCGCAAACTCAACGAGATGGATTTTCCCTGTTTTGTGATAGAATCGCTGTAATTCCGCCGCGTGGAGGGGTCTGTGAGCAAGCCGCGCTACTCTGATGAGACCATGGTTTCCATGGGGTTTCTCTCGCCGTTCATCATTCTGTTTGCCGTTTTTCTGATCTTCCCCATCTTCTACTCGTTCTACCTGAGTTTCTTCGATGCCTCGCAGGGGTTCGGTCTGTCAAACCTGCGCTACATCGGCTTCGAAAACTATCGACAGATCCTGGGGTTCCATTTCGAGAACGGTTCGATCAAGTTCAACGACCCGGCATTCTGGTGGTCGCTGTTCGTCACCTTTCTCTACGGCGGGTTGTCGATTCCGCTCGGCATTGCCGCGGCGCTGACTCTGGCGTTGCTGCTGCATAACAAGCTCTTCGGGCGGAACTTCTTTCGCTCAGCCTTCTTTCTGCCCAACGTGCTCGACATGCTCGTGGTCGGCGTCATCTGGACGCTGATCTACGCGCCGAAGTATGGGGCGCTGGCCCAGTTGACCACCTATGCCTTCGGCCCCGACCAGTTCTTCAACCGCGACGGCCTGCTTTCGTCTCCGTACACCGCCATGCCCGCGGTCGTCATCGCCATGGTGCTGAAGGGGGCCGGGTTCGGCATGGTGCTGTTTCTGGCGGCGCTGCAGAATATTCCCGATAGCGTCTATGAAGCGGCCGATATCGATGGGGCCTCAAAATGGGAACAGTTCTGGCATATCACGCTGCCGCTGCTGCGCCCGATTCTCTTCTTCATGCTGGTAACCGGCATCATCGGCTCGCTGAACGCCTTCACCGAAATGTATGCCATGACCGCCGGCGGTCCGCAGATTGTGCTCGGCGATGAGACGCTCGGGTCCACGTCTGTGGCCGGATACTACTTGTACAAGAAGTTCGAGGGCGGAGATTACGGCTACGCGGCGGCCATCTCCTACGTGCTGCTGGCGCTGACTCTCATTCTCACGCTGGTGCAGCAACGGCTCTTCGCCGAGAAGGAACAAGGAGGCCGAAAATGAAGATTCCCGTTGCTCTGCGACCTCCCATCATGCTCGCCTTGATCGTCTTTCTCGTGATCTTCACCAACATCGTCAGCGGTCAGATTCTGAAGTTCTGTGCCATGTCGCTCACGGCGTTCATCGCCGACATGTCCGGCAGCGGCTCGAAGGAGATGATGGCGAGCGCGGCCCCCATCGTCCGCGGGCTGTCGTTCCTGCTGACCATCGGTCTGCTGATCTACGTTGTGGCTCGCTGGCTCAAGACCCCCGATCATCATCGCGACGAGTTCATCAAGATGCTGTTTCTCTACGAAGCGTTGTCTGTCGGTGTCGTCGTGGTGCTCTTTCCCTTCTTCTGGATGATCTGCACGGCGTTTAAGCCGCTCGGCACGGAACTGAAGTTCGATACCGCCAACCCCTTCGATGTCGTGCCGGCTGAACCGACCATCAGCAACTTCCGCAAGGTGCTCAAGCTCGAGGCGGCTGCTCCGGGTGCTCCGGTCGACCCCGAAGAATCGAAGAAGAACTTCGGCCGCTACTTCTGGAACAGCATGGTGGTCTCGGTCTCCGCGGCCTTTCTGGTCACGCTGTTCGCGGCCATGGGCGCCTATGTGTTCTCGAAAAAGGAACTGCCGTTCAAGAAGTACATTTTTCAAGTGCTGCTCTGGACGATGATGATTCCGGGCATGATGTACATGGTGCCGCAGTTCTTCATGGTCTGTAAGATGGGGTTGTTCGGAACGAAAGCGGCGATGTTTCTGCCGCATCTGGCCTCGGTCTTCGGCGTCTTCATGCTCAAGCAGTTCATGGATACGATTCCGAATTCTCTGCTCGAAGCCTGCCGCATCGACGGTGCGTCCGAGTGGCAGATCTTCAGAATCGTGATCGTTCCCCTGGCGATGCCGATCATTCTCACGCTGTTCCTGTTGACTTTTTTGTTTCACTGGTCGAACTTTCTGTGGCAACTGATCGTTACCGACCCGCAGGACCAGCTGAGCTACACCCTGCCGGTGGCGCTGGCCCTGTTCCGCGGACAGTACACGTCGGACCTCGGCCTGATCATGTCTGCGTCGTGCTTCTCGATCGTGCCGATTGTCGTGTTGTTCCTGTTCGCGCAGCGATATTTCATTGAAGGCATGACCGCCGGCTCGGTGAAGGAGTGACGACATGACATCACGCTTCATCAAACGCATCAGTCTCTTGTCGTCTTTGGTAGCTGCGATGGCTGCAATTGCACTTGTACTCACGGTCGGGTGTAACAAGGCCCCCGAAAAAACGTCTGACGGTCGCACTATTCTGACCTTCTGGCACACCTACGGCGATCAGGAAGAAGCGGTATTGAAGGAACTCATCGCCGCATGGGAGGCGAAAAACGCGAGTTGGTCGGTACAAGCTCTGCGGTTGCCGTTCGACGGCCACAAGCCGAAGATTCGCACCGCGTTGACCGTCGGGCAGGGCCCCGACATGGCTCGCGTCGACTGGTCGTATGTCTGCGAGCTGGCCCGCAAGAACGCGCTTGCCGATCTCGAACAGTTCGGGTTTTCAAAGATTCGCGACGACTACGTGAAAGCGCCGCTCGGCACGAATTTCATTGACGGCAAGTATCGCGGTTTTCCCGACCAGACCAATTGTCTGTGTCTCTTCTACAACAAGCAGCTGTTTCGCGAAGCCGGTCTCGACCCCGAGCGTCCGCCGAAGACCTGGGAAGAATTCGTGGAGATGGGCAAGAAGATCACGAACCCGGAAAAGGGCGTCTATGCCTTCGCCATGGACAACACCGTCTGGTGGACGCTGCCGTTCTTCAACTCGTTCGGCGCGCGTCTGATCAGCGAAGACGGCAAGAGCTGCCTGCTCGATTCGAAAGAGGCGATCGATGCCGTCAGCTTCAAGGCCAGTCTGTACACCGTGCAGAAGATCGAGGCGGGGGCCTGGAAAGCCGGGTCCATTCCGCCTGAGTCGGGGTTCATCAACAAGAAGTATGCGATGATCTTCATGGGCCCCTGGAACCTGCCGAAGTTCGCGCGCAGCGACGTCGATTTCGGCGTGACGCTGATTCCGGCCGGCCCGGCGGGCAGTTCGAGCAACGTCGGCGGCACCAATGTCGTGATCTTTAATCACGGCAAGTATCAGCAGGCCTGCTACGACTTCCTGACCTTCTTCACCTCGGCCGAGTCGCAGGCGAAGTGGTGCACGAAGCTGAACCAGATTCCGGTCAATATCAAAGCGTACGATCTGGTCAAGTTTGACAACCCGCATTTAATGGTCTTCATGGAACAGATGAAAACCGCCGTGGCCAATCCGATCGTCACGCAGTTCGACAAGCTCGAAGACATCGTGAACCCCGAGATGGAAGCCATCTACACGGGTCAGAAACAGGCTTCCGACGCCATGAAGAGCGCTGCCCGCCGCGTCGAGAAACGCATCCTCAATCGGTAAGAGTTTCTCGTCGCGAAACGCCCGTTCCTCTCTCGAACGGGTGGTTTTCATTGAGGCACGCGTCGACCTCCGGTGAAAACTGCGAACGTGCGGAAGAATTCCCGTACACTCGATGGAATGGCGCTGCTCGGCGCGGAGAATTTCCGCACGGCGTGAGAAACCGCTTGACGGCACGTTCTTCCTGTGTTACCATGTGAACCTCGATTGGGTTCAGTGCCCGATCTTCGGCCGGCGTAGCTCAGTGGTAGAGCAGCTGATTCGTAATCAGCAGGTCGTAGGTTCAAATCCTATCGCCGGCTCTTATTAATGTTTGGGGGAACGAAGTCCGACTCATCCGGGCTTGCCGCATCACATGGAAAACCGGATCATTGGCACCAGTGCCGCCACACAGGAAGTCCTTTCCCTGATCTCAAAGGTGGCCGGCAATGACGTGACGGTGCTGATTACCGGCGAGAGTGGCACCGGCAAAGAGATGGTCGCCCAGACCATCTTCGAGCAAAGCCCGCGCAAGGCCAAGCCGCTGATCAAACTGAACTGTGCGGCGATTCCGGGCGAGCTGCTCGAAAGTCAGATGTTCGGGCATGAGCGCGGAGCGTTCACCGGGGCCGTAGCCCGCCAGGAAGGCTGCTTCGAGCGGGCCGACAAGGGAGTCCTCTTCCTGGACGAAGTCGGCGACATGGCTCTGGTCACCCAGACGAAGTTGTTGCGGGTTCTGCAGGAACAGGAGTTCGAACGTATCGGCGGTAAAGAGACGATCAAGGTTGATGTCCGTATTCTGGCGGCCACCAACAAAGATCTTCTCGAAGAGATCAACCGAGGCCGGTTTCGCGAAGACCTCTACTACCGGCTCAATGTGGTCGAGATCAAGATTCCGCCGCTGCGTGAGCGCATGGAAGACCTCAGGCCCCTCGTGGACTTTTTTATGGAAAGTTTTGTCAAGCGGTACAACAAAACCGATCTGAAGATCAGTGATTCGGCGTTCCTTGCGCTCGAGGGCTACTCCTGGCCCGGCAATATCCGCGAACTGCGCAATGTCATCGAACGAGCGGTGGTTCTGTCGAGAGGCAACACCATCGAAGCCGAAGATTTCCCAGAAAAAATCAGAAGGGAACAGGGGTCCTTCGATCTCGGCGGCTTCTCTGAAGAGAAAATTTTATCTCTTGAAGAAATGGAGCGCATGTACGTTCGAAAAGTAGTAGAATATACCCGCGGGAATAAACTGCAGGCAGCACGCCTGTTGAATATCGACCCGAAAACGCTGCGGGCCAAGCTTGGCAACTGAGGTGAAACGTGTCTGATGTACAGCTGCTGAATCGCATGGAAAAGGTCACGAACGAGGTGGCCGATGAGATGCTGAAGAAAGATCCTGCATTCTGCCGTTGTTCGCGCTGCCATCTCGATGTGGTGGCTCTGGCGCTGAATACGTTGCCACCGCGTTATGTGGTCACCGAAATCGGCGAAGTGTTCACGAATGTCAATCTAGCGTCGGCGCAGTGGCGCGCTGATGTCATGACCGCTGTCCTGCATGCCATGGAAATCGTCCGGAAAAAACCCCGGCACAACCCCAAGAACGGAGGAACGAAATGACCGAACGCAAACCCGGATCCGACAAGGAAAAGCCCAAACTGAGCTTTGACCAGCGGAACGTTGAAAAAGGATACGTCGTTCTCTCTCTGATCGGCGACCTGGACATGTGGACCCTCCCTCTTGCGAAGGAACGCATCAACCAGATGGTCCAGGAAGGGAAAGTTCGACTGGTGCTTGATCTCGAGAAGATGAACTACATCGATTCGTCGGGTCTCGGCTTCTTCATCGGCACACTGAAGAAGCTCCGCGATTCCGGCGGCGACCTCAAGCTGATCAACCTGAATGCCTACATCTACGGCATCTTCAAGCTGATCCAGCTGCAGCACATCATTCAAACGTATGACAGCCTTGAAGAGGCTTCGAAACAATTCATGTCCTGAGCGACGGAGAAGTATTCAATGAAACCCAAGATCCATCCCGAATTCCACAAGATCAACGTGACCTGCGCCTGCGGCAACTCATTCGAGACCATGTCTACGGCGAAAGAACTGAAAGTCGAAGTCTGTTCGAACTGCCATCCGTTCTTTACCGGCACGCAGCGCCTGCTCGATACCACCGGTCGCGTCGAGAAATTCAAGCAGAAGATCGAAGCGCACAAGACCCACGTGGCCGAGAATCCGGTCAAGGCCAGGAAGCCCGTGGCCAAGCCGGCAGCGAAACCCGCTCCCGAAGCCAAGAAAGCCAAGGCCGACACCAAGGCCAAGGATGCCGAAAAGGCAGCCGAAACCAAGTAAGAACGGTTACGATCATTACATGCACCAGAGCGGGGCGGCATACGTGCCGCCCCGTTTTCGGTTGACAGCATTCCTCCATGGAAGTCCTGCTGCTTCGATATACGCCTGACCCCGATCGCATTGTCGCGTTGGCGGCTCGCCGCTGCTATTCGGCACGTGCCGCCCGGGCGATCGATGATCGTCTTTCCGACGAAGAGTGCGATCGGTTGCTGGCACTGCTGCGCCGTCGCAACCATCTTTCGCCGTATGAACACGCGGCCTTCACCTTCAGTGTCGACGGCGTTTCGCGTGCTCTCTCGCATCAGCTGGTGCGGCATCGTATCGCCTCGTACTCGCAGGAAAGTCAGCGTTATGTTGACTATCACAACCTGCCTCAGGTTCCCTGCGTCACTCCGCCTACCATCAAAGCTCGATCAGAAGCGAAAGCGATCTTTGATCAGGCGGTACAGGCAACCCTTGATGCCTATCGACGCCTGTCGGAACTCGGCGTTCCGCCCGAAGATGCGCGCTACATTTTTCCGAATGCGATTGAAACCAAACTGGTTTTTACCCTGAATGCCCGCAGTCTGTTCAACTTCTTCGAACAGCGCTGCTGCCTGAAAGCCCAATGGGAGATCCGTCAGCTGGCTGACAGCATGCTGCGCCTGGTGCGCGAGGCCGCGCCGCGCATTTTCCGCAATGCCGGTTCTCCCTGTCGGTATGAAAAACCCTATTGCCGTGAAGATGATCCCGAGTGTAAGCTATTTCCGCACCCACGAGAGAAGGAGAAAGGCCGTGACAAATGACCTGAAACAGATCAGACAGACGATCGACCACCTTGACAGCGAAATCGTGAAGCTGCTCGAATCGCGCGCTCAAGCCGTGATCGAGGCGATGAACGTCAAGTCGGAATCCGGTGCGCCGGCATACACTCCGCAGCGAGAAGCCGAAATTCTCAAACGCCTCGATTTGGCAAAGCAGAAGCTGAGCCATGAAGCGTTGCGCAGCATCTATACCGAGATTCTCTCGGCCTGCCGTGCACTTCAGGGCCGCCAGAAAGTGGCGCTGCTCGGCGAAAAATACGGATGGGTGCACGATGCCGCGCTGAAGCAGCTCGGCGCTGCCGTTGACGTCCATGCGTTCGAACACCCGCGCGATGTCATCAAATCGCTCAATCAGGGCCACTCGAACATCGGGTTCTTCCCGCTTTCCGGTGATCTGCCCGACATTCGCTTTCTGCTCGAAGAACTTCTGGCGCAGAACTATCACATTGTGGCCGAGACCCGGGTGCGACGCACGTTCGCGTTGATCAGTCGCGGGGCGAGCGACATCATGAAAGTGTCGCAGATTCTCGTCACCAAAGAGTTCTTCCCTCTGGTGCGCGACTGGGCCCAGAGTATCTCGTTCCCGGTCAAGATCGTCATCTGCCGCTCCGTCGACGAGATCGTCGAAAGCCTGGTCGACGTCAGTCCGATTGCCGGTCTGGTGCCTGGGGCCGTGGCCAAAACCATCGAGGCCCATACCCTCCAGGATGAAATCAAAGCCTCCGAAGAGTGGCCCTATCGCTGCCTGACGCTGCGCCGCGAACCCGAACAGCATGTCGGGAAGGGGCAGCGCGGGGCCGTCTTGTTCGCTCTGCAGAATAATGTCGGCTCGATGGGCGAGGTACTCGATGTGCTGCGTGCCGAGAAGCTGCAATTATACTCGATTCAGACGTATTTCTTCGGCAGCAAGCCCTGGAAAGATCTCTTTTTCATGGACTTCGAAGCGGCCTCAACCGCTGAAGAACAGGCGCGCATTCTCAAGAAGCTTGAAGGCAAGACCCTGTTCCTGAAAAATCTCGGAGTGTATTCCGTCATCGAATGACCGCCGATCGTCGTTTTGACGTCGTCGTCATCGGCGGCGGACCGGCCGGCGGCAGTGCCGCGTGGCAGCTGGCTCGCTCCGGTCTGTCCGTGCTTCTCTGTGAAAAAGAGGCGATTCCGCGCTACAAACCGTGTGGTGCGGGTATCTCTCGTCAGGTCGCCGGCTGGTTCGACTTCTCGCTCGAACCGGTCATCAATCGCCGCATTCGCCACGTGCGATTTACCTGGTGCGGCGGCGACCCGATCGATCTCGAGCTGCCCGAAGACCAGTCACTCTGGCTGACGCGCCGTGAGCCGCTCGACAAGCTGCTGCTCGATGAGGCGCAGCGCCGCGGAGCCGTGATTCAGCCCGCGTGCCGCGTTGTTTCGGCTGCGCGTCACGGCGCCGGGTGGCTGCTGCAGACCGACGCCGGGCCTGTCGCGGCCGAGTGGGTCGTTCTGGCCGAAGGCGCCAAAGGCACACTGAGTGCCCCTCTGGGCTTCAGTACTCGTCGGTTCATTCGCGGAGCCGCACTTGAAGCGGAAATCCCTGATCTGCAACCATCAAGGACGGCGATTGTCGACTTTGGTCGAGTGAAGTTCGGATACGGATGGGTGTTCCCGAAAGCTGACGGCTACTCGATCGGAATCGGTTCGTTCAAGGGTGGTGAAGAGCCGAATCTGGTAAAGCTGCTCGAGGAACTGGTACGCGAAGCCGGCCTCGACCTCGCCAAAGGCAAGTGGTTCGGACATCCTGTCCTGTTATGGGATGGCGACTTCGATCTGCATGCCGAGCGGGCGATTCTGGCCGGAGAAGCCGCCGGATGCGTTGATCCGTTCACCGCCGAAGGAATCCGCTGGGCGATCTGGACCGGCCTGCGCGCGGGTGAAGCGATAGCTCGTGCCATAAAAGGCGCTTCTGATGCTCTTGCCGAATACACAAAACTTGTACAAAAAGAGTTCGGTTCCGAGATGAGCTGGGCGCGCAAACTGGCGGCCGCGTATTTCTATCTGGGGCGACTTGGTTACACTGGAATTGTGAAACGCCCCGGCGCCGGCCTTGCGATGATGCGACTTCTCTCCGGAGATCTCCGGTACTCTCAAGTGGCCGAACGGGCGTTGGCGCGATTGAATCCGATCAACTGGCTGCGCTCCTGATGCCGTTCGTCGCCTATCGTCCGGAAGAACGGCGGGCGCTGGGATGGTCGTTCGTCTACTTCTTCTGTCTGATGGCCGGGTATTACGCCATACAGCCCCTGCGAGATGAAATCGGTGTCGCGGGGGGCCTCGATCAGTTGTCGTGGCTTTTTATCGCTTCCATGGGCGTCATGCTCATCGCGAACCCGTTATTCAGCCTGATCAGCACGCGCCGGCCGCGCCGTGTCTTCATTCCCTGGGTCAATCGATTTTTCGTGATCAACCTGTTCCTGTTCTTCATCGGGTTTGAAGTTGCACCGGCAACGTGGCAAATCTGGATCGGTCGCTTCTTTTTTCTCTGGGTCTCGGTTTTCAACCTGTTCGTCGTTTCCGTGTTCTGGAGCTTCATGGCGGATCGCTTCACCTCGGAACAGGGAAAGCGTCTGTTCGGCTTCATCGGAGCAGGTGGAACCCTGGGTCAGATCGGCGGTTCGGCGTGCGCGGCGTGGCTGACCCCTCTCATTGGGCGACATGCTCTTCTCTTGATTGCCATGGTGCTGCTCGAGGCCACGCTGAAGGCGACCCGTGCCATCACCGCTGGAGAAGAGTTAATGCTGGCTCCGGAAGACCGCTCGACCGTGCCACCTGCTTCCGCGAACCCGGAACCGAAGTCGGAAATGGAATCATCGAAACCGATCAAGGCTGGCGGCAGCTGGTCTGATTCGCTGTCGGGGTTCAGGCAACTGGCGTTATCGCCCTATCTTCTCGGCATCTGTGTGTTCATTCTGCTGTATACGTTTACCTCATCTCTGCTGTATTTCAACAAGGCAGCGATTGTCAAAGAAGCTCTCGCCGATGCCGATCAGCGCACCGCCTTTTTCGGCAAGCTCAACACCTGGGTTGCGGCCGTGACGCTGTTTCTGCAGGTCTTCGCCACCGGGCATCTGCTCTCGCTGCTGGGAGTCAGCCTGTGTCTCAGTCTGGTGCCTCTGATCACCATCGGAGGGTTTCTGGGACTGTCTGCTGCTCCGATGCTGTCGGTGTTTGCGGTGGTCGAGATTACACGCAAGGCGGCCAACTATTCGATTGCTCGACCTGCGCGCGAAGTGCTGTTCACCGTGGTGTCGCGTGAAGAGAAATACCAGGCGAAGAATCTGATCGATACCGTGCTGTATCGCGGCGGCGACGCGCTCGCGGCAAGCATTTTTGCCTGGGTGAACGCGATTGGCGACCCGCACCTGCTGTTGCCGAAACTGGGTCTGGCGGTGTCATTCATCTGGCTGGCGGTCGCGCTGGCGCTGGGTATCGGCCAGCAGCATCGCGAGGCGGCGCTGAACCAGAGACTCAAACCTGTCGTAGCAGAGTGAATCGTCCTCTGAAAGTCGGCAACATGACGAGATGTCTCAAAGCAGTTCGACGAAGAAGCGAGATGAGTCGATGATCGAAGTGGCCGAAGCGGTTCGTGCCAAGCGACAGAGGCTCGAAACGGCCTGACCAGCCACATGTTTCTCACCAGGAATTACAGTCCGTGAACGGACTGTCTTTGCGGTCAGGATATGATATCTTGGGATTGCAGCATAAATACGATTTGTTAAGGAATTAGATGTGAAAATCAGTCACTCTGTTGCCCTCGCCTTGTTTCTCGGGTTCGCCTTTGTCGCCGTGGCTTCGGCCGGCGACCTTGATCCGCAGTATCTGACCACGTTTGGTGCCGGGTCGATTCTGCCTTCCGGCAAGGGATTGCCGCAGAAATCTCAGTATGATCCAGCCCAGTTCGATGTTCGCGATGGTTGTTTTTTCATTCCCGGGGGATATGCGACCGCGACGCTCGATGCGCGCGTGATTCTTCCGGCAGGGGAAACCTACGGCTCTCTGATCGAAAAGCTGAAAAAGGAAAATCCGGCCGGAGCGCAGTCTGTGGGCGAAGATGCGGTGTGGCTCATCTGGTTTTCACACGATCTCGAAGGCAATCGTCAGGATCAAACCTGGCCGGCGTCGGCGTCAGCAGCTGCCGTGCCGAGTCGCGCTCCTGATGCTATTTTTCATTCCAGCCTCGAAGAACGCATGATGCCGTTCAATACCGTGGGGTTGACCTGGCCGCAGCTGTGCAGTGCCTCGCCCATAGCTGACTGGCTGGCGCGGGCCAAGCCCGGCGACCGCATCTTCCTGGCGCATACGGTCGGGTTTCTGCATCCGGCGGCGAAAGACGCAGCGGCAAGCGGCTCAACCTCACTGCAGGTGGTCGATTGCGGAAATCATGATGCCGATCTCGCTCTGGCGGTCGGTAAGCCGCAGGTCGCGACGATTATCACTGTCAGCGAAAGTCGCTGAAACCAGCCCGCAATCCCTGCATTCGCCTGCTAATCGTCTTCTTCCGGTGGGTTGAAGAACGAGTGCGCCCATCGCCGAATCCGGAACTCCTTTTCGAGGGCCGGGTCGGCGGCCGCGTCATTCACTTCCAGTGAGGAAGGGGGCGGCACGCGTTCGCGAATGGATGCCGGCAGCAACGCATACAGCTTCTGCAGATACGGCCCCGGTGGATGCGAGGTTACCTTTCCGGGACCGTTGAAGGCGCGGTCGCCGTTAACGGCATGTCCGTCGGCATACAGGTTGTTCATGGTGCGAACGTTTCGTGGGCGGATTTTACCCCGGACCCCCGGTTTTATCTGTATAATGGTAAAGATCGTGTACCGTATGTGCCTGAAATGCACGCCTGCAATGGGCGAGGAGGTAGGAACCATGATGATGTTCATGCAACGACGAAGACGGATGCTCTCGATTCTATTGGCGATCTTCTTTCTGGGCACGACTCTCGGGTTAGAAGCCGGAGCGCCTTCCTCTGGCGCCAAGACTTCGACGTCGGCCAAGACAACGGCGAAGGGGTCGTCGGGGTCCGTATTCAGTGCTCTCTCGCCCAAAAATCTGTTGATCACGACAGGTGTGGCCGTCGGCACCAAGGTCGCAACCCAGATCATCAAAGGCCAGCGGGTCAACTTCGCTGAAGCCGCCAAGTCGGTGGCAACGGCTGAATTCGCCGGTTCAGTAGTCGGCGGCGCGGTCGGCGCGGCCGGTGGTTCGGTTGTGGCAACGGTTGCCAAGGCTATTCTGCCCGGCCCCGTCGGTGCCATTGCCGGCGCCTTGTTGCCGGTTCTGGGCGGTCATCTCGGCAGTCAGCTCGGTGCATCGGCCGGAACCAGCATGCGCGGCCAGACGCAGTTCCGTCTGATGGATACGCTTCGCAAGATCGATTATGTCGACCTCGCCGGCCAGACAATCGGTTCAACGATTGGTATGATGCTTGGCGCGCCGATACCGGTCATTGGGCCGATTATTGGTGGTATCGTCGGCGGGTTCCTGGGTGGCAAGGTGGCCAAGTGGGCCGAAAAGTTCCTGCGCGCGAATGTCAATCTCGGACGCATGAACCCCTTCAATCGTGGCACCAATATGGGCAGCGGCCAGACCATTGGCGGCAGCGAAACGATTATGGGAAATCCGAACGGCGGCATCCAGATTGGTGGGGCCGGAACCACGGTCGAGGGAGTGGGTGGTTTCGGTTCGGTTTACACCCCTGGTGGACGCCCGTCGGCGGACATGGGCCCGGTAACCGCAGCTGACGTGCAGGCGGCTGAAAAGGTCTATTACGAAAACTACATGCAGTATAACAAGCTGCTCGAGCAGGGCAGGAACGATGAGGCTCAGAAGATGTATCAGAGCCTTCAGAAGAGCCAGGAAGACTACCAGACCCTGAAGAAGATGTGCGTTGAACCGTAAGTTCCGACAACGATCTGAAAAACAGCCCGGAAGCCTTTTTCCGGGCTGTTTTCTTCTTTGGCGATCTCGCCTCTGGCCTGCGCTTCGATCGTGTCACAGAAAGAGAATGGAATCCGTTTGAGGAAGTGAGATGGGGTACAATACCTCAAGGATGATGAAGGAAAGACGAAAGACGAATGACGAAATCTGCTGAGACAAAGCGAGGAACCGATATGTTGAAGATGACGAAACGTGGCTTCCGGGCATTCCTGGTTCTTGTGCTGGTGCTGGCATCGGCGTGGAACGTGACTTCTGTGTGGGCCTCGAGTGCGTCCAACCCGCTGGCGGCTCTGCAGCCGGGTGCCGGGGCAGCCGTCGCTAATCAGGCGGCCGCGGCCCCGTCGGTGCCGGCGGCTGTGGCTCCGAAACCTTTTGTCATGGCGATTCTCAGCGACCTGCATGTGCGTGACGAGAACTGGCAGACGGCGGTGAAGCTGGTCGAAGCCGTCAATGACATGAAAGGCATTGAAGCCGTGGCCCTGTTGGGCGACCTGGTTGAAAAGGTCGGCTCTGATGCGGAATTACAGCTTGCGGCTCGCCTGGTGAACATGTTGAAGCCGGAAGTGTGGGCGATTCCCGGCAACCACGATTATCTGTATGACGACAAGATCGGCAAGGACGGCAAGAAGAGCCGCGGCAGTCGGGCGGAGCAAAAAGCCAAGCTCGCGCGCTTCAAAGAGGCTTTCGGTCAGAAACACCTGCGTTTTGCGAAGAAGCAGGGCGGTCATCTGCTGATCTTCCTGCCGACCGATGCGATACAGCCGAAACCGATTGCTTCGCTGTCTGACGAGACGATCGAGTTTCTCGAAAAGCAGCTCGAAGAGAACCCCGATCTCCCCACGGTTGTTTTTGCCCACGCCCCGCTGGAAGGGAGCTACGTCGACAAGGATGATGAAGAAGGCCTGCCGGAAGTGCATTCGACAGCGCAGCCCGCGACACGTATCAAGGCCATTCTGAAAAAGCACGAACAGGTGTTTCTGTGGGTGGCCGGCCATCGGCACACCCGGCCGGGCAGCAGGAACTACATGCACGAGTCGAACAAGGTTGGTCGCGTCACGTGCGTTCACGTCCCGAATATCATGCCGGAGAAAGGATGGGTCTTGACGCTGGCGTTAAGCCCTGAACAGGCACTGGTTCGCACCTGGGACCTGCAGAAGAAAAAGTTTATCGAAAAGTACAATCGCCGATTCGTTCATCCGAAAAAAGCTGATCAGGAAGCCGGAAGCAATAGCTCAAGCTCGGACAATTCGACCGGCATGACCGGCTCCGGCAACCAAACGTCCGATTCAGGCACGACCAATACCGGCACTCAGAGCGGGACAAGCGGTGTCAGTAAGCCGTTCGATGCCCAGGACCTCATGAACTGGTTCGAGAAGGGTATGAAGAAGTTCACCTCCTTCATCAACCGCTTCTTCGACACCCTCAAGAAGTTCTTCAGCTGATTTCTCGCGCACTTGCCATACGCTACGCGGCTTCCGTCAGCTGGTACACCAGATCGGTGACGAACTGTCTGAACGCTTCGTTCTGCATGAAGTGCTTGTAGACCTCGGTGTCGTCCTTCAGTAGAGAGATCATGACGGTCTGAAGAGCCTTGTCGTGCTCGAGTTTCGCCGCGCCCGGCGTGTGTTTTTTCGCGTTTTGATATGCTTCATTGGCGGCGACGCGCGGCGCAATATCTTCGCGAATGCGCTTGAACACGCGATCTGAGTCTTTGAAGAGGCGGCCGAACTGCTCGTTGAAGCTCTTCAGAATGTTGGACAATTTGTCCGTGTTTTTCTGAAAGCCTTTGCCTTCACCATCAACGGGAGAAGGAAGGATTCGGGCGTCCTGGTCAGGGAGCTTGATGGCCAGAGCTGCCTTTTTCTCGACGCGGTAGGTTTCCATGTCGATGAGTTCGAGCAGTCCCCGGGTCAGATCTTCTTCGCGGGGGGCCGGTAGTTTCGGAATCAGATAGTTCAGAAAGATCGAGAGCTTTTCCCAGTCGGCGCTGGAATAGGGCAGGAGAGAGGCGAGAAAGTCGTAACATCGGCAAAAGGCCTTGGCCTTGCCCTTGAACTGCACCTGGTCGTCCTCGCCGAGCTTCTTGTATTCTTCGACACAGAGATCGAGAATCGGGTCGAGCACCTCTCGTCCCGCATTGGCGAAAAACTTCTGTACGAGTTCGTCAACCTGAGATTGGCTATAGACCTGACTTTTGTCCAGGGTGTTTCTCAGGTCGTGCAGTTTGTTCGGGTCGGTTTCTTCGGCGAGAATCGTCGTTCGGTAGTAAGGCTCGAATGCGGCAAGAACGGTTCCGCTGTGATTGACGAAGTCGAGCACGAAGACATCGTGCTTGTCCGGGTATGAACGATTCAAACGCGAAAGTGTCTGCACCGCTTTCACGCCGGCCAGCACCTTGTCAACGTACATCGTGTGCAGAAGCGGCTCGTCATACCCGGTCTGAAACTTCTCGGCGCAGATCAGAAACCGGTACGGATGCTCTCGAAACCGATCGGGAATCTCGCTCGACGGAAATCCGTTCAACGATGCCTCGGTGACTTTATCCCCTTCGAATTCATGTTCTCCGGCAAAAGCGACAATGGCTTTATAGGGGCTTTTTCGTTCCTGTAAACTGGTACAAAACGCGAAGTAGTAACGAATGGCCTGTTCGACGCTCCCCGTGACGATCATCGCCCGGGCTTCGCCGCGAATCTTGTTCAGCCCCGCAACCTGCTCGTGAAAATGAGCGATCATGACCTCGGCTTTTCGCTGAATCGCCTTCTCATGGGTCTCGACATAGCGGCGCAGTTTCTTCTTCGCCTTGCGGGTCTCGAACTCCGGGTCGCTCTCGACGGTCTTGATAAGCTTGAGATAGCTGTTGACCGGGGTGTAATACTTCAGTACGTCGAGAATGAACCCTTCCTGAATCGCCTGCTTCATGGAATAATGCGCGAACGGGTGATGTTCGGTCTTTCCCTCCGGGCCGGCCATCGGGTGCCCGAACAGTTCGAGCGTCTTGTTCTTGGGGGTCGCCGTGAAGGCGAAATAGCTGGCGTTGGTCAGCATCTTGCGGCTCTGCATCCTCTTTTCCAGAGCTTCGTTCACCGTGTCTTCCGGGTCGGCCAGCGCGGCGTTTACCGCGAGACTGGTTTTGCCGCCCTGCGCCGAATGGGCTTCGTCGATGATCAGGGCGAAGGTTCGGTCGCGATGGTCGTCACCGATTTCATCGAGAATGAACGGAAACTTCTGGATGGTCGTGATGATGATCTTCTTGCCGCTTTCGATGAACGTGCGCAGATCACCGGCATTCTCGGCATGGCCGACGGTGGCGCTGATCTGGGCGAACTGTCTGATGTTGTCGCAGATCTGCTGGTCGAGAACGCGCCGATCGGTGATCACGATGATCGAATCGAAGATCGGCTTGCCGTCTTTCCGGGCGCCGATCAGCTGGTGCGCCAGCCAGGCAATCGAGTTCGACTTGCCCGAACCGGCCGAGTGTTGAATGAGATATCGTTTGCCCACACCGTGTAGGGCGACATCCGCGAGCAATCGCCGCACCACGTCGAGCTGGTGATACCGGGGAAAGATCTGCTTTTTCCGCTTCTGCCCGGTCTTCGGGTTGGTCTCGACGACGATCTGCGCGTAGTTTTCGATGATGTTGGTCAGGCTCGACGGCGTCAACAGACGACGCCAGAGAAAGCTGGTTCTGAGTCCGGTCGGGTCGGGCGGGTTGCCGGCGCCGTCGTTCCAGCCCTGATTCAAGGGCAGAAACCAGGATTTTTTGCCGTCGAGAGCGGTGCACATGCGCACTTCGCTTTCATCGACGGCGAGATGCACGATACAGCGGCCGAACTCGAACAGCGGTTCCCGCGGGTCGCGGTCGCGTCGATACTGCTCGACGGCGTCTTCGACCGTCTGTTTGGTGAGGTTGTTCTTGAGTTCGAACGTGGCGACCGGCAGTCCGTTGATGAACAGGCAGAGATCGAGCGCGCGTCGGGTCTCTTCGCGGCTGTAACGTAGTTGGCGCGTGACGCTGAATCGGTTTTTGGCGTGCAGAGCGACCGCTTTGGCATTGCCGGGGCTGGGAGTGCCGTAAAACAGGCAGATGTCGTGTGCTCCGTGTTTCAGGCCGTTGCGCAGCAGATCGATGACGCCCCGCTTTCGCGTTTCATGGAACAGGCGAGCGAGAAACTGCCGCCGAACCGGAGAATCGTTGGCCGGATCGAGGGCTGATTCGAGCTTCGGCTGAGTGTCGAGCAGAAATCGGGTGAGCTGGGCCAGGTCGACGCACATGTCGCGATGAAAATCCTGCGGAAGCCCGTTCAGCCACCCGGTGCCCCCGAACCCGGCACCGGAATCGGTAACCGTCGTCGGGCTGGTCAGGTCGGGGCCGGGGCGCCCGGTCATCTCGGTGACGATCAGACTTTCGAGTCCTTTCTCGCTCATGTCGGTCGGTGTCATGCCCTGTTGCCTCCCCCCCCGCGTTGATTGCTGGCAAATGACCATCAAATAAGACGCAAACGCAAAATATCCAGTATTGAAGCACATTTTAAACCCACGATGGCATACATCCGGCGGTGAAACGCCTCCGCCGTCAAATGACCATCAAACAACCCCGGCTGTGAAGTTGCTGGATTGTTTATTGCTTGAACTCGTCGAATTGAAAGCAAATGAAAACCCTCTGTTAAAGCCTGTTTTCGCGTATCGAGCGCATGTCGTTTATTGCTAATTTAATGCTAATTTACGCTTAATACTATCACGTTTCGTTTTGAGTCAGAATCCATTGTGGTATCTTGCGACTTCCCTGGTTGCGAATCATCTTCCTGCGGGAAAGCTCGCAGAGCAGATTATGGATCTTCCTGTCTCTCTGTTGCGGCGTGAGAATATCAGGCAGTTTATCGAGCAGGAGCTGGTTGATGTCTTCGCGGGTAACCGGGGCATGCTCTTTCACCAGGGCCATGATCAGATCGAGATAATACTGGTTGTCCAAACCGCGTTCGCGGATATGTCGGGCTTTCTGAGAAGTGGCGCGGGCAATCAGGCCGCTGACCATCGAGTTCGGATATCGGCCCTCGATGAGGCCGGCATTTTTCATTTGTCGGTGAGCCTCGCGCGGAATCGGCAGACGTTTCTGTACGCGGTCAAGGAGCATTACCTGCTCGAGAGTGATATCGCCCCTCTGCATGAGCAGTTGGGTGTATTGCTCATCGATGACGCGGCCGATCAGTTTCACGGCGACTCGCTCGGGCTGACTCAGGTCATAGTCCGGCAGTGGAAAAAATCTTTGCATCTGCATGCGAAACATGCGTTTGATGCCGCCTCCCTGGGTATCGATCATGTTCAGGTTGACCATGGCCTCTGCGAGAAACGGGTTGCGGTAGATGTCGGGTGGTGCATCTTGCCTGATGACCAGCTCGACGTTGCCCGGCAGAAAAGAACCGACATTGGTAAACAGAAGGAAATCAGGAGTTTCAACGACCGTGACGCGACCGCGCAGACGATAGTCCTGGTGAGCGATGCAGTTATGCAGGGCCTCGCGAATGACCCAGGTGTCATATTGGCTTATCTCCTGCGGAAACAGAGTCCCGCTGGGCATGGCACGCACCGTCAAATTACGGATGCGTCCCAGCAGGCGATCGACTGAGAGCAGGAAAGGCGGCCCGAAATGCTCGTAATCAAGTTCCTCGTTGCGTTCGTTTTTCAGAATCCACGAAAGTCGAGCGACGGCGGGCGACAGCAGACCGGCCGACTCCGGTCGACCGAGCAGAAGCAGTGCGGAATTGGTGAGATGGCCGCGAATCGCCAGGCCGGCTTTGTTGAGAAAGGTGAGGTTGTCCCACTCGCTGACTTGTTGCGCCTGAGCGGGGTGTTTGATGAGAAACTGCTGTCGTGCCTTGATCAGAGCCTCGGGGTCGAGGTCGGCAATGGAGAGTTCGTCTCGGACTTCCGCCGACCAGTCGGACCGGCTGTTCCAGATGGCGCGTTCTTTTTCCTGGTGGTTCTTCAGTTCGGCGAGATGGCTTCCGATGCGGATATAGGCGATTTTCTGAAAGCAGACGGGGCGGTCGGGAGCGGGCCAGATTTCGTAGAGCACCACGCGACCGCGAGGGTGAGCGATCACATGAACTTCGAGCCCGATCGTCGGTTGAAGCTGGGAGTTCAGCCAGGGAAGAAGAGCCTGATTCCCCTTGGCCTTCTCTCTTTCGGCATCGAAGGTGGTGCCGCAGACTGCGTGGGTCTCGTCATGTATGCCAAAGGCGAGATAGGCGCGGTGTTTGTGATGATAGCAGGCGGCGTTGGCAAGCGCGGAAAGATACTGACCCAGTCTGGAGGGCTCAACGTGGTTTGATTTGAACTCGAGCCATTCCGTCTCGGCAGGCTCTTGTCGAAGTTTGTCCACCAGGACGATCAATTCCTCCTGCCTCACTCTTCCTCCCCCTCCGTGTCCTCGAGCATTTTATCGGCATCATCGATGCCGCCGTCATCTGAGACTTCAGGCACTATCACTTCTTCATCAGGCAAGCGCGAAGCGGCTTCTCGAACGTCCAGTTTGCCGGTGACCACATCGGCCGTCAACCGCGTGCGATACTCGCGGAGAAAGGCGATTTCACGTTCTGCACTGTGAATGGCACGATCAAGGAGTTCGGCTTCTTGCCTGATGTGGGCGACAATTTGCTTTTGTTCATGGAGAGGCACGGCAATGTTCGGCATTTGCTTGAAGCTATCCCAATACAAGCGATTTCTATCTGAAACAATTCCGGTTGAGACTCTGTTAATCTCAAGCTTATAAGCACTTGTTCGAAAGACGAGACAATAGAAATCTGGCAAAACGCCGACTCGTGGCATTAACACAACGTATGCCGGGCTCACCATACCATCGACTGGTGCAACGCCCACAGCTCCCTGCCACATTCGCATGGTGTTATAGGCAATATCGTTGCACTGTACGAGCTTGTACTTTGTGACATCGGCGATTAATCTTTTTGGTCGACCGAACTGGTCCAAGTCATCTGTTGTTACACCTGTTCTCAAACTTACTTTGAGGATCGGTAATCCAGGCTTTCCTGCGGTAACCCGTTGCGAGAAAAGGGCCATGTTTCGAATTACTTCCCAATGTTGGGGGATGTGGCCGAGCCAGGGGATGCCGGAGGGTTTGAGGGGGACATTGTGGTCGAGGCCGCGCGTGACGGCCTGGTGGATGATGGCCTGCTTCTGCTCATTCAACAACCCAATCAACCTCTTCTTCGCCCGAATCGCCTTCTCAATGCCACCACTCATCCAATTCAGATACCGAAGAATTGCAATCTGCTCTAATACGGGGGGAAGCGGAGAGTAAATCAGCTTGAAATGCTCAGGACGCAGGCTCCACATGTCTGAAGTTATCCCGTATGACCACCTTTCTGCTTCCTTTGCGAAGCCAACGGTTCTAAACAGGTGGTGGAAAAACTCAGCTCGCAGTCTCGGATGACGTGGGCGAACGACGACATATGCGGGGCTGACAATGCCTCGAAGTCCTGACATACCGACGGCACCCTGCCATGCTCGCATCTTATTGTAGACGATATCGCCGGGGTGTACTAGTTTGTATGCGGTTTTATCGAGATTTGAACTGTCTTTCTTGGAGGTGCCTGCAAGAAGTGCTTTTTGGTGAATAACCCCCTTGTTGATAGTCACAGAAAGCATCTGATCGTCAGGATGATCACGGTCGTTGATCTCGACGAAAAGAGCTCGATTGGGCAACAGGTCCCAATGCTTCGGGATCTGCCCAAGCCAGGCTTGCCCCGAGTTCTTGTATTCTGAATACGGTTTGCTGGTATGTTCGCTCATTGATAATACGCCTGTTTTGCGTGAAGCTTAGTGATCATGACAATTCCGAAAACCACGACCATATAGCATGTTCACTCGCTTCTGCCGATGATTTCGGCGATCAGGCCCTCGGACTCTTTTTCGAGGGCGAGGATATCGGCGCGGATGGCGTCGAGTGAGCGCAGGGGTTGGGGTTTGTAAAAGTGTCTGGTGAAGCTGATCTCGTAGCCGATCTGGGTTTTACTCTCGTCGAGCCACGCGTCGGGCGTATACGGCAGGACTTCGCGTTTGATGAAGGCTTCGATGCCGCCTTCTTCAAGTAACGGAATCTGCTCGGTGTCGCGCAGATCTGTGTCGGCCTCATACTCAGCAATGGCGGACTTTCCGTCGATGAACACCTGGTACAGTCCGCGTAACGGGTCGGGCTTCATCTTGCCCGGTTTGTGTATTCGCGAGATGACCGGCGGGGCCGACTCGACCCGCCAACTGATGGCCTTTAACAGCGTTTTGCGGTCCGACGCGTTCAGTTTGAGGCGTTCATTCTCGAAGACGGCGTTCGCCTTGGCGCGAAACTCGTTGTGATCTTCATACAGCCGGTCGCCAAGCGCATTCTGCAGAACCTGTGCGGCGCGTGAGAGCTGATCGTCGTGCGCCCACGTTTTCGGGTCGAGCAGTCGACGTATTGTTTTCTCGGGCAGGCCCTTTTTTTCTGCCTCTTCGTCTTCGCCGTCGCCGTCGTTGGTTCCTTGAGCTTCGAGAAAAGCTTCAACACCCGATTTCACGGCAGAAAAATCCGAAAAGAGAGCAGGGCCGAACTCGGCGAACAGCTCGCGGCGCAGTTCCTCGTCGCCCGAGGCGAAACGCAGGTTATCGACGGCTTCGTCCGTCACGCGGCTATGCAGACGCAACGGCCGTTCCAGAGTCACTTTCCAGTATCCCAGCCCCTCGTTCGGGAAGATCTTCGACTGTTCGGTCTCTTTGAACGATAAATACACATCGCAGATGCGCTGAATATCCTCTTCAGACAACTCGCAGTTCTTCTTGCCCAGGTTCTTGCGCAAGGGCTTGAACCACTGCGTGGCGTCGATGAGTTGTACTTTTCCGCGGCGATGCTCTGGCTTGCGGTTGTTCAGCACCCAGATGTAGGTGGCGATGCCGGTGTTGTAGAACATGTTCAACGGCAGGGCGACGATGGCTTCGAGCCAGTCGTTTTCGATGATCCAGCGGCGAATGTTGCTTTCGCCCTGCCCGGCGTCGCCGGTGAACAGCGATGAGCCGTTGTGAACCTCGGCGATGCGACTGCCGAGCACGGTTTTCTCGTTCATCTTGTGCGCCATGTTCGCGAGAAACAACATCTGACCATCACTAGAACGCGGCACCAGCGAAAGTTCCGCGTCGTGGTGCATCACCTTGAATCGAGGGTCGCGCATGCCCTCCTTGCCGCCCATGTTTTCGAGATCCTTCTTCCAACTCTTGCCGTACGGTGGATTCGAGAGCATGAAATCAAAGGTCTGCGCGGGGAACGCATCGTGCGACAGCGTGCTCCATTCCGCGCCGCCCCTGATGTGCTCGGCGTTCTCACCTTCGCCCTTCAACAGCATGTCGGCTTTGCAGATCGCGAAGGTTTCGGGGTTGATCTCCTGCCCATACAGGTGGGTGACGATCTTCTTGCCTCGGGCCTTGCCGAGTTCGCAGAGCCGTTCTTCGGCGACCGTCAGCATGCCGCCCGTGCCGCAGGCCCCGTCTTAGAGTAGATACGAACCCGATTCGAGGCGGTCCGCGATCGGCAGAAAGATCAGATCGGCCATCAGCTTGACGGCATCGCGAGGGGTCCAGTGTTCGCCGGCCTCTTCGTTGTTCTCTTCGTTGAACTTGCGTACCAGTTCCTCGAAGATCGTTCCCATCGCGTGATTGTCGGTGGCTCTCGGGCTGAGGTCGATGTCGGGTGAGAGAAACTTGGCAATGAGAGTTCCAAGCGCATCGGCGCGTGACAGGGTTGGAATCTGATTGCGGAACTTGAAGTTTTCGAGAATTTCCTGCACGTTCGGCGAGAATCCATCCAGATAGGCCGTGAAATCAGCCAGCAGTTGTTGCCGGCTACCGCGCGAAAGCAGATCACGAAGAGTGAACTTCGAGGTGTTGTAAAACGCCTGACCGGCCGCACTGCACAAAGCGGCCTGCTGTTCGGTGATGCCTGCCTTGTCGAGCAGTTCCTTCTGTGCGAGAACGTCTTTTTTTCGTTGGCTCGAGAACCGCGTCGAGACGGCGAAGCACGCACATGGGCAGGATGACGTCGGGGTATTTGCCGCGCTTGAACAGGTCGCGCAGAACGTCGTCCGCGATGCCCCAGATGAACGAAACGATCTTGCTGTGTGTGGCCTGGTCCATGTACGGTCACCCCGCTTGCTGTCTGAGATCTCATGTCGCCGGGTGAAAACGCCGCCCGCAAATCGACGCGATAAAGGATACCACTCGGAGACGCGTCGGTCGAGCACTCGAAGCAGGGGGTGACGAGCCGCCGAAGTGCAAAACGGGCTTCAGATGGTGATCTGAAGCCCGTTTGCGGCGTGCCCAAGAGGATTCGAACCTCTGGCCTACAGCTCCGGAGGCTGTCGCTCTATCCAGCTGAGCTATGGGCACCGGCCAGGTGACACGGATCATAGCACAATGCAGGCCGGCATGGCAACCGGAGAGTCGGCGGAAACGCGATCCACTCACGGATGATGTTACCGAAAATTTTACCGATGAGATCCACTCGTGAATGAAAAGGGAGGCGTTGCGTTTTGGTGATGCGTGCTTTTACAGCAGGCGCATGATGCCCCATTGCAGGGCGCCGACGAGCATGCCGAGGATGCCGCCGAGGCGTTCGATCCAGACCAGTTCGCGGGCGGAGACGGAGAGGATGACGGACTCGAGTTTCTCGAGATCCATCTGTTCGACCTTCTCACGCACCAGCTTTTGTACGGAGACTTTCTGGACAAACACGTCGGCGCCGCGCTCGATCATCTCGGGCAGGCGCTGTCTGATGGCGCGCGCCACGAGCGGGCCGCCGAAGCTGATCAACGGCTGAATGACGATGGACATGTTGGGGAAATCCTGCTGGACTTTCTGTCTCATCTCATGCGTATACTCAGCCACCATGCGGTCGACAATCGGTTCGAGATCGGACGGTTTCACCTGTGCGGCGAGATCACGGGCATTCAGCAGGTTCTGCTCGACGGTCGCGCCGAGCTTCTCGGCCAGCTCGCCGCGACGTTTGGGGAGCAGGCCCTGAATGTCGAAGGGGCCGAACGGACGCGGTTCGATCGGGCGAAACAGGGCTTTCACGGCCAGTACGTTCGTCGACCAGCCGATGAAGCCGCCGATCGCCACCATCAAAACGAAATCAAACATGAGTCGGAATCTTTAAAGAGAATGTTCCCGCTTGTTCCTGGCATTTCATGAGATACGCGGAAAAAGACAACTCGGACAAACAAGAGCGCGTGACCGAAAACATGCCGTTCTTCCTGGTGAAGCTCTGTCTGACCATCCGCTGATCTTCAGTGCTTGCCTTCTTCCGCCTTCTTTTTTTTCTTCTCCTCTTTGGCTTTCAGCATCTCTTCGCTGCGCATGGAAGGGGAAAAGTGCGAGGCTCGATTGCGGCCGGACTCTTTTGAATAGTACAAGGCGACATCGGCGTACATGATGAGTTCCTGCTTGCTGCGCGCCTGCTCTGGGTAGGCGCATACCCCGAGTGATACGGTGATCGGAACCGGCTGTCCGTTGATGCGGAAATCAAAGCTCTCGATTGCCGTACGAATGCGGTTGGCCGGAATCATGGCGCCTTCGCCGTCTTTCTCGGGGCAGATGACGACGAACTCTTCACCACCGTACCGGGCGACGATGTCGACTTCGCGCACGCTCTTTTCGATGAGCTTCGAAACGGTCTTGAGTACGCGATCGCCTTCGGGGTGGCCGTAGGTGTCGTTGAATCGTTTGAAGTGGTCGACGTCGAGCAGAATCAGCGAGACTTTACTGTCGTACCGGTCGGCGCGCTGTAATTCTTCGTCCAGACGCTGCTGGAAGTATCGATGATTGTACACTTTGGTCATTTCGTCGGTGACGGCGTAGCGATACAGGCGGGCATTCTCGATGGCGATGGCCGCCTGATTTGCCAGATTCTGAAACAGCTCGAAATCCTTGGCCGAGAACGAATGGGGTTCGCTGCGGCTGACGTTGAGCACGCCGAGAATCTTGTCTTTGGCCCGCAGAGGCACCGACATCAGCGTGCCGCGAGTGACGTTGCTCTTCTTCAGCGCCAGAAAAGCATGATCGCTTTCAACATCCTGGACGTACAACGCCTTTCCGGACTCGAGCACCCACCCGGCCACCGCTTCGCCGGCTTCGAGACGAGTCGACTTGGCCACTTCATCCGAAAGCCCGAAGGCGGTTCCGATGGTCAGGATCTTCTCGGTCTCGTCGAGCAGCATCAGCGAAGCCTTCTCAGCTCGCAGCACGCGGGCGACGATCTCGAGAATCATGTTCTGCAGTTTGACGAAATCGAGTTCCGAACTGATTGCCTTGCCGACTTCATACAGGGTCGACAGTTGAATGATGCGGTAATCGAGATCGGCCTTGGTATTCTTGAGATTGACGCGCATTTCATTGAAAGTGCGCGCCAGTTCGCCGATTTCGTCTTTTGAGGTCGCGTGAATCTCGTGGTCGAAAGCGCCGCGACTGATGAACCTTGCTCCGGTGATCAGATTCATCAGCGGCCCGACCAGGTGATTGGCGAGCAAAAAGGCCAGCACCAGCGCGGCAATGCCGGTGAGGATGCCGAGTGTTTGTACTCGTCGTTTCAGTTCGTCAGCCGCCTGAAAAGCGACCTTCTCGGGGATCTGAAGAATGATTGTCCAGTTCGGCGCCTGGTAAAAGTTGAACTTCTTCAACGAAACGGCGGTCACGAGATAGCGCGTTCCGCTGACGTCTCGAACGTCGTTGATGTCCTGGTCGATGACCTCGGCGGCCGAGACCGTGAAGGTTTGCACCTCGGGGGCCGATCGCGCAATGACGGTACCGGTTTCGTCGAGCACCAGCCCCTGCGACTTCGAACGTTTCAGGGCGTTAATCAGAAGGGTTCTGATATACAGCAGATCGACCTCGGAAACGAGCACCCCGATCACTCCCTTTTCGGGACTTTTGATCACGGTTTCAAGCGTGACGTACGGGGTGCCGTCGGGGGTGTGCGTGACCTCGGAAAGAGCCCCCTGATAGCTGCGCTTGACGGCGTGCGAGAACAGCCAGTCGTTCGGCAGTGCTGCCGACGGGTCGGTCGAGGCGATGATCTGTCGATTGCCGTCGACGAGATAGAGAAGTTTGAAGATCGGGTAGTGCCGCAGCAGTGACTTGAAAAAGTCCTGGGCGATCACGGGGTTGAGTTGCTTGATCACATCGAGTTCGACGATGGCATTCAACAGTTGTCGAGTGTGTTCCAGATTTTCGAAGATGCCGTGCGACAGCATGTTCGAAAGCTCTTTGTGGCCGCGCGAAATCTCTTCCATGAGAATACGGCGCTGTTCGTTGTAAGCCTGGTAGCCGAGAAACGTCAGGGGCAGCAGACCCACCGTGCAGATGATGAGAATCAGCTTGATGCGGATGCCGAAACGGAGCGACGATTTGCTCATGAGCTTTTGGTGCCTGTTTTATGAGGCTTGTTTTCAGAAATTTTCCGCTCGATGTTGGCGATGTTTTCCTTCACCAGCGAGTAGTTCGGATCAAGACGGTAGACGCTCTGGAAACAGCCGAGCGCTTTTTCCAGTTCGTTCAGACTGAGAAACAGCGTGCCGAGGTGAAAGTAGGCGTCAGGCTCTTCAGGGTGGCTGACGGTGATGGCCATGAATTCCGCGATGGCGTCGGACTGCTGATTCAGTCCGGCATACGCCTGACCACGGATCAGGCGGGCCTGCAGTTCTTCGGGGTGTTGGGCGAGAATCTGCTGCGCCAGTTGCAGCCCGAGCGCGTAATCGCCGGAGATGCACGCGGTAAGCGCCTCGTGAATCTGGGTCGTGAGGTCACCGGGGCCTGTCAGGTGCTCAGGAGCCACTTTGCCGGCATTCGATGCCGACAGTTTATCGAGGAACTCCTGCTCCGCGCAGCGGACGATTTCACGATTGACCACCTCTGAGTAGGTTGAATCCAGTTCTTTGAGGCGGGTCAGATGGTACCGGGCCTTCTCGTAGTCGTGTTCGTCGCGATAGATCAGGCCGAGATTCTGGTGCGTCTGCACGTGGCCCGAGTTCAGCTTGAGCACGCGCAGGTAAAACAGCGTGGCCTCTCTGCGTTTTCCCATCTGGGCGAGTGCCACCGCGATGTTGAAGAGGGCGTCGATGTCGTTGGGGTTCAAGCGAATCACGGCTTCCCATTCCTGAACCGCCTGCGTCACATTGCCCATCTTCATGTAGATCAGCCCGAGATTGAAGTGACTGAACTGATGCTGCGGACAGGCGCGAATGGCGCTGCGATAGGCTTCGACGGCCCCCGGCAGATCGTTCATGCGATGCAGAAAGACCCCTTTGGTGGAAATGATCTCGGCATCGTTGGGGGCTTTGTCGATGGCTTTGTCGATGTGCTCGATCGCCTTGCCGTAATCCCCTTTTTCAAAGAAATCGACGGCGGCTTCAAAGTATCGTTTTGCGTATGTTTGATTGCCTGCCATTCCATCTTCACCCCGCGGAGTGTGCGTATTATAGCCAATGGTACCGATGAATTCAAATTTTCCCGCGAGTGGAGTAAAATACCGCGCATGGTTGCAACTCAATTTCCCCCTTCCGGGAATTCGGGCCGGCATCGCGTTCCCGCTGAACACCGGCATGAGAGCCTGCGTGACCTCGTTGTGCTGCTCGTGTTTCTTGGTTGCACCTTCGTCGAGGCGGGCGAATCGGTCTGGTTCCGCTGGGCCGGATCGTGGGGAGCGCCGGGGCACGAATCGACACAGTTGCTCGAGCCGAAAGCCATGCGCTTCTCGCCTGATGGTCTGCATCTGGCGGTGAGCGACACGGCGAACAATCGGGTGATGATTCTGCGGCTCAATCAGGCCGGCGGGGCGGCCTCCTTTACCTGCGAAGCGATTCTGGGTGATATCTGGCCCTTCGAGGGCAGTCAGACACCGCACGACTGGCCCGATCGCTATCACGAAGCGGACAACAGCGATGGGCTCACACCGCGAAGAGAGCTGAAAGGTCGGCTCTATCAGGGGGGACAGGCCCGGGTCAGACGTTGGGACCGCGTGCCGATGGACCGCTTCTATCTGCCGCAAGGGCTGGTCTGGAAGGACCCGCGCACCCTGATTGTCTGTGATACCGGCAACCACCGTCTCAAGGTGGTGACGATCGCCGGCGAGGTTCTGACCATCATCGGCCAGGAAGGCTGGAAAGACGGCTACTTCCATCATCCGACCGGGATCGACCTGGACGACGATGGAACGCTCTATGTCACCGAGCCGCGCTCGCAGTACATACGCGGTCTCGGACTCGACTTTGCTCAGCGACAGCGCACGCAGGGCAATCGGGTGCAGGTGTTCAACAAAGAGTACAAGTTTCAATCTCGCTGGGGACACATGCATCACATGTCCGGGCGCCGGTGGCGACAGTTCAAGGACCCCACCCGGATTCATCTCGCCAGGAACGGTCGCATCTACGTCACCGACTCGGGAAATCACCGCATTCTGATCAGCGGCAAAGACGGGAGACCGGAGCAGGTGCTGCAGAAATGGCCGTACTATCGCCTGCGCTATCCGCAGGGCGTCGATTCCGACAGCTCGGGTCTGATCGCCGTCGCTGACACGGGAAACCACCGGGTGCTCATTCTCGAAGGCGATCAGCTGCTGCAGGTCATCGGCGGGTTTGGGGTGGAAATGGGAAGATTTGTCGAGCCTCGCGAGGCGCGTTTCGGGCCGGATGGTAACTTGTACGTTCTCGACAGCAACAACTGCCGGATCCAGATCTACGAGCGAGTCGGCGGCAAACCGCCGCCTCCGCCGAAACCGCCTGCCGCGGAGCCACCCGCTTCCGAACCGCTGCAGCTTCCGCCCGGACCACCCGAAAGCGAACCGGCAGACAACGAGTGAGGAACGCTCGTTCCGGTTGAAAAGGGGGTTCCTGTTCGGCTGCGTCGGCGAGAAGGACTGAAGCGCGGAACCGGGGATGCGGCTTCCGCACCTTCCCGGCCTGAAATCAGTGTCAGATCAGTGGTGCGGGTTGCTCTGTACGAGTTTTACGGCATCGAGAACCGCTTTTTGAGCTTGATCACGGTTGCGTGAATCGGAATAAAAAGCGTCGGGTGACGTGAAGGCGTTGAACTCGCCGGAAACCCAGTAGCGCGTCGGCAGCTTGTTCAGGGCGATCGCGGCGACGTCGAGCACGCATTCCGAGCAATCACACAGCTCTCCGTTGGCGATCAGTTCCTCGATGATCTCCCCGACCATGCTGACCCACATATTTTCGAGCCGCGTGAAATCGTAATGGTCGGCGAGCGGATTGCGACGAATGGTCATAGGGGCACCTCGGAAGGCAGGGGTTCGGGAGGGAGCGGTTCGGGAGAGACGTCGGGGGGCGCGCTGACGGCGGGTCGCGCGGCCTCGTGAAACAGGACATCCTGGATGACGGCCTGCGACGTGCGGGTGCCGTTGTAATCGTTGGCATCGACCGAGAAGACGATGTCGCAGGTGCCGTCGCCGGCAACGTCGGTCGGCAGAGCGCCGGCCAGGTTGAACCCGATGCCCGAGAGAACCTGACCCGTGGTCTTGCGAAACCTGAAACGCAGATGATTACGGGTTTCACCGACTTTGCGCACCTCGTAAAAGCGGGCGTTGCGCACGAGAAACAATGGTTGCGGGTTGTCGATGCCGAACGGGCCGAACTTCTGCAGCTCGCGCAACAGATCGTCGTCGACCTGATCGAGCGTGATCTCCGCATCGATCAGCCATTCCGCGACCAGTTCCTCGGGAAGAATGTGTTCCGCGGCAAAGGCCTTGACCCGACGCCGGAACTCTTCGAGGTTGACCGTCGGCAGCGTGAGTCCGGCTGCGCCGAGATGGCCGCCGTACTTCTCGAGCAGATCGGAACAGGCATTCAGGGCGTTCATGATGTTGACCTGCTTGAAGCCGCGCGCCGAGCCCAGCATGCGCTTCTGGTCCTCGAGCAGCACGATCACGGGGCGGCTGAAGTCGATCATCAGACGGGTGGCCACGATGCCGGTCACGCCCTGATTCGGCATCGGGGCGGCCACGACCAGCAGGCGGTCTTTCTCGAGATCGTTCTGCTCGAGCAGCAGACGGCGAATCTGCTGGTAGCACTCTTCCGCCACCCGCTTGCGCTCCTGATTCAACTCGAAGAGTTCCTGGGCCAGATCTTTGGCGCGGAAGGGAAAGTCGGTGGTGAGCAGGCTGATCGCCAGTTCGGCCGACCGCAGCCTTCCCGATGAGTTCAGAATCGGAGCAATGGTGAAGCTGACATCTCGTTCGGAGATGGCGCGGTTCTTCCAGTGCAGCAGCTGAAAAAGTTCCTGCAGGCCCTGACGTTTGGTGTGCGTGATGAACTTCAGCCCCATGTGACTGATGGT
This sequence comes from uncultured bacterium, assembly GCA_964472075.1. GTDB lineage: Bacteria > Muiribacteriota > Ozemobacteria > Ozemobacterales > Ozemobacteraceae > CAYYIY01. Next base: position 29,340 of record CAYYIY010000010.1, on the reverse strand, counting down.
GCGGTTTTCGCCGCGCAACGGCGCCATGTCGGCAATTGTCCCAATCGTTAAAACGTCAAGAGCGCGTTGCCAGAGGGCGGCGACCGATGGTTCTTCCGCCTCGAGAAACTTCAGAAACAGAAACACCAGTCGCTCGGCACCGGAATACGTGGCCGGAATATTCATGTCGGCAGCGAGGTCGGCGGGTGGACGGTGGCTTTCGCCGGGAGTGTGCCGCGACTGCAGTTCCTGCAGGATGTGGGAGGGGGCCGATCGGACTTCCTTGGGCAGGAGCGGCAGAATCTCGTCGCGGTCTGAAACGCTCCAGAACAGGAGCCCGGCTCCCTGCAGGGCCTGCCGGTTCAGGTGGCGAACCGGGCTGAATCCTTCGCGCGGGGTGAACCGCACGGCGGAAATCTCTTCTTCGTCGCGATAGAAGGCGACCAGCGGGATCGGCAGATTCTTCGATTGCGCCAGCGTCAGAGCCAGGGCGAGCTTGAAGGCGACGCCGACTCCGGCCAGCTCTTTGTGCGGATACCGACTATCGGGAGCTTTCGGATCGAGCACGGAGACTGCTTGCGGTAGAGTCGGCGGGGTCTCGTGATGATCGGTGATGATCACGTCGATGCCGAGCTTGCGGGCTTCTTCGACTTCTCGATTGTTGCTGATGCCGCAATCAACCGTGATGATGAGGGTCACGCCGTCGCGGCGAGCCGTGTTCAGAAACTCCTGATTGAGGCCGTAGCCGTCCTCGATGACGGGAACGGCGTAATCGACGTGTCGAGTGAAGGATTTGATGGTTTCGTACAAAAGGACGGTTGAGGTGATGCCGTCGACATCACGATCGCCGAAGATGCGAATTTTCTCTTCGCCTTCGAACGCCTTGAGAATGCGCTGCAGTGCGGGATACATGCCTTCAAGCAAAAAGGGTGAGGCGAGAAAGCGACGGCGGGGTTCGAAATACCGATCGACAAGGGCGCGTGTGCGCATGCCGCGGTTCCACAGGATGCGCGCCAGAAGCTCCCGCACTCCGGTCTCTCTGGCCAGCTGTGCCAGAGGTTCGGCGGGGATCTCGGGTATGCGCCATCGTCGTTTCATTGGATGGTGGTCCTGGCGACCTCTTCGAGGAATTGCTTGTCTTTCAATAGTTCGAGAAACACGCCCACCACCTTCGGGTCGAACTGGGTCCCTGAGTGTTTGAGCAGCTCTTGAACAGCGTGATCGGTGCCGATGTTGTCGCGGTAGGCGCGTTTGCTGGTCATGGCATCGTACGAGTCGGCAACGCAGACGATGCGCGCCAGAAGCGGTATTCCTTCCCCAACCAGTCCTTCCGGATACCCTTTGCCGTCGTATCGTTCGTGATGATACTTGACCAGGGGAATTTTCGTGCGCAGGAACTTTGCAGGCTCGATGATCGAGGCTCCCTGGACGGGGTGAGTCTTGATCAACTCGTACTCGTCATCGGACAGTTTCGTCGGTTTGCGAATGATGGCCTCGGAGATGCCGATCTTGCCGATATCGTGCAGCAACGAACCGATCTGCAGGGTGCGGATGTCTTCCGCGTTGAGATTCATTTTTTTGCCGATGGCGACGGAATACAATGCCACGCGTTCGCTGTGACCGCGGGTATAGGTGTCCTTGGCGTCGAGCGAGTTGGCGAGCGCGCGTACCGCGGCCAGATAGCTCGCTTCCAGATCTTCGTACAACTTCGCGTTGTGGATGGCGATGGCGATCTGCGCGCCGAGAGTCGACAGCATGTCGAGGTCGTTCTCGTCGAATGTGGCTCCGGAAAGCTTGTCTGACACCGCCAGCACGCCGATGCTGTGTTCCTTGACGCGCAGCGGCACGCAGATGGAACTCTTGATCGACGTGTTGGTCACCTGATCGGTCATCTCGTCGTCAGCCTTCGGAGTGGTGATGAGCAGCGGCTGTCCGCGTTCGAAGACCTTGCCGGCGATGCCTTCGCCGATCTTGATCGTTTTGTTGACCAGGTTGCGCTGGACACCCTTGTGGACCTTGACCTGTAAACGATCGGTCTCTTCATCGTACAAGATCAGGGAGCTGGAACGCACGCCGCCAAGCACGCGTCCGGTCATTTCGAGAATCATTTCGAGAAGCGCTTCGATTTCGAGCACCATGCTCAGGCTCTTGCCGACTTCATGCAGGGTCCCGAGTTCGATGATCTTGCGGTCGAGATCGAAATACAGCTTGGCATTCTTCATCGCGATGCCCGCCTGCGTTGCCAGAGTTTCGAGAAGGGCCAGATCATTGGCGGTGAAGGGTTCGCCCGTCATCTTGTTGCCAGCCGATATGATTCCGATGACGTCATCGTTCACCTTGATCGGGACACAGATCGAACTGCGGGAAATGCGGGCCGGGTCGAGCATGAGCGTTTTCTCGCCTTCGGCCAGATCGTTGATGAGAATCGGTTCGCCGGTCTGAAACACTTTTCCGGCCACCCCGTCGGTGATCGGCACGCGGCGGTTGTCCGGCAGATTGCCGACGTCGAGCCCCTTGGCGATCTTGATGACGAACTCGTTGGTCGGCCGATCGGCGAGCATCAGGGAGCAGCGCTTGACGCCTCCCAGCACCTGGATGGTCGTGTCGACGATGACTTCATACAGACGGTCGAGATTGAGCACGGAGTTGATGATGCGACCGGCCTGTTGCAGCGTTGACAACTCGAAGACCCGCCGTTCGAGCAGGCCGTTCTTCTGATCGAGGTCTTTCAGGTGAGCGCCGATACTGTCGGCCATGCGATTGAACGAATCGACCAGCGAGCCGAGGTCTTCCTGCGGCTGGTCGGGCACGCGGGCGTCAAGCCGCCCGGATGACAACTGGTTCGCGGTTTCCTCGAGGCTGCGCAGCGGGGCTTTCAGGGCTCTGGCCACGAGGCCGGCCAGCATCCAGGCGAAGAACAGCAGAAAGGCGAACATCCAGAGGTGAGACCTGTAGATGTCGTCCTGCTTTCGGCTCATCGCAGCCGTCGAGTATTCCAGACGCAGATATCCAAGCGGCTCGGGCGCATCGGGCGGTCGAATCGGCCGGAGAAACTGAATGATATCGGCGGCTCGCCGACTTTCGAGGTCGATGGGCGCGGAAGCCGGGTGCGAGTGCGCCAGCGTGATCATATCGCGCGAGAGAAACGCGATGCCGGTCAGCGGGTTTTCGCTGGTTTCGCGGTCGGTCAGCTTCAGTGCAATGTTGGTCAGCATCGTGACGTTCCGCTCGATCAGCAACGGTCGCACCAGGTCGTCCAGGGACTTCCAGATACCGTTGACGTGCGCTCGAATGTCGCGTTCGTAGCTTTCTCTGGCTCGTTCGGTCTCGACCCAGCTTGTACCAAACAGGGTGGCGGCCAGCAGCAGCGCCATGGCGAAAAAGACGCGCGCCTGCAGCGAAATGCGGCTGACCAGTTCGGGAGCGGCGGTGACAGGGGAATCGGTCATGGCATGGTCTCCGGGGTGGGGCGGGCGTTCACGAGTTCCGTGCGCAGAAAATCCATCATGCGTTCGAGAATTCGGTTCACCAGCGGCCAGATGGGGTCGGCAATGGGGGTTGGTTCGCTGCCGATGAAGGCCAGATGCTGCTGGACCGCCTCAGCCGGCGAGGTGGTACGGGCAAACGACCGATACTGCAACCCTTCCGGAAATCGTGCGGTGGCGGTGCCGAAATCGCTGCTGAGAAAGACGCGATCGCCCTGCCATGACACCAGAATCCGATGGGCCTGTTCCTTGCCTTCACTGGCCTGCATCAGCAGCAAGATGCGACGATTGCCGTCGATCCAGGCTTCGCCGACGGTTTGAAAGATCGGCATTTCGAGTAACGGCATGGAAAAAACGGCAACCGGCGAGAACCCGGCGTTCTGCCAGATCGGAAGCTGTTCTTTCAGATCGGTTTCCAACAGGGGGTTGGGGGTTCCGGCCGGAAACACCTTGATCTCGCGCGGCAGTCGCGGACCCGGGTTCCGGTCGAGGTGCAAGAGCGAAAATCGCGAAGGCAGCGGGTGCAGAATGCCGCAGAGAAAGAAGTAGATGAATCCGTGCAGAACCATGCCGATCGGAGAAAAGGGTTTCATCGGATCACGGGCATACAGCCACCAGAACCAGAGACTGCCGATGATCATGACGAAGAACCAGCGCTTGCCGAAGGCGGGCACGCGACGTGAGGCGAGTGCCGGAGCCAGAAAGCGAAGCTGCATGTACAGACAGCGCAGGGAAAGCGTCAGAAACAGCACGCCGAACACCGGTCGAAGCAGGACGTAGCGTGTCGGATCCTCGCTGAACCCGACCAACAGGATTGTGGCGAGTGTCGCGGCGCTGAACAGGCTGTGCAGCCGATGAACCTTGAAAAACCGCTTCAGATGGTCGCGCCCGGCCTCGGTGATGAAGACGTCGTTCCAGCCTTTCTCGGTGTCGACTCTGACCCGATTGAGAAAGTACGAGTCGAGAGCGTCGCCCATCATGGCCGGAGCTACCGCCAGAGCCGCAAAGATCGGCTCCCAGAAGCCGTCACGCCAACCGGTCTTCATCAGCACGACCCAGGCAGCCAGTACGCCCGCAATCGAAAAGAAGTTACTACCGATGCCGAGCGTGATATTCGTCTGGAGCTTCTCCATTTCGTTTCCGGCACCGGGAAATGGAATTGACATGGCATTATCATAGCATTATCGCCGGCGATTTTCACGACGAATTGTCAGATTCATGGAGTCGGTATTTCCACAGGGGGATTCTTCCGAGCAACCTCTCATGATATGATGGCCGCAGATTGAAACCGAGGAGGAAGCAGATGCCATATCGCCAAATCGATGTCTGGTTGGGAGTTGTCGGGCTGTTTGCCGCTCTCATTCTGTTACTGAGCGGATACAACGTGCGCGAGGAAGCGGAACGTCAGCATGGTCGACTGGGGAGGATGTTGCGTGCGGCTCTGGCTCTGTTGGGGCTGCTCGGACTGGGCGGACACGTCGAAGCGGCACAGGCGGGAAAACCTGCATCGCTGATCGAGACCTATCGAGACACGCTTGGCAAGACCGAGTCCGGAAAACATCTTCTCGAAACCTGGCAGGCGGCGCGTGAGTATGTCGACCGAAAACGCGGTGACTACCCGTTCGATGCCGAAGGTAAAAAGGCGTTTCTGGCAGAACTCGAGCGCACCACCGCGGACATCGATGCTTTGGTCAAGGATCGCGTCTTTCAACTGGGCGAAGCCTCGCTGCTGAAACTCGAAATTCGTGAACTGACAGCCGGTGTGCAGCGTCTGCGCAGCAAGGAAAGCAGCGGGTTGACCTGCTATCGCGTGGCCACGGTTTCTCCGGTTAAGGTGTCGCGCCGCCGTCTCGAGGCCCGTATTCCTCTGGTGGAGCGTTTGTTGCCCGGACGCGTTTCTCCCCTGGTTCAGGAGACCGTGATCAAAGGCTGTGAAGCCGATCTGGCCTATCTCGAACAGCAGGCGAGCGACAAGCGACTTCCTGATGACGAGCGTGCTCCGGTGAGCGATCTGATCAAACGCGCGCGCAAAGCTCTCGATCGACTTCGAGTCACCGTGCAGGCGCAGGATGTCAGAGGGTATTCCCGCGAAACCTGGGAACGGATTTTTGAGGCCTGGGAACAGCTGCAGAAGATGGTTGACGGCGGCAGTACCACCAAAGAACGGGAAGACATGGGTCAGGCCCTCGCGGAAATCGACAAGCTGCTGCAACAGCAACGGGATGAGCGTCGTCTTGGATATGAAGAGTCCGAGTCGGTCAGCCAGGAACTTCGCTTTCTGTTTGAAAAAGCGCGCTCGATGCCACCGAAGGATTCTCACATCACCTGCTACAAGCCGGCGTATGTACCGCCTGCCCGCCTGAGTCTGGAGCGGCTCGAAAAGCGTCTGCCGCTGTTGAAGAAACTGACGGCGAAAGGCGGTTTGCCGAAAACGACCCTGCTGAAGCTCATGAAGGCGGTTGAGGCCGACCTGCGAGAGACGGAAGACGGCCTCGATGACACGGCTCTTTCCGCTGACGAGCGCGATCGCGCCGGCAGGATCAGCGATCAGGTGAGACTCGAGTGCGAACGACTGTATGATGTGAAAGATCGGCACGGCAAGTGAGTTCCTCAGGGGGGCTGCCGGTACAACAGCGATCGTTCGTGTTCGAGATCACCACGCGCTGTAATCATGCCTGCCCGCACTGCTACAACGTCTGGAAGGCAGTGGACTATCCGTGTGAAGAACTGCCGACGGGTGAGACGCTGCAACTGCTGGAATCAATGCTCGAGCAGAGCGGCGCTTCGCTGGTGACGATATCCGGCGGAGAGCCGCTGTTGCGACCCGATCTCTTTGAGATCGTCGATTTTCTCGCCGCGCGCGGCATCGGCATCAATCTGATATCGAACGGCTCTCTTTTAACCGAATCGGCTATACAGCGACTGGGGCCGAAGCGCATCAGTTTTTTCGAACTGCCGCTGCTCGGAGCCTCGGCCGAAACGCACGACGAACTCAGCGGACGTCGCGGGGCCTTTGATGATGTGACGCGGGCGGTGGCCGATCTGAAACTGGCCGAAGCACATGTCGTCTGCGTGTTTGTCGCGACCCGTCGTAATCTGTCCGAGTTCCGCGACACGGCGGAACTGGCGATCGCGCTCGGCGCTGACGGTCTGATGCTGAATCGCTTCAACCCGGGCGGAGAGGGTATTCGGCATCTCGACCGGCTGCAGGCGTCACCGGCTGAAATGCAGGCGGCTCTCGATATCGCCGAAGAGATCAGTTGTGAATATGACTTTCCCATCAGTTGTTCGATCGCCATGCCTCCCTGCCTCTTTGATACGCAAAAGTACCAGCGACTGACCTTCGGATTCTGCGCCGCCGGCACCGACCGGGCTTATTACACGCTCGATCCTGTCGGCAACGTCAGACCGTGCAATCACTCGCCGACGATTCTTGGAAATCTTCGCCGACAACGACTGGCTGAGATCATCAACAGTAAAACAATGAGCGAGTTCATGGCCGCCTGTCCGGAATTCTGTACCGGGTGCCGGCTCGAGCGAGAGTGTCTGGGCGGCTGCAAGGCAGCCGCCGAAGTCTGCTTCGGTTCGCCCGCCAAAGCCGATCCATTTCTCGCGGCTTTCATGGGGCAGGCGAAAAAACTCTGAAGCGAAAATTCAGCGTTTTGAGGACGTTCGTTTGCAGTCCGCGGTGTCGATGGCGGTTGCCGGTCGCTCCCGTCCGCAGGAGTCCGAGAGATTGGCTCGCAAAAGAGGCTGCCGGAGCTAATGAGGTTCGACGGAAACGAAAAACCGGCTTAGAGTCGAAGTAGTTCGGCTTCGGTGAGAAAACCTTCGGCACCGCCGGAGGCACCGATCTTCCACGAGGCGAAGCGGATCGCCAGATGCAGCGCCCGTTCAGGGTCGCGATCTTGCGCATACATGTGAACAAAGGCCGAGAACAAGGCATCGCCCGCGCCGATGGTATTTACGATCGGGCGCAGCGTTACGGCCGGAAAACGCTTGAGCAGCGATGTTTCGCGAACCGACAGCAGAGCGCCTTCGGCTCCCAGTCCGATGACGATGATCCGAAGGCTCGGCCAGGCGTCGAACAGGTGGCGCGCGAACATTTCGGGCGCATCGCTGATCTGTTCGTGGCTGAGAAACGCAATATCCGCATGTCTGAGAAAATCTGCGTTGTACTCGTCGAAAACGGAAGAGAGTGCGTGCAAGTCGGTAGCGATGGGAACGCCCTTGCGACGTGCAATTGAGAGCAGTGAACGTGAAAAATTGATGTTGCACAACACGGCCAGCTCGCATCCTTCGAGAGCGTTATCGGCAACCTCAGCCGGGTAGGCAGTTTCCTGAATCGTCTTCAGATCGACGTGAATCTGCCGTCGTCCTGAAGGCTCGAACAGAATGACCGAGTGAGGCGTCTCGGGCAGAACCGCCAGCAGGCGCGAGGCGTCGATGCCGAGCCGTTCGATGGTTTCGAGAGCCGTCTTCCCGGCGAAATCGCGACCGAGCAGTGAGCAGAATCGCACGTCGTCACCGAGGGTGTGCAGTGCTTTCGCGACGTTGAACCCGACTCCAGAGACGCGGTCATGAATTCCATGGAACGGGTAACGTACCGGAAAATACGTCAGCGGAAACGATTCGATGGCCAGAGTGGTTTCGAGATTGACCAGTCCGGAAACGAAGATGCGGCTCATGATGAGTCGCCGTGGTCAGGCGACCAGGCGGCGCAGAAGTGCCAGATTGGCGTCAAGACCGGGTCCCTGCAACAGATCCTGAAGCGCGGTTTCCGCATGCGAGCGTTCGATGCCGGGCAGCACCCGGTTCGAGATCAGAGCAGCGATAACCGCGATGTTCTGCATGCGCGGGTCAGGCATGTCGTCGAGTTTGGTTCGAAATACGTTTATGCCGCGCCGTTTCGCCTCCCGCGTGACTGCCTCCGGATCAAGGCGCTGGCATTTTCCAAGTCGTACAGGTAGGGGTTGCAGTTCGCAGTCATAGTAAACGAGCGTGCCGCCGTCGCGCAGATGACTGTTCATGCCGCGCAGGGCTTCGTGCCGCTCTAGCGCCGCGACGACATGGGCCGCGCCCGGCCTGATCAGGGGCGAATGTGCGGTGCTGCCGATGCGGACGTGTGACGTGACGATGCCGCCGCGCTGAGCGAGTCCGTGCGTATCGACGCCGCGCACCGGCAGGCCGGCCGCATCGGCGGCGCGTAAGATCGTCTCCGCCAGCAGTCCGATGCCTTGTCCGCCGACGCCGATGAGATACAGATCGCAGGGAAGATTCGGCTGTGTCATTGCGGTTTCTCCGTTGATGAAGTTGGTACGATCGCATGTGACGGACAGTTTTGACGACACGATTGATCACCAATGCAGAGATCATTCTGAACGAACACCCGGCCGTCGGGGCCGTACTGGTAGGTTGGACAGGCAAACTCGGCAATGCAGGCCTTCTGCAGATTACAGGTTTCGCTGACTCGTACAGGCGGTTGCAGGGCACGCCCTTTGCGTCGACTCTCGCGCGTGAACTTCAGCATGCACGGGTGCCGCGCGATGACCACCTTGAAACCCGGTTCGGCGACAGCCTGTTTTACCATCTCGATGAGCTTGGCTTCCTGATAGGTGTCGCACTCGCGAATACTTTTGACTCCCAGCCCTTCCAGAACGCGTCGCACCGGAATCGCCTCGACCGTCTCGCGGAAGTTGTGCCCCGAAGCCGGGTGGTTCTGATGCCCGGTCATGGCGGTGGTACCGTTTTCCATGACGATCAGCGTGAAGTTGTGTCGGTTGAACAACGCATTGATTTGCGCCGGCAGACCGGCGTGGAAGAAGGTCGAATCGCCGATGAAGGCGACGACGGGCCGGGTCTGATTCAGCAACGACATACCGGCGGCGGTGCCGCTCGAGTGGCCCATACAGAGCAGGACCTGTCCCATTTCGTATGGTTCCAGAAAGCCGAGACTGTGGCAGCCGATATCAGCTACGGTGATGGTTTCAGGCGTCAGCGCTTTCTTGATGGCGTGAAATGCCGTGCGGTGTCCGCACCCGGGGCATAGCTGCGGCGGTCGAACCGGCGCGGGGGCCGGGCGTTCAGGCTTTGCCGCCGGAGCGGGCAGCAGGTCAGGCCAGCATCGGTGGAGAATCTCATCTACGCGTTCCGGGGTGTACTCTCCCAGCCATTCGTCCTGGTTGAGTTTGCCGAAGATGCGCGTATTCAGGCGTTCTTCGTAGGCAATGGCCTTGATCTGAGCTTCGAGAAAGTCGTCCAGTTCTTCGAGGATCTTCACTTCGGCGTGGCTGCGCAGAAAGTCGACGATGCGTCGGCGCGGCAACGGATGTACCAGCCCGAGAATCAGCAGATCGGGTTTCAGAGCCGTCAGTTCGAGTGAATCCAGCAGCGAGTAGTAGGGTAGCCCTGCGGTGATGATGCCGCGTTGAGAATTACGATGGTCGATGACGCGGGTGAATCGACTTGATTCGGCATACTCTGCCATCTCGCCGAGGCGCTTCAGAGCCTTGCGCTTCAACGGGAACACCGCGGCCGTGATCGGCCAGTAGGGGCCGTTCTTCGGATCAAAACGAGGGGTGTTGTCGACCGGCACGGGTTCATAGGGCGCGAAAGCGATCTTTTCCTTGGCGTGACAGACATGCGTGGTCAGCCGCAGAATCACGGGCATCCGCTTCTCTCGCGAAATGCGGGTTGCCTCCTTGAACATCTCGTATGCTTCCGTCGGCGAGGCCGGCTCGAACAGCGGCGTATAGGCGAGCCTGGCGTAGTGACGGTTATCCTGTTCATTCTGCGACGAGTTGGCACCCGGATCGTCGCCGAGAATAATCACCATGCCGCCGATGATCTCCATCATGCTGAGTTGTACAAATGAGTCGGCTGCCACATTGAGACCGACGCTTTTGAAGAAGACACACGAGGTATGTCCGTTCACCGCGGCACCGAAAGCGACTTCCAGAGCGACTTTTTCGTTGGTCGAAAACTCGAAGTAGAGCGGGTTGCTCGCGGCCGGCAGGGCGGCGATCGCTTCGGCAATCTCCGGCGTTGGTGAACCCGGATACGAAGTGACGACACGGGTGCCGGACTCGATCATGGCGCGCACGAGCGCGTAGTTGCCCATGGTGATTTCCGGCGTGGGATGCGGTGCGAGCAGCAGATCGCCAAGTTTCTTCATGACACCACCTTCTCGAACAGAATCAGACCGGGCATTCTACCCTGCGCTGGTATCAATAAGCAAATCCCTGCTTCCTGCAACGAAAACTTCCGGTGAATGCGACACGGCTGGGCAGGTCTCCTGATCTCCGCGCCGTGCTCCCGACGAGAAACAGTCAGAGCAAATGCGAACTTTCGCTTGATCAGGAAGCCCGTCCAACGCAAAGACAAAAGGAATAGGCGCTCTGGGAAAGAGTAATTGAATATCCGGGCTGAGTAGGCTATGTTGAAAGAGCATGAACAGCCGAATGAGAAGAAGCAGGCAGGGTGTCGCGCGTCTTCTGGTCATCGCACTGGTTGCGGTGCTCATCGTGGCAGCCGTTGTTTGCGGCATCTGGTGGTGGAAAAATCGACACCAGCCTCAACCCGTACCGGTTCCGGTTACGCCGCCGCCGATCACGGTCGCGACAGCATCCGTGCCGATCGCTTCAGCGTCCAGACCTGTTCTCCCGGCGAGTCATCCGATTCACATCGCTTCGCCACCCCTTGCGAATTGGCCTGAGCCCGGCATCATTGCCGCCACGCGCGAAACCGAAAATCATGTCTATGCCGGATTGCCGCGCGCTCTGCGAAAAGAGAGCGAATATCAGTTGCTGAAGAACACCTCGTTCTGGACCGGCTATTCCGAGTATCGGCAAAACCCGCTCTGGTCGGCGTACCGTCTTGGGGCGGAAGAAAAGGGCATTGCCGCCGGCCGCATTTCTCACTTCAAATCCGATGCCCGTCTGCGAGATCCGGTGAGTCACTCAGACTATGCCAAGACCGGCTACGATCGGGGGCATCTGGCGCCGAATTCCGGAATCGCCACCCGGTACGGAGATGTCGGGCAACTCGAGACGTTCGTGATGTCCAACGTCTGTCCGCAGAAACCTGATTTGAACCGCAAAGTGTGGGAAACCATCGAACGGCTCGAGGACGACAAGTGGGGAAACAGCCTCGGCGAAGTCTATGTGATCACCGGCCCCGTCTTTGACCAGGACCGCCGGTTCCTGCCGACGAAAAAGCGCAGTGATATTGAGATTCCCGATGCGTTCTTCAAGGTCATCGTCGACGAAACCTCAACCGATGCTCGCTTGCTGGCTTTTCTCGTTCCGCAGGACGTAACCGGCAAGGAAAAGCCGGAACAGTTTCTGGTGACCGTTGATGAGATCGAAAAGCTTTCCGGCCTCGATCTGTTTCCCGCCATGAGCGAAGCCCGGCAAAACCGGCTCGAATCCCAGCGGGCGACGGAGCTGTTTCCGGTGCGGTGACTCTGGGCCGTCGAGAAAAGATCGTATTGATATCCTCGTGAAAGCACGTCCCGGGTCGAAAAATCCGCGGATGTGTCAATCGCCCGGTCGGCGACTGCGATACGTTGAACACCGACGGCAAGCGGGGTTCCCGGGGTTGTACCGAAGGTGCGTTTTTCCGCTTGACTTTCCCGAACTCCTGGCGTAGAATAACCCTTACCTTCGGGGCTATGGCGCAGCTTGGGAGCGCGCTTGAATGGCATTCAAGAGGTCGCGGGTTCGATCCCCGCTAGCTCCACCGGTGAAGACCCGCTCAGCATGATGCAGAGCGGGTTTTCTGTCTTTGCCGCGCCTTTTCTTTTTGTCGCAAATCTACTTGACGCACGGATGACCCCGGTGTTTCCTTGTGTGACAGCACCGGGTAAGACAAGAGCCCAACGAATATCGCTGCAAAAGACACGTGGACATGGCCCAGCTGGAACATCTTGAAGTCATTGAAAAGCGCCTCTGGAGCGCAGCCGACACGTTGCGGGCAAACTCGAACTATGCCGGCAACGAGTATTTTCTGCCGGTCATGGGTCTGGTGTTTCTGCGGCACGCGTGCAGCCGCTATCTCGCGGTCAAAGAGGTCATTGAAGCGGGGCTTCCCAAACGTGGCGGCGAAACCCGCCCGCTTACCAAGGAAGACTTCTGCAGAAAAGCTCGATCTTTCTGCGGCCGAAGGCCCAGTTCGATACGCTGGTCGCCTTACCGGACGGCCCTGACCGCGCAAAAGCGATCATCGAAGCCATGGAGTCGATCGAAGCCGATTATGAAAGCTTGCGTGGTGTACTACCCAAGAATGAGTATCAAGAGCTTGACAACGAGATTTTCGGGCAGTTGTTGCGCACGCTGAACCCCGAAGAGCTCAAGCGCGTTTCCGGCGATGTCTTCGGGTGCTTCTACGAATACTTTCTGACCCAGTTTGCCGATCAGAAAGCCCACGATGGCGGCGAGTTCTTCACTCCGATCTCGTTGGTTTCGCTGATCGCCAACGTCATCGAACCGACCGGCGGCACGGTGCTCGACCCGGCCTGCGGTTCGGGCGGCATGTTCGTGCAGAGTGCGCGGGTGGTCGAAAAGCGACACGAGAACCCCACTGAGAAGCGGACCTTCTTCGGCCTCGAAAAGAATGCCACCACGATTCGACTGGCCAAGATGAACCTGGCGGTACACGGGCTTGAAGGCGACATTCAGAAGGCGATCACCTACTACGAAGATCCGCACGAATTGCTGCGAAAGTCCGATTTTGTCATGGCCAATCCACCCTTCAATGTTGATGAAATCGATGCAGAAAAGGTCAAAAACGACCCGCGTCTGCCGTTCGGGCTGCCCGGCATCAAGAAGAACTTCGAAGAACTTGGAATATGATCATCGCCGACCTGCTCAAGAGCGAAGAAAGTAAAACCCTCGAGTTCAAGCGGAACCTTTCTTCTCCGCGCAGTCTGCTCATAACGCTGGTGGCGTTTGCCAACACGGCCGGCGGCCTCATCATTATAGGGGTGGCGGACGCAACGCATGAGCCGGTCGGCGTCGATAATCCGCTTGACGAAGAGGAACGGCTGTGCAATCTGATTGCTGATTCCATCAGCCCGCGACTGGTACCCAATGTTGAGCTGACGACGGTCGAAGGCAAGACTCTGTTGGTCGTTGAGGTGTTTCTGAGCAGTTCCCGACCGCATTACCTGTGTTCCGAGGGGCCTGAAAAGGGTGTCTACGTAAGACTCGGCTCGACGAATCGTCAGGCAGATCGCGAGCTGATTGCCGAACTGCGCCGGTCGGTCGAGGGCGTGTCATTCGATGAGCTGCCCATCCAGTATCAGAAAGAAGTCTGGCCTGGTTCTACTCTGCCGGCGCCCGTGCCGATCGTCATGGTCACCACGCAGACGCCCGGCGGCAAACCGAATATCTGTACCGTCGCCTGGATCGGCATCGTCTGCAGAAACCTACCCATGCTGTCGATCTCGCTGCAGCCATCGCGCCACTCGTTCTCGCACCTGATGGAACAGAAGGAATTCGTGGTCAACCTGCCCCCGCGCCATCTGGCACGTGAAACCGACATGTGCGGGGTTATCTCGGGTCGCGACGAAGACAAATTCGAAAAGACACATTTGACCCCCGTTCCCGCGAAAGACGTGCTGCCCCCGCTGATTCGCGAGTGTCCGGTGAACCTGGAATGTCGCGTGACCAAAGTGATCGAGTTGGGTTCGCATCATCTGTTCATCGCCGAGATTGTGCGCGTGCACGTGCAGAAGAAACTGATCAACGAGACCGGTCGTCTGGCGCTCGAGAAAGCCCGGCTTCTCAGCTACGCTCACGGCCATTACTACGCCATCGGCATTCGCATCGGCCGGTACGGTTTCAGTGTTCGTAAACATCACCCCGATGAAATTGCCCCGGCCCGCAAAGAAAAGAAGCTGAAGAAAAAGCTCGAACGCGAAACCGCTCGTGAGCATGACAGGCCGAGAGAGAAACGATACGACCGGTACGAAGACGAAGGTGGGCGCGACGAACGACACCCAAGGCAGTATGATCGCGATGATCGCGCACCGCGAGACGCTCGCGAGTCACGGCATCATGACCGCCAGGATCGCGCTCCGCGGTGTGACGGCGGGGTCTGGCGCACCGAAGAGGGTGAACGCCGACGATCTGACTACTATCGGGCACAAGGCGAAGACCGCCCACGTCGCCCGAAACACCACGATGATCAAGCGCGGGACCACGATCGGCCGCCTCGTCAGAACTCTCACGACGAACGAGCCCAGGGTGATGATCGTCCCCGCCGCGCGAAGCACCACGATGACCGTCACCAGAACGACAAACGTTCTGATCGATCACCGTCTGCCGGTCGCGACCGCGCTCGCGAACGGGTGCGTGAACGCGTGTCTGCTCGAGTGCGTTCCCGCTCCTGATTCTCTGCCCGATCGCCTCAACGCGGTCGGCGTTCTGACCCTCTGACAAAATCGGCGACAGTGTGTGCATTCCTTGCGTTTCACGCGGTCGCCCGGTAGTATGGGGACATGGCTCGATTTGCACGAATTGTCATTCCGGGCGTTCCCCACTACATTGAGTCAGCGCGGGAATCGTGGGCAGGAGGTCTTCCTGCGTGAATCTGACTACCCCGACTATTTGTCCCTGATGTCCGAATGGTGCGGGAAGCAGCATACAGAAGTGTGGGCTTACTGTCTGATGCCGAATCACATTCATCTCATCGCCGTTCCGCAAGGCGCAGATGCTCTTCAGAACGCTATCGGAGAAGCGCATCGCCGGTACACTCGCCTGGTGAGCGGCCGTGAAGGCTGGAGCGGGCATCTATGGCAGGGGCGCTTCGATTCGTTCCCCATGGATGATCGCTCTCTGCTTGAGGTAGCCCGCTACATCGAGTTGAACCCGATGCACGCCGGCATCGTCAAGAATCCAGGGGAGTACCCGTGGAGTCCGGCGATTGAATGTCTCTCGAAAAACGGTGCGCATCCTTCGTGCGTGTGCCCAGACAGGATCGCTGGATCGGCGTCGATAGCGGGATTGCGAACTGATACCGGTTTGCATCACGAAGAATAGCATGAATAAACGGTCTGCTGACATTGAGCTAGTACAAATCAATCTTTGGCAGAAGGGAAGAGAGTCTTCGTATGACGGACGCTGATCGAATTCAGAACCTGCTGCAACAGGGACTCCTCTCAACGGCTGATGAAAAAGCTGCTCTGACGCTTCTGAATTCAGAAATGTCACTGACGATTGACGACATCGGCGCGCTTCTGAGGACCTTCCCCGCGCCTGGCGTCTGCAGCGCGGCTCAGAGACGCTTCTTTCACGTGACGGGAGACATGACTGGGGTCAGGAACGTTCTTACTCCGCTGCTGTTTTCTGATCACGACTGTCATCGCGAGTTAGCCGAGTATCTCCTGAACGTCACATCGTTCAAGAGAGCGAATGCTGCGGCGATCAAGCCTGACAGCTATCTCGTGCTCCGTTTCTTGCAGGCAAATGTGGCGAAAAATCCACAGGTGGCTTGTGACAAGAAAATTCAGGCCGAAAGATTTTCTGATGCTCAAGGGCCTGTCATACGGGTTCGGTATGGTACCAATGGAACCCTGCAGGAAGTCCGAGTGATGTCATCTGATCGGGCTTGGAACGAGAGCTATAAGTTTTCGTATGCTGGCGATCGTATCTCCTGGGGTGATTTTCTCCTGGATGCAAGATTCAATCTGATCCGATACTCGAATCGCGAAATCGACTACGGATATGACCACACGGTGGTTGCTCACTATCTGACTCTGGGTAACAATGAGTTTGTGGTTCCATCATCAACTGGGACAAGCGGTTATCAGTTCCTCTATGAGAACGGTTGGCTTGTGAAAGCTCATCGATTCAGCATACCGCGAGACGGATGGATGTCCCGGTTGTGGCCACACCTGGCCAAGATTCCCGCCATGTGCGTCTGGATGCTGAGGACAGGACTTTCTCAGGGAGGGGTCGTGATCACTGCGACGTACCGGATCCACGGAAACGCTCCAGGCACTGGGATCAGTGGTGTGCATCCGGGGGTTTCGGAGTTCACCCTCCTGCAAGGCGTGAAATGTGATGAGCCGGAAATCCTGCATCATAAACAGAATGTGGCCTCAGGCAGGGGCGGCCGGTGTTAGGCGCGATCTGTTCGCATGATCCAGTCAGATCCTTGACGGGAAACGTGCGTAGATCTGCTCCAGGGTGCCGGGCCTGTCGATTCGCGATCTTGACACGGAGGCCGCAAAACGGCTGTTCGGCAGTGTTCGCGTGTTGAAAGAGGCCGATCTTCTGACGTTAAAACTGTTGACCCGCCATCAACATCGACTGGTGCCGACGAACGGGGGAATGCTGCTTTTCGACGGGGGTGCGTCGCATCTTTGCCGAGGCTCACGCCTTGAAGCTCCCTGAGCCGAAGATCGAAGAGTGCGGCATGCGTCTGCGCTTCACGATCTATCTGGGAAAACCGCATCGGGTGTCGGCGGAAGCGATGGGTGCACCTGGCGTTGAGTCGGGGGGAGAGTCAGGGGGAGAGTCGGAAATGACGGCTCGTGTTCTGGCTCTGCTGAAGACGGCGAACTGCTCGAAACGCGAGATTGCGCAGGGGCTCGGAAAAGCGAAGCCCAACCGCTATCTCGACGATCTGATGACTAGGCTTCTGCGAGAAGGGTATGTGGAATACCTGATTCCCGACAAGCCGAACAGCCGCCTGCAGAAGTATCGCCTGACCCGCAAAGGAAAACGCGCCGTGGAGAAGAAAGAGTGAGTCTCTGTGCTCCACCTTCTCGCGTATCTCGCATAGGTATTTGGATGATCTAAAGAAGCGATTGAGACTAAGCCGCCGTCAGCAGCTCTTGAAGAGTCGGCACCATACGATATCAGCAAAATCGACTTCGACAGGCTGCGACGTGAGTTTGAACGGAGCCGAGCGAAACGTACGACCGTGCAGAACCTGAAACTACTGATTGAAAAGCGTCTTGAACGACTCCTTCTGCAAAATCCCTTGCGCACGGACTTTCAGAAGCATTACGAGGAGATCGTCGCCGCATACAATAGCGAGAAAGATCGGGTGACGATTGAGAGAACGTTTGAGATGCTCATGAATTTTCATGAGACTATGAGCGTTGAAGAAAGTCGGGCGGTGCGTGAAGGGCTCGATGAAGAGTCGCTGGCCGTGTTTGATCTGCTGAAAAAGTCAGACCTGTCCGCTGCTGAGATCAAGCGGATCAAGGCAATTGCCGTCGAACTGCCGGCGAAGCTGAAGGCGGAAAAACTGCGTGTCGATCACTGGCGCGAGAAGGAAGCCACGCGTGACGCGGTCAAGAGTTGCATTCACGATTTTCTGTGGGGTGATGCGACCGGCCTGCCGGAGGCATACTCACAAGCGGAGATTCAAGACAAAGCCGAAGCGGTCTTTGTTCATGTGTCTTGCGCGTATTCCACCGTGCCTTCGCCTTACTACCTCCGTCTGGCCTCGTAACGGATCTCGCATGTTCGATCCGTGGGTCAGCTTCCGACCTGACCAGAGGTGGCTTCACGTTGCCGTGACGTGTGGAGCATGGTAAGCTTGCCTGAGAACGGTTTTCACGTCCAGGAAGGGAATGAACACGCACATGACCACACGTACCGGATCAATTCTCGCGATAATTCTGATTTGCTGTGCCTTGATGAGCGTGGCAGTCTGCCAGGCGAAAGAGAAGGTCATTCGGACTGACAAAATCGAGGCGATTCGGGTGATGGGGGCCAATAACCTGCCGGTCAAGGTGCTGGTGGTGCTGCAGCCGGAGCGGAACCTCGAGTTTGTGGTGGAGTTGGTCAAGCTCGTCGCGGAGATTCACAACGTCGATCGTATCGCGCCGGCTGACCGCTTCAAGGTGCATGTTGTACCATCGACCACGGCGAGACGGGATCAATGTGCGGCTCTGAAAAATCGACTTCCCCCGGAAGTCTGGCGCGACTTTGTGGAAACGAACCCGTTGTTCACGGTCGATAACGACATCTGGATGCAGGATTGGGGAGAAGTCGGCATGGTGAAGATGCAGGGCGAGCCTCACGCGCAACTGCTGATCATCGACTCGAACCGCGGTCGTGGCATCGGCAAACTGCCGGCGATTCTGGCGAACCTCTGGAACTGCGCTCTGCTCAAGAACCCCAGTCAATTCATGGATTGCGGTGACTATGGCGGCAACATCGAGGTGACGCCCGATGACGTGCTGATTCTCGGGAACACCTCGACACAGCCGCTGCGTGATTGTTTGGCGATGTTCGGGTACAAGAACCGTATCGTGATTGTCGAGTCAGATTGGCTGAAGGTCGGGCACTGCGACGAGTATCTTTCCATCTGCCCGAACCCGAAGGCCCCGGCGGGATACTCCATCATCAAGGCGAACCCGAGACTGGCGCTGAAACTGCTCGAGCGCGCCGACCGGGCCGAACTCGAGAAGATTCCGCTTGCCGATTATCGGGAAATGATGCTGGCGGTCCACGATTATCTGAACAAGGCGCGTGCCAGGCAGACGGCGACGGCCGCCCGAGCGGACCCGACGACTCGCTCATTCGCCACGCAGGTGATCTCGATGATCGACACCACCGACAAGGACGGGGAAATGACGATCAGTCGCGACTTTGTGCTTCCTGACTTCGATATGCGAATGGGTCTCGGCTCTGTCGAAGGGGTGAGCGGAGCCGTCTCGGAAGCAAAGGTGGAAGCCTTCATCAAGAAGAACATTGCCCTGGCAACATTGATTGATTCAAACATTCAGACTTTGGCGAATCGTACGCGGGAGATAACGGGCGATGACAAGGCGGCCCGATCGGTTTTGTCGTTCCCCGTGCTGTATCACGAAGTTCGTACCGGAAAGCACATTGCCTACCTGCCGGGGGTCGTCAACCAGCTGATCTTGAGGACCCATCTCGTGATTCCCGACCCCAAGGTCGAACCCTATCGAGACCATATTCGAAAAGTCGCCGCGAAGCTCGGATTGCAGGCGCACTTTCTCGACAACATGTACTATCACAATCTCGAAGGCGAGATTCACTGCGGAACCAACGTGTTCCGGCACCCGAACAAATACATTGTCAAGCCGCGCAGCCTGCCGAGCATCTGGGACATTCAACTCAAACCGGCTTCCCCGACTCGATAGAACGACTGCTGAAGGAGATGGACCAATGAGGATCAATTGGGTAAGGCTCGTGCTGGTGGTTTTCTGTTTCAGTGTTTCGTGTGTTGCGCACGAACTGGCGGCGGCGGACAAGGCGATATCCGGAAATACGAGCGAACTCAATCCGGCGGTATCGCCCGAGATCGTCGAGGTCGGCAAAGGGTGCAATGAATTTGCGCTGAAGATGCTGTCTGAATTGTCCAGGTCAGCTCCGACGGAAAACGTGTTCTTTTCGCCGTTCAGCATTCATGTCGCTCTCGCGATGACGTTCGCCGGAGCGCGCGGAGACACGCTGCGGGAGATGCAGGCGGCGCTCGCGTATCCGCTCGAAGAAGGCGCTCTGGCCAAGAGCTACAAGACGTATCTTGAATCGCTTCGTCCACCTACTGGAAAGGATGCCCCGTACGAACTGGCCATTGCCAACGCCATCTGGGCTCAAGACAAGTATCCGTTTGGAAAGTCCTACCTGAAGAAGGTCGAAGAGTGGTTTGCGTCCAAGGTCAACCTGGTTGATTTCGCCGCCGGCGCTGCGGCGATTCGTAATGAAATCAATACCTGGGTGGAAAAGATCACCCATGACCGCATCAAGGATCTGATTCCGGCCGGCGCGCTGAACGCGGACACCCGTATGGTTCTCGTGAATGCGGTGTATTTCAAAGGGAAGTGGGTTGATGAGTTTTTGAAGTCAGATACTCGTGATGAACCGTTCAAGGCTGGTGACGGCACGACAAAGACTGTGCCGATGATGTCGCGCACGGATGACATGTTGTACGCCGAAACCGAGCAATATCAAGCGATTCGCCTGCCTTACAAGGGAAATGATCTGGCGATGCTGGTGTTGCTGCCGCGCGAACAGAATGGCATCGAGGCGATGATTACCGGGCTGCATGCGGCAAAGGTCGCTGAAACCGCACGCCGGCTGAACCGTCGCAAGGTGCAACTCTTGCTGCCGAAGTTCACGATGGATTACGGCTTCACGGTAAATGACTCGCTGAAGCAGTTGGGTATGCAGGCGGCGTTTACGGAAGCGGCTGATTTCAACGGCATGTTCGACGGCGGCACGAGTCCGACAGGCGCGTTCTACATTTCTGCCGTCATTCACAAGGCTTTTGTCGCGGTCGACGAAGAAGGCACGGAAGCGGCGGCTGCGACGGCCGTGATGATGACCCAGGAGTGCTTCATGGAGCGTGAAAAACCGGTCGTCTTTCGCGCCGATCACCCGTTTCTTTTCGCCATTATGCACCTGCCGAGCGACACCATGCTGTTCGTCGGTCGCGTGATGAAACCATAGATTATTCAGAAGATACGGCGCTGATAGCACGTTTCAAACGGCTGATTGTACCAGTCGTAAGAGACACCGATCAGGTAATAATGCTTTTCCTCAACTGGTCTCTGAGACGAATTCTGGCGCGGGTATGAAGTCGCGAGCTTGCATGAATCATGCGTATTTGAAGGAACACCAGGAGGTGCGGTCATTCAAGGTCGGCAAACGAAAAAGTTGTGACGGGCCGGGGCTGACCGTATAATTTGTGAGGTGTGTCGATGCCGGTTTTCCGTGAGTCATGAGCTTCAAGTCATTTTAAGGAGAGAATATGAAGGTTGCCCGTTGGTCTGCTCGGTTGTGCATTTCTCTTTTTGTTGCGGTGCTGACCGTGTCGCTCGTCGGATGCGGTGGTTCGGGGACTCCGACGCCGCCGGCGACGCCCGCAGCTCCCGCGGCTGCCGCGGTCACGATTCCGACCGTGTCGGCCATCGACATGATGAACGCCATTGATCAGGACCCGGCGAAAGGCTGGACTGCGTATGCCGGCAAGACGATCAGACTGGTGAACGTATTTGCGAACACCTGGTGGGAAGACGACAAGATGCTCGATCTTTCCGTCTTCAATGCGGAAAAGATGGAAGCCGGCGGCGTACCGAGTGAAGCGACTCTTCGCGGACAGCCGATCAAGCAGATGGTGTGCCCGTTCTTTTTCAAGGTTCGCATCGATGACCCGAAGCTCGTGGAAGGCATCAAGTGCGGAACCACTCAGACCATCGATGGGAAAGCGCGAACGGACTACTTCGATGTTCTCGAAGTCGAGTGCGAGTTCGAGAAGTTTGCCGATGGTGAGATCATCTTCAAGAATCCGAAGTTCACGAAGAAGTAACCTGCTCAGACAGAGCGCAACGCCCTCGATGTGAATCGTTCACGTCGAGGGTTTTTCGTTTCTGACGCCATTGCCGATTTGTGTTGTTGAGCTCTTTGTGACGAGATACCAGGAATTTCGCTTTTGAAATCGGGCCGGGGGACTTTCCTGACATTCCATGTTCAGCTATTGACATGCAGCGTAGAGAAACTGATAATGACGCGGCGTTTTTCGCCAATCTTCAAGCCCTATCGGAGGTTCGAACATGAGCGAAAAGAAAAAGGTGGTTCTGGCATACAGCGGTGGCCTCGATACGTCGGTGATTCTCAAGTGGCTGGCCGAGAAGGGCTATGAAGTGATCTGCTTTGTTGGAAACGTCGGCCAGCGCGACGATTTCAACGCCGTCAAAGAGAAGGCACTCAAGACCGGGGCTTCGAAGGTTCATGTGCGCGATCTGCGTCGTGAGTTCGTCACCGACTTCATCTTCCAGGCGCTCTGGGGCAATGCGATCTACGAAAGCCGCTATCTGCTGGGAACGTCGCTGGCTCGCCCTCTGCTGGCCCGCGCGCAGATGGAAGTCGCCGCGGAAGAGGGAGCGCGCTATGTGTCGCATGGTGCGACAGGTAAGGGGAACGACCAGGTACGCTTCGAATTGACATACTACGCGCTCGACCCCAGCATCAAGGTCATCGCGCCCTGGAAGGATACCGAGTTTCTGGCCCAGTTCAAAGGTCGCACCGACATGATCGAGTATGCCGAGAAGCACGGCATTCCGGTCAAGGCGCAGAAGAGCAAGCCGTACAGCGAAGACGAGAATCTGATGCACATCAGTCACGAGGCCGGCATTCTCGAAGACCCGAATTTCATCGCCCCCGACGATGTCTACAGTCTGACGACCTCTCCGAAACTGGCTCCTGACAAGGAAACGACGATCGAGATCGAGTTTCGCGACGGCACGCCGGTACGAGTCAAGAACATTGACACCGGCCATGAAGAGCGCGATCCGCTGGCTCTGTTCGAGTATTTGAACAAGCTCGGCAGTGAGAACGGCATCGGTCGCGTGGATATGGTCGAGAATCGCTTCGTCGGCATCAAATCACGCGGCATTTATGAGACCCCGGGCGCCACGATTCTCTGGGCCGCGCATCGCGATCTCGAAGCCATCGCCATGGACAAGGAAGTCATGCGGCTGCGCGACATGCTGGCTCCGAAGTTTTCCGAAGTCATTTACAACGGGTTCTGGTTCTCACCCGAAATGGACTTTCTGCTGGCGGCCTTCGCCAAGAGTCAGGAAGCCCTCGATGGCACGGTGACCGTGAAGTTGTACAAAGGCAATGCCATGGTCGTGGCACGTCGCTCACCGACGTCGCTCTACAATCAGGACCTCTCGAGCATGGAAGTCGAGGGCGGTTTCGACCAGACCGATTCGCGGGGGTTCATTAACATCAACGCCCAGCGGCTCAAGGCTCATCACCTGGTGCTGCGGCAGGACCGCCCATTCGACTGGCGCCGGGGCATTCTGCGGCGCGGCAGCCGATGAAGCTCTGGGACAAAGGTTACACTCTTGATGCCGCGATCGAGCGGTTCACCATCGGTGAAGATCCGGTGCTCGACCTTGAGCTGCTGCCGTTCGATTGTCAGGCCTCAATTGCTCATGCCCGAGGTCTGCATCGCATCAATCTGTTGTCGGGCGATGAACTGGACGGAATCGAACGGGAACTGACGGCCCTGGCTGAACAGGCGCGTGCCGGTGAAGTCGTTATTCCGACCGGCATGGAAGACTGCCACACCTTTATCGAGGATCATCTGACTCGGACTCTCGGTGATGCCGGAAGAAAAATTCATGCCGGTCGATCGCGAAACGATCAAGTGTTAACCGCGCTGCGACTGCTCGAGCGCGATCGTCTGGCGCAGGTGCGCGCCGGAGTGGACGGCCTGATCATCGCGCTCGAGCATTTGATCGAACGCTTCGGCTCGGTGCCGATGCCGGGAATGACCCACACCCGTAAAGCGATGCCCTCGTCGATCGCCATGTGGGCCGGAGCCTTTCGCGATGCGCTGCATGACGATCTGCCCCTGCTGGCCGCGGTCGAACATCTGATCGACCAGTCTCCGCTGGGCACGGGAGCCGGGTATGGTGTGCCTTTGCCGTTGGATCGCGTGTTCACGGCTGCCGACCTGAAATTCGCGCGGGTCCAGGAAAACCCTGTCTATGCTCAGTTGTCGCGCGGAAAGTTCGAGTTGGCGATTGTCCAGGTTTTGGTTCAGATTATGCATGATCTGAACCGTCTGGCGACCGATGCGATTCTCTTCTCACTGCCGGAGTTCGGCTGGTTGAAACTGCCCGATCGATTTTGTACCGGCAGCTCGCTGATGCCGCAGAAGAAGAACCCCGACGTGCTCGAACTGGTGAGAGCCGGGCTGCACGTACTGACCGGAGCGCAGCAACGTCTGCAGGGGATCAGCGGCAACCTCATCAGCGGTTATCACCGTGATCTGCAATGGACCAAACGACCGCTGCTTGAGGCCTTCGCCACGACGATCGATTCTCTGACCGTCATGAAGGCGGTGATTGAAGGTCTCGAGGTGAACGAAGCTCGTTGCCGCGAGGCGATGACCAGTGAGTTGTACGCCACTGAACGCGCGTGCGAACTGGTGCGTCAGGGGGTCCCATTTCGCGAAGCCTATCGCCGTATCGCGGAAGAGTACCGGTCAAAATAGCCGAAAGGTTCGTTTTCTCTCTAAATTCACCTCAGGAGTTGTCATGAAAACCGCTACTGCCTCTCACATTCTGGTTGCCACCGAAGCCCGCTGTCTCGAACTGAAGGCTCAGATCGAAGCCGGGGCGGACTTCGCAACAGTTGCGCGAGAAAATTCGAAGTGCCCCTCCGGTCGTGACGGCGGCAGTCTTGGGACCTTCAGCAAAGGCGACATGGTGCCTGAATTCGACAAGGTGGTGTTCTCACAGGAACTGAAGAAGGTTCACGGCCCGATCAAGACGCAGTTCGGCTACCACCTGATCTGGATCGACAGTCGACAAGACTGAATACTCGACCAGACGTTCGATCTTATATACGAGCACTCGCGCTCTCATGAACGGTGATTACGGCCTGTACGACAGGTACAGATGGTTTCTCGTGCTGGTGCTTCTGCTGCTCGCATGGTCGGTTGAAGCCGCACCACCCGGACGGAAGATCAATCGTGAATCG
The DNA here is from genome assembly GCA_964472075.1 of uncultured bacterium. Classification (GTDB taxonomy): domain Bacteria; phylum Muiribacteriota; class Ozemobacteria; order Ozemobacterales; family Ozemobacteraceae; genus CAYYIY01. Next base: position 4,391 of record CAYYIY010000010.1, on the reverse strand, counting down.
CTCGACAAGAAGACGAGCGTACAAGCGGGCGTGCTGCCAGGTCAGCCGCAGGGGGGCGCGGAAGGTGATGAGGAAAGCACAACCGAAGATGACTCGGTCGCTTCGGACAGTCAGGTCGCCGTCCCTCGCCGGCTGAACTTCCGGCGCGAAGAGCGAGAGCGGGCTGTCCATCGTGGGTATTCCTGGTATCTCGAAAGTTCGGGTGAGTATTACCACACTCTCAAAGACCCATCAGGTGAGCGAAATCGCAGTTATTACCAGGATGCGTATCTCGAACTCACCATCGATCTGAAAAAGGCGCGACTCGGCTCGCAAGGCACGGCTTTTCTTTCTCTGGTTGGCGGCAAAGAGTTCGTGTTCTCGACGATGCCGACTTCTCGCGATGCGGGTGGGGTGCTTGTGCCTGCCGACACCAATCCGGGAGCGGGCGGGTCGTTTCAGCTATACGAACTCTGGTATGAACGCAAGATCGGAAAAGCTCTCTGGTTGGCTGGTTTGAGAGATATCAGCTCGGACTTCTGCGTGTTGCGCTTCAACGAAGCCTTGACGAACAGCGGGTTCTGGTTCAATCAGGCTGTTTCGACCAATGTGCCTCTGGCCATCTACGACCTCACCACGCTCGGGGTGCGTGCGGCGTATCCTCTCTGTCGAAATCTTCAGCTGGTCGGCGGCGTGTTCGAAGGAACCCCGGGCACCTCGGACAACAACCCGCATGGCTGGCGATGGCGCATCAGTTCCGATGAAGGATGGTTCCGCATCATCGAGTTTCAGGCAAAGCTGCCTTCTCTTTTTCGGCATCTGGAAGGAAATCTCAAACTCGGCAACTGGTACCATTCGGGAATTTTTCCGGATGTGAGAACTGCGGAAGACGAAGAGGAACCCGTCTTACACCGTCACAATTGGGGAACCTACTTCACCTGCGATCAACAAATCTATAAGCGTGATACCGATTCCGATGCCGGGGTGGGGATCTTTTATCAGCGCGGCATGATGACGCCTGACGATCGTTCTTCGGTTGAAGATGCCTGGGGATGCGGCCTGACCTGGACCGGCCCGTTTCGCCATCGTACCGGCGATGCGTTATCGATCGGTCTGAGTCGAACGACGTTCAATCGAACGTTGAGAGCCTGGCAGCAGGAAAACGACGAGCCTTTCCTGACGTCGGAAGAAGTGGTCGAATGCGGCTATCTGTATCAAGCCGCTCCGGGGCTGACCATCAGGCCGAGCATCCAGTTCATCAAGAATAGCGGCGGTGATCCGACGCTGCCGCGCTCGCGATTCTTCAGCCTTCGCTGCACGGCGGTGTTCTGAAAACGGTTCGCGGCCGTCCTCAATTGCGAACGATGAGAGCGTCGATTTTCGCCGGCGAGAGGAGTATAGTTGCGGCATGCAAGAGCATGAACAAACAACAGAAAATGGAACCTGGCGATGCCCGTTCTGCGGTGAACTCATCGCGAACGAAGCGGTTCTGTGCCGCTTCTGTCGATCCGCGGTCGTCGATGAACACGGCAAACAGATCACCGCAGAGGTTGCGAGAAAGCGTGTACAGAGCGGTTCGCACGCCGGCAGCCCAGACGTGTCGTTGGCGGGTGCGCTGCTGGCCAATCTCTTCTGCCCCGGTCTCGGAGCCTGGAAGCTGGGGTCCCGCGTGCGTGGCGCGGTCGTGTGCGCGGCCGTTTTCCTGTGCGTCTGGATGGCGGTCTCTTCGTATGTGAACGTGTTTCAGAGTGAATTCGGCAAGGCGATGCGAACCGGGAAGACCAAAGTGCTTGAAACCAGACTCCATGAGGCACAGGGCACGCCCTGGGCAACGGCGTCGTTCTGGCTCTATGTCGCTTCGTTCGTTGACACCGGCGTGCTCTGGTGGTTGAGAGAAAAACGTCGTTCTTCAATGCTTGATGCTGATGCAGAGAGATGTTCAAACCAGGGGGAACAAAAGTGATTCTGAACAGATGGAGTGTCAGAGCGTTCTGTACGGCAGCCCTGTGTGCCGTCTGGCTGCCGCTGAGTGTTGCCGCGACAGAGACGGCGCGGGTCACCGCTCCGAGCGGCGTGCGCATTCGTGCGGGCGCATCGGCGAAGAGTCAGCCGCTGGTGCGCGCGGAAAATGGGGCCGTGCTTGAAGTTCTCGACAAGAATGGGGCGGAGGAAACGATTGAAGGCCGCAAGGCGCGCTGGTGGAAAGTGCGGTATCAGGGGAAAGACGGCTGGTGCTTCAGCGGGTTTCTGCAGAAGGAGATCGATCAAAAACAGCTGCCGTCGTCGGTCATGAGCGAAGATGAATTGTACGCTCTGCTGAATGAGTATCGCGATGCCTATAACGCGGCGACGGAGCGTAACGATCGAACAGCTCAGGAGAACGTGTTGAATCAGATGCTGAAAGACGAGCGGGTCTCGAAACATGAGACGACCGCCGAACTGATCGCACAGCATGCTGACTCGTTCTGGCGTCAGGAGTATTCTCCGCAGGCGCTGCCGTGGGCTGAACTTCTCGTGAGTCGGTTCGGACAAACAGTCGGCGATCACATGAACGGGCTTACCCATGCTGAACTGTGGCGACATCGCATTGAGTTCCTGAAGTCAGGGGCGAAGAAACCCTGGTTGAATGCCGATCTCAACAGCCTGGCCGCAAAAGTGCTCGAGGCCGTGAAACAGAAGGATCGATCAGCCATGCTTCTGCTGCTTCGCCCGCTGGAACCCCAGTATGGCTGGTGGCGAAGCGAATCGGAGAATACGCAGCCGGAAAAGATCGTTGAATTCCTGCTGAAGCATCATTCCGGCAAGGTCGAGATCGCACCGGGGCAAGCGATGCCGTTGTCGGCAAAGCCCGACGATCGAAGCGTCATGCTCAACACGCATGGCTGGCTGCCGATGCCTGACGGGTATACCAACGTGCAGCTGTGGTTTAACCAGACGACGAACGGTCTCTGGGAATGGGGCGGTATCGTGCTTGGCGAAGACGACCCGGTGAAGTGACGGACTGACGGTGTGTTGATACGCTCTGACGATGGAACGGCCGAGATTCGCTTTGAACGCCGCGGCTCGGAAGAATACTCGTCGTATCTCGTCGAGATCCGAATCGATATCGAACATGGTCTCTTTATCGCTCGGAACAATGATCTTCAGTTTTTGAATCTGGACGCATTTCTGACCGCTCTGGAAAAATTCATGGTTGATCGTACGACGCAGCCGGTGCTCGAGGGGACATACGGTTCCTTGTTTCGTCTGCGTGCCCACGGGCAAGGACTGATTCTGGAATACCGACTTGGCGATGCCTACTGCGTAAAACCCATGCTTGAATATGCCCACACCGGAGGACTGTTGCTGGGGCCGGGAATGGCTGATTTTCTGCTTCGCGAGTTCCGGCAGCTGCCTGTTGCGCCGACGGAGTGATGCGAAAGTGCAGGAAAAGTTGAATGTCAGGGAATAGGGTGGCAGAATGCGGCGTCTGATCATGTATTTCGGGCGATGAACAGGAGAAGGAGAAGCAGATGAAACGTCTTATTGTCGGTGTTATGGTGTTGGTCGGCGTCGTTAGCGCTCTGTGGGCTGACGGTGGGCGAGAGCGATTGCTGTTGCCCGTCGAACGGGAATTTTACGAAAAAACCCAACGAGAGGCTGAGGCCTTGATGCCGAAAGCCCCTGCCGGTTGGGTGACGAAGCAGATGGAATTGATGATGCCGAAAATGGTGGGTGAAGGCTCCGAAAAGTTTCCAATCTTTTTCGATGTGGTCTGCGAGTATCAGAAGCCCATGACGATGGACACAGCGGGTGCCGAACAGATCGCAAAGGATATGGAAGGTTTTTCCGCGTCTATGGAAAAGTTCACGGAGCGCATGAACGAGGCGTTGGCCAAGGGCGATCAAAAGGCGCTGGCGGCGATACAGAAAGAGATGCAGGAAGCGATGAACGCCAACGCCGGAATTCAAAAGATCAAGGCGAAGACGGACGATCACCGGCGCAACTCGGCAACCGTACGCATTCGCATTAATGCGCACGGTTCCGACTACTGGCCGTACAAAGAGATTCCGCCGAAACCGCCGGCGGTATTTGCCCTGCGATCGATCGCACAAGCGAGAAAGCAAGAGTCCGAGTCGGAAGACGTCGGCCGCACTCTGTTGTTCTTCGGCCCGTACAAGAAAGAGATGTCGGGTGAGACGATTCAGATCTACCAGACCACGAAAGAGGGGGTCGGCACCAAAGTGCATCGGCTGATTCTCGAGATCGAGGCTGAAGAGAAGGTTGTTGATGAACTTCTGGCAACCATGGATCTCAACAAGCTTGCAGGGTTGATCAAGTAGGACTCTCGTTCGCTTTCGTTCGTCAAAAGAAGATCCGACCGCTTGCGGTTTCAAAAACCCAGCAATTCTCGGTGAGAAGAACGTGCCTGG
>CAYYIY010000009.1:80605-132815 GCA_964472075.1 uncultured bacterium | reverse complement strand
AAAGTGGCTCCATTAACCCGATCAGGGGTGGCTCCATTAAACTGCTCATTGACACGCAGGATCGAGCGCCCCGAACGACTGGTCACCTGCCCGCCGATCGAAAACAGCGACAGCGTCGTCGGGTTCTCGTTCACCGGCTCAGGAACGACATGCACATGCATCGTTCCGTCGGTTTTCACTTCGTAGCCCTGCTCGAACTCCTGATACCCGCTCGCCGTCACTCTCAGCATCACATACGAGTAGCGCGGCAACTGAATCAGATACGGCATGCCACCCACCCGCTCGAATCGATGCGTGTTGTCGTTATACTTTTCGAGCGTCGCCCCACCGACATCGCACGTCACCAGCAGGGCACTCGCCGATACCGAAGCCGCACACAGGCTCACCATGATCATTGTCGCCATTGCCAATCGGTACATTTTCATATCCGCCTCCCTTATCTGGTTTTTCCTGTTCCGCAGATGCTGAACCCGCCGAAGCTCAGACAGTTCACACCCAACCATCACATTCCGGAAAATGTGTTCACGATCTCAGGTGAAATCAGGCGGGTTCACGTCGTCGCGGTTGTAGGCGATTCTCAACTCGCAAACCTGCTGGTCTTGCGGAAAAAGGGCATACAGCTTCTCGATCACCCCGCGGGCGAGATTGTCTTTCCCGACTTCTTCCAGTGCCTTCGCGGCTGCCAGCAGGCAGAAGTAGTTGTCCGCTTCGATCGCGACTCCCTCATACGCCGACTCGAGCGCCTTCACATGCTCGCCTTGAGCGTTCAGGCACTCTGCGACCACCCCATACGCGGTCGCGGATCTCGGATGACACGCCAATGCCGACCTGGCCGTCGTCAGTGCCGCGTTCGTCTCTCCCAGTGTCAGGAGAGCGCAGGCCAGACCGATTCTCAGCGAGTGATTTTCCGGGTCGAGCCGTATCGCCCGTTCCCAGCACGTGCGCTCTGCGATGTGGTCTTTGCGTCGGCGCGCAACCATCGCCGCCGTCGCCCACGCTTTGCAGTCATCGGGGGCTCGCTTCAACCATTCCTCGGTCATCGCGGCCATCTGTTCCGGGTCGTCGTCGGTCATCCCCAGCACAACAGCCTTCCAGGCATATCCTTCCGACCATTCCGGGTCTTCGGCGATCGCGCGTTCGGCCATCTGCCACATCTCATCGAGCAGACGAAAGATCTTGCAGACCTCCGCGAAGAACCGCCAGGTCACGCGGCTGTATGAATCGTGTTCGAGCAGAGCCTGCACCTGTTTCTGCCAGAACCGCGCCTTGCGCTGACGTGCTTCGGGCAGAGGTGGCAGCGGGCATCGTTTCGAGAAAGATTGATCCGTCATCGTCCAGGCTCCTTTCGAGTCACACAGTCTGATCATGAGGCTATGGCAACACTTCGATTACGGTTCCCCACGGTGCGCGCCAGTGATAGCGGGGGGTCAGCCACAGCACGGGAAACTCGGGCGCTGTCTTCGGAAACTCGCTCTGCAGATCGCTCAGGCCGACGAACAAGGCCGGAACGATCTGCCGGTCGGCCAGCCAGCGAAACACGGGCCGATGGTCGGTTCCTCCCCCACCCTTCACGACGCCGGTTCTCACGAACTCCTCGATGCGGCCGGTCGGCACGACCTGATGCACGCGGGCATCGGCGGTCAGCACCAGACACTGGTCGGCCAGCCCCGCCAGACGGCTGATCGCCTGCAGCGAGGCGTTCAGCGTCGGTTCGTCCATGCTGCCCGACGTGTCGAGCGCGATCACCAGCTCGGCGACCGTCTCGCCTTCGACACTCGGCACGATCAGATCCTGCAACAGATACCGCCGGTGCGGTCGGGCTCGCGAATACTCGTCGCGCTGTTCGAGCGACCGTTCGGCGAACTGACGCACGAGCGCTTGCCAGTCGCGGGCGGAAAGAACCCCGCCCATGGCCAGTCGACGCAGGCGCGCGTGCGGCAACGCCCCGCGCCCCCCTGATCGACGCCAATGTTCGAGCGCGTCGCGTATCAACCTCTGCCACTCGTCGAGGTCTTTGCGTGTCACCCAGTCGGGCAGGTGAACATCCAACCCGCCGTCGTGATCGACGATACCGTCGATCACCAGATCGGCATCGTCCAGGTCACCCGGCATCGCGTTGTTTTCCTGGTCGCTATTGTGGCGGCTTCGAGTTCCGGGCAACAACAGCCGAATAACCACGCGCGGCGGTGAGGGTTCGAGAAGCAGTCGCTGATAGATCACTTCGGCGGGCAGGTGATCGAAGTCGGGGTTGAGCAGGGGCTTCATCAGCTCGCCATCACCGCGCCTGAACTGCGGCACCTCGTACAACGGGCGCTTGTTGTCGAGGTCGTCTTGAATGCCGGCGACAAGGCGGTTGATCGCGTAGTCGGTCGCGCGGTTCCAGAGTCGGTCGTCACGCCCGTTCTGTCGGTGCAGACTCAGCAGGGCGATGTGTCCGACCTCGTGCGCCAGCAGAAAGCCGAGCTGAGCGAATGAGAGCTGTGCGGTCATCTCGGGGTTGAACCAGATGACCCGCAGACAGTCGGTGGCCGCCGCCGCGGGCAGATCGAAGGCCGCCATGAACCGCAGGTTCATCAGCAGATGCCCCCAGAACGGCTGTTTGTCGAGCATGAACATCCGCACGCCCGCCAGCCGCCGTATCTCCTGAGCCGCCAGCTCGTTCCGCCGCTGAATCTCTCGTTTGCTCACGAAACCTTCTTCAGCTGTATCACCCACGCAGCACATAATATGTCCTACCTTTTACTTTTCTCTTTTCGCATTTCATGCAGATATCAATCCGTTCCCTTTAGATTCTTTCTCCTGCCCGATGACCTCTGTCCTGTTCTTCTTTTCTGGTTTCTTTTTTCTGACACCTGATTCATCAAGTATCTTTTCGCTGACTTTCACTTTTTCCTCTTTCCTCCACCCTCTTTCCTGCTTTCTTTTTCCTCGCCCCTCATTTCTCATTTTCTTGTTCCTCTATCCTGTTTTCTTTCCCCTAACCCTTCATCTCGAACGGTGCGTTCAGCGGCACACCCAGCGACTTCAGATACGCTCCCTGCAGGTCGACCAGGTCGTGGGCCACGGCTTTGAACTCGGGCACGGTCTTGAGCAGTTCGTACAAGTTACTTTTCTCTTTGACGCGCCTCAGAAAAAGCATGACGAACTCGGGGTCGAGTCCGGGCGAGCGCAGAAACTTCACCACGTTCGGCAGGTGGTCGGGGTCGGCGTTTCCGTCTTTACCGCAGGCGAGATCGGCGACGGCGAAGACGGCAGCCTGCGCGATCGACGGCTCGGCGAACGGTTTGGTGCGAAAGTTCACCGTTCTTCCCTCTTTGATGATCGCCTGAGCGTCGAAGGTCTCGAACAACTTCACCTGCTGAAATAGATACTCGGCCATGGCACTGCCGACGCAGGCGGCCACGGCGCGTTTGCGTTCGTTCAGCCCGACCGTCTTCAGCACCCGGCTGACCATTTCCCAACTGCGGGGCGAGGCGAACGCCGGGTCGCCGGTGTTCTCATAGAGCACGTCTTCGCCGTGTCGTTCGATGAAGCTGATCAGCATACGGTCGATGCCGTGTTCTTTCGCCCATTCCACCCAGGTCTTCGCGTCAACACGCAGAACGAAGTGGGCGAAGCGGTTGTTGAGCGCCGACGAGAGAGTCGAGACGATAGCCCGGTCTTCTTCGAGGTTTCCGGCCGCCATCACCACCGTCTGCGGGTGAAACACAAACTCGCCGATGCGGTGTTCGAGCACAATCTGATAGGCCACGGCTTGATGCAGTTTCGAGACCGCCGCGTTGAGCTCGTCGAGGAACACGAAGCAGGGCTCGGCGCAGGCGCGTTTCACCCACTCGGGCGGCAGCAGCGACAATACGTTGCGGTCGCGATCGGGCACGTAGATGCCGCCGATCTCGGCCGGATCGCGCTGGGCGAGTCGAATGTCGACCAGCGGCAGAGCGAGATCACGCGCCAGTTCACGGGCCATGGTCGACTTGCCGACACCCGGGTGCCCGCGCACCAGCACTGACACGCCGGTCTGCAGAAACGCCTTCACCAGCGGAAACAGCTCAGGGTAACTGTACCCGTCGACGATGGGCGCGGCCTTGATCGTATCGCGTTTTGCACTGGTCATATCCGTCTCCTTGAAATCGTTCAGACAAAGAAATCGAGCAGAAGGTAGTGCAGTTCGGGGTGTTTGAGAATGACCGCGAACAGGTGCTTGCAGTGCTTGTCGGGCAGGTCCCGATGCCCCGTGAAATCGGCGCAGGTGCAGCGACGGCTCCAGATGCCCTGCGAAGTTCGCCGCCCGGGTTCGATCGTGACGACGTAGTCCCGCTTGCCGCCCCGCACGGTCCACGATCGTCCGGGTCGGCTGGGGTCGATACGCTCTTCAATCGCGTATCGCGGCAGAACCTCTTGAATGGCTCGCTTCAGCCGCCATTCGAGATCTTCGTGATCGAGTCGTGCCGGCCGCAACCTGCTCATCGCCGCCCTCCCGCTGCGTGGGGTTCGTCACCCAGCCTGAACCCGCCGTTTCCCCTCAGGTTCACAGCCGACCAACAGGAATTTTCCACCCATGGTGAAACCAGCGACCAATCGCCTGCCAAACGAAAGGGGCTGGGAGATTGATGGTTCGAAAAGAGGGAGTTTTCGTGTTTGCGTCATATACATTATGATGGCATAATGTATAGAGAGGTGATCAATGAAACGAACTCAGATTTACCTGGACCCAGCCCAGCATGACTTTCTCGAGAACCTTGCCTTCCTCTGGAGCAAGCGACAAGGGAAGAAGATTTCCCTCTCCGAGGTCATCCGCTCCGCTATTGAGCTTCTGAAAGAAAAGGTCGGCACGAAGCAGACAGAGAGTGAGACCGAGGCCATCATGAAAAGCGCTTTCCTGCTTGAGGGCATCAAGAAAGCCAGAGGACAAAAGGGCTTCCTGTCCCATGTAGAAATCTTCGGCAAGAAAAGAAGTTCACTCCGTTTACCAAGCCGCAGTTCGGAGAAGACGTGAGAAACGATGATTCTCTGAAGAAGCAGATTGAAAAGGTGGTAAACTAACGACATGATGGTGAAGACACAGCCTTGAGCGACAATCAGTTGTTCGTTGGCATGCCATCAAAGGGGAAAACCGCCCATGAAACCGAAAAGGAATCTGCCCACGTCTCTGACGACCGACCCCGAGCTCATCGACGCGGCGATCAAGCAGGCTGTCATTGATGCGCTGATTGATCACAAGAAGGCCGGAAACCCGGTTGCAGTATGGGAAAACGGCAAAGTCGTCATCGTCCCGCCCCACAAAATTCCTGATTTCGAAGACAGTTAAACGAACAGATCGAGAAGCAGGTAGTGAAACTCGGGGTGTTTGAAAATCACCGCGAGCAGGTGGGGGCAGAGTTGTCGCGTGCTGTAGGCCGGCGAGGGCCAGTCAGAGCAGGTGCATGAGCGCTGCCAGCGGCCGCCGGGCCACTTCGGCTCGCCGACGATGTCGACCAGGCAGACCGGCTCTTCACGAAAGGTTACAAACCACCGGCGACAGATCACCGACTGGTCGTCGAACTCGGTGATCTCATACCGTTCGAGCACCTCGAACGCCGCCCTCACCAGCACCTGCTCGAGACGCCCGAGATCACGCCCGCTCAGCCGGTTCAGCCCCATTTGTTTCCTCCCGGCACACGTGATGCTGACGATCGCTCTCCTGTGAGGACTCCAACCGGGTCTATCTCGTGTCATCGGTCTGACGTTTGCGCGGCAGAAACCTCGATGGCTTGTGCTGCCATTTCGATGACAACTGCCACCTTCTCCGGTCGATGACACACGTTTTCCTGGCATGGACACTCGGCCCCAAGAAGCCTGCGTGCAATAGCTCGATCACATCTTCCTCAGAAACGCCGAGAACTCGTACCCACTGCTGTACGGTCATCGCCTTGCCTTGTCGATTACAGTTATCTCTTTCGATCCGATAGCGTTCCGAAATGCCAAGTTCATCCATCTGCTGAAACAAAGCCAGAAGGTCTTCAGGGGAAATGAGGTCGTCCTCGTTTCGTGATCGCATGAGAATCTCCCTCCATTTTCCGAATGTCCGGAGCGTTGGTCTCGACCAGTCGTAAGCGCCGTTCACCCTCTCTTAACCTGCAATCGAGTTCGCACTTCACAGGTCGTATCGTCGAACTGAGAATCGAGGTTGGCGAATCTCGAAAATCGGGGTAAACTTGGGTCACCCTTTTTGCAGAGGAACGCATGGCCCGAATCAAACCGAAGCTGTCGCCAGAGAGCCTGACGAGCGCGCGCGAGCCGTATGAAATCAAGCTGTATCAGACGTTTCAGACCTTCAAAGATCCCGACTGGCTGATTCTGTATAACGTCGCCTACATCGATCGACGCTGGCAGGGCAGTCCACCGATCGACGGGGAAATCGACTTCCTCGTCGTGCACCCGAGCTGGGGCGTGCTGACTATCGAGGTGAAAGGCGGGCGCATGCGCTGGGACGGCTCGAAACTCTGGAACGGCGGCGTTCCCTGCGACATCGATGCACAGGTGCGCGAGCAGAAATTCGGGATGCGCAGTCGGCTCATGCGTCGCCCCGACTGGGACCCGAACTGGAATCGTGACGTCGAGTATCGTATCGGGCACGCGTACGCGTTTTTGAACGGCTCGTACAAATCGGCTCCGATGCCTTCTTACATCGACAAGAACATCCTGATCGACGAAACCGATCTTCCCGGTCTCGAAGCCCGACGGTCGCAAGAAACACGCAGAGCCGCAGGTCCCATGTATTCGCGTCTCAACGATCAACCGCTTCAAGGGCCTCGAATCCCCGATCGTCATCGTTATCGAACTCGACACCGCGTTCGCGTCTCGCCCCAACCACGACGAACTCTGCTACGTTGCCTTCTCCCGCGCCAAGCAGATTCTCTATCTTCTCAGCTCGGACATAGCCATCGTGCAATCCCTCAACGCAGACAGAAAGCACACACTCGCCTGATCCTTGTGGCAAATCTTGTCAGTTAAGCGGTTCTGAGACTGCCGCCCAGGCTTCTGCAGAATACACATCCAGGTACAAACCCCGACCATGGTGAGCAACCTATGCCCTTTATCACGATATCTTCACTCTTCGTACTGGGCCGCGCAGCCCTGCTACGGCTAATCGTTTTGCCTGAGAGGAATTCGGTGTAATTGAAATGGTTCCTTGTGTCGCAAGCCAGAAAAAGTCGCCGTGCGTCATAACCCGTAACGGCTCAGCGGATGTGGATAACCAGCTTTTCAACCAAGCCAGCTTTTTCAGCATGACGACGATGCTATCGGAAGATGCCGGATGCACCTCGACCCAGATGGCTCGTTCAGTCTCACTTTTTCCATAGCCGATGGCATAATCCCAACGCGGTGAGTTTGGTTCTTTATTCCTCAGGGCCGCATCAAGATCGATACTCCCAGTTATCAGGCGTGTGTTATCTGTTACGATTTTATCTCGAACCGTCTCCATACAGGCTTTGAGGCCACTCTGCCATTCGTTAACCAGGTCAGGAATCTGCATAACCGCTTGTCTGAACTTCATGGCGACCCTCGCACACCGTTCATCGCACGGGCCACGACATCGTTGACCCGACTGCTGAACTCACTCAAGCCTCCCCATCCGGCTTCGAACACTTTGTCAGAACCTGGGTCAAGCGCAGAAATGTCGTGTGAGTTCCCTTCACGATCGAAAAAGTATACCCGGGCGCTCTTTGCCATTACTGTCTCTGCTACCGATTTCATCGCTTGTGTCTTTTGCACATCGAAAACATCGAGCAATAAAGATGAATCGACCTTACGTTCCTGCATGAGTCGCCACGCCCAAACCACGTCGAGAATATGCGTCGAGTGCGTCGAAAGACAAACCCGATACCCACGCCACAACAATTCGAATACCAACAACATAACGGCAGATACGGCAAACGGGTGCAAGCCCATCTCCGGTTCTTCCAGAATGACCGTTTCAACTCCAGTGCGTTGTTTGGTTTTCGCCGAGGGCATCAACCAATACAACCCCATGAGCAGTGGAACAAACTCCCGTTGCCCGGCCGACCACGCCATGAAGGGAATCTTCTGTTCGTCAAGTATTTCGGAGCCTGTCCTCGCCCCTGAGTCTCTGCAAGAAACGGATCCTTGTTGCAGAAGCAGTCTCTTCTGAGCCCCAAGACGGTCGATACACAACGATGCATTCGCAAACACGGTCCTCGCCAACAGTTGCCGATACTCACTTTTCAGTCGATTCGCTTTGGGGAACAGATCAACCTGCGAACTGCCAAACTCGTGCTCGAGCAACAACCGGAAGGTCTCACTGAAATCTCGCACAGCAAAAGGGTCTTCAGCCGAAAAGCCATGAAACGGTTTCGGCCAGCCATTCGCCAGAGAAAGCACGCGTTGGGCGGGAACATAGAATACGGTTGATTCACGCCGTCGATTGCGGGGCGTAACCAGTTCACTCATGGATTGAGGTTTCCGGTCAACCAGGACCTTGCTGTTCGGTTTCCACAAGCCTCTCATCCCTTCACCGAAAAACACATCGAGAAACCCCGGAACTTTTCGGTCCCACTCAATTCCATGCTTCTTCAGCTGTTCATGCACGTATCCGGTATCGAGAATGAGCTTGAGAAACTGCAGAAAGATGCTCTTTCCGGACGCCTGCGGTCCAACCAAAACGGTCAGGTCCCCTAAAGTCGCCTCGGCATGACGTATCTGACCAACATTCTGCAATTCTACGATTTTCAATGAGTTCACAACTGATCTCCTGGCACACAACCGTGCATTGATAGTCTTGCCCCTTTCTTCATTGTTCCGTCTCAGAGTCGACAGCTTCATCGGCGTTGTCGGAGCTGCCGGTTGGGATGTATGGGACGGCGCCCAGCTTCTGTGCCTGCAGGACGCGGGCTTCGAGGTCACGCACGGTGCCGATACGGAACCGCGAGAGAGGGCCGTTAGGATCGAGCTGCACCTTGTCTCGGTACCATGCTTCGAGATCTTCGGGTATTGGATACTTTTTGCGTTTCATATAGGCCAGCAGAGCGGTATCGCGCGTGATGAAACTTCGGGGTTTGATTTCGAAGAATTCACCATCCACCTCAACCCACTTTTCTCCTCGCCCCGGTGTCGTGTTCGAGATGCCTTCATCCGCCTCTGTCAGGAAGTAGTCGCCCGGCAGAGGCGGCTGATCGCGATCAAGAAGCGGAAACCCGGTCAGAATCCGCGCATACTCTTCAACTGACAATCCGTACAAGTCGGCAACAATGGCATCAAGCTCTGCCCGTATCTCTCCGCGCTTGCGAAGATCTCGTTCGGCGCTTTCGTATGACCATGGTTGATTCGGAAATACTCGATTCCAGTAAAGTGACATCTCTGGTGTGGTGCAAGTTAGTTTAACCGTTAACACGTTCAGTCTGGTCATGCAAGACTCACTTACCGACGACAAAGCGGGAACAACCACCGAGCTTACGAAGTTCCATGTTAAATTTGTCGTTACGAGTAACCTCATAAGACTGTCTAGGCAGATTGAATTCAAAAAAGCCGCAAACCTTATGGGATTTGAGTCAAGCGACTGCAAAACCGGTACCTTATGCCCGCAGTTACACCTTGGAGGTAACAGTGTCGCCAACATAGTCCTTTCGTTTGTTGCGCCTGTAATGTCACAAAATCCAACCTTCATTTTCACCTCTTGAGTGTCTGAAGTCTGTGCATAAACGCGAGAAATCAGGCGCTTCTCCTCACATTTCAACTCTTCCCAGATCGCTTTTCGCCCTTCGCCTTTTACGTATCTCTTTTTCGCATGATCGAAGTTACCCACCATGCGTCCTTCATACAGCGCCGTGTATATGCCGTTCGGAAGGATTCGGAAGTGCCATTCGGCTGGGACTTTCCAACGAAAGCCACCTTTCTTTGCCTCAGCGCGATCTTCCGGATGGATGTAACAAATACGCTTGCCATCGGGGAGATCAGCTTCCATCTGCTCGTAGCCCCGGGCTTCGTAAAACTCGGCATTCGCCGCCACCCAGTATTCGCCGCCCGGAGGAAGGTTTTGGGGGAGGCGAATCGCATCATTGGTTTTTTCGACAATCTGAGTCCAAGTGCCATCTGAGTTTCTGACCGGCTTCACCAGAGTAAACCCGCGTTTTCGCATCCAGTCTGGGCTTTTGAACAACCAGGAGTCATTGGTCATGTGGAGTTCGCAACGATACTTTACTCCCCATCCGCTCTTCTCAGACCCAAGCGTCGGATGCTTTTGATACAAGCGAGAGATCATATCGAAGTCCGCCCCCGACTTGAAATCGAGCAAAGCCAATGTTTCCGGGCTCAGCAATCGAATCTTCTCGAGAGAAAGCAAGATAACCCGCTCTTTCGCTCGCCCTTCGAGAATTCGCGGGTTGCGCAGCATGAATCCGGCTGAGAACTCGGAGTTCGACACCGGCTTTGTTTTCCTGGTAGCGAAGGCGGTGAACTTGAAGCGCGAATCAATATCGAACGCCCACTTACGATAGTTCTCAAAAACAAACAACGCATCAAAGCTCGTGTTCTCAAACAACAACCGTCTCAGCCCCGTACAGCCTTCTCCTTGCCAGATCGTTGCGGGAACCACCAGCCCTAATCGGCCGTCACTGCCGGCAGCCTGCCAGGCTCGTTCAACGAAGTATCGGAACAGATCTGGGTCGCCGCCTGTTTTTCTTCCTTCCACTTCGACGCATTGCCATTGATACGTACCAGATGCCGACAGGAAATACACCGTGTCGTTCAATGTCTTCTCATACCAGTTCCACTGATCTTGCAATGCCGGTTGCCGCTCGACCAATGCCATAACCCGCCGGTCGAGGCCGGCCCCCTGCGAATCGGCAATAGCCGGATCAAACGGCGTGAAGAAGTCTCGTTTCGCCGGCTTGATTTTGTCCCACGGCGGGTTGCCGATGACCGCGTCGAAACCAAAGCCGTCGCGAAGCTGCCCGCTCTGATCGAAAGCCACTTCGGGGAACTCGAGCTGCCAATGAAAAAAGGCGAACGGTCGATTTCCGAACCCTACTGACCTCATTCGGCGAACCTTTTCGACAAAGGGGTGATGTTCGACTATTGCAGACAATTCAGCGCGGCGTTTCTCATCGTTTCTCTCACCACAGACCTGTTTGACACGATCATACAAACTCGGTTGCTCACTCGCGCGTTCATAGACTTCGAGAGCCCCGACGTCGCCCTCGGCAAAAAACCACTGCGCACACCAGAGGTCCGCAAGTAACCGATGGGCGGCCAAACGATCCTCGACCTGACGGGCATACTCGAGTCGCTTGCGCCGAACGGCATCGGGACTGTCGCTTGCCGCTTTGAGAATCGAACGAACGCTTTCGAGAATGCCGGCAAACAGATCGGTATCAATCGGAAAAAGTACAAGTTGATTTTCGTGATCTTTATTTTTGCGAGGCTTTTTCGATGCACGCGATTTATCGCCGGCTGCCGGTTCTGGCAAGGGCTGAGGGCCTTTTTTCGGCACGGCAACCCACTCTCCCCCTTTCTTCGTCTTCTTGAATCGCAGGCCCGGTTCAGAGAGCCTGTCGAGCGAAGCTCCCACGAGACTGTTTCCCGTTTTCAGGTGGTGATCAAGAAAGGAAAGCGGCTTGTCGCCTCGGGCGCAGTGTAACCAGAGAGCCACTTTCGCCAGTTCCACCGCCATCGGGTTCACGTCAACGCCGTAGATACAGTTTTCCACAACCAGAGAGCGCCAATACGCTCTCTCGCTTTCGCCATTATCGCAAGGCGCACCCGGATCCTGCGGGTCGCATTGTTTGGTCAGATATTCAGAGATGACGTCGACCGCTTTCACGAGAAAGTGCCCACTTCCCATTGCCGGGTCGAGAACACGAAGCGCCAGAACCTTGGCCGGATCCTGCCCACATCCATTCAGGCGTGGTTCCAGCACTCGTCGGGTGACAAAGTCAACCAGACTGTCAGGGGTAAAGTACGACCCGCTTGATTTCTTTCCGGTCTTTTCGCCTCGCAACGCCAGCTTCTGACTTTCAGACTGGTACACGAGACGTTGTTCGATCAACCCCTCGTAGATGTCACCCAGGTCTCTGACATCCAGGTCTGCGTAAGGCACTGGCTGCATCTCAGAACGCTGGTAGATCAAAAGCACAAACACACGATAGAGGTTCGAATCAAGCATCTCGAGCTTCTCGAGCTCCTGATTACGCTCAGGATCAAAGAGTCCGCCATTGAATGCCGGTACTCCGTGCTGTGCGCTTCCCTTATCGACAGCCGAAAACAAGTCTCGCAGTTCGCGCCGGTAGATCGTTCCGAACTTCTGCCGTTCACTTTCGGGAGTTTGTTTCAGATGAGCGAAGATCGCCCGCGTCGACAACTGATTGGCATACCCGGTCTCTACCCCCAGCTCATTCTTCATCGGCAAGAGATTCTGCGCTTCTGCCTTGAGCACGAAGAGCAGACGGTACAAGAATGTCAACGACAATTCACGCAGATGATCGAGAGTTTCTGGGGTCGGAGGAAGCGAGAAACGGTTCGCAGGATTGAACAGATAGCCTGACGCAATCTCACCGACTGCCTCGTGAACGTTTTCGCGCAAAACCAAGCGCACTTCTCGAACGTTCGCCTGCGCTTCAGATTCAAGTTTCGCCAGATACTCGACGGCAGGGGGGCCGAAGATGTACCAGAACAGACAGAAGATGTCTCGGTCAGCATCGCTGTAACAATCGGCAGGCTTACGCAATCTCAGATCTTCGAGCCATAACACCAGATCAAACTGCAGGTAGGCGTCTTTTTTGCCGTTCGCAATCAACAGCCAAGTGCGGCCATTGGTCAGGATGCCCCACTTTCTGTCACTTCCTCGCAGATAACGTTCAACCTGATGCCGGTCTTCAAGAGCGCCGTTTTCGTCACGATCTCGTTTGTTCTTTCTTGCTCCTTCTGAATCGGTCTCATCGGCACAGATTCCCTTCCAGAACTTTTTCGCATCGCAGATGAACTGCGCCTCACGACAGAAATCCACGGCGTTTGGCGCACTCTTTGACCGTTGCGCGACTTGAGCAGCGACATCGTATGCCTCCTTGGTACGATACAGAATCAAATCAGGGCGGTTGGCACCACGACTGTTATGTGTCTCATCAGCGGCAGTGCCCTGCAATAGAAGCGTTTTGTTTTGGTGAATGTGGTATGTGAGTACATCTGACAGGAGTCGTTTCACAAAATCATTTTCGACATCGCTTTCCGAGGTGTTGTCGAGAGGTATCAGGTTTTCAGGCAATCCTGAGTAGCGTTTGCTCGATTTCGCAACCTCTGTGTCGACGATTTTCACAAAACGTGATCGTACGCTTTCCCACAATCGCAGGAGATCGGTCAGCCTCTGATCGGCATCAGTCGGTGGCATACGTCGCTCTGGGACATTTGGGTCGCCGAGCACTTTCTCGAGATACGTGTTGGTGAACAGCCCCTGATTGGTGATGTATCGTGCTGCCTGCGTCATTTTCGCTCTCCTGACCGCGGAAAAACCGCCCTCAAGTGTGGGATGTCTTAACTCAAATGCAGAAAATACTACACCATTTCATCCCACAGGTGAAAATCAGTGTCATGGCCGAAAACCGGGGCTTCGCCAAATCTCACCCCATCGCGCGGTGACAGGATTGCCAGCTGAGGACGTGGATGCCGTTGGAGCGGGAGTCGGTGCGGCCGCTGTCGATCAGCGCGGGTTTCTCGACCAGGTCACCGGCAAGAGCTCGCCACCTCTTCAAGCCTGCAAGCGATTCGCCGAAAGTTATGCAATCTGATAAAGCGATTATCAATCTGCATAAATGCTCACGATCGGTCACGGCACTACTGGGTGTCACTTCTGCCGATGCTACTATCCTGTTATCTCTGCTAATTCAGCGCTTTACAGCTCTTCGACTCGGACTTTTCGCCGGTTTCTCGAAGAGAGTTTTCATCCATGTCTTTGAACCGAAGACACCCTGCAACAGGTGTGGAATGCTCAAGTCGACATCGAGTGTCGGCCAATGCAAACCTTGCCCGCTTGGGGTCAGTTCGACTTTTCTGATGTCTGCCGGAGCAGCATCGGATAAGCCTTCGGCCAGGCGCACCGGGAAAAGAAATGAGATACCTGATTGAAGCTCAACAATCACCCGCTGACTGCAAGTGTCGTAACGTACAGACTTTCCGACCGGCTCTACCCGGAGTGCCCGTTCGCCAGCCTTGCGCGCCAACTCAATCTGACGTTCGAGTTCTATCAAACCGTTACTCACCGTGCACCTCCAGCCCAACGATGACCCGCGCACGCGGACACTCTTGGGACACAAAATGGTAAGCCATCCAATTCGACCAGACAAGTCTGCACACCTGTGAACTTTGTTGATTATTGCCGGTTCAGGTTGAGAGAGCCAATCATAAGCACGGAGGTGATGTATGGTTTCTCGGTTCGCGACAAGAAAGCAGTCGGGGGTTCTGGCACTAGCCGGCTTGGTGGTATTCGTGGTTCTCATCTTCAGAGTATCTGAGGTCACAGCGCAGGAGATCGGTGACGAGCAGCAACGACAGATCACCTTCTACATGGATCTCGGACTGCTCAAATACGGGCGTATCGATGCGAGCGGGTCGCGCGAACTGCTGATTCTCACCCGCGACGGCACCGGAACGTTCACGCACCAGCACCTGACCGTTGCCGACGGCACCGACTTTCACGAGATTCTGAAAGCGCGCGGGCTTCTGCGTGAGATGCCGAACCGCGAGACCGGCAGACGCGAAAAGCACCTGATGGTCTTCAACCCGAAAGATCGGCACACGTTCGTCTGGGTACCGGTCAGCCAACTTCATGATGTGCATCAGAGAATCATCTCGACCGGGAAGACCCTCGCAACCGAAGCACCACCACAACGCAGAACCGAACATGATCTCAGCTTGTTCACGTTTCCGGATTCGTTCTGAGTTGTGATATTCTGCAGGCATCACCGCACGAGAGAGACCCGGCCCGAAGAGGAGCAGATGCATGTTTCAAACCCTGCGCGACAGCCTGAAACGATACCCGACCCAGCCCAAGCTTCTGGTATGCGCCACCCAGCGCGCCGGACGACTCATCTGCCAGAGACTCGCCCGCGAACACGGCGGCATCATCAATCTGCGCGCCGTCACCATCGCCCGGCTAGCCGGCGAGATTGCCGCCCGCGACCGCATCAGACAAGGTCTGCGGCTCGCCTCGGAAACCGAAGGCCAACTGCTCGTGCAACAGCTTCTGCCCGAGACCCGATACTACCGAGAAGCCCGGCACCTGCCGGGCCTGGCCCGCGCCCTCTGGCGGGCGGTCTCAGAGCTTCGCCGGTTCGAGATCACCCCCGATCAGATCCGTTCCGCCCCCTTTCCGCAGGTTGACCGCCGCAACGATCTCGCCTTTCTGCTCGAAACCCTGCCGCAAAAACTCACCGAGGCCGGTCACCTCGACTCCGCCGAACTTCTGCGCCTCGCCATCAACTCCGCTCGTGCCACCCCACTGGCCGCAGTACTGTTTGTCCCAGCCGATCTGAGTTTGAACCCGCTTGAACAGAAGTTTCTCGATGCCATCACTCCCACCACCCGCATCGACCTGCCGACCCATCTTGCCGATTCCACGGCTTCCCAGTCACTTCCCGCGTCGTGGCGCGCGGTGATGACCCCACCCCTGCACCCGGTCGCCCGCCTGATCGACACGACCGCGAGCCCCGCACCGAAGCCCGATGAGACGGCTCAAACAATCGATCTGTTTGTCGGCGTTTCTCCGACCGCAGAACTCACCGAGGTGATTCGACGCATTCGCGCCGAAGAGCGGCCACTCGAAGAAATCGAAATCAGCCTGGGGCTGCCCCATGAACAAGCGCCCCTGCTGACCACCCTCTGCGAAACCCATCGCGTACCATACGCGATCGCCTTTGCTCAGCCCGCGAAGCTGTTTCGGGCCGGGCGGTTCGCCATCAGCCTGGCTTCATGGGTCGAACGGGATTTTCCGGCCGCCGAACTGCTCGCCATGCTGGAACAAGGTGATCTGAACCTGTTCGGCCGGTTCCGCCGGTCGTCTGCTTCCACTGCTCCGCGCACACCTTCGCCGTCCGCCTGCATCAGCATGATTCGCCGCAGTCACGCGCTGGGCGGTCGCGACGGCTACGACCTGCCGTTCCAGGCGTTCGCGCTCGAACAGAAGAACCGCGGACAGCACGGGTTCGCCGCAGACATCGAACAGCTTCTGGCGCGGATCAAGCGGCTGATCGCCACGTTTCCGGAAGAGGCCACGCTTGCGGAACATGCCCGCAAGCTGGAACAGACCTTCGCCAGGCTGTTTCGAGTCACCGGGCCTACGGACGGCCTGCTGGCGCGCAAGATACGTCTGCACCTGCGCTCGCTTAACGATTCGATCGACGTGTCGATGACGCGCGGCGACGCCATGGTCTGGATCAGCCGGTCGGTCGCCGAGCTCACGTATCAGGTTCCGCTGGATGCCGCGGGCAAGGTGCTGATCACCGGCCCCGGCACGCGCGGCTGGTCGGGCCGCCCGCGCCTGTATCTGACCGGGCAGACCCACGATGCCGTGCATGGGCGCGCCACCGGAGACCCCGTTCTGCCGAACGATCTGCGTCATGACCTGAAACCGCTTCTGACCGACGCCGACAGACGCCGCGAACGATTGGCCGCGTATCAGGCATTTCTCGGCCGCCTGCCTGCGACCACCCGACTGACGCTGTCGGTGTCGAGCTTCGATCTCGCCTGGCGCAGTATCAGCCCGGCCGTGCCGTTTCTGCATCTGCTCACGGCCCTGTTCGGCGACCGAGGCCGTGACTGGGAGAAACTGCGCGGTTCACAAGATCTGCCGCTCTGCACCGATACCGCCTGCCGAACCGACGAGACGGTTTCTGACATGCGACGCCTGCTCACACGAAGCGACTTTCTGCTGACGACGATCTCTGACGCCAGGCAATCGGTTCAGGCTCGCATTTCGGCTGCGTATAGCCTGATTCCGAGTTACCGACGACACCTCGAGAGCGCCACTGAACGCCAGATCAACGGCGTCGACCTGTCGACGCACCGCGACTGGAAACCTGAATACATGAGCTTCACGACCCCCCATCGCCCTTTGTCTGCCAGCGGCATCGAGGGGCTCGGCGGCTGTTCATACCGACTTCTGCTTCGCTACCTGTTCAAGTGCATGCCCTCGGAAAAACCCGTCGCGGGCGTCGAGATCAAGCCGTTCTGGCTCGACCATTTTCAGCGCGGCAACCTGCTGCATGAGGTCTTCGAACTGTTTCTGCGCACCTCGGCCTGGCCGGTCACCGACGCCGATCTCCCGTTGCTCGAGAAAGTCTTCGACGACGTTCTGCAACGTTGGAAAGCCGCCGTACCGCCTTCTGACCCGACGTTGTTCGAGCGCGAGGCCCGCGAACTGCATGACGATGTCCGGTTCTTCTTCGACCATCAGAAAGCGGGCGGGCCGCGCAAAGGGCGCCCGGTCGGATTCGAGGTCGCGTTCGGCATGCCTTTAACCAGCCCCGAGGGCGACCGACTCGGACTCTCGACCGAAGCACCGGTTCCGTATGCGCTCACCCAAAACATCACCTTCTACCTGCAGGGCCGCATCGACCGACTCGAAGCGGATGACCAGAATCGTCTCTGGGTGATCGATTACAAGACCGGACAAAGCGAGACCTACGTTACAGGGGAAGGCACGGAGCGGGCCGACCTGCAGAAAGCCCTGTATGCCGTCGTCGTCGATCTTTTGCTTCGCCAGAAAGGTCTTCAGAACTACTCAGTCGCCGGCGCGGGGTTGTACTTTCCGACGGTGCGCGGCAAGGGCGAGTTTCTGGAAGCGTCGATTGAATACGCGAAACGCTATCTGGAAGACGCTCTCGTCGGCACGATCGACGCAGTGAACAGCGGCGAGTTCGGTGGCGACCCCTCTGATTGTCAGACCTGCAACATGCAGACGATCTGTCCGTTTCTGAGTCATGCATCCATTCCGACTATTTCGAACTGCCAGGCAAAGGAGGGCTGAGTCGATGCCGCGCCCCAGAAAAAACACTTCCGTTACCTCCGATCAGATCTCTCCTGCTGCGCCATCGATTCCGGCAACCAACGCCGCCACCCCGGAAAAGCGCAAGCGAGGGCGACCTCGCAAACAGCCACCCACCGTCGCGACCGCTGAACAGAAGGCCCCTGAAGACACCGGCGCGTCTGACCTTCCTCATGCGAAAGCGGAAGCCCGAACTCGGGCGAAAAAACCGAAAGCCCAAGTTCCACGCGGTCGGAAACCGAAGCAGAACGACGCCGACCCCGTCGCCGACCATGACGATACCGCACGCGCGGCGGTAGAGGAATCGGACAACCGCACGCGAACCCGTATTCGTGAAGATCTCGATACCAACCTGCTCGTCGAGGCGGTACCCGGCTCGGGAAAAACGTACAACCTCATTCAGCGTCTGGTGTCGCTGGTGAAGCGGGGAATACCCATCTCGGAAGTCGTCGCCATCACCTTTACCCGCAAGGCGGCCGAGGAACTGAAACTGAAGTTTCGCGCCGCGCTCGAAAAGGAACAGCGCGAGAACCCCGCACAGATACCCCAACACGCGCTGGAACAGATCGAAGACGGGTATATGGGCACTATTCACGGGTTTTGCGCTCGACTGATCAGGGAGTTTCCGATCGAGGCCGGTTTCGACCCGACGTTCGAAGAGATCGAAGAAGAGGAAGACACCCTGCTCTTACAGGAGCAGTGGTCGGACTATCTGACTCGAAACCCCGACCTGGTGCGCCGATTTACCTCGCTGAACCACTCTCTGAGTCACCCGGACATTTTGAGATGCGTGCGCTCCGTTGCCGATTACATCGTCGACACCGAGTTTCCGTCAACCGTCGTCGCGGAACCCGAAGTGTCGTCCATCGCGGCGAAGCTCGCTGAGATGTTTCGAGACATTGACGGCCTGGACAAAGAACTGGCGAAGCTCGGCGACAAGGCTCAGGAAAAGGCGAAGCATGAACTGGCTCTGTGGGATTCCATTCGTGACATTCAGAGCCGGGTTGCGCGACTGCCGCGGCCGCTCTCGGCGGCGGATTTTCTGCGGGTCACGACCTACTGGCCTGGGTCGACGAAGCTGAGCCTGGTCGAAGACACGCCGTTCGCAGGCACGGCAGAGGCGGCAAAACGCATCGACGAGTTTGCGAAGGAGTTGAAAGAGTTTCGAAAGCAGTATGCGGTGTATCAGTATCCGTTTCTGCTCGATCATGTGAAGCGATTCGTCTTCGAAGCTGGAAATGATCGCCGCCGTCGCGGCCTGGCGACCTTCGCCGACCTGTTGTCGGGGGCGGTCGAACTGCTCAAGAACCACCCGGCGATTCGCGCCCTCTGTGCCAAACGCTATCAGCGTCTGTTGATCGACGAGTTTCAGGATACGGACCCGCAACAGGCCGAACTGGCTTTTCTGCTGACGGCGAACGAGCAGACCCGTCACGAAACCGACTGGAGGCTCTGCGTGCCGAAGCCCGGCTCGCTGTTTCTGGTCGGCGATCCGAAGCAGGCGATCTATCGCTTTCGCCGAGCGGATATTCGCATGTATGAACTCGTACGCCGACGCCTGCTCGAAACCGGCGGTCAGGTGCTGCCTTTACAAACCACCTGGCGTTCACAGCCCGACCTGTGCGCCTTCGTGAACCGTGCGTTTGGAGCCCCGTTCAAAAAGCAGGCAAAACAGGGGCAGATCGATTTTGCCTCGATCGTTCCGAACCCGGAAACCGGCCGCCAGGCCGGCCCTGCCGTCGTGCCGCTTCATGTCCCGGTGAGTAAGGATTGTGACGATGTGACCAAAGTCATGCATGAAAACGAGGTCGACGCCGTCGTTCACGCTGTTACTCAACTGGTACGCACCGGACATCCGACCGTACTGGATGGCAAACCCGTCGCACCGGAAAAGATCATGATTCTCGCGCAGGCAAACAACTCTCTGACCCCTGTCGCCAAGGCCCTCGAAAATGCCGGTATTCCGGTCAGTTTGTCCGGAGGCGGTTCTGAGTTGGGGAATACGGCACGCCAACCCTTCGAATGGCTCTACTGGCTTTTGCGCGCCGTATCTGACGCAAGTGAGCCGGGCGTGCTGTACAGCGTTCTGTGCGGGCCGTTCTTCGGCGTGAACGATTCGCAGGTGTTCGAATACCTCGCTCCCTACGACGAACAGAGTCCGAGACGAAAACTCAACCACCCTGTTCCTGACGAGAAAAAAGAGACCGAGGTCGGAAAGGCATTGCGAACCATCTCTCGATTTCGGCGGTGGGTCAAGACCCTGGCCCCGGGCGCGGCTTTTCGCAAGATTTGTCGACATATCGGGTTCGACACCTTTTTACTGTGCCGCGAAGACGGCTTTCTGCAGATGCGCTTTCTACGCGATTTCGAGAGACTGTTTGACGGGCAGTTGTTTCGACAGGCCCTGGACAACATGATGACCTGGCTTTCGGCCTGGCCGAATACCTCGCGACCCATCGAACCGGGGCATGTTCAAATGATGTCGATTCACAAAGCCAAGGGTCTCGAGGCGGAGATCGTCTTTCTTGTCGGCCTGCGCACGAGCAATCGACAACCACCCGAGCACTTGTGTCTCGATTATTCCGCTGATGGGAAGCCGACAGGGCATCTCTGGTTTTCATACAAACCAAAACCGGAATCCTACGTCCAAACCACGATTGCCTGTTCCCCGGAATTCGAACGGCTGAAGGTTCATGCGAACAACGCCTCTCACACGGAAGAACTGCGCAAGCAGTATGTCGCGGCGACACGCGCCAAAAACCTGCTGGTCATCTCGAGACTGGAATTTCTGACACCGGCAAAGCCTAATGCCAAGGAGCAGGACCTGAGACACAAGACCTATAGTTCGTTGCGCACGGAGTTAGCGGCCGAGGTCTCCGGTCTGGCCCCGGCTGAGTTCGGCCCGGCCCACTGCGAACCGCCGGTGATTGTTCCACCTGATGTTGTCGAAGAGGGCGACGACGAATCGTCAGAGATCGACATACCCGAGTTCGATTTCGACAGTTCGTTGTTTCTTGATGGCAGAGCTCCACTCGTGCCACCACGCGATAAAAAGATCTCCGACGCCTGGTCGACGTTTCAACAGACGCAGAAACAACTACACGAACAACAGGCGATCGCTCGCGTGCAGATCAAGCGGGCGACGGCGGTTACGACCGATGCGGCTCTCGCGCGTCAGGTGTTTCGCCGCAACCCGGCCGGCGGCGGCATGCGGTACGGATCGGCTCTGCACCGGGTTCTGGAGCTTGCCATGCGTGAGCGGGTCGTCTGGCCGGCAGGCAGGAGCATCTTCGAGATGCTGGTGAAGCAGGCAATCGAAGAAAACCCGGAGATCGCCAAGCATGAGGCGATGTTGTCAGAGGAAGCCGCACGCGTCGTGCAGTCTTCGATGTGGCAAGAGGCCCTGGCGTCATCGGCTTGTTATCCCGAAGTTCCTCTATTGTCACCGGTACACGATCGACGTTCACTGCCACCGACAGCCCAGGAAGGCGAGTCGTTGATGATCGAGGGCGTCATCGATCTCATCTATCGGGTCGATAGCGGCTGGAAGCTGATCGATTACAAGACCGACTATGCTGAGAACGACGAGCATCTGAAGCAGTTGGCCGACTTTCACGCCCCGCAGTTGCGGCTCTATGAGCAGCTCTGGCACCGACAAACCGGCGAGCCGGTCGTGCAGGTCGCCCTCTACTTCGTCCGCCTCGGCCGTCTGGTCAATGTGGCTACGCCGTCACTCAACCCATGTAATGCCGAAGCCGGCCCTCGACAAAAACAGACGTGATACAATAAAGATGGAACTGCCCATGAACATACAGCTGCGAGATGCAATAACTGCGGTGTCTGAGTTATGACACCACGTGTGGGGAAAATCGGTCCGTATCGTTTCTACTTTTTTAGTCATGAACCGAATGAACCGCCTCATGTCCACGTTGACAAAGACGCCTGCACAGCCAAGTTTTGGCTCGAACCGGTGAGTTTGTCACGAAACATCGGATTCTCAGCCGTTGAACTACGAAAAATCGAAAGCATCGTAACAAAAAGGCGTGAAGCTTTTCTGGAGGCATGGAATGAATACTTCGGTTAATGCTGGCGAAATGGTCAAGAATGTTCGCTTTTCGAAACACTCTATTATCGTCGATCTGGTCGATGGCCGAACGATATCCGCACCGCTCGCCTGGTATCCGTCGTTACTCCATGCCACACCCGATCAGCGTAACAACTGGGAAACGTGCGCCGGTGGTTTCGGTATTCACTGGGAAAGTCTTGACGAAGATCTCTCGACGGAAGGACTTCTTCGCGGCGCACCGGCTCCACGAAAACGCGTTCAACGTAAAGCGGCTTGAATCGCAGTTCCGGTCAGCAAGTTTCGGCCAAACCGCCAGCCACAATCCAGCTTTCATCTTGAAGCTACAGCACCCGAGTCCAGCGAATCTGTTTGAAGCTGAGATGTCAGCAGAGAGCCGGAAGCGGCTGGAGATGTTTGTGCGGCGGGCGTTTCCGGCGCGGGTGTTCGGGGGCAGGCGCGAGTGGGCGCCGGAGCAGATTCGCGAGATCGTCGACAACGCGATTGCCGAAGTCGAGCCGAAGGCCCGCTTTATTCGCGCGGCCAAGCCGAACCCCGACCAATACATCTGGGTGTGTCTGAAAAATGCGGTGCGCGACCAGATCTGGGAACTGGTTCCGGACGAACTACGCCAACTGCACCTGGCTCTGTCGAGCGCTCTGCGCCGCAGTAATGGCTTTCGCCGCGAGCGCCGGCTGATCAGCCTGTCAGAATGGCCGACCGACACTCCACCGTGCGCTCTCGAGTATCAGAAACTCTTTCAGACCTGGAAACAGTCTATCCAACTGCCTCAAGGCTCGAGCCGACTCGGACTCAAGCGCGGCGCGCTCGCGAAAGCGATGCGGCGCATGCTCGAACTGGCTCGAGGTCCGGTGCCGCGTGCCTGGCTGTATGAAAGCCTGAAACAGCTTCTGCGCCTGCCGCAGATAGTGGTTGGTCTGCCTCGGCACGTCGAAAACCTTCAGAGCGGTGCGTCTTTCGACACGGTGTTCGCCCGCTCGCTGACCGGCGCGCGACGACCGTCCACCTTCGAAGACCTGTATGCCCTGCAACTCATGATCGAAGAACAGCAGCCGTTCTTCGTTCGCACCGCTCGCTCTTTGTATGAGTCGCTGACACCGACACAACGGTTTTACGCCTGGGCGCAGTACCACGACTGGCCGCACACGAAGATCGCCGAGCATCTGCACGTCGGTCTGCCGCGCGTGTCGAATCTGTATCACCAGTACGTTCAACATCTCAAACAGGCGCTCGTCCCCGCGTGGACCGACCTCGAGATCCGCGCGTTTCTCGAGGTCTGGCAGGGGCTTCTGCACGACGAACCCCGCCCCACCCTTCCGGAGGCCCGCTCATGAACTGTCTTTCCGTCGGCTCACTCTGCCCGTTGCCTACTCCCGAGCGCCCGGCCGCACCGCTCGTTCTCATGGGGCTCGTTCTGCGATCAGACCCGCATTCGCTTCTACTCGCACCGGTACACACTGAAGTCGCTCTCGCCACCGAGAGTGATCTCGTCTGCGCCGCGGCAGGCAACTCGCTGAACGTTGATCTGGTGCTCGGGCTCGGGCTCGCGCGATCGTTTCCCCCAACTTCGGTTGCCCAACCGGCGGCAGCCGTATCTTCCGATCTTGTCGCGTTTCTCAATGAGAAGCCCGGAAAACGCGCTCACGTTCTGGAACGCCGCCTGGTGCGAGGGTTACGCGCCGTTCCCGGCTCTGCTGCCGACAAGGCTCAGAGACAACTGTCCGAGTTCTGGGGGAACTTTCGCGCCTCACAGTGGGCCCTGGCGCTCGCCGATATCGCGGCGAAGGTGGAATCGCCATCATCGATTCGCGAACCATTGCAGGAACTCGCCCGGCTCGTGCTGATCGTTGCCGGAATCGGATCTCAGCCGACTCGGACGCAAGAATCAAAGAATGTCTCACCGCTGAGCGGCAAGGGGTCCGCACTGAAATCACTTGAACCTGCCGCACAAAAGACTCGGCCGAACAGTCGCAGGAAGATCCAGGATCGGACACTCCCGGATCAGGATCGTTTCAACAATGATGAGCTCATCGAACAATATCTCGAACTGCTGCAGCAACTTGGCGTCTCGACGAGGGGGACTGCACGTAAAAGCACCGATAGCGACTTCCTGAACCCACTTGCAGAACTGTTCGCCCTGCTGATTCGTCTGAAGTAAAAAGCCCGGGCCGGGGCAACAGGAGCTCTCTGTCGACTCGACGCCGGGCTTGGGTTTTCCGGGCGGTCAGGAAAAGCGAACCAGTCAAGACTCAGAATTCAACGCCCTGCATGACGTATTTCCTGATGAATTCGTAACGGGTGCTGTCGTAGGCCTTCAGCTGCTTGCCGTAGGCAACGTAGAGGCGCACCGATTCAGCGAAGTCTTCGTAGGCGTTGGTGTTGCCGTAGCTGGTCGGCGAACTCTTGATCGGCTTGCTGTTCTTCCAGAACGTGCTTGCCCACTGGTTCATGACTGACATGTTCTTAAACTGGAAGCAGTGGGTCATCTCATGCACGATCGTTTCCTGGAACAGGGCCACGGAGCGAACCGCGCTGTTGCAGATATGGGCCGTCGGAATAAACGAGTATACATATCCGAGCACATTGGTGATTCCCTTGTAGGAAACGACACGTGCCAGTTTTTTGGTGGCCTGCGTAAAAAATTTCGGCAGTTTGTACAGCAGTTCGTAGAATCGCAGTGCCTGTTGCTGCGTCCAGTTCGCCAGGGCGGCCGTTGAACTGTAGTATTGGAGTGCATCGGTGCTGGTCAGCGAGATGCCGAAGTATTTGTAGATCGCCTGTGCCAATACCGGTAAGGTCGCACTCGCCAGTGAAGCCGGTGTCGGAGGCAACGGCGTCACCGTGGTCCAACTCACGGTCGGCTTCGAAACCGCCGTATAGACCGAGTTCATCAACTTCGATAGATCGAGGTGATACGACTGCTGCTCGCGCCAGGTATTCAAGCGGTTTCGCGCTTCGGCGGTCGCCCGATCGGTCTCAGAGAGCCGCGACTCGACGCCCACCCCAGCCTTTTCAGCACCCGAAACCGTCTCGAGGAAACTGCCGGCCGCAAACACGAGGTTGCCACACAGCACCAGAGCCGCGATCAGTAGCGTGATTCGATGGTATCGCATGTCGTTCCTCCTAGCATTCGAGCTTCGTTGAGCCATAATTATGGCAGCAAATTCAGTGCCAGCATTCGAAACACCCATGAATGCATGTCCGACCATGGCACGGCGGAAATATTCCCTACGCTTTTGCCACACTCAAGGGAAAACCGCATTTCGCGACAGGTCGAGAACAATGCGTATCAACTCTCGAAAAAGCGCGACCGCCGAAAGGAATATTCGGCGGTCGCGTGAATGGCCGTTCACGAAAGCGAAAGCTAGAGCAGTTTTTCGGTGGCGTTCGTGCGCCAGTCGAGCTTTTCGATCGTGGTGTCGCGGCGCAGAAGAAGGGTGGAGTCGTCGATGGCATCCCAGTCGGCGAAGGCTCGCACGGTTGCGGTTTTTCGCAGAGTCAGGGGTTGTACGGTCAGGTCGACGACGACGAGCTCTCGGTCGATGCCAGCGGGATATCGCTGAATGTAGCAGGTGTTGCCGGATCGACTCATGCGACCGGCTGCGTCGTAACACTCACCCAGTTCGAGCAGGGTGTTCAGCTTCTTCTGCTCGATGTCGACTCGGACAAGCGTGAATCGACGCGTCTGCGTCGTCGCCGAGGCTGGCTGGTCGGGAATGATGGCGAGAGGACTTCCGGAAGCATCGTTGCCGAGAATCAGCGTGTCGAGCGGCAGCCAGGCGAGCCTTTCGAGCGTTCCGTGTTCGTCGACCGCGATGAGCTCGGTCGCATACGCGTTCGAATCGTACTCAGCGGCGATGCGGTAGACGGAACGCGGGCCGAACTTCTGGGGCGGCCGATAGGCCCACAGGCGCTTCACCGGCGTCACCTGTCGGGTCGAGCAGTTGATGACGGTCGCGTTCATGCCGCGGTATTCCCCGACCACGATCATGTCGAGATGCGCGTCGTAACGATAGATTCCGGGTTCGACCGAGAAGGAGGCCACGACGACGCGCGGCTTGCCCGGAGCGGCCTCGACGATCTCCGTCGCCGCATTCCGATATCGGTAGTACCAGAGACTGTCAGACTTCGAAAAGCAGATGGGTGAAGCAAAATCGTCGATCGCCACCGGTACGGAAGAATGACTGGG
The DNA here is from genome assembly GCA_964472075.1 of uncultured bacterium. Lineage (GTDB taxonomy): Bacteria > Muiribacteriota > Ozemobacteria > Ozemobacterales > Ozemobacteraceae > CAYYIY01. The sequence continues at coordinate 106,514 of CAYYIY010000009.1, read as the reverse complement.
GTCAAACAACATGAGCCGGCAGTGGGGAACAATGTTGCGATTGGTGGACGTAAACCCGAGACCGACGATTCCCGGCCATTGGTATGCCGTCGAGAACGCCGCGACCGTTCCGTTCTGACCGACCACCAGGTCATTCGACATCCGCGGGCCGATACTCGTCTTTTCACCCGTTTTCGGCGCGATACGCACATACTGCGTCAGGTTCGAAGCATTGATCGGATCGTACCAGGCCGACTCACTGAAAAAGCTGACGATCAGGCTGTTGTCGGCCATGAAAGCGACCGGTCGAGGTTTTGCTGACGACATGCTCGTTACCATACGCGACTGCGCGACCTGATCGAGACCGATCGTCAACACGAAGAGCACGACCATTCCGAGCGCGCCAGACTTGCACACCCGCCACAACCGGGCGTTGGCATCGCCCATTTCCCCATGAATGAATGCATGTCGCGAGACGATCAACATGGCGACGGACAGCATCGGAATCATCAATGTCCAGTTCACGAAGAACAACAGACCGGACGCGATGACGATGAATCCGAGCCAGACCAGAGACAGCAGGAGAACGATCGAGGCCCAGACCGGCAGGAGGGCGTTGATCACCCCATACCCGAAGAGGAACAGTGGCGCGAGAACCAGGAGCGGCACCGGAGCCCGGAGGGCTGATCCCAGTGGTTGATTCAGTGAGACATGGTCATTGAAGCCGAATTGGCAGATGAGCAGGTAGGACACATACAGAATGAAGACCATGGCCAGCCCGCTGAAAACCTTGACCACCCAAATTTTGTGCCGCGCCACGGGCAACTGGTCGAGGAAGTGAATCGTGTTCTCGGCGAACTCGGGCTTGAACACCATGATGCCGATCTGCAGTGACAGAATCGGCCCGGCGAAGCAGAACAGCACGAAGACGAGCATACTGGTTTCGCGGTAGTTGAAGTAGCTCAGGATCGGCACCATGGCGATGCCGAACAGAATCATGACCAGCAGGGAAGAGCGCAACTCGGCGTATTGTTTCCAGATCAGGGTGTTCATACGACTTCCTCCTGTTGTTCGGTGAGAGCAATGAACAAGTGTTTCAATGAGGTGCCGGCAACCTGGCGGTCAACGACCTTCAGATTCGCGAGCATCTCGGATAACGCGGCATCTGAATACTGCCGAACCATCAGTTCCATCTCGCAACCTCTGACGGTGACCGCCAGAATATCCGGGTGCTTCGGTACGACTGAAGCGGGGTTCTCGAGTCGGATCGTCACCCGACGCACGGTCGCGGCGATCGTGTCGCGGTCCATGTCCAGGGCGAGGCGACGATCTTTCAGCATCAGAACACGGTCACAGAGGTTCTCGATATCAGCAATCTCATGCGTCGACAGCAGAATGGTGCGCCCCTCTTCGGTCAGCGTGTGAATGAGCGTTGAAACCACCTGGTCGCGCACCACGGGGTCGAGCCCGGAAAGCGGTTCGTCGAGCAGAATCACCTCGGGCTTGTGAGCCAGCGTCAACGCGAGATGCAGTTTTCGGCGCGAACCTTTGCTGAGATCCTGCAGTTTCTGGTCGAGAGGCACCTGCAATTGTTTCACCAGTTCGCGAAAGTATGAGGTGTCCCAGTTGCGGTAGAGCGGAGCCAGGAAGTAGAGAGCATCTTCGCCGGTCATCCACGGGTAGATCTGGCATTCCTCACCCAGATAGCCCAGGCGCTGACGCAGCTCGATCACGTCGGTCGCGGGGTCGTGGCCGAGAATGTCGATCTTGCCGCTCGTTGCAGGGGTGAGGCCGTTCATCATGCGCATCAGGGTGGTTTTGCCGATTCCGTTCCGCCCCAGAAGCGCGACCACCTGGCCACGAGGGATCACGACGGAAATGTCTTCGAGCACCCGCTTGCAGCCGAAATCCTTGCTCAGTTCAGAGACAGTGATGGCGTTCATGCGTCTCCCTCCTTCGCCGAAGTGCGATTCACGGTTCGCAGTTGAGATTCGAGCATGCTCTTCAGCTCGTCGGGTGTAATGCCAAACTGCCGAGCGAGCGTGACAAGTTGCCGCAGATGTTCGGCCAGTTCCTGTTTTGCCTGTTTCATACGGTCCTCCCGTGATTGCGGCGAGACAAACGCCCCCAGGCCGCGTTTGAAGTAGATGACCCCCTGCCCTTCCAGATCCTGAAAAGCGCGGGCGATCGTGTTGGGATTCACTTTGAGTTCGAGAGCCAGATCACGGATCGATGGCAGTTTCGCGTCGGGCGGCCACGTGCCGGCCAGAATGTCGCGTTTGAAGCCTTCGACGATCTGCTGATAGATCGGAATGCCACGAGACTCGTCGACTTTGAACACGGATCTCACCTCCTTGATAGATTTTCGCGCACTGGTGTTGTTGTGTTTTAGTGTATTACCTAACTAATACACTAATCGCGCAAACCACCAAAGTCAAGGAAAAATTTCGCCTAGCGATGAAAACGCCCATGAGATGAGGCTCCGCGAGGCCCGAAGGTTCTACGTAGCGGCCTTGGCAGTGCGCATCTCCCAGATTGCTGATTGTCCGACGCCGACCGCCTTCCAGACGACCGAGGTCGCTGCGTATTCTGGGCCATATCGGAACTACCTAGTTCTGACTATTTTGCACGCATTTTTAAAATAGTCTCGACTTTTTTGAATTTCGATGTAAAATAGTCAACATTATGCGACGTTTACAGGCAAAGTTCATCCTGAAAGACCTCGAGAAGAAGATGGTGCTTCTCGTCGGCCCAAGACAGGTTGGCAAAACCTGGCTGGCCAGGGAGATCGGAAACTCCATTCCCAACTCTGTGTATCTGAACTATGACAACCGGGCGGATCGAGACATCGTCCTGCATGAGCGCTGGCCGGCGAACACAAAGCTGTTGATCCTGGATGAAATTCACAAAATGCCCGACTGGCAGAGCTTCATCAAAGGTGTCTTCGATACCCGTCGCCCAGGCATGCGCATGTTGATTACGGGCAGTGCACGAATGGATCTGCTGTCACATTCGGGCGAATCGCTTGCCGGCCGCTTCTTTCGCCACCAGTTGTTTCCTTTGAGTCCGGCTGAAGCCGCCGGAACCCCATATGTCGAGACCATAGATCGTTTCATGGACCGAGGCGGTTTTCCTGAGCCGTTTCTCGCAGACGATGAGGTTGACGCGGCGCGATGGCGAAGCCAGTATCTCGATTCCATGCTGCGCTACGACATTCTCGATTTTCAGCGAATCGTGGATTTTCGAGCCTTGCAACTCACGATGAGCATTCTTCGTCAGCGGGTTGGTTCTCCGATTTCGTTTTCCTCTATCGCCCGGGATGTTGGGGTTGCTTCAGCCACGATCGCCAAATACGTCAATCTTCTCGAAGGAATGTTCCTGCTCTTTCGCGTCACCCCTTTCGCCCGCGACATTGCTCGTTCTCTTCTCAAGGAGCCCAAAATATACTTTTTCGATACGGCGCTGGTTGAAGGTGATCGTGGCGTGCGCTTCGAGAACCTGGTCGCTGTTTCGCTTCTGAAGCACATTTCGGGACTCAACGATTACCGCGGGGAAAAGTGGCGTCTGCATTACCTGCGGACGAAAGAAGGAAAAGAAACGGATTTCGCACTGGTGCGCGATGACCGAATTCAACAGATCATCGAGTGCAAACTTTCCGATTGCCGCCCTGATAAAAACCTGGTGTATTTCTCGCAGAAGTATTCTCTTTCAGCCACACAATTGGTCTGCAATACCCGCCACGATCAGCAGTTCGAAAACATCGAGATTCGCAAGGCCGATGACTGGCTGGCTGGATTGTTCCTGTAAATCAGGTGGAACCAAGCGCGCGTAACGCCTGATCGGGTTCGACAGGAAACAGACCTTCAGAACTCGAGACCGGACATGACGTGTTTTCCGGTTGCTGGTCGTGGTACAATTAAGGCGATCCGGGGGTGGCATGAACAGGAAACACGATCCGTCCGAGTCTGATCCGATCGAGATACCGATCAATGGCGAGCTCGATCTGCATACGTTTCGGCCCGAGGAACTGGGGTCGTTGATCCCCGACTACATCGAGGCCTGCCGGGAAAAAGGCATTCGGCATCTGCGCATCATTCACGGCAAGGGGAAAGGGCACCTGCGACGCTCAGTCGAGGCAATTCTCCGTCGACATCCGGAGGTCGAGTCGTTTCAGCTGGGCGACGAAACCTCCGGCAGCTGGGGGGCGACCACCGTCACGCTCAAACGTCCTGGATGACTGCATAACGCCGAATGTTTGAAAGTCGGCCTAAAGCAAAATCACCGCCCAAAGGCGGTGATTCTGTTTTGTACTCGTTGTGCGTCAGCGGGTTCCGCTGTCAGAAGGAGCATGCAGGCGGCGGAATTCGTCTTTCACACGCTGCACGGCCCGCACCTGCTTTTCGGTGATCCACTGGCGTTCGGGGTGGCGCAACACATTGGTGCCGCAATGAATCTCACCCATCGCCGTATGATACGGCGTGTCATCAACGAAATGCACATGATTGCCTTCAGCCCTGAAGCGGCCTTCGATCGCCTTATCATACGGGGGGAAGTTGGTGGCGGGCACAACCAGGTGATCGCGCAGTACCAGCAGGTTCACGACGCCGGGCAGATAGGCACAGCAACCGCGGGGGTTGTTTCCATACATCGAACCTTCAAACAGGCACGGCCAGGCCACTTCGTTGAAGTCGCGCTCGGGCGTTCCCTTGTTGTCGCGAATGAACTGTTTGATCTTGCCGACGCTGTCCTGGATGATCTCGGCGATGCGGCGATTCATCTGAATGAAGTTGTCGGCCGAGGTGCCACGACCATACTCCGGGTCTTTTTCCTGGGCCAGCAGAACCTTGCGCACTTCCATCAGGAAGCTGCGATCAGAGCTGTTGAGCTTGGCGAAGTCGGCGTCGGAAGCGCCGGCAACCAGGTCGAGCCCGTAGATCGGGTCGGCGACGCAGAAGCTCCAGCCACCGGGAGCATTCTTGCTGGGGATGAACATCAGGTATTCATCGATGTGCCCGACGGTCAACCAGCTGGTGTCGGGATATACAGCCCGCCCCTTGTAGCCTTTCGATTCGAGGTAGTTTTTGCAGGGAGCGGTAATGGTATTACCGGCGCAGAGAATGTTTTCGAACGGAACGACTTCGAGATTGCCGCCGTAATCGCCATGAGCCTGAGAAGTCGCCGGGTTCTCGAAATACATCAGGTTCCAGAGATTGGCGAGCGTTTTGGGCAAACCGGCAAGACCGCGGCCGCGCTTCGAATCGAACACTGCCTGCACGATGGAACCATCGGGCTTTACGGCCGAGCAGATTTCCATGCAGTCTTGGGCCCAGATGTCGCTCGACTTGAACGACGGGTTCACTTCCGCGTATTTCTTCGCTTCTTCGACGGAAACACCAAGCTGTGTCAGCGGGTCGCCGCCGGAAGAAATGATGTGCAGCTTCAGCTGTTCGGCCGGCGAAAGCTGGTTGGACTCATTGATTTCTTTGACGATATTGAACAGATCTTTGACGAAGCGCGCGGTGCCGTAGGAATGGACGACCACCAGCTTCTGGGGCACATGCGTGTTGTCGACGAAGCGAATCTTGGCATCCTGTGCCTGTGCCGCGCCCGGCACGAACAGACAAGACAGGACAAGGGCACAAACGACCAACATACTCAGTTTCTTCATACTCCTCCGCTCCTTGTGGGTGACAATCTGTACAAACGAGTATACCTCCCGCTACCTATTAAATGCAAATCAGCCGCTTATCAGCTCAGCAAGCGATTTTGCGTTCTCAAACACAGAAATACATCGTGACGACGACACGGAATTCCGCCTATACTACGGGCAACATGAACCCTCATATCGGGCGACGCCCGCAAGGAGAACGCAACCCATGGCCGATCATCGACTCACCCACTCCTTCTCGTTTCTCATCGTCCCGGCGCTGCTGTGCCGGCTTGCACTGTTGAACACGCCCGCCATGGCACAAGAACAGATTTTCAACGCCATCTCGGCAGACGACATGCCGATGCTGCGGGAAGCCGTGGAGCGAAACCCCGACTGGCTCGAATCAATCGACTGGAGCGGAGCCTCACCGCTGCACTCGGCCGTGTTCCTCGGTCGCAAGGAAGCGGTGCGGTTTCTCGTCGAGCTTGGCTGCAAACTCGACACGTACCCGACGGAAAAGGCCACGCCGCTGCTCAATACGGCCGCGCTTGCCGGGGTGCACGACACGATGCGATATTTGATTGAGAAAGGCGCACGCGTGAACGATGCCGACCCACTGGGCGTCACCCCGCTGCACTGCGCGATCGGCTCATACGATCTCGAGATGGTGCGGATTCTCCTGAAAGCCGGGGCTTCGTTGGAAGCCCGCGAGCACCTTCACGGCCGCACCGCGCTGCATCAGGCGGCCTCAGGCTGGGCCTTGACCGGGGCGCCGAAAGGGTCACGCAATGATCTTCTCGCAATTGTACAAGCTCTCGTCGACGCCGGTGCCGATACGAAGGCAACAACGTGGGATGGAAAAACCTCGCTGCAACTGGCCGAAGAGTCGAATCAGCGCGAGGTCGCCGACTACCTGCGCACGCTGGGAGTGCCGGAACAGGGTCCGACCGAGTATCCCACGCAGATCGTCGCGGCGATGAGTGCCGGAGATCTCTCGACCGTGAAGAAGCTGCTCGAGCGGTTTCCCGAAGCCCGTGTGCTACGCATCGAAGACCCGCAGAAATATCCGAACATTCCGTACAGTCTCGCGGCTCAGGCCGTTCAGCTGAAATCGCCGGGGTTGTTGAAACTGCTGCTGGAAAACGGCGTCTCACCGAGCGCGGTTCACCCGGGAAGTGACGGCAATCTCTGTCAGCCGATTCATTATGCGGCCAAACTCGGCAGTGTCGAGATGGTTCAGCTGCTGCTCAAGCATGGGGCTGATATCAACGCGCGCGACTATCGGCGGCGCACCCCTCTGCACTACGCCGTCTACGGGTATTCCCCTGAGATGGTGAAGCTGCTGCTCGACAAAGGTGCAGAGGTGAACGCGGTCGATTCGAACAACCAGACCCCTTTCACCGCCGCCGACAGCGGGGGCGGCACCATCGCCCGCCTGCTCAAGGAGCACGGCGGCACCGATGCCCCGGCACAATCGGTTCAGAGACCGAGACGCGAGGAAACATGCACGAAAGAGCAACTGGAGGCCCTGCACAAAGATCTGCTCGAAGCCCTGAATCGCCGAGACGTTGATGCGGTCGCCAAACTGACGGTGGCTTCCGATCCGGCGCGGGTTGTTCCCCTGATCAAAGAGGTGGCGGCGCAGTTGCCCGCACTCGGCGAGTTCGTGAAGTCCGCACGGCTGGTATATCGCGGCGATGCCCCGTTCTATTCGATTGTCGTCGACGATGCCGGCCGCATGAATCTCGACCACAAATACACGTTGTTCGACCTGCTGCCCTTACGCAAGCAAGACGGGACCTGGGGCTTCTCGGGTCTTGAGCGCGCCTGTCTGTTCATCAAGGCCCGCGGGCAGATTCAAGCCTTTCTGAAGCAGGTCGCCGACGCTCTCTCTGCCGGGAACATCGAAGCCCTGCTGCCGCATTTCACCGAAGAGAGCCGTTCCACAGCACGCGAACAACTGGAAGCCGCCCGAAAGGACTTCGCCGGGATCGCCGCTCTGATGAAAAACGCCGGCATTCGTCGCCAGACCGAAAACTCAGACGGTCGTGAGGGCACCGCCGAAGTCGGCGTGCCTCGCGGCAAAGCCGCCCTGGTTCTCGGCCTGAAGAAGGATGGCGGCACGTGGCGGATCGAATCGACCGGCGGTCTGCTGGTCTACGGGGAGCAGATGCGGGCGATGAACCGCGTCTTTTCACGTCTCGCCGATGTGTTGAGTCGCACAGCCTTTGACGAGGCGGCAGAGATCATCGATCCCGATCTGTTCCCGTCGTTGAAGCAGTCATGGGAACAGCACCCCAAAGAAACGGCGTCATTCAGCGCTTTGCTGAAGAAGGCAACCCCGACATTTCTGGGAATCAGCGAGCCGAACAGCGGGTATGCGAGTTTTGAACTGCCGGGAACCCCTCCTCTGGAGGTTTCTCTCGAACGGCAACAAGGACAATGGCGCATCAAGCAGTTTCCGGCGCCGGCAGATTTCGGCGATGAACCGGAACGTATTCGCAAGCTGATCGACGGCATGGTCGCCGCCTGCAATCGCAAGGATCCGAAAGCGGCTCAGGAGTTTTTCGTGCCGCCGGCTCGCGGCGAAATGTTCATGGTGATGAAGCAGCACCCGGAAGTCCTGCCGGCCCTGGCCAAAAGCCTTTCAGCCGCGACCATCAAACACCTCGGACCGGAACAGCAGGAACGTGGTCTGTTGCCCGTGAAGGTTCGACGCGGCGAACTCGAGATGCCTTCCCCTGACGGCAAGATGCGCGTGCCGGTATCCATCATGAAGATCAACGACGAGTGGTTTCTCGAACGATTGTAAGCGGCATCAATTCTCAATGAACCATGCGTGCCCGGTCATGCACGCATGGTTCACCGAAAATTTCCGTAGAGGCCGACGTCGGGCGCCGCGGGGTCGTTTTCTTTCAGGGTTCGTCGGCAGAAAACGAGTCGTGTAGAGGTCGTCCATCCTTCACGATTTTGCCGGCGATGTATTCCTGAAACCAACGCGCCATGTCGGGTTGTTTGATCAGCACGTTGAGCTGTCGGTTACGCCCATGTTCACTGACATACCAGTTGGTCGACCCGAGAAGCACTTCGCGCGTGTCTTTCACGACCACCTTGGCATGCGTGAATGTGTCCGGTCTGTCATAATGAATATTGCTGATGCCAAGCTTATTCAAATAGGCAGCAGATCGGATATTCGCTCTCGTGATGTGGCGAGAGAACGACTTGCTCTGGTCAAACAATGCCCGCACGCGAACACCGCGTTGTGCTCTCTGAGCGAGGGCATCTAGAATTCCCTGAACGGCATTCACCCGCTTCGGTGAGATCATGCAGGAATACATGACAATATCGAGGCTCTCAGAAGCGCTTTGAATCATCTCGTGCAGCGCATCAAAATAGGACGCATCAGGCAGCAGCGTGATCGTGCCCGTCGGGTCTGACCACGTCTGCGTCGCCGGCCGATCATCGACAAGCGCGCGAAAGTATTCGGCAAACCCGGCGGCGATTTCGGGCGAACGAATGAGCACGTTGGTTTCGTTGTTCCGACCGATAGAGCTGTTGGACAGATTGCTCGAACCGATCAGCAGAAGCTGATCATCAACGCAAACGGCCTTCGTGTGAGTTGTACAATCTTCGGGGTCGAGATACACGGCCACCCCATTGGCATGGAGCCACTCTGCCGTCTCGCGATTTCGCGCTCCCAGGCTTTCCTTGTCGCCTTCGAGGTAGACCCGCACCCGCAGTTTCGGATTCAATTTTACTCGTTCGATCAGTTTTCTGGTCAGGCGGCGAACTTCCCCACTCTCGCTCAAAAACTCGTAGGCAACAATATCAATCGACGAAGATGCCGACTCGATCATCTGTTCGAGCTGTGGCAGATAGGACTCATCACAGATCGGCGTCATCTCGGGTCCCGCGGCGGTCAGTCGAACCGCGCAGACAAGGGCCAGAAAAACGGTCAGCAATCCTCTGGTCAGATTGTCACATTTGCTGAAGCCGACCGGTGATTTCGCGCACTTCGTCATCTCTCGAATCAAACTCATGATTGATCGGTTCACAGCCGGTTCTTGCGACGACGAAGTGCGGGAGCGCCGGCTTTTTTGTACAGGTTGTTCCGCGCGATAACCATGGCACGCAGGGCCTGCTGATCGAGCGGGTTTTCCCACTTGCCGCCCTTTTTGATGCTCGAACCGATGATCCAGGCATCGGCGGCGGCGTAGCGGGCGGCATTGTCAGGGGCAAGCCCCGAGCCGATCGCCACCGGCAGCTTCGTCGCGCGTTTCACCTGCGCCAGATGTGATTCGTCGGCCGGGGCCCCGGTGTGCGAGCCTGTCACGATCACGGCATCGGCACCGAAAAAATCGGCACCGTGCGCCCATTCGGTGAGATCGAGGTCGGCCGTCACGGCGTGCGCCGAGTGCTTTTTCTGAATGTCGGTCCAGATCTGGATGTGGTCGGCGCCGAGCCGCTTGCGTTCGCGCAGCAGTTCGGCGGCGCAGGCTTCGATCCAGCCTTCGTCGGCGACATGTGCGAAGACCAGCCCTTCGGCACGAATGAAGTTCAACCCGGCGGCCAGCGCCACGGCCAGAGCTTCGCGATTGGCCCCGGCGAGAATCTGAATGCCGATGGGGAAATCAGGCCCCACCGCTTCGCGAACCCGGCAGGCGACGGCGGTCATGGTCGCCGTGATCTCGGGGCCGACCGCGCCTTTCAGATATGGTCGATCATGCATGTTTTCGAGAATGATGCCGTCGAAACCCTCTTTCTTGAACTGGCGAGCCTCGTCGACCGCACGCGCCACAATGCCGGGGATCGACAGCCGCGCAAACGGCGTTCCCGGCAACGCCTGGACATGAACCATTCCGAGCAGCATGGGCCCGCGGCCCTGAAAAAACGGAAACACGTTTTGCATGAATCATCATCCTTTCTTCGATCGGGTTCATTATACCGCAATCGCACCGTGGTATAATCGGCGGCGATGAAACGACCATACGATACGGATATTCTGGTTCTCGGCGGCGGGCCGGCGGGCGGCACCGCGGCGCTGTATGCAGCGCGTATCGGGCGGCGCGTCACACTGCTGACCGGAGATCCGCACGGCAGCTTGATCGCCGCCAATCGCGACATCGACAACTTTCCGGGCATGCCGAGGCTCGACGGGGTGCGCTTTATCGAAACCCTTCACCAACAGTGCGCCGACGCGGGCGTGCGAATCATCTCCGAGCATGCGGTCGGGTTCGAGATGGAAAACCGCGTGAAGCTCATCCGCACCGAATCACACACAACTCTGACGGCGCCGACTCTCGTGATTGCCATCGGCACTCGCCCTCTGCGACCGGCTATTCCGGGTCTCGACACCTTCTGGGGGAAAGGCGTCTCGGTCTGCGCCTGGTGCGACGGGGCCTTCTTCAAAGGGAAGACAGTCGCCGTCTTCGGCGGCGGAAACACAGCTTTCATCAGCGTCAGATTGCTGAGCCGCCTGGCGCGAGAGGTGCACCTGTTGCTGCCGAAGCGTTCCGGCACGGCGTTTCAGGCCGTGCAGAGTCAGGTCTATGAAGCCCCGAATGTCCAGATTCACCAGAACGTGGAAGTGCTCAGCATCGAGGGTCGACAGCACCTGGAATCCATTCATCTCCGATCGGGAGATGAACCTGCAATTCTTGCCGTTGACGGCTTTTTTCTGGCGCTGGGCCAGAAACCGCAGACCGGCTTTCTCAGACCGTTGATCGACCTGGACAACGCCGGCTACATCAAAGCCGATCAGAGCGGCAGTACGAGTTGCCCGGGAGTCTTCGCCGCGGGAGATGTGGTTTCGGGGGCGTTTCGACAACTCATCGTTGCCTGCGGTGCCGGCGCTTCTGCAGCGCTCAGCGCCGAGCGCCACCTGACAGCTCAATGGCACTCCTGATCTGACTGAGAACTGACCCGCGTGAGTTTTGAACGAGTCATCTTGAACGTCTGTCTCGGAATCCTGCTGCTGATCTGCCTGTTACGCCTTCAAGGCAAACTGCAGTTCGGGCGCATTCGCTTTCGCGATCATCAGAAGATCAATACTGCAACCATCAACGAGGGATGCCTGTTCGCCGGCATCATCGCCGCAACCGTCATAGCCTGCGGCATCGCCGGGTTCATCTGGATCAACTGGTTTTAACGGCAACAACCGTCCCTGTCGAGCCAGTCGTGATTACGATCTTGACTAGAACGAAGCGGTATGGATTGCGATCAGGCGACTCAGTGACCGCCGCAGCAGCCGCCTTTGCCGCCTGAACCGTTGCCGCCCCCACAGCAAGTGTCGTCATCGGACTCATCGTCGCCGCAACAGCCATGATCATGCTCGCCGCAGCAACCGCCCTCGTGTTCGCCACAGCACCCGCCGTGCTCGTGTTCGCCCCAGTTTTCGGTGCCCGGATCGCCCGCATCGTGCACTTCGAGCATCTCGACGTTGAAATGCAGGTTCTTACCGGCGAGCGGGTGATTCATGTCGATCGTGACCTTTTTGTCGGTCACTTCGATGATCGTCCCAGGAATGCGCTGTCCGTTTTCGGTCTGGATGTCGATGAGCATGCCCGGCTTCAACTGCGCATTCCGGCCCATGTGCTCACGCTCGACGGTGATCACGTGTGATTCTTCGTAACTGCCGAACCCCTTGTCGGGGGTCACGGTGATATCGCGCACCTGACCGGCACGCATGCCGATGATGCCTTCGTCCAGCCCGTCAATGACGTGACCCGCGCCGACCTTGAACTTGAGCGGCTCGTTCCCGGAACTGCTATCAAAGACTTCGCCGTTTTCGAGCTTGCCGGTAAAATGAATGGCGACACAACTTCCCTGATTGACGGTTTTCATGACGACTCCTGGGCCAGGCCCGTATTAGTATGCCGTGTCGGCCCCACCGCACAGGGAAAGACAGGTGATCCCGCTATTCCGCCTGAGCAAACGGTTCGAACACGTAGACGTATTGTATCACAGCGTCTCGCTTCCCGCACGCCGTTCGATCAAATCGGGTTGCGAACAGCGAAATACGGGAATCTCGAACTCGGTGGAGAAGGAGCGGGCGGTACCCACGGCCTTGATCTCGAGCTTCCACTGAAAACGTGGTTCGGAAAACATATCGCGCGACGGCAGGCCTTCTCGAATCTCGAAGACAATCGGAATGGCGGCGCGAGAAGATCGACGTTGAATGTCTTCAGCGAATGTCCGAGTCTGCGACCAGCGATTATCGGTAACTGTCGTCGTTTCATCGCCCGACTGTTCGACGCGCAGTTCGTCGCACTTGATGGTCGCCCGAACGGCACCTCCGGACATCAGCTTCGACTCGAGCAACAGCACCATGCGCAGAGTCTCGCCAGGCGAAACCGGCACCTGCTCGAACAGCAGGGTCGGAGTTCCGTAGTGCATATACTGCCGGATCGCACGGATCGGGATGATGTACAACAGCAGACAGAGTATTCCGAACGCCAGCAAGCCCCAGAAAACCAGTTCGGGCACATCTCCGTCGACGGAAAGCAGAATGACAAACGTCCAGACGAAGCTGTTGAAAAACGTCACGGCGAAAAGGCTTGCCAATACCTGTCGAAGCGGTGAAGCCTTGATCCGGAAGTCGTCCCACAGCCCCTCCCACTTCCAGGGCTGGTCAGGATAGAGAGAGCGGCGGCGATCGACCCGGATCGCGTCCGTCACGCCCCCCCAACCCATCGAACCGAGAATCAGTCCTGCCATGACGAAGGTCAGCCCGAAGACCGGCAGGGTCAGCATCATCGCCGAAATCTCGCGAAAAATCAGCGCCTGATCAGGAGCATGGGGGTTCACCAGAGCATCGATCGATGTGCCGAGGCGACGGTGATTTTCGAGAACATCATACATTTCACGGATTCGCCGTGGGGATGCAGAGGCTCCTTCGTCGGCGCGAAAGCGAGAGGAGCGGTAGGTCCGCCCTTCGTATGTGTAGGTATACGCTCCTTTGAGTGAATAGGTGGAATCACCGTCCGAGTCGGTTCCCTCGACAATCTCGATCGAATCAACCACTGCGGGAGCCGTAACCCAGGTTCGACTGCTCCAGTACCACCAGGCGGAACTCAAGCCGAGATGCATGACAAAAAGCCCCGCAAAGAAAAACGGAAGCGCAAAGATCACAAGACAACCGCCCGCCATTCCGATTCCGTGTGACTTCATGATCTCAACATTCCTTTATTCATGGATACTCAGTGCCTCATCAACTCGGACATTTCGTCACAGTCTCGGGTCGAGAGAATCAGTCGTTTGAGAGCGGTATTCAACCAATTCCGGCCTGGAAACGTGAAAAACGGGAATTTCGAACTCGGTCTGAAACACCACCCTGCCGGCCAGACCGCGATGATCACCGGGCTTGATCTCGAACCCGGGAACACCTGGCAGTTCGGGGGCTATCGCCTGCACTTCGAGTCGCCAGTTGATCTGCGGCTCGGCATACATGTCGCGAGCCGGGAGTTCCGGAGGAATCTGGAACACAATCGGGATGGCGGTGCTTCCGTGGGTGCGGTTGAGGTCCTCGCGCATCGTGCGAGTTTCGGACCAGAGATTGACGGTGACGGTGGATGGTTCCTCTGCCGTGGGTTCTTCGCGTATACGGTTGCAGTAGAGCGTTGCCCGCATTCCCTCGGTCGGCACGAGCTTCGAACGCAGCAACAGCACCACCTTCAACGTCTCACCCGGCCGCACCGGAACCTGTTCGAACAACAGCGTCGGGTTGCCGTATCGCCACCATCGCCTCAGCATGTCGAGCGGAACGACGAAGGCCAGACAGCCGCAAACCCCAAGGGCGGCGAACAGCCACAAAACGAAGTCAGGCAGATCGCTTTCGACAAACAACGCGGCGATGTAGATCCAGAGGCAGAGGTTGGCCCCGGTCGTGGCCGCCAGGGTCGTGACAGCGGACCACAAGTTCGAATGCACGACGCGACATCGATCCCAGAGCCCTTCCCACTTCCAGGGCTGGTCGGGACAGGTTTTCACCCGTGCAGCGGTGCGACGTGACGCCAGCGCCCTCCACACCCCCGAGCCGATAACGCTGATTCCTGAGATCGTAAAGATCAGGCCGAACATCGGCATCACCAGCATCATGTGTGAGATCTCGCGAAAGATCAGCGAGGCGGCAGGGTTCTTTGGATCAACCAGAATCTCGATCGGCTTCTTCGTGTCACGATGTTTGTCGAGAACGGCTTTCATGGCATCGATGCGTTTTCGCGTCGACCGAAAGTCCTCGTCGATCTCGATGCGCGTGCCCCGCCAGTCTCGGTTGTCATAGCGATACGTGTATGAGCCGCGAACGGCATAGGTCTTTCCGTCATCCGAATCTGTGCTTTCGTCGATTCTCACCTCTTCAATGAGAGCCGGAACTCGTACCCACTCGCGACTCTGCCAGTACAGCAAAGTGTCGCGAAGCGCGGTTCGGGTGAGAAACAGTCCGAAGACCAGGACGATAAACCCAAGAAAGACCATCAGCAGGCCGCCGCTCGAGCGGTGTGTCTGAGGTTTACTCATCGTCTCGGCCGCGTTGAGAACGCGCACGTTTGGTTTCGGACCGCTGCCGTTTGGCCTGCACCCGCCGTTCCTTCGAAGCCTTCGTCGGCCTGGTTGCCACACGTTTTTTGGGCTTCACGAGTGCCTGCAGTATCAACTCGCGCAAGCGTTGGCGCGCTTCTTCGAGGTTGCGGTGCTGTTCGCGATGCACCTGACAGACGATCAGCAGATCGCCTTCCGGGGTCAGGCGGCTCCCTGCCATCTGGCGCAGTCTGGTTTTCACGGGTTCAATCAGACTCGTCGTCGTCGCCAGGGAAAAACGCAGTTCGACCTTCGACGAGACTTTATTGACGTTCTGCCCGCCCGGCCCTGAGGCGCGCGCCGCCGCCCAATCCAGCTCGGCAGCCGGAATGGTGATCAGATCGTTGATGATAAGCGGTTCCATCTCGCTCAGTCTCCTTCGGTTATTGTAACAACCGGGCGTAGCGACTGCAACGAAACATCAGGGCGGACAGCAATTCTCGGTGAGAAGAACGTGCCTGATCAGACTGTTCCATTGGCGATTTGCGCAACTCAGGCGAATAGAGGTATCCTTAGCAAGATCGGAAAAAAACAATCCATTCTCAGGGAGGTCCTACGACATGACACGTTCTGTTCGTTCTCTCGTGCTGGCCACGGCCGTGTTTGCCGCTGCCGCTGTTGTTCCCGTCTCAGCTGCCATCAAAATGTCACCCAAGCAGGGAATCCGCGACATCATTCTGCAGGAAGTAAAGGCCGATTTGGGCCCTGGCGTCAAAGTGGATGAAATGTATCGCCGGGACTTTGATATCTCCATCTCCACCAACAAATCCTCTGAAGGCGATGTATTCACGTTTGACGACAAAATTGAACTCCAGTTTACCTCGAAAAAAGACTGTTACCTGACGGTTCTCGACTTCACTCCATCCGGTCAGCTGGTCGTCCTGTTCCCGAATCAGTGGGCCACAGACAATTTCGTGAAAGCTGACCAGCAGATTCGCATTCCGCCGGCCGAAGCCAAGTTTGAGCTGAAATCCGGCGGGCCGGTCGGTACCGATCGCGTCACGGTGATTGCCACCACCAAACCTGAAAAGGTCGTCGATATCGACACCAAGAAGATCACCAATGCGTTTGCCGTCATTGACGATCGAGAAGCTCAGGCGGTCACACGGCAGATCGTGGTCGTCGCCAAGGAAGACGAGGAATTGCCCCCGACCCCGCCAACCCCGGATCCGAACAATGGAAGCGTCACCGGCGGCGAACCCAAGCCGCCCGTTGATGGAACTCCGGCCGAGCCACCCGTCGGCGAACCCCCGGCAGAGCCGCCGAAACCTGAGATCAAGCCCAATGTCACCGGCACCGAGAACACAGACAAGAACGAATGGGCCGTGGCCCACATCGCCGTTCACAATCGCTCGAAAGAGGATGCCGGATCCTTCGTCACCGCGACCAAAGGAGACTGGGTGGTAAAACTGTGGACCGAAAAGCCCGATTACAAAGCCGGCGACAAGATGATCGTTCGCCTGCAGACCAACCAACCCGGCAAACTGACGGAGTTGAGCAACCTGGGTGCCAGCGGCAACATCAACCCGATGCTGCCGGCGGGAGAGGCCATCGATCTGAAGGAAGGCATCATCAACGTGCTGCCCGGAAAGGATCACAAGTTCATCTACGAAGCAAGCGCACCCGCCGGAGCTGACTCCATCATCGCCAAGATTACCAACGAAAAGGGCGAAAGCATGGATCTGACAGTTAAACTGCAGACTGCCAACTAGGACTCATAAAACGACCGGCCCCGAAGATGGGGTCGGTCGTTTTTCGTATCGCCCGCGATTTCACTTTCGGAGGATCATGACATGACATTCCGTCGTTTGCACCGTCTGCTCAGCGTTTTCGTTCTGGCCGCGATTCTATGTGTCGGAGGTTTGGCCGCGGCACAGAACGACCCGACCGAAGATTTGATGAAGCAGGCCCTCGCAGCAGGGTCTGCGGCAGAAAAGCGAGCCATCTATGAAAAAGTGCTCGCCATCAACCCTGACCATTACATCGCTCAGAACAACGTCGCCTCGACCTATGAGAGCGAGGGCAACTACGATCAGGCGGCCGGCTGGTATGAAAAAGCCGTGCGTACCGCCGAGGCGCAGGGAAAACCCTATGCTCTGGCGTATTTCGGTCTGGCCGATGTCTATTACGCCCGCGAACAGTACAGCAAGGCCTGGCAGAACTACCAGGCCGGACTGAAGATCGATAGCGAAGACAAGCAGGCCCTGGCTCGGACAAACGAGATCAAGCAGAAGTTTCCCGGCTACTTCGATTCACAGGGAAATTTTCTCATGAAGGACTCGGACGAGATCGTGCAGGCGGCGAACCATCCGGCATTCCGCAGCCTCTCTGTCGGCGAAGACGTCGAGGAAGCGATGAAAAGCGGCAAGACCCGCGCCATCATCGTGCAGCCGAAAGTACAACTGACAATTCTCTTCGACCTTGACAGCGACAAGATTCGAGATGAATCGAAACAACAGCTGAAGAATCTGGGGCAAGCGATTAACGCCAAAGATATGGCCGACTTTTCGTTCTACGTCGATGGGCACACCGATTCGCAGGGAACAAACGAGTACAACCAGAAACTCTCTCAGAGACGAGCGAAGGCCGTAAAAGACTTTCTGAGCGGCACGATGGACGTAGCCCCGAATCGACTGGTCGAGCGAGGGTTCGGCGAAGAGAAGCTTCTGGTCACTCCGGAAAAAGGCGCTGACGATCAGCAGAAGAACCGCCGCGTCGAGGTGATGGTCAAGGGGCGTCTGCAGTAAACATCGCAACGTTCACGGTACATCATGAGGGCGAAACCACCAAGGTTTCGCCCTCATTTTTCGCATACGCTTCTAACTATTTTTTCTTGTTCAACCCCTGCAGCAGTCCCTTGATCAATTCCCGTTCCAGCGCTTTTCTTACCTGCTTCCAATCTTCCTTCTGCGAGGTTTTTGCCTGCGGCTGCGTCGGAGTCGGAGCGGACTGTTTCACCGACGGCTTCACCACAGACGCGGATGGTGCCGGTGAAGACGGCGCAGCGGCATTCGCCGTGAGCGTGGGCTTCTTCGCGGGTTTCGGTTTCTTGGCCACGGCAGGCTTCGATTTTTTACCATCGAGATTCTTGAGGGCTTTTTCCGCGAATGGGTTGCCCTGATCAGCGGCTCTGGCATACCACCGACGTGCTTCAGCAGTATCCTGCGCGACGCCCTTGCCATTTTCATACATCCAGCCGAGTTTGATTTGACCGCTGGCAACGCCGTTGTCAGCCGACATCTTGAACCAGCGCAACGCCTCGATCAGATCTTTCGGCACTTCGCGGCCTTCAAAATAGCGCACTCCCAACTCATACTGAGCCTGGCCATCGCCACGTTCGGCACGCGCCTTCAGCGAGTTATCGGAACCGGTAGACACGGATGTCGCGGGTGACGGGGCAGACTCCGGAGTGGTGTTCGGCACCGGGGTCGACTTGCTCCCCCAGCCGATCGCTTCCCACATGCTGTCCCAGCGGCTTTTCTTCGCCGGTTCGGAACTCATCGTCGGAGTCGGCGGCACGGAAACCGTCGTTTCGTGTGGAGGTTCGCTGGTGGTAACGGTCGTTTGCGTCTGCGGCGGATCGGACACGGTCGGCGGCTGTGCCGGCGCCATACCCGCGGGGACAAATGAAAAGTTGCGGGTCAGACAGGAGAGTTCCCATGGTCGCTGTTTCTGGTTGGTCTCTTCAAGAACCCCGGCACGCACTTCCTTGAACATCATCTCGACCGGTAACCCCGGTGTTTTCATGTTTTTCAAGATGTGCCGCATGTACGGAGAGTTGCCGCCCGGGTCGCCGTCGTTGGCAACCTTGTCGGGGTCGGTAGCATAGGCGACGAACATCTGACCGACGGCATCCATACGCGCAAGACCCATGGCCGCCGAGCGGCTGCCGCGCTTGAACGGGTTGTTGCGACAGGCGTCGAGGATGACAATGTTGGTCTGCGCTTTGGCGTCATCCATCAGTTCGAGAACCTTCTGCGCCGGAAAACAGTTGTATTTGATATCCATCTCTTTCTCGATCGCGGCACTAACCGGAACCAGAAAGTTTTCGCCGTTCACCTGCATGCCGTGGCCTGAGTAGTAGAACAGGCCGGCTTCCTTCCCCTTGAGACGGTTCCAGAAATCCGTCACCGCTTCATCCATGGTTCTAAGATCACAATTTTCGCGCACGATGACGTCGAAACCAACATCACGCAGGGCCTGTGAAAAAGCGCGGACGTCGTTGAGCGGATTCGACAAAGGTGGCACGTTCTGATACGCGGCGTTGCCGATCAACAGGGCGACGCGATTTCCTGTCGCCATCGGCATGGCACCGCCACCCGTATTCACGTCGATGCGACGATCAGCCTGGGCGCCGGCGATTCCGGTGCAATGAATGATCAGCAGCATCACCGCCAAAAAGACCCGAATGTTTCGTGACATTAGGCATACCCCCTTCCGTAAAACTCTCTTCTTATTGTACTCGACACGATCTCTACCGACAACTTACGGTCGGAGAGCGCGGTTCAGCGGCGGGCGGTGATCTCCTCGATCACGCGTCGACGTTCCTCGTGGTTCGGAACGCGAACCAGGTAGGCATAGTCGCCCATGATGGCGCTATCCATCGGTTGATGGTGCACCACGGCCGCACCAAAACGTTCGAGAACCTGTTCATGCGTTAGTCGATAATCGTAGCGAAACAGGCGTGCCACGTAGACGGTGATTTCATCACGGATTCCTTCGATGGTACCGACACGGCCGCGCATGATGTGAGCATACTCCATCCAGAGATCGATGCCGCGGGCATGGTTCATCATGTCGAGCGTCAGCACACCGGGCGGGCGAATGTTTACTTCAAGGCCGAAATAGGTTTTCCCGACCCGGAAAAATTCGATATGGAAAAAGCGCTTCGGCAGGTGCATCTCGCGCAACAGACGCTCGCCGTACCCGATCAAGGTATCTGAGATTTCCGCCTGACGCAGATTGTGATAGGTCAGCGGCACACCCTGCGTGATCTCAAGCAAGCCTTCATTCACCGGGTGCACCGTGTAAAAGGCAATACGCCCGTCCGCATCGGTCAGGCCGTCGAAAGACAACAGTTCGCGATCGTCGCCGCCGATATAGGTTTCAATGAAATAGGTTGTCAAAGGATCGCGCTCGGACCAGAACTTTTCGGCTTCAGCCGCATTCGTGATCTTGTGGGTATCCGAAGCCCCGACGCCGATATCCGGTTTGGCCACCAGTGCGTGTTCTTCGAGCAGAAACGCAAGCAGGTGATCGCGGTCGCGCAACAGTTCGCCACGTACGACCGGAACCTGCGCCCGCTTAAACAGGTCTTTCATCAACGATTTTCGAATCAGCTTCTGCAGATCTTCCGGGCGTGGACCTGGAATGTTGAAGTCCTGACGCAGTCGAGCTTCCAGGGGCAGCCAGAATTCATTGAACGATTCAACCGCGACCAGACGACCGTTCCGCGACAGCATGCTGGCAACACAGCGGTAGAGCGCGTCATAGCGTCCCTCATCGATCTGTCCGCGCCCGGCATAGCAGTGCAGCGGCATCTGATGGTATTCGGTGACCGATTCCACGAGAGCACGCGGCAATCCTTCCCAGGAGATGTCTCCCATCGCCAGCACGCGATAGCCTTCGGCCTTGAGAGCCGGGCCGAAAGGGAACAATCTCGGAGGATAGTGCGGTGACAGCAGCAGAATGTTTTCCATACTCGCTCCTTCTCTGATGCGGATATTCAATTTGTAACACAATCCGCCTCCCCTGTCTCAGCGTATCAACGTCAACTGTCAGCAGTTCTTGTTGAGAAAAACGCGCCTGGTCAGGCCACTCACCGAGGAATTGCCGGTCAACTGCGCCCTTCGCAAGAGAATCACGCCGAGCGCTGCAGCACCATGACCGTCACGTCGTCGTCGAGGGCTTCGGAGGCTGCGAGGCTCGCGCGCCATTGCAGGATGGCACTGACGGTTTCTGGGGCCGAAGAACGTCGCAATGACGGCAGTTTATCGATGAGCGGCTGGTACCCGATCTGATGTCCTGATCGGTCAAGGGTTTCAATGAGACCGTCGGAGTACAAGCACAGAAAGCCGTCATCTGTTATCAAACGCTGCTCTTCGGGGAACGGTTGTCGAGAACGCGCACCCAGCAGCAGGTGTTCGATACGCAGCTCGACGACGCCCTGCGACGAGCAAAGCATGGGATAGTTATGACCTGCATTCGAGGCTGTCAGAGTGCCGTTTCGCGGATCGAACAGAGCGACAAAACACGTCATCATCTTGCGTCTTCCCACACTTTGTACGAGTTGATCGTTCAGCATTTGAAGTATTTGAGCAGGTTCCGGCGGCGTTGATGGATGACAGACGACGGCCTTAGCGAGGGCGACGACCAGGGCAGCGGCTGTGCCGTGACCGGACACATCGCCGATGAGAAAGAGCAACCGCTCATCAGGCAGCTGCAGATAATCGAAGTAATCGCCGCCGACGCGTCCGGCGGTCAGACACTCTCCGGCAATCTGCCAGCCGTGAGCCGCAAGAGGAGCTGCCGGGAAGAAGGTTTCCTGAACCACTTTCGCCACTTCGAGTTCGCTCAAGCCTTCCATGACCATGTTGAACGTTTCACCCAGCCGGCCCAGTTCGTCACGTGAAGCCACTGAGATACGCGCCCGGAAGTCCCGACGACGGATGGCCTGCATGCCGACTTCGAGCTGTTGAACCGGCCGCAGTAGATGATGCGAAAGCAGGAGCGCGGCGAAGACTCCGGACAGCAGCAGCAGCAGAGCTATCCATAACAAGGCCCGTATCGTTCGGCGCTCACCACGGAGAATCGGTTCTTCCGGTCGCGCGCAAAACACAATAGCCGGCGTCAGCAGATCGACGCTGCCGGCGGACATCAACCAGGGTTGGCTGCCGATCTGCACGCGCTCATGACACTGCACCCAGTCGTTCATGCGTATTCCCATCATGCGAGCCGCATTTCCAAGCTGGTCGTTCCGGTCCAGGTGCAGGTTCTGCTCATGGGTACTCAGCCACAGGCCGGGAGCAAGCCGTCGCATTTCAGAAGCAGCCACGTCGAGCAGGCGGTTCAACTGAGGCTGTGACCAGAACGCAATACCGCCGTGCGAGCGCCTTCCTTCAGGAGTGCGCAGAAAGAAGGACATCATTCCGGTCCGTTCTCCGCCGAGATTCATACTGAAAACCCGATAGACACTGTCCTCGAATCGGCACAGGAGCTGATCGAGTTCGATGCCGTACGACTCCAGTGTCGCTTTCACGGCCTGATCCTTCGCCGTTTCGAGGAATGGCCGTTCATCCTGATTGAGAGCCGCGATCCGTTGTGCCAACTGCAGCGAAAAGATCGGTGCCAGAGCGCGGTATACTCCCTCGAAGCCGCTGCCACCGCGGCTCTTGGCCGGTGTAATATACTGATACGCCATTCGGCGTTCGCCATCGCTCAGCAATGCGGCATCGGCATGCGTTTCTTCCCTGCAGCGGTCGAGGCGCTGAACGGCCGATGCGAGTTGAGCTTCTCCAGGGGGCAGGATCGTCGAGGCGAAGGCGCGAAACACACTTTCATAGCTGCCGAACCACCTGAAGGTTTCAGCGGCAAACCGTTCGATGACCAGGCTGTTCTCGAGGAAGGCTCTTTTCTGAAGATTGTCGCGCCGGTCCTGCGTCAGACCAATCGCGATGTAGCCGAGCAGCAGCAGGGGGATCCCGGTCGTGAAGCAGAACAGCACCAACAGACGAATCCGCAGCGAGAGATCGGCCAGCTGCGGGCGCAGCACCCAGCCCGCGAAGAGCAACAGCGCCCACGCCCCCAACAGCATCGTGCGATTACGTTGCGTCTCCCGTGCGGCAAACTCGAAACCGCTTTCTGGCAGAGAAAAGACAAACCGCCGGCGCGCGTCGATCGATGCCTGACGCCAGATCCTGCCCTGATCAAACCAGGATCTGCCGTCTTCAGCATCCATTTCAAGCAGACGCCGCCGCAGGGTGAAGCGGCTCATTCCCGGTGGCACTCGCCAACGCGACAGCGGCAGTTCGAGATCGACGATTTCGACCGAAAGCTCCGGGTACCACTGCCGAAGAAGATCGCGAGAGAGGCGAAATCCGAGCAGCGGAAGCTCCGGGGTGACAGACATGAACACGATCACGAAGCACGACGGCTCTTTTCCGTACCAGAGGCCGGAATGGAAAAGATACTGGCGATGAGACAAAAAAGATCTCAAATACAAACCTCGGCCAATGCTGATCTCGTATCCGGCCGTCATGAACGGCCCTAGAATGGGTCTGAAGTGGTGAAAGCTGCGCCTGAGCATGTGGATATCATTTCGATAAAAGGCTTTCAGGCATTCGCCGAACGACGCGATCAGCCCGTCCCATTCAGGAAACGCATCGAAACCCGGCGCCCGTTTTCCCTCGCGATCGAAGACGAGCAGTTCGAAGACTCCTGGGTGTGTTTTTTGCAAGTCGCCTCTCAACTTCGCGAATGCCGCCACCTGATCGGAACTTCTCTCGGCTCGCGCCACCAGTTCACCCAACACTTGCGCCAACAGACGCAGATTGCCGTCCACGGAGAAGGAGTTCGCCATTTTGTCCAGTTTGAATTCGTCTTCGATTCTCGCCAGATGCTGTTTCTCGGCTCTTCGTACTTCGAGCCCTTCATGGATCAGCAGACAGGGAATGGCCAACAGAACAGCCGCGAGAAGACCGGTTCGAACAGCATGCCACCACGACGACAAGGCGCGGATCATGATGACTCCCCCTGTTCCGGAAGAAGTCGTTGCAGAATGAGGATCGAAACATCGTCAGCCGGCGGTGACTCCGGGGCTTCACGCGCAAACCACTGCCAGAATAATGCCGCTGTCGTTTCTGCATTGGAGCCTACGAAAGACGGCGCCGACTCGGACAAACGCGTAAATCCGATGGGTCCGTTTCCTGAACGGGCTTCAACCAGACCGTCCGAATAGCAGAAGACGACATCACCCGGCTCGAGCGGGCAGGCAACCTCTCCCGCTTTCCAGCGTTTGGCGCTGCCCAGCGGCATCCCGATCGATTTCAGAAACTCGGCTCCGCCGGCATGAAGGTGAAGGGGCCACGGGTGTCCGGCATTGACCAGTCGGACGTGATGCTCGCGCACATCGAAGAGACCCAGACAACAAGTCATCATCTTCTTCTTGCGCAGCACCGAGAGCAGCAGAGCATTCAACGTCTGCATGAGCTGCATCGGATCATCGCCGACGGCCGGGTGCCGAAAGGCCGCGCGAGCCATGGCGACGACAAGCGAAGCCGCGACCCCGTGTCCTGAAACATCGGCAATCATGAACAGACCGCGATGGTCGTCGAGAGCAAAGAAATCGACGTAGTCTCCGCCAACCTTTCCAGCGAAGCAGCTCTGTCCCCAGATGCGCAGATCTCCGAGCAACAGCGGCTTCGTCGGGAAGAAAGCCTCCTGAAGCGTTTTCGCCAGTTCCAGGTCCTGCAACCCCTCGGCGGTTTCATTGAGCAACCGCGCCGCCTGTCCGAGTTCATCGCCATGATGCACCGGAATGCGGGCGCGAAAATCTCTTCTGGATAACGCATCGAGGCCCGAGGTCAGATCCCGCACGGGAATCAGGATCATATCGGCAAGCACCACGCCGACCAGGGCGCACAGAGACGAAATCAGCACGACGATGAACCAGAATTTCATGGTCAGATCATGAATCTGAAATTGAATCGAATGGTCGGGAGTCAGGCGAAGGCAGGCGAACTTGTTCAACTGCTGAAATCGAACGCCGGTCACGAGATATGAGGTTCCACCAAGCGACATCCGGCTTCGATAGCTGATCGCCCGGTTGTTGACCTTCGGACGCAACGCGGCAAGCTGACGCAATCGAGCCAGCGATTCGGGAAAAGCGATTTCAGGATTCTGCGGACACCAGATAAGCAGCCTGCCGTCGCCAAGCATCCGACTCTCGCGCTCCGCATGCCGACGGAGAAAATCCAGCTGCATTCTGGCTGGATCCCAGAGACCAACCACCAGATGCGTCACTCTGCCGACCGCCTGACCGAGCGGAAAGAACCCGACGATGTTTTTTGAAGCCCCCCAGTCAATGCCTTTTACCGTCGGCAAGAGTCCGATAAACTCGAGCTTCCCCAGATCGCGCTGCTCGGATAGATCGCTCTGTTCCCCCGATACGGATCGACGCATCGCCTCCGCAGAGATTTTTCCCAGATACTGCAGCAGCTTCGGGCTTGTCGTGCGTCCTTCCGTCGCACGAAACGAGACTTGTTGTTCCCCCTTCACCCCAAAGACCGTGCAAAAATCAAAACCCCATCGTCGCGCCATTTCGGGGAGCTTCTGCTTCAGACAATTCTCATCGGGGATCAGAAATCGGGAAGCACTCGCATACTGCTCGGCAAAAGCATGGTTCAGTCGACCAATCTCACGGGAGTAACGGCGATCCAGACGCATCAGCCCCTGTTCGATCTCCTGATGCCGTTCGCGTTCAAGAGCCATCCGTCGCTCGCCCAGAAACTGACGAGCCGCAAAACCCATGATCAGAAGCGGCAACAGCGACGTATAGACAAAGGTGCCAAGCAGCTTACAGCGTACAGACCCAGCGAACACGGGTTCGAGAAACCAGGCCAGCAACAGACATCCGCCGGCGACACAAAGCCATCCAAGCGCTTCGCGCCCGTGTCGGCGGCTTTTCGCACCGACACGCGACAGCTT
>CAYYIY010000009.1:74510-80568 GCA_964472075.1 uncultured bacterium | reverse complement strand
CGACGGCCATCCACGCCGGCGAGAGGATCTGCCGGGTAAACAACACGTCCCCGAGCCAGACCGAACCCGTGGCACTGTCACAGACGAGGTTCCAGGCGGAAGACGCGATCGCGGCAGCACGCGGCAACGGCAGGTCGTCGGGAGTCGGCGGACGTTCCGCCGCAATGATGCGTAGTTCCAGACCGCGATATCGATGCTGCACATCGGCAGCCACTTCTTTCAGTGCCGGCAGATCGGGCTGTTCGTTTGTCCGAAAGAACAGAATCAGCATACCCTTCCGGCTGGGGGCGGAGAGATACACATAGGACCGATGCGGGTCAGCGGATGAGAAGAGAAACTGTCGATGAAACTCTTTTTCAGCCGGGAAGAACGGTCCGAAAAAGGACTTCACAAAACCGAGTTCGGCCGGCCCGAGAGGCGCTCCTTCTGAGCAAAACCGAGAATAAGCAAGAAAGAAGCGCTGCATCATCTGGCGAGAAACGGGGCGATCGGTGTCTTCGGCGACAACCCGACCCTGCCCATCAAGCAGAATCGCTTGAATCGCCGACGGATACGACGCGAGAAGGGCTTGTTTCTGCCGTTTCCATGTTGCGAACGGGTCTGACGCGGCAAACACCCGCTGCTCGATGATGCGGAAACGTCTGGCGAAATGCTCGGCGAAATCCTTTCTGCTGTCCAGCTCGCCCATAGCGGTACGCATCTTCTCTTCCATGTCCCGCCGCTGCAGAACCTCCGGATCGTCCGTCAGCAGGCGTCGACCGAGCAGGCTGAGAGCCATGGGAAAAAGGAGCAGCAGAAGAATGATGCCGGCTTTTTTCCAGTGCATGATGTGGTACCGTCATTGTAGACGAAGTCGCCGAGAGCTTCAACGAAGCGACACACGAGACAGCCATTCTCGGTACATAATACGCGCCTGGTCAGGCTGCCCGAGCGCTTTTCTGCAGCATGACGACGGTGACATCATCCTCGAGAACATCGGTCAAAGCCAGTTCTGAACGCCAGGTCAAAATCGATTCACAGGATTCGCGGGCCGTGGATCGCCTCAAACCAGGCAATGCAGACTGCAAAGCCCCATAACCGATCTGCGAGCCGTCCGCCGTACGCGTTTCCACGAGACCGTCCGAATAGAAGCAGACGGCGTCGCCTGTATCGATCCGCCGCTCGATGCAGGGAAATGGAAGACTGTTTTTCACGCCGAGAAGCGGGTGCGTCAAACGCATTTCTGAGGCCTGCGAGTTCGAGACCCGATACGGAAAACAATGCCCGGCATTGGACAAAAGCAGCAGACCGGAGGCCGGATCGAAAATCCCGACGAGACAGCTCATCAGGCGGCGACGCCGGGTCGTTTGTACAAGTTGCCTGTTCAGATGAGCGAGGATGACAGCCGGTTCAGGCGGAGTATCCGGGTGACATACGATGGCTTTGGCCATCGCGACGATCAACGCCGCTGCGGTTCCATGACCTGAGACATCGCCGATCAGCAGCAGCCAGCGGCCGTCAGGAAGAGCGAAATAGTCGAAGTAGTCGCCACCAACCTTCCCTGCCGTGCGGCAGATGCCGCAGATGTCCCAGTCGCCGGCGCTCAAAGACTGCTGAGGGAAAAAGGTTTCGTGGACGACTCGCGCCACTTCGAGATCAGCCAATCCTTCCATCATGCGATTGAAGGTCTCGTTCAGCCGACCCAGTTCATCATGCGATTCGACCGGCAGACGCACACGGAAGTTTCGGGTGCGAACCGCCTCGATTCCCCGCCCCAGGTGACCGATCGGTCGCAGCAGGTTTCTCGAAAGCAGAATGCCGACCAAGGTTCCGAGCAGAAGCAGAATAGCGGCCACAAGTCCCAGTTGTCGTGCAGTCGAGCCGGTTTCGGCAAGAACCGGGGTTTCAGGGCGTGCGACCAGGAGCGATCGATCGTAAAATCGGTCGCTGAGAATCCCGGAAATCAGATATGTCTGCGTCCCAACCGTCACGCGATCGTGCAGGGGAATCCGCTCTTCATACAGGCGGGCCGAGTAGAAATCCGTAATCGGTGCACGCCCCGACCGATCGGCCGAGCGAAAACCATCGGCCTCGCCCGCAAGCAGCAACTCCGGACATCGCTGATGGAAACGCTCCCGCACCTTCGCGAGCAGCTCAACCAGCATCCCTTCCGACCAGAGAAACAGGGCGGCGTATTTGGCTTCGGCAGTATCGGACGCACGGCAGTAGACACCGTAGACGAACGACTTCTGGCCGGCCAGAAACAACGTATACGCCCGTCCGACGTAATCCTCCATAAAACAGATGAAATGTTCGAGATCAATGCCGAACGATTCGATCGTTGCCTTGAGGGCCTGTTCGCGGGCCGACTCGAGCGGCGGCATGGTCTTGCCGTTGAAATCAGCGATTCTGCGCGCACACTGAGCGGCAAAGACCGGAGAAAGGGCCTTGGCCAGCCCGTCGAAACTCTGGCCGCTGCGATTCGTTCGCCCGGTGATGAACTGATATACCTGCCGACCCAGGCTATCGCTGATGAAGGCATACGCCACGCCCATCTGCGCGGCCAGTCTTTCAACGGCCGATGCGACCCACGCGCGTTCCGCGTCGGCGGCAAGCGGGGGCAGCCTGGCCAGAGTGCCTCCGAGATTTTCTATGTAGGTGAAGATGTCGATTCCCAGGCGGTCATGCTCTTCGAGCACTCGGACATTTTCCTCCCATGCCTGACGCCGAAGGTTTTCAGCCCGGTTGTTCAGCAGTCCTCCGGCGGTATATCCGAGCAGGAGCAACGGAATGGCGGTGGTGTACAAAAACAGCAGCAACAGTTGTCGACGCAGCGACATCCCGGGTGAGACAAGCAGCCAGGCTCGTATGCCTATGGCCAGGGCAATCAGGATCAGTATCATTTTTTCAGAGGCGCGCTCGCGCGTTTCACGCACCTCGTTGATCTCGTATGCAGGCAAGGCAAGCACCAGCCTGAATCGCTGATCATAAGGAAACTGCACCCAGCAGCACCCCTGAGAGTACCAGGGACGTTGATCGTTGCCGCGCCTTTCCAGCAGTTCACGACGGAGCTGTGCTGCCGAGATGCCCTGCGGCGTCTTCCACTTTGCCGGTGAACGCTCGAGATCAACGATGGAGGCGAAAGCAGATGGCATCCTTCGCTTCAGCAGCATTCTCATTAAACGCAGCCCCAGCAGCTGATATCCATCTCGCGCCGAGATGAACACCAGGGGAAAGTACAACTCGCGTTCGCTGTATCTTATGCCGGGATGCCAGAGAAACGTCCGGTGCTCCGAAAACGAACGCAGATACGTTCCGGACAACGTGGCGTATTCCAGGCTTCCGATGATGAATGGACCGAACAACGGATAGTAGGTGATGAAGTTCCGATTCAGCGCCTTCGGACTGCCGCTTCGGAACTGCACGTAATCACGGCCGAAGGCCTCGATAGTCGGCAGCAGCTCGGGGAAAGCATCGAAACCGCCGGCGAGGGTTCCATCCCTTTTCAGCACCAACGCCTCAAAATACCCGGGAAAACGCTTCTTCACTTCATAGAACCGCTCACGAAAGAAAGCGATCGGATCGGGTGCTCCGTTACTCTCTTCGACGACGTTTTGAAAGAAGTACGAGATCTCGCTGCTGCAATCGTGCCCACGACGATGAGACCGAGCAAACGTTTCGAGATATTCAAACGTTCTCGCCGTCCGTTCCTGTTCCTGATTCTGACAATCCCGGTCGATGACCAGCCATGCCAGGAAGATCGGTATGCCCGTGAGTAGGACAATCAAGGCCCAGGTGCGCAGCTCTTTCAACGGGCGCTCGCTCACGAGGCGTCACCTCGCTTCGCACGGTCTTCCTGAATCCGCTGCAGAACCAGCACCGTCACGTCGTCTTCCGGAGGGTCGGCGGGAGCGGTTTTTGAAAACCACTCCCACACGCGCGCTTCCGTTTCTTCCGGTGTGGCGCCGCACAGATGGGGCATTTCCTCTTTCAGCCGCCGGTACCCAACCGAAATTCCATTTTCATCGACAGCCTCGACCAGACCATCAGAGTACCAGACCAACACGTCTTCATCACGCAGGTCTTCCGTCCGCCGGCCGGCGGTCCAGTTGCGCGCCGAGCCGAGAGGAAACCCCTGAGTCGGCAGAAACTCGGCGCACCGGCTGCGAACCAGCATCGGCCATTGATGGCCGGCGTTGACGATCTCGATACGGCGATCGGCTGCATCGACCAGAGCCAGGCAACAGCTCATCATCTTGCGACGTTTCAGAACACGCATGAACAAAGTATTCAAACTTTCCATCATGCGGGCCGGATCGCCGCGCACCATCGGATGAGCAAAGGCAGAGCGAGCCATGGCCACCACCAGCGCAGCGCCGATCCCGTGACCGGAGACATCGCCGATGATGAGAATCGCTTTCTGCTCGTCAAGGGAAAAGAAATCGACATAGTCGCCGCCGACACTGCCGGCAAATCGACTTCGGCCCCAGATTCGCCAGTCGCCGACCGTGATGCCGGTTGTCGGAAAGAACGTTTCCTGAAGTGTTTTGGCGATTTCGAGGTCCTGCAGGTCTTCCGCGGTCTGGTTCAGCAGGCGCGCCGCTGACCCGAGTTCATTATCCTGCTCGACGGCAATGCGGAAGCGGAACTCCTGTCGGCTGAGCGCATCCAGCCCGCGTGTCAGGTGCGTGACCGGGACCAGGAACAGGCGGCTGAGAAAAACTCCGATAATCACACAGAGAGCGACCATGCTCAGAACGATAAATCGCAGGTTCCAGGCCAGGTCGTTGAGCTGGCGTCTGATCTGCAAATCAGGAGTCAGACGAATGACCGAGTAGTCGGAAAGCAGGCGAAAACGCAGGCCGGTGGCCAGATAGATCTGATCTCCGATTCGCAGACGCCGTCTCAGTCCGAACGCCCAACTGTTCACCCGGCCGAGCAACGGCTTCAGAATCGGGATTCGGGGCGAATCGCCGGGGATGGGTGGAGCTTCGCCGGTATGCGACCAGGCAAAGATTTCGCCGTCTCCCATGTGGCGGTTGACCGTCATCAGTCGATCGGCGAGAAAGTGATACTGCATGCGCGACAGGTTCCAGAGCAAGGCGACAAGATGCGTCACCGTATCATTCGGCTCGCCGAACGGAAGAATGCCGAAATAAAACTTGAGCGCGCCCCACTCAATCCTGTTCAAATGTGGTGAAGCGCTGAGACTTTCAAAGACGAACGTTTCCCGCGACTTTTTCGGCTCCTCCGTCGGACGGCGAGCGGCACGATCGAGAACGGTCCTGGCCAGCTTGCCGAGCGTCGCCATGACGTTTCCCAGAACCGGTCTGCCGTCCTTCGCCTGATGTTCAAGAAGCAGGTTCCCTTTGTGGTCGTACACGGCACAGGTATCGAATCTCCAGCTTTTCTCGACCTTTTCGAGATTGTCGAGAAAAGCAGTGACGCTGGCTCCGTTGCCGGGACCAGGCTCAAAGTAGCGGGCGAGAAGCTTGCCGCGCAGTTCGCCGAGAAAGTGTTCGAACTCCTGATCAAAACGAAACAGCTCCCGTTCAACCTGCTGATGGGTCTCGCGCTCAAGGACGAATCGGCGTTCCTGCATCGAGGAGAGGGCGGTAAAACCCATGATGATGAGCGGCAAGAGCGATGAATACAGGAAAGCCCCAATCAGTTTGAATCTCACCGAACCGGCAAACGGTTTCTCGAGCAGGATGACAAAAAGGAGCATTCCCCCGAGCAACAGCACCGCTCCAACGGCCAGGCGCGGCCACTGATCCGCAAGTGACGGCGGTCTGCGAATCTCGGTCACCCCCACAACCCAGGTCGAGGGGACGAGAAGACGCTTTTTGATGAGAGTGTCTCCGAGCCAGACACTGCCGGTCGCCGACTGATCGAGTGCTTTCACGACATCGGAGACCTGTTCACCAGACACTTTGAGTAGATCGACAAGCGATGGATCAACCAGACCACGGTACCCCAATGAAAAACGAAGTTCCGAATCGCGGTGCGCGACATCCCGAATGATCTCCTGCAGGGCCAATCGCTGGGGCTGTTCGCCGATCCGGAAGAACAGAATCAG
>CAYYIY010000009.1:62775-74500 GCA_964472075.1 uncultured bacterium | reverse complement strand
CCGCGCGGCCGTGGCGCACTGACGTACACGTAGGTTCGATCGGGATCGGCGGCAGCGAAGAGAAAGCGGCCGTGAATCTGTGAAGTCATCGGAACGTATCGTCCCAGAAAGCTCTTGATAAAACCCTGCTCAACCGACGATATCGGCTTGCCGGTTGCCAGAAAGCGACGGTATGAGTTGAAGAATCGCTGCAGCATCTGCCGCGACACCGGCCGCTGAATAAACTCATGCACCGGCATGCCTGTTCCGTCGAGCAGAACCCCCTGAATCATGCGGGGATACCGTTGTTCAAGCCGCGCGAGCACCGGCATCAGCGCCTTCACCGGCTCGGACGCAGTCAGAACCTGCCTCTCGACACGACGAAACACTCTGGCGAAATGCTCTGAAAAATCCCGATTCGACTCGATTTCGGCCAGGGCGGCTTCGAGGCGTTCGACAGCTTTCGCTCGTGCGGCGTGCAGAGGATCATCGTACAGGAGACGCTGTCCCAGGACGCTGAGTATGAGCGGCAGCAGCAGGAGCAGCAAGCCGACAAAGCGGTTTTTCCAGTTCATGACGCGGAGTTCATTGTAGAGGAACTCACGCGATCGAGCAACCTGAGATCAGCTGCCTGCCTTCTTCGGAAAAAAGCGGGTCGTGTTACTGCCCTGGTGTTTTGCCGAAAGACCGTTGCTGTAGATCGTTGAGACGATCCAGCCGTTGCCGAAGGATGAACCGGCGGTCACGTTCATCGGCGACCCGTTGAAGGTGATATCAGCCGTAGCCGCGGGGCCGGAACCGTTGATCTGCAGCACCACGATATTGAGTCCGCCGCTGAGCGCCGCGAGATCGACGTTCGAAACGACCGTGCACTGATCGCCAATAACGATCTTCTCATCTCGTGAATGCATGCAGTCAATGCGTACGGACACCTGGTACCGACGCCGGTATTTCTTCGCGACGCTTCCGGCTTCGGTCACCATGACACCCCGCAGTTCATCCACAGAGAACGAGGCGATCGTTACCTGACTGACGTCGTGTACCAGTTCCTTGTCGACACGAACCGGCAGTGAAGAGGAAAAGCCGCCGGTCAGACCAAACGCATACTTCGGCGGGCCCGAAGTGTATGTTTCGGTTCGTTCTTTCAGATGCAGTACGCCGAGAGGTCGGTCAGGGTTATAGAGAGGGTTCGGTTGCAGTTCAAGCTCCACCCAGGTGATCGTGCCGGGCTGTCCGTCTTTTTCCGGGGTGCAAATGGGAAAGGTCATGATCGACACCGGCTCGGGCGCGGGAGCAATGCTGCCGTCAATGGATGTCATGTCGTATGCGGTCGACGGATTGATCTGCAGATCGCGCAGACGTGCCGAATCGTCATAGCGACGCCATTCCTTGAAGGCGATGACCACGTCCTTGCCGCCCTCGCGAACGATGGAACTCGGATAAGAGGTTTTTTTCATGCGCTGGGAAATCATGCGAGTTCCATTACGCAGTTCGGTGAGCCGCTGCTGTAGCCAGTATCCCTTTTGAGTCTCGAGGTTCGCCTGATACAACACGCGATGAGCGACCGCAAAGAGTGCGGCCAAAAGAATGATCGTCACGATGATTTCCGTGAGCGTGAACCCGGACAATCGCCGGCAACGGAGCAAGACGTTGTGTCGCATCACGGCCCCCCCACGCCGGTATAGCGTGAAATGATCACTTCTTCCTCGATGACGTCTTCCGCTTTCGGGTGGGCGTTCACCACCGCTTTCACGCGAATGACATAGCTGTCCTGAGCGAATTTCATGTTCAGATGCGATTTTCCCGGTTGCAGTTCTTCGATCACATACTCGGCCGGGTAGGGCGATCGCTGAGGCGGCGAAGTCGAGGCATCGAACAGCGTGAAAGCGTCCGCTTCGGCCGGCGAACATTCACGAAAAGCCAGCAGCATGTCGTTGTCTGACTTCACATCCTGCGCGAACTCCTGCGCGCCGGCCGTCGTCTTCATGGCTTCGTAGGCTTCGCGCGGCAGCAGCTTGAGCTTGAGCAGCTGATGCTGCAGGCCTGATTGCGCAATGTAGTAAGCCTGCAGCTGTCGCAACGTGCTGCGGGTCTGAGTACCAATCAAGGTATTTGTCTGGGTCAACATGAACAAACCGATGCTGACGGCAAAAATGAAAAAGATGACCATCACCAGCACCATTCCACGGCGTGATGTATTCATCTTCAGCGCTCCAGATCTGATTTGACGGCGACCAGATGCAGTCGCCGACTCTGCGGGTCGGTCAAGGGGTCGACCCCCTTTCGCAACGACCAGCGCACCTCAACCAGCAGCTTCTTCATCAGCACCCATTTTCCATCGGCGTCTTTTTCC
Organism: uncultured bacterium; assembly: GCA_964472075.1. Taxonomy (GTDB): domain Bacteria; phylum Muiribacteriota; class Ozemobacteria; order Ozemobacterales; family Ozemobacteraceae; genus CAYYIY01. The sequence continues at coordinate 72,168 of CAYYIY010000009.1, read as the reverse complement.
GAGAGCTCTTTGGCGGTGTAGGAATGACCACCGGCCGTAAACGTCACGTTTTCAAGATCAATACAACTGACCCGCACCCGATATCTAAAACCCTTGCCGTCGGTCAGATAGCCGTTTCCGAGATACTCGTCCGCCGTGCCGCTGACCGATTGATATTCGGATTTCATCATCTCCGGGATCACACGCGCCAGCAAGGCGTTGATCGCTGGTACAGATTTCGGATCGCGAATCAGGCATGGGTTGCCTTCATGCAGACAGCGCAGCGGCACCTGAGACATCAGGGTATCCATGACCAGCTTCGCGTGAGATATGGCGAAACACTCGGTGTAGAACCGTTCGGTATCGCGAACCGCGTTGGTCAGACGGTTGAAGATCGGCAGGAAGATCAAAGCGAGCACGAGAAACCCCATCATGATTTCAACCAGGGTTACCGCTCGCCTGCCTGCGCGAAACGTCATGTCTCGTCCTTTCCCGCCGAGATGAAAAGCCCCGCCCCATTCGGGGCGGGGCTACCGATATCAGTGTAGCTGAATCGGAATGACGAGTCGAGAAAGATTTCCGGTCATGTCTTTAGCCTCGACGAAAACCCACGCCTTCGCCGGCAAACCGGCCTTCGCCAGATCGAGTTTTGCCGGACTTTCTTCGCCGAGCACCTTGATCTGATCGCCCATCACCTCGCAGAATCCGAATCGGAGTGACTTTTCATCAACCTGATCGTTGTCAGTCACGGCGAGCTGAATCTTCAGTTCACCCTTCTTCGGCAGGTGAATCGTAAGTTGTTCAGCGGGAAGAACGGCATTCGTTCCCAGTTCGATGCCGGACAGTTGGGCTTCTTTATCCGCCGGCGGGTGGGACAGAAGCGCTCCCTTTCCCATGACGTCGGCTGTCTTCGGCAACGGATACTTGTGCGGCGGCTCTTCAACCGACCAGACGGTCGCACTGTGTTTTCCGACCGTCAGTTCGATCCCGCAGCACGGCGGTGTGATATCCGTGACCTTGGCCTGATGGCTCTTTCCGCCGGTCACATAGATGCGCCGGAGCTTGCCCGGCTCGTATTCATAGCGCATCGGGCGGCTGACAAACACCGTCACTGCGCCGTGGCCGGTCGGATCGAGGGGGGTAACCTTCATCTGATTGAGCGGCAGCGGCTCAGAGCATGAAGCCTGCGTGCTCTTGTTCTTGCCGACATCATCGAAGAACCAGTTCACCGAGCATTGTCCCGCCCACTCGCCATTTGTGAGGGCCTGACCTTCGAAGTCAGCCGGCGGTTTGGCGTCAAACACCGGTGAATGGACAGTGCAGGTGATCGCAACATCTTCAGACAACGTCGCCGGCAGCGGATTTCCATCTGCCGCCACCAGCTCCAATTCCACTTTCGGCGATGGAACAGCTGGTACCGGACTGATCGTCACCCCTTCGAGCCAGGGAGTCTTCGCCGGATCAATGTCAGTGGCCGGGCCGGAAGCATTGCCTGTTTCAAGGCTCTGCGCCTGCAGGCCCGCGGGCCCGCAGGCGGCGATCAGGAAAAGCACGAGAGCCAAACGAAGGGCCGTTTTCACCTCTTACTCCGCCTTTCCGCCTTCGAATGAGGCTTGAGTATTCACGACATACAGAGGCACGCGAACCTGACTCTTGTTGCCGGCGGCATCCGCGCCTTCCATGACGAATTCGTATTCGGGCTGATCGGCATACTGGTCGCGCGGGAAGTTCGGCACGCGGAAGAGGTAGGCACCCTCGGCCTTTTCGACTTCAGCGCCGGTCGCCTTGTTCTCGATGCGGCAGGAAGCCCCATTGCTGTCATAGGTGCCGTTATCGCTGATCTGCGCGGCGGCCAGGAACGGCACATTGCGGCGCACGAACACGCCCTTCACGGTCGAGGCACCGATCTGAGCAATGCGGGTCTGTTTCTCTTCATCAGCGACCTTCATCGGTACGGTGCCGGCCGGGGTCGTTCCCATCTTCTTGCCATTCTCATCGAACAGCGGCCCTTTCACGAAGACGGCGGCCGTCTTGGACTTCGGTTCCGCGTTCTTGGGGAACTCGGTGACGGCCAGCAGTGAAGCCTCTTTCAGGGATCCGGTCAGTTCGGAACTTTCTGCAAAGGATCCCTTGACGGCTTCCATCTGTTCACGGAGATCCTGCTTCAGCTGGTTTTCACTGGCGGCCAGCTCAGTGGTTCCAGCGCCTTCTTGAATGATGCCCCAGATGCAGGGGGCGGTGCAGTCATGAGAAATGACGGTCAGAGTCTGATTCGCGGTGACGCGCTGATCCTGAGCGGCTCCAGCGGCTCCCGTCGCTCCCGTGGCTCCGGTGGCTCCGGTCGCGCCAGTGGCTGCCGTGGCTCCGGTTGAACCGGTGGAGCCGGTAGCCCCGGTTGCGCCCGTCGAACCCGCAGCACCAGTGGTGCCACTGGTTCCGCTGCTCGAAGTGTCTTGAGCACCTCCCGAAACCTGGCGAGCGCCACCGTTATGGATACGGTATGTTCCCGGTTCCTGGAAGAAGTTCGCATTCATGGAAGCCTGATTGTTATTGACATTACCCATGTTCTGGGTCGACCCGTCGGCAGCTTCCCTTTCCGTCGTCCAGTTAATGGTCGGTGGTGTCGTAAACTGTGTACCCTGAGCTGCCTGGCCCAGGCCAGACGTGGTGTCATTGTACAGGACAGAGTGTTCCTGGATCTTGTAGTTCCCATCTTCGAGAACATTTACCGGACCGTCATCGGTGTTGCCACCGCGAAAACTGGAAGGCAAGGCGCCCGGAACATCCATGGTCATGGGCTGATTCGGGATGGTAGCCGCGGTCTGCCCCGTGGTGGCCGTCGAACCGGTGGTCGCGGTCTGACCGGCGAGATACCCGCCACCCAATAGAAAAGCCCCGAGCGACAACGCGAGAACGAGATTCCATTTCCTCATACGCATTCCTCCTGTCAAGATGTGTCAAAGCAATCCGATCTCTGGCTAGCAAGATTGATACCTGAGTTCAGCGAACCGTTGCTCCACGCGGTACACAGGTTAACCTTCACTACTTACTACTTCAGCGCCCACCAATTTGTTACAAAAATTCCTTGTTTTCTTGCAGATGAAATTGCATTTATGCAACAGCAGGAAAACTCGCGTCGGGCAACACCGACTGATTTCCCCGTTTGATCATGCTTTTGCCAAGACATATTGCAGATTTGCAATAATCACTTAGGCCATTGCAATTATGCAACATTTTTACGCGCACCTGCACAGGATATTCCGCATGAACAGGCATTTTCAGAAAGTGGCACAGGGCATGCTAAGAGTAACGTGCCGGGCCGACAACCAACGTCCGTCTGTAAACAACCCGGCACCGGGCGAAGAGAGATCTTCGCCCATTTTTTCCGCCACATCAACGGAGGCTCTGTGCGTATCGGGATCCCAATCGAAGGGGGTATTCTCTGCCGACACTTCGGTCGTTGCGCTGAGTTTGCTCTCGTCGACGTAGACGAAACCCGGCAGGTTGTCAGGCAGGTCCAGATCAGCCGCGCTCCGGAGCATGAGCCGGGAGTTCGACCGCGCTGGTTGATTCAGAATGGGGCAAAGCTCGCCATTGTCGGGGCAATCGGCGAGCGGGCCAGACAGACGCTCGAGTCCGCTGGGGTACATATCATCTCAGGAGTCCAGCCTCGTTCACCCGAAGAACTGGCACAGGCGTATCTGGAAGGCAGTCTCGTTTCCGTACCTACCCCCTGCCCGGGTTCTGAACAGCTGCTGCATCGCGCGCACAAGCGAGCCTTTCGCCACGGACTCCGTTACGGTCACGGTCGCTGTCATCAACATCGTCATACGCCATGAATCCCTCACATCAATTTGACGTCACGCGCCGCCAATGTCTGCAGAGCATGCAGACTGAGGCTCTGGGGAATCGGTTCTCCCCACCCTGGTTTGACCCGCTGTCCTGGCAGTTCACCGAAGCAGGAGAGCTGCACGGGGTCCTGGAAGACGGGCTGCAGACCGAGGGATATCGACAACTGGTGCATGGCGGGGCCATCGCAGCTCTTATCGACGCCGCCATGACGCATTGCCTGTTCGGCCATGGGATCATCGCCCTGACCGCAGAACTGAAGGTTTCCTATCGAAAACCGCTCTTGAGCAAACGTTCGGTCCAGATTCGTGCCGCGATCGAACAAGTCGTCGGCGATCAGCTCTACCGCCTGAGAGCCGGCATCGTTCAAGACCGTGAAACACGTGTTGAAGCTCACGGAGCATTTTTCCGACCTTTACCCGGCGATCCAGGCAGTACGTACGTCTGCGGAACGCCTGCTCAGAAGAGGTAGTGCAAGCGACTCCGGAGCGCTCACTTCCTCTCGACATTACAAGAACCAAGGAGAATTTATATGCCAGGAAGAGATGGAACCGGCCCTTGCGGGCAGGGTGCAAGAACAGGTCGCGGCCTGGGGTTCTGCCGCACGACGACCGAGTCGGCTGCAGAGCCGATGAACACATTCCCCGGAATGGGTTTTGGCCGCCGTTTCGGCCCTGGAGCAGGACGCGGCTTCGGGCGTCGACAACGCATGACCGCCCGCGAACGCCGACTGCTGAACCAGGAGAACCTGAACATGGCCGACCGATCTGACCGTGCAGAGACGGTTACCGCCGGTGATCTGCATCGTCTTACCGACGTCCTGACTGCTTTGCAGCAGGATGTCCGGATGCTGCATGATCGTCTGGACGAGATGCAGGAACGCGCAGCGGAAGACCATTCGCCTGCCGATCAACAGACCGGCAAGAATGAACCGCACCCGACAGACACCGAGTAACGACCCGGACCCGCGCCTGTCGTCTCAGGATGACAGGCGCTTTCCTGAAACTCTCTCAATCACCGCATGAGTCAATACAGTGATCGCGTTCTCGAACACTTCTATCACCCGCGCGGCGTAGGTCGACTTGAGCCTTACGACGGCATCGGCACTCTCGGCGACCCGGACTGCGGAGACTTTCTCGAGGTGACCATTCGACTGTCGGAAGATCATGAGCGGCTGACGGCAGTCGCCTTCCGGGTGAAGGGATGTCCCGCCGCCATTGCCACTTCCAGCATGATGACCGAGTTGTCGACCAATGCCACCGTCGAGCAATCTCTCGCGCTGACCGACCAACAGATCATCGACGCCCTGGACGGGCTGCCGCCCGGAAAGGAGCACTGCTCGCTGCTGGCCGTGCGCGGTCTCCAGTTAGCCGTTCAGGACGCGTTGCTGCGAAGGCTTCTGAAAAAAGCCGGCATGGTCACGACCGACGAGGAATTCGATCAGCTCAAGGCTTCAGGCGGCCTCGAACACTTCTTCCATCGTTGCGACGGCTCTTGTGAAGCTCTTGCAGAACCATCTGACCACCAGAAAGGAAACGAATAACCATGATGATCGCCATTTCCGCCAAGGGCGACACTCTCGACGCCCCTCTCGACCCGCGACTCGGCAGAGCCGAGCGGTTTCTTCTCATTGATAGCGACACGGAATCATTTACCGTCATGAGCCCCCAGACCGCGAACATGTCGCACGGAGCCGGCATTCAGACTGCCCAGGCCTTGCTGAAAGCCGGGGTCAAGGCCGTGATTTCCGGTGACTGCGGTCCCAAGGCCTTTCAGGTGTTCCAGAGCGCCGGTGTGCCCGTCTATTCCGCATCCGGCGGCACGATTCGTGACGCGCTTCACGCCTGGAAGAAGAAGGAACTCCCGGTCATCGGAGAGCCCGGTCCCGGAGGACACTGATGAACAGCGCGTCGCCGCAAAAGAGGCTGTCCGTCAACGGGCACCGGCCCTGGCTGGCGATTGCCAGCGGCAAGGGCGGCACAGGAAAGACCAGCGTCGCGGTGAGTCTGGCACTTGCCTTTCGCACGGCAGGTTACACGGTGCAACTGATTGACGCGGATGTCGAGGGACCCAACAGCCATCACTTCCTCTCACTTGGATCGCCGAACGAAGAGATTGTCGTTCGCTCCATGCTGCCGGAGTTCGATCAATCGCTCTGTACGCTGTGCGGGCAATGTTCCGAGTTCTGTGCCTTCTCGGCCCTGGCGATGACCACCGACCGTGTGCTGCTCTTCGCCGACATGTGTCATGGGTGTGAGGGCTGTCGCGAGATCTGCCCGACCCAGGCCATTCGTTCCGGGTTCCAAGAAATAGGAATTATTCTGAATTGGAATGCCCACGGCATCGACTTCTGGCAAGGCCGTCTGCATACTGGTCAGGTGCTCACCCCCGCCCTGATTCGAGAACTGAAGCGGCGTGCCGGGGAGCGACCGGCGGATCTGACCATCGTCGACTGCCCGCCTGGCACCGCCTGTGCCATGATGGCAGCCGTCAAGAACGCGGATCATCTGCTTCTGGTCACGGAACCGACTCCCTTCGGCCGGCACGACCTCGAGCTGGCCATGGCGGCGACGCGACGCTGGAAAACCCCGTGTGAAGTCATCGTGAATCGCTCTGAGGGTGATGACGGCATGATCGAGGAGTTGTGCCAGGCACGGGCTGTTCCGGTGCTTGAACGACTGCCGCTCGACCGAGCCGTTGCGACCGCCTATGCCGGCGGCACACCCATGTATCTCGCCGGACAAACCTGGGAAAGCCTCTTCCAGAAGATGGTTCGGCACCTGGAGGCAACATGGCGATAACAGAATTCGTGGTCATCAGCGGGAAAGGCGGAACCGGCAAGACGACGGTCACCGCATCTCTGGCAGCGCATGTCGGTCGAGCGGTGCTGACCGATGCAGACGTCGACGGTGCCAACCTTGAGTTGGCATTGCAGGCAGAACTGGTTCGGGAAGAGAGCATCGTCGGCGGCAAGAAAGCTCAGATCAAGCCCTCTCTCTGTGTTGCCTGCGGCAAATGCGCCGACCTGTGCCGTTTTGGTGCCGTGATTCCTGGTGCGCCACACACGTCGGGCGGAGTCATCATGGCCATCGACCATGACCTCTGCGAAGGGTGCGGTCTCTGTATTCGCCTCTGTCCTGCGAACGCCATCGGGTTTCGTGAATCGAAGGGCGGAACCTGGCGTCACAGCCACACGAAATGGGGCGATCTGTTTCACGCGCGACTGGCACCCGGCGGTGAGAACTCAGGCAAGCTCGTGGCATTACTCAGGCGCAAGGCGCGTGAGGCCGCACAAACCCAAGGGGTCGAGTTCATGCTGACGGACGGGCCGCCGGGAGCGGGCTGCCCCGTTATCGCCACCCTGACCGGCGCTCATCGCGTGCTGGTCGTGACTGAGCCGACGCCATCGGGGAAATCGGACGCGGAGCGGGTCATCAACCTCTGTCGCCACTTTCGCCGCACGGTTTCACTGGCAATCAACAAGTTCGATCTTCACGCAGGCATGGCGGCCGACATCGAGCAATGGGCCGCTTCGATCAATGTCCCAGTCGTCGGAAGGCTTCCCTATGATCCGATCGTGCCCAAGGCCGTACGACAAGGTGTTCCGGTCGTGACTCTGCCGACCTCCGCCTGGAGCCTCGCTCTCGTCGACATGGCTCAGCGCCTCGACCTGCCGGCAACGTCATGATCCATGCGCATCCCACGAGAAGTAGGCATTTGTCCGAGTTTATATTTCCGCTTTTAATCCTTTTATCACAAGGAGACAGTATATGATTATTGCTATTCCTCTTGCCGGTGGCGTTCTGTCTGAACATTTCGGACACTGTGAAGAGTTCGCTTTTATTGAGGCGGACGAACAGAAGAAAACCATCATCAAGGAAACGCGACAACAGCCACCCGAACACGAACCGGGCGTTCTGCCCCGCTGGCTGCTTTCCAACAAAGCCAACGTCGCCATCGTCGGCGGCATGGGCATGCGGGCCCGACAGATGCTCGAGGCTCAAGGCGTCAAAGTGATCATGGGCGCCCCAGCCAAGCCCGCTGCCGAACTGGCGAAGGAATACCTGGCCGGCACACTGACCACCGGCGACAACACCTGCGGTCACGGTCCCGACCACGTCTGCGACGGCAGTCACCCTTCAGAGCACGGTCACCCTCACAAACACCCGCATGTCGTCGTAAAGAAGTAGGACTTTCAATCTTCACCACCAAGAAGGAGAAGCGCTATGCCAGATTGCGAATGCCTGAAAGGCTGTCCGTTCTTCAATGACAAGATGCCTGATTCATCCGGGTTGGGCAGTATTTTCAAGAAGAAATACTGCCTCGGAGACAACAGCCAGTGTGCGCGCTACATGGTCTTCAAGAAGTTAGGAAAACCCGCAGTTCCGGCAAATCTGTATCCCAACATGCACGACGAGGCGAAGAAGATTATTGGCGGAAAATGAGGTGACCTGACACGACCTCCATGCAACCCGAGAAGGAGACCACTGATGGAGATTCTCGACAGAGCACGATTGTCGCTGCTGTATGACCTGCAAAAAGCCGGGTTCGATCTGGGTCGTTCATTGACCATCAGACCGCTGCATCCGGATGAAGCCATCGGACCGACCGCGTCGCCTGAACTGGCGATCAAGCGCGGACCGGAGAAGGTCATCCAGGCGGAAGTCGACGGCGTGATCGGTCAGGCATTCACCGAACAACCGGCTTCCTGGTCTGGAACCGTTCAGCAGGCGCTGCAGCTTTCCCTGACCACGATTCAGCATCGCGCCTTTGTCGTCGCGGCCATCAACGCCCTGATGAAGGCAACCAATCGTTGCACGGGCAGCGCGCATTGTCGTGACGGCGACCCGGAGGCCTGCGGCGATTGTCTGGTCAAGGAGATCGAGCAGCGATTTCCTCAGCCCGTGGTCGGGATGTTCGGGTTTCAGCCGTTTCTCATCAAAGCTCTTGTTGATCGCTTTGGCCCGAAGTGTGTTCTGGTTGCCGATTTGAACCCGACAAACATCGGACAGACCAAGGCCGGAGTTCGCATCATGGACGGAGAGAAGGACGCCGAGCGCATCGCCACGGATTGCACCTTCGGTCTCTGTACCGGTTCGAGTATCGTCAACGGCACGTTCGACGAACTCTGGCAGTTGTTCAGTCGTCATCGCAAGCCGGTTCTGTTCTTCGGTAACACGATCTCGGGCATCGCCGCTTTGCTCGGCTTCGACCGCTACTGCCCCTACGCACGATGAGTACAAGAGGAGTCCATACATGATCCCCACGTCTTCGTCGATCAGGCATCGCCTGGCACAACTCGCGACTGACCTTCCCGATACCCCGGTTCGGCAGGTGATGGTCGGCGTGCACATGACCGCGGTCGCCAGCAAGACCGTCGGGTGCGCTTACACGTTCCGAGACCCGGTCGGCGCTGCGCACCTCTGCGCCGAGATTCGAGGTGCCGGGTCTTTTCGGGGTTCTTCCGCCAAAGCATTGGCACGATATGCTGAATCAGACGCCTTTCTGGAACGCAGTATCGGCCTGGCTTCGATCAACTCGCTGCTCAATACGGAACAGATCGAG
>CAYYIY010000009.1:48610-62765 GCA_964472075.1 uncultured bacterium | reverse complement strand
TACCAGCACGGCGACATTCTTCGATTGATGAAACGCCGGTTTTCCGGCGCGACGATCGGCATGATCGGACACTTCCCATTTGCTCCAGAGATCAAGGAATGGGCCGGCACGTTCAAGGTCATTGAGAAGCGACCAATTGAGGACGATCTACCGGCTGAAGCCGGTTGGGACTATCTGAGAACCTGTGACGCAGTCATCATCACAGGCGTCACCCTGTTAAACGACACGCTCCCGCCCGTTCTCAGAGCGGCTGAAAAAGCCTGGAAGCTGATGCTAGGCCCGACCGTTCCCATGCACCCTCTCTTGCTCGATCTGGGAGTCGACGCCCTCACGGGAATCATCTGTGCCCATGAGGAACAGTACTGGCGGGAATTAGAGGAAGGTGCCATTGTTCCTCGGTTTCGCGGCAGCAAACCAGTCGTTCTATCCCGCGAACGACTCGAACTGCCCGCCGGAGATTTTCGTGAACGTCTTTGCACGCTGATCGATCAAACCACAACCACCATGAAAAGTCTGGAGACACACCCATGAGTTCAAGTTCCTGTTCCAGTTGTTCCGACAACTCCTGTTCCTCGAAGACGCAACGTCCGGACGAGTCGCCGGCGGAATTCGCTCGTCGTCAACGTTTGCAGTCGAATCTGTGCCAGATCAAGCATGTGTTTTTCGTGCTTTCGGGCAAGGGTGGGGTCGGCAAGAGCACGGTCGCCGCCAACCTGACCATGGCCATGGGAATGAACGGATTCCGGGTCGGCCTGCTCGACATCGACTTTCATGGCCCGTCGATACCGACCCTGATGGGGCTGGCTCAATCGAGAGCTCGGACGGAGAAGGATCGCATTCACCCGATCACCCTGACGGAAAACGTCAGAATCATGTCTCTGGGTTTTCTGCTGGAGGACGATAACCAGGCCGTGATCTGGCGCGGCCCCATGAAAGCCGGTGTCATTCAGCAACTGCTGGCGGATGTCGAGTGGGGACCGCTCGACGCCCTGGTGGTCGACTGCCCGCCGGGCACCGGTGACGAACCTTTGAGTATCGTACAAACCGTTGGCAAGGCAGATGGCGCCGTGATCGTCACGACACCTCAGCAGGTTGCCTGCGCAGATGTGCGGCGATCGATCACGTTCTGCCACCAGCTTGATCTGCCGGTTCTGGGCATCATCGAGAACATGGCCGGGTTTGTGTGCCCTCACTGCGAAAAGATCACCCACATTTTCAAACAGGGCGGAGGCGAGCATCTCGCCGCCGATATGGGCGTTCCCTTTCTCGGCTCGATTCCTCTCGACCCTGAAATGGTGCAATCAGGAGACACCGGACTGCCTTACATTCAGAAGCATCTCAAACGGCCGGGAGGAGAAGCCTTCATGAATGCCGTGCATCCGCTGCTGGGCATTCTCGAACGTACCAAGACCGTGGCCGTCAATTCTGCTTCTTCTGAGAAGCATTGATTGCCTGCAGAGCCATGACGTTACTCGTACTCATCGATCTTCTCGGAGCCATTCTTCTGGCCGCACTCGCCATCACCGGTGGCATTCTGCGGTGGCATTTACCGCCCGGCTCAGGCCACGCCGAGCATGGCCAGGGGCCGAAGCTGCTGCTGGGCATGAATCGTCACGGGTGGGGCGACGTGCACTTCTGGCTCTCCATCGGGTTTCTCATCGTTATGTTCGTGCATCTCTATCAGCACCGCGCCTGGATCACGGCTCGCCTTGCACCTGCGTCCGGCGCCCAGACTTGATTGTCCACACAAATCTCACGTTTAGGAGTACCTATGGAATCCATGCCTCAGATCCCGACCTATCCCATGCCTCGCATCGGCGACAAAGCCCCTTCCTTCAAGGCGGTCACCACCCAAGGCGAGATCAACTTCCCGGAACAGTATGCGGGAAGTTGGGTCATTCTGTTCAGCCATCCAGCCGACTTCACCCCTATTTGTACTACCGAGTTTATGACGTTTGCCACTATGGAAGAGCAGTTTAATAAAGCAAACTGTAAACTGGTCGGTTTGTCCGTCGATGGTCTCTACAGTCATATCGCCTGGCTTCGCACCATCAAAGAGAAGATCGAGTTTCGCGGCATGAAGAATGTCGAGGTGAAGTTTCCTCTGATCGAGGACATTACGATGGATGTGGCCCGGAAGTACGGCATGATGCAGGGAGAAAGCACCACCAAGGCCGTGCGTGCCGTGTTTATCATCGATCCGAAGGGTATCATCCGCACCATCATCTACTATCCTCTGAACCTTGGACGCAACTTCGACGAAATCTATCGTGTCGTCGTAGCTTTGCAGGCGGCAGATGCATTCTCGGTCGCCATGCCCGCAGACTGGCGCCCCGGTGACGATGTCATCGTTCCGACGGCGGGTTCCTGTGGGGTCGCGAAAGAACGGATGGAAGATAAGACCGGTATCACTTGCTGCGACTGGTTTTTCTGCACCAAGAAACTGGACAAAGAAAAAGTTCTCAGCGCAGTCATCAAAAAATGAGATTTCAGGCGGCGAGAGCAGCCACTCTGCCTCTCGCCGCTCCTTCGATCAACTTCGACAGGAACCACTTTATGAAAACCGGCCCCGATTGCCTTGTCTGCCTGGTGCGTCAGGCGGTCGAGGCCGGTCGTTTTCTTGATTTGCCCGAGACGGTCCGACAAGCGCTGATTCGCAATACCCTGGCGCATCTCGCGCAACAGAACTGGGAGGTCAGCGCTCCGGAGCTGGCGGCTGAGGCACAGGAATACCTGCGGAATCTGGCGCATAACGACGACCCGTATCTCGACGTAAAGAGAGCCTCAACGCAGGCAGCTCTGCGAATGTATCCGGAATGGAAGCGGCTGACACAAGCAGCCAATGACCGGTTTCTACGCACGTTGCGTCTCTCGGCGGCCGGCAACTTGATCGACTGCGGGCCGACCGGCCGACTCGATCTCGATGAAGTTACCAGGCGTCTATATCTGGCTCTCGATGAGCCTTTTGCGCGACAAGACTTCGGACTTTTGCAACAGCAGTTGACGCAGGCCCGCCTGTTGCTGCTCATCGCCGACAATGCCGGAGAACTGGTTGCCGATCGACTTCTTCTCGAGACCATCGAAGAGTTGTTTCCGCATCTGGAGATTCACCTCATCGTTCGCGGCGGCCCGGTGCTGAATGACGTCACCAGAGTCGACGCACAGGAATCAGGATGTTCACCGCGGTGGACTGTCCACGACTCGCACAGTCGAATTCCGGGGCTCGCCCTGCATCGATGTCCTGAGTCGGTGCAAAAGACCTTCTATACAGCGGATGTCATTATTGCCAAAGGACAAGGTAACTGGGAAACGCTCAATGAGACTCGTCATCCGGGATTGTTCTTCCTGCTGACCTGCAAGTGTCCGGCCGTGGCTCACGCCTTGCAGGTCAAAACCGGCGGAGCCGTACTGGTATTTTCGCAGACCCAGAGTCACCTCGAGTCGGCCGATCATCAAGACAGGCGAACGTCGGAGGATCGGCTCCATGCGTAGAAGCAAGTCGACCTGGTTTCATCTCATCGGGTGTTTTCTCATTAGCCTGCACCTGGGCCTTGCGTCGGCCCAGTTCTTTCACGCGGTTTCTGATTCCCCCTTCGCCGGTCATCGCCACGCGTTGTCCCCCTGTCCGACAACCCCTCACGTTCATGTGTCCGCTTCCACAACATCAGGTCGGTTGTCGACGGTTTCCCCTGCCACGCTGACACGGAATGAACTCAGAGCGACGACCAACTCCTGGGGGAACTCCGGGGTGCCGGTACGTTGCCACGGCGAACCCTGTCTGTTGTGCTCTCTCGACCAGTTGTTACGCCTGAGTGTTTCACAGCGGGCAATCGTCTATTTCGCCACGACCGGTTCCTCGCCGGTGCCCGTTCAGGAACTGGAGCGGCCGTTCGACCGCTCGCCCTCGTCTGTTCACCGATCACGAGCTCCTCCAGAACGAGTCTGAACTTTTCCCTTTTCTGAATCGCTTCAGCGCCGCAACACCGCGGGCGCCGTTCATGACTTCATTCTGGAGAAACATCATGTTCAGACAATCGAACTGTTTCATCGTTCTTTCCCTGTTTATCCTGGCAGGATTTTCCCCCACCCTCTACGCCGAGCCATCGTCAGCATCGGCTGACGTGCAGGCCTTACGTGAAGAACTGGCCTCGATGCGAGCCGAGATGACCGAGATGCGGGCCACATACGAACAGACCATTCAGCATCTCGAAAAACGGCTCGATCAGCTCTCTTCCGCATCGGCAGCAGTGTCGGCCGCCTCGGCCGCCGCCGGTTCAGGCCTCGATGAAAAAGCACGCCTGCGGGCCGCCGCTCTCGGCGCGCTGTCAACCGCCCCGAACACGACGGCGTTGACTGCCAGCAGTTCTCAACCGGTGTCCTTCAAGTCAGGTGACCTTGCCCTGCAAGCTCTCAACCCGGAGATCAGCCTGACCGGCGATGTGATCACGCAGTTTCGCTCGCAGGAAACCGTGCGCGAACATACCCGCGGCACTTTTCGTTCGCTCGGAGTTCATGCCGAGTGTTATCTTGATCCTCAGACCCGTTTCAAATCATCGTTTCCGATTCTGGAAAATGGGACCCAGCTCGGTGAGGCCTACATCACCCGGGTGGGCTTCGCCAAAGACCTGAACGTGACGCTCGGCAAGTTCCATCAGCCATTCGGCACCGTCAGCCGCTGGCACCAGCACGGACTCGATCAGGTCGATTTTCCGCTGGCCCTGCGTCGTCTGTTCGGCGGCCCGCTCAATCAGATCGGGGTCTCGTTCGACTGGCAGTTGCCCGCACCCGTCGGAAGCGGTCGTGAATTCACACTCCAGCTGGCCGATGCCGACAACGGGGCGATCTTCGGCCAGAACAGTCGCGGCGTGCCCTGCCTGCTGGCTCGCTACAAGCAATTTCGTGACCTGAATCAGAACACCTACTTCGAATGGGGCTTGACCGGACTGGCGGGACAGAACGACCGCTGGACGCAGGGTGCGGCGCCGGCGACCACGGTTCGCGATGAAAGCCGTCCCACCTTCGCTCTCGGGTTTGACGTCAGTCGTCTCTGGGAGCCGACCGACAAGATGCGCTATCGGCACTTCTTATGGCGCACCGAGGGCTATTATCTGGCCCGGGACCTGGTGACCGCCGCCGGTAACAGAGACACCATGCGCGCCTGGGGCGCATACACCAATTTTCACTGGAAGCTGAATCGGACGCTCGAGTCAGGCATTCGCCTCGATTACTTTCGGCCCGACGAAAAGCCGTACGCCGCCGCCGTCACCAACACGGTTCTGTATGCCGGCGCGCTGCATGCGGCCCCCGGCAACAATCCCTACGAGTTTCAGATCAGCCCATACTGGACCTGGCATCAGAGCCCGTGGGTGCGGTATCGCCTCGAGTTCGATTACCGCAAGGGTCACCATATGGAAAAAGACGACCGACGCATCACCCTGCAGTGCATCTGGGCCGCCGGGCCGCATCTGCACGACCGGTACTGAAAGGATCCATTCCGATGAAAAACACTTCTGTTCGTCACACCTGCCTGAGTTCGGCCATTCTGAGCCTCACTCTCTGCTTTCTGCTCTGTGGCTACAGCGTCACCGTTGCCGAGCCGTCGACGCCTGAGAAGCGCCTGAAAGTCGTCACGACTCTCCCTGACTACGCCGACTTCGCCAGACGTATCGGTGGAGATCGCGTCTCGGTGCAGAATATTGTTCAAGGCGACCAGGACGCTCACTTCATTCGCCCAAAGCCCTCATTCGTCCAGATGCTGCGAGAAGCCGATCTGCTGATCGCGACCGGTCTGGATCTCGAGATGTGGCTGCCGACGGCGGTCGACAAGTCGGGGAACATGCGCATTCGAAGCGAGGCCGTCGGCTATGTGGCCGCCGCATACGGCTGTCGTATGAAGGAGATTCCAACGGTTCTGTCACGCAGCGAGGGCGGACTGCATATTTACGGGAACCCGCACATAACCGTCAGCCCGCTCAACATGCTGAAGGTCATGGAGAACATCACCATCGGCCTCGAGAAAAATGACCCGGCTCATGCGTCCGAGTTTCAAACTCGGTTAAACGAGTTGCAAACACAGTTTCATCATAAACTGTACGGACAGGATCTCGTAGACATTTTGGGCGGCGACACGCTTGTACAACTTCATCAGGAAGGAAAGCTGCTGACGTTCCTCGAACAGAACCAGTATGAAGGGAAACCGCTGACCGGCCGACTGGCGGGCTGGGTCGGCAAGATGCTTCCCCTGCGGGGAAAGCCGATCGTCACCTACCACAAGAACTGGATCTACTTCTGCGACGACTTCGGTCTGATTCAGGCCGATACCGTCGAGCCCAAACCTGGGATTCCGCCTTCGCCGAAACACTCTCACGATCTGAAGGAGCGGATGAAACGCGAAGGGATCAAGCTGATGCTGTCGGCCAGTTACTTCGACGAGCAGACGGTGAAGCAGATTGCCGAGGCGGTCGGTGCCCAGTATCGCATGGTTCCCTATTATGTCGGCGGCATTCCCGAAGCGAAAGACTACGTGTCCTTGGTCGACTACTGGGTCGACAACCTCGTGGCGATGGCCGACAAAGCAGGCATAGGAGGAACCAGGCCATGAACTCCGGAGACCCCCTGATCATCTGTCAGGGGGTCTCGATCGGCTACGACCAGGAGAACATTCTGGAGAACGTCGATCTCGAGATCCCCGCCGGTTCCTTTCTCCCCTTCGTCGGCCCGAACGGAGCCGGGAAGACGACCCTTCTGCGAGCCATTCTCGGGCTCATGCCGATTCACAGTGGCGCAATTCGGACTCCGTTCGCCACCTGCCCTGCCGGTTTCGTTCCTCAGCAACAGAGCATTGATCTGCTTTTTCCGATCATCGCGCGCGACATTGTGCTCATGGGTCTGTACCCGCGTCTGGGCTGGTGGAAACGTCCATCGCCCGCAGATGAGGCCTCTGTCGATGCGCTGCTCGAGAAGTTCAAGCTCGACGGGCATGGCCGAAAAGCCTTTCATGAACTTTCCGGCGGCATGCGGCAGAAGATTCTGATCGCCCGGGCTCTTGCCGCCGGCTCCAGCGTGCTCGTCATGGACGAGCCGACCGCGTCACTCGATCACGAGTCCGAAGTCGAAGTCATCGCGCTCCTGCACGAACTGACGAAGAACGAGGGAAAAACTATTCTGTTTGCCCAGCATAGTCTCGACCAGGTACGTACCCTGACCGATCGCATCTGCTGGGTCTGGCGCGGACAGGCACGCGTGGTCGACTGGCGCGCGCTCGAAACCTCGAAGTCGAAGGTGAACCTCCATGCCTGACTCGCTTCTTCCCATGATCGCAACCATTCTCGACGTGTACGGGGTCGGTTTTCCGGTCGGTTTGCTGATCGCCGCCTGCGGAGCTCTATTCGGTGTCTTCGTGGTTCTCAAGCGGGTCGTCTTCATCGGCGTCACGCTTTCGGAGGCGGCGGCCTGCGGTATCGCTCTCGGCCTTCTCCTCGGCTGGCACCCGTTTCTCGGCGCTCTGCTGACGGCCATGATCGTCGTGGTCTCTCTCGGCCTGCCGTTTGAACGCTGGTTGAAACTGCCGCGTGACACCCTGCTCGGCGTATTGTTCGTGGCCTTCTCGGCGGGAAGCATCGTTCTGGTTGCCAAAAGCGGTTTCGGGCTGGAAAAGGTGAAAACGCTTCTGTTCGGCAGTCTCTTGTTCGCTTCACCCCAGGATCTTCTGGTCATCGTCGCCGTGCTGATTCCCTGCGCCGCCTGGCTTTTGGTCAGTCTGAGACCAACCACCTACGCTTTTCTCGACCCTGATGCCGCACAGGTTCTGGGCATTCCCGTGCGACTGCTGGAAATGCTGTTTTTTGTCACGCTCGGCGCGGTCGTCGCGGCATCTTCCAAAATCGCGGGAGTTCTTCTGATTTTCTGCTATCTGGTCGTCGCCCCCGGGGTCGCTCTGCTGCTCTGGCATCGCCTGCCCGGCGTTCTGCTGTTGTCCGTGGCAACCGCTTGCGGAACCACCATTGCGGGCATTCTCGTATCGTACCGGTTCGATCTGCCGCCGAATCAGACGATTGGCCTCGGACACTGCCTCGTGTTCCTGCTGGCTGTCATTGGTCGAAGCGGCCTGCCGATACTCGGCTGGAAGCGCGGTGCACCGTTTGTCCTGGTCAGTTGTCTGGCAACTCTTGTCTGGCTGATGCATCTCCCCGTTGCCATTGTCGAAGCCGGTTCTGAAGCTGTGGCTCAATCGGTGGCCAGCGCAAGTATCCCAGTATCTGCCTGCGCCTGCCCGGAATGCCCAGGTTCTTCGTGGATTTCAGAAACCGAGCGGTTGGTGCATGATCTTAAGACCAGCGGCAGAAAAGCAGTTGCGCCGGCTCTTGACTTTCTCCGGCGCGATCCTCCCCTGCTCTTTCGTACTCAGGTACACCAGGCACTCGAGCAGGTTCTCCAGGCTTCCTCCGGTTGGGACATTCGACAGCCGGCTTCAGCCACCGCCAACCTCGCCGCCTACGACGCCTGCCTCTCTCGCGTCAACAGCTTCGATCATTGCCCGAACGGAGATCACGCTCATGACTGATGCTCACAAGATGATGATCGCAGATGTTCTGATCCATATCGTACGCTCACATGCGATGGAAGACAGTATCATGGACATTCGACTCGGACTCGGGTATTCAGCCGTCTGTCTGCGGGGCGGCGGAGTGGGAATCTGTTGGTCGCCGAAACTTCTCGGACATGCGTGTTCCGTCTTCGGACCCGCCGGGACACTCATCGGAAAACCGGCGGCAGAACTTGCGAGCTGGCTGAAACAGGGGGAAAACCCATGGTACCGCACGATCGGGCTTGCCACCGTCAACGCCCTCATCAGCCAGATACCGCATGCAGAGGATCAAGACGGAGACTTTCTCACCCAATTGTCCTTGCTGCCAACGGATCGAGTCGTGATGGTCGGCCGCTTTCAACCCCTGTTGAAAGACATTCGGGCCTGCGGCTGTCATCTCGACATCATCGAGCGTGAACCCGACGAACCCGATGTTCTTTCGCCTGAACAAGGGGCTTCGGCCCTGGCCAACTGCACGGTCGCACTGATCACCGCCACGTCACTCGTGACCAATACCCTCGATGAGCTTCTCAGAACGCTTCAGATGCGAGAATCAGCGCCCCGAGCCGTCGTGCTGCTCGGCCCATCCACTCCGCTTTTGCCGATGGCTTTCAGAGGAACCCCGGTCACCCATCTCGCCGGTTCACGGGTTGTCGATCGTGAACGGGTATTGCAGGTAGTCTCGCAGGGCGGAGGCACCCCTCAGCTCAAAGCTTCTCTGCAGATGGTGACCATGAATGTTCCCGGGGTGCCGGGGAGTGATTCATGACGAACAACACCTCATCATTCAAGCACCTGTTCGGGCCGGTTCCGTCCAGACGCTTTCATCGTTCTCTTGGAATTGACCTGAACCCGCCCAAGACTTGCAGTCTTGATTGCATTTTCTGCCAACTTGGACCGACAACCAATCTCACGTCGCAGATTGACGAGTATGTACCAGTCGCAGAAGTGATCGGTGAGCTCAAACAGTGGCTGTATCGCGGAGAACAAGCGGACTATCTCACCTTCGCCGGTTCCGGTGAACCGACCCTGCATTCGGGCATCGAAACGGTCATCGGGTTTCTGCGTCACCACTCATCCATCCCGATCGCCGTGCTGACCAATGGAACCCTGCTGTTCGACGAGACTGTCCGGCGCAGAATATCTGGAGCCGACGTGATCAAAGTCACCTGTTCCGCCTGGGATGAATCATCTTTCATTCGGCTGCACCGCCCCTGCGCCGGTGTGACATTTGACAGACTCGTACAAGGAGTCATGAGTCTCCGGGACGAATTTCGGGGGCAACTCTGGCTCGAGGTCTTGATTATCGACGGTATCAACTCGGACTCTGATTCCATTCAACGGCTGGCAGCTCAAACCCGCGAGTTCGCCGCCGATCGCATTCATCTCAACACCTGCGTGCGCCCCCCTTCCGAACCCAGTCTGCGTGCCTGTTCGCCTGCGTTTCTACAGTCACTGCTGCCGCACTTCGGACCAAAGGCGGAAGTGATCGCTGAGTATTCCTCGAACGTCACGCCGACACAGACGGTTCACGAGCAGACCATCGTCGATCTTCTGAAGCGACGACCCTGTACCGCCGAACAACTCGCAGGCTCATTGGGTCTTCACCCGAACGAACTGTCGAAACATCTCGGCTCTCTGGTCGCCTCACATCGCATCAAGCTCTCGTCTGAAGCAAGTGGTTCGTATTTCATCATCAATTCTCAAGAATGTTTGTGACCTCGAAAGGAGGAAGCCGCCATGCAGAACTGCCGTCGAATGCATTGCCGGATGGGCCGTTTTCAGCTCGCATCGTCAGCTGTCATACTGATTGCACGTGTGTTACGATGGGCTTATCAGGCATTCATCACCTACAGAACAAGGAGTCCGTCGTCTTCGCCGATGATCTCCATCGATTCATCCCCACCCCGGCTTATCCTGCCGATTCCCGAGACCAGGCAACCCAAGGAGCAGTGATGAACGTCGCCGTCATGGATGGCGGTATCGCCATGTGGCCCTATGAACTCGAGAAAGGAAGAAAAAGCTGACATGCCAACCTATACCTATCGTTGTGGAAACTGCGGCAATCAGTATGAGCGACAACAGACGATGCGTGAGGCATCAGACACCAACTGTCCGTCATGCGGACAGCCCGTCAAGCGGGTCATGAGCGGTGGTGCCGGGTTCATTCTGAAGTCACCATCGGCCACTTCTCAGCCGCGCCGTGCCGGCGGGTGTTCGCTCGAAAGCACCGGTCGTACCTGCTGCGGGCAGAGCCAACGCTGTGGTGAACCGCGTTGCGGCGAGCCTTCTCAGGAATGAACGACGTGCTCGAGTTGACGATTCTGGTCAACAATCAGGTTCGGGAGGGCCTGACGGTCGAACACGGTCTGGCCTTCTGGATCACGCATTCAGGGCGACGTCTGCTGTTCGACAGCGGCCAGGGCAAGGCGTTACTTCCAAACGCTGAAGCACTCGGAATCGATCTGCGACTCACCGAGGCGATCGTCTTGAGTCACGGGCACTACGATCATACCGGCGGGTTACACCAGGTTCTGTCTGTGGCCCCGAAAGCTCGGGTCTATGGGCACCCGGGAATCGTCCAGTCTCGCTTCAGCATTCGGCCGCCTCTGACCAAGCCCATTGAGATGCCCGAATCTTCACGACTGGCGCTTGAGCGACTGTCTTCAGAGCAATGGGTACGAGTGACCGCACCTCTTGATATAGACGGCGGCTGTCATCTGACCGGTCCGATTCCCCGCCTGACGACTTATGAAGACACTGGAGGCCCCTTCTTTCTCGACGCTGAAGGGAGGGACCCCGATCTGATCAATGATGATCAGGCATTGTGGTTTCGTACCGCTCAGGGTCTGGTCGTCGTGGTCGGGTGTTGCCACTCAGGTCTGATCAACACCCTGCAGCACATCATCGCACTCAGCGGCGAACCACGCATCGACACGATCATCGGCGGCTTTCATCTGCTGAACGCTGATTCCCATCGTCTGAACGAAACCTTTGCCGCCTTGCGCGCTCGCGCGCCGCACAAGCTTATTCCCTGTCACTGTACTGGTGAAGATGTTATGGAATCGCTTCTTCAAGCCTTTCCGGACTCGGTTGAAATTGGCAAGGCCGGCACGATATACAGGTGGGTGGTCGTTTGAGCACACTTCGCGAGCCTTCCCTCATCCTGCAGTCGACCACGCGGACTTCTGAATTTCGGCACACCAGGACCAACAAGTGCCTGTGCGGAGGAAATCATTATGACGGATCTGCTGATTGCTGAAAACATATCGAAAACGGTCGGGTGGTTCAGGCCGGAAACCATTGTCGATCGCGTCTCACTCACTCTCAGAGAAGGCGAGATCATGGGCCTGCTCGGACCAAACGGCGCAGGCAAGACGACGACAATGAAAATGCTGCTTGGCTTAACCAGTATCAGTTCGGGTTCGGCTCACATATTCGGAGCCGCGGTTCCGACCCCTGCCTCACGGAACGGCGTCGGTTTTCTTCCGGAAATGATTCATCATTCTGATCATCTGTCGGTAATCGAGTATCTGCGCTTTCACGCGAAACTTTGCGGAACAGATGCGCGAGACACCACCATCCGACCCCATCTCGAGCGAGTGGAGATGTGGGAATTCCGTGAACGGCGCCTGATCGATTGTTCGAAAGGCATGAGACAGAGGGTCGATATTGCTCGCCTGCTGTTGCGGCAGGCAAGACTCATTTTTCTCGACGAACCATTCAGCGGTCTCGACCCGTGCGGTCAGGTCATGCTGAAGGATCTTCTCCTGTCTCTCAAGCGGCAGCAGATCGCCATTCTGGTCAACTCGCACGCTGCAGGAATTCTCGCCGAGGTGTGCGACCGCATCAGCATCATGTATCGAGGCCGACTCATTGCGGGTGACCGTCTCGATCAACTCCTGCGCACCTCGCAGATACTCGTGGAGGCGGAGTTCCCTGATGGCGCTTCGCGTCAGACTCTCAAAGCACGGCATGCCGAGCATTCGCCCTCTGACACAGGTGATAGAGGGCTTCAGTTCACCGTCTCAGATCCGGGGGCCGTGAATTCGCTGATCAAACAAGTCATGGAAGGCGGGGGAGGCGTCAAGCGAGTCACGCCCGTTACCCGTTCGCTCGATCAGTATTTTGTCCAGGTTATATCCGAACAGAATACGCAAGGGAAGGAGGCTACACACTGACATGTTTTCACGCATTCGCCTGATCATGATGGATACCTTCCTTGATGTCGCCCGCCACAAAATGTTGATTGTCCATGTTGTTTTTCTCGGTATTGCTCTCGGACTCTTCAATCTCTTCGGGCACTTTTCCACCACGCCGGCCCTGGAATACCGCATGATCCAGGATGTCGGTCTTTCGGTCATCTCATTGTTCGGGCTGTTGATCGCACTGTTCATCGGTTCGACGACGTTGCGCGACGAACTGAATCGCCGGACGGCGTATGCGATTCTCACTCTGCCGATGCGCCGCTGGGAACTTTTTGCCGGAAAATTTCTGGGAACACTGCTTGCGGCGGTCGTTAATGTCTGCATCATGCTCGGCATTCTCACCTTTCTTCTCTATCTCAAGTTCAGCGTCATCTGGACGGGGTTTCATTGGGTCGCGCTCTTCATGCTTCTCGAATTCAGCATCATGAGCGGCATGGTTCTGTTCTTTTCGCTGGCGGACTCGCTGCTGCTGTGTTTTTCGCTGTCGATCTTCACCGTCATGCTCGGCAACATGGCTGAGCATGTCATGCATCTCACGATTGAAGCCGACGTGCCTCTGCTGACCTTTCTGGTAAAACTTCTCTACTGGGTTGTGCCGAATTTCGGACATTTCAACATCAAACACAAGATCCTGAAAGATCTTGCCATCTCACCCGAGTTCGCCTTCTGGGCCGTCGCGTACGCCGGCTGTTATCTCTTCTTTCTTCTGATCATCGGCTCATGGACCTTGGAGAAAAAGGATCTCTGAGATGAGCGATCGAAATACGTACCTGCTGCTGCTGGCACTTTCACTTTCGGCAACGGCACTTACACAGTATGAGTTTCACGAATGTTTCCGACTCGAAATGACCACTGCGTCCATGAGTCAGGAACTGTCTGTCGTCGAGAAACATGCAGACACCATGGACGACGAAACGGTCTATTCATTCGAAGAACCACACAGGTCGACAGCCTCAGCCGCCACGCACACGCCTACCTGCCCCGTGTGCTCCCATCGTTCCGGCAGTGAGGGCGGTGTGGAATCGACACACATGCACGCCCATCAGCACGAGCATGATCACGAGCACGAACATGCGCATGAACAGACGGCGACCGTTTCCATCGACCCGGACATTTCCGTCGCCTCGCGATCCGTTCATCAGTCCCCCAAGCATGAACCAGCCTTGGCCTCAACTGTGTCTCACCCAGGTCATGAACATGAGGCAGAGCATGTTCATGTTCATCATACCCATCAGCACCCGAAGCAAGATCCGGTCCTATCGACCGGTTTCGTACTGATGCTGCGACAGCTTGGCTTCGCGGAGCTTGCCGCCAACCTGCTCTGGATCCAGATGGATGCGGATTCTCATCGCGGCTTGTG
>CAYYIY010000009.1:16166-48600 GCA_964472075.1 uncultured bacterium | reverse complement strand
ACCGCGTCGAGTTCGCTCTCGAACTGATCCCGGCCCTTGATCCGACCTTTATCGACGCGTATCTGCTGCGCGCGTTCATGCTCGATGAATATCAATCACGACATGCCGAAGCCCTGCAGATTCTCGAGTCGGCCGCTCGACAGAATCCCAATCGACTCGAATTGTGGCAGCAACTCGGGCTGCAGTATCTCAACAGTCTGGGGCGCCACGGCCCCACACGCGACCGCCAAAAGGCTCTGGACGCCTTTCTTCGTGCAAGCCACTTTGTCGATGCCCCGCCGTACCTCATTCGCATGGTTGCCGTATGTCTGGCCGCGCTCGAGCGTCGCGACGAAGCCGTTCAGCTTCTGCAGCAGGTCATGCAGAACCCCGCACGCCCTGAAACGCAGAAGGAACAGGACGCATTCATGCTCCGAAGAATCCAATCAGGCGAAAAGTTCTAATATTCAGGGAACATGATATAATCCGGCGAGACAAATCCTTCTGTGGGATATCGGAATCTCGTGGAGCATCTGTTCGCTACTCTGAAAACACTGGAACCACAAGTCATCGCCGGAGTTCTGGTTTTCCTTGCGCTTGTGGCATTCTGGGTTGTACGCCGGCGTCGAGCTGCGACACAGGCTGCCATCGCCGCTCACTGGGAAGAGACGAAGCGATTGATCCTCGATGGAGTCAGGAATCCGATTCCGGATGGTGATGGTCGGTCAAACCTGACCAAACGCCTTCAAGACCTGCAGGCGGAACCGGAGCGCATGCTGGGAGAAGTGACGTACGCGGTCGCGTGCATCTGCCTGTGTCTAAAACTCAATCTGACAGCTGATGCCGAGAAATTTCTCAAGGCGGCTCAGCAACGCTACCCCGGAAAACCTGAGTGGTCGGATTTCGAGATCGACCTGTTGGTGGCGCGACGCGCTGCTGATGCCAAATCCATTGATCGCCTTTGCGATGCCTGTCGACGTCGCCCTGATCAGATCGAATGGCACAAGCGGCTGCTGGCGTGGCACATCAGCGGAGGACAAGCGAATCAGAAAACCATCGAGGTGCTGCAGAACTTCGCCGTCAGTGCACGTGACCCCCGGGCCGTTCAGTTCGTGTGCGAACACCACGATCGAGTCAAGTCCTATTCGAGTCGCCTGGTTTCCCTCTTCGAGTGCGCGTGTCAACTCGAACCAAACAAGGTGCGCTGGCTGTATGCTCTGGCTCGCTGTCGACATCACGCCGGTGACCAGGAAGGAGCCCGCGACGCGCTTTCCCAGGTTTTGCGCCTTGAACCGCGCCACCAGGCAGCCCTTGAGTTTCAGGGTCTTTTGTCCGCCCCCCTGCCTGGCGTGCTGCCCGCCGCTCCCTCTGTTGAAGCCGATCCACAGACACCCGAAGAACCCGAGTCCGAGAAAGAAGCGGTATCGCTTCCCGAGCGTTATACGGACATTGTCGAAATCGGCAGCGGCGGCATGGGAACGGTGTACCGCGCATTCGACCAGGTTCTCTCTCGTTCCGTCGCCATCAAAACCCTGCACGAATCCCTGGCTCGCAAGCAGGAAGGACTGCGCGACCGCTTTCTGGCCGAGTCACGATCGCTCGCCGCACTTGACCATCCCTGTATTCTCAAGGTGTTCGACGTGTCGGTCGGCTCGCCATCATTCATTGCCTTTGAGTTCATCAACGGGGAACCCCTTCGACAACGCATGAATTCCGGGCCACTGTCGCTGATCCAGGTGCTTTCCATCGGCTGTGATCTCGCGAGTGGGTTTCAGCATGCCGTTGAGCGCGGCATCCTGCACCGCGACATCAAGCCCGAGAATATTCTCATCGACAAACAGGACAAGCCGCACATTATCGACTTCGGCCTGGCCAAGGCCGAAACCGGACAGAATCTTACTCAAGCCCAGGCGATCATCGGCACCCCGTGGTATCTTTCCCCCGAGCGATTGCGTGGCGAGGCTGCTACGCCCGCCACAGAGATCTACGCCTTCGGGTTCACGCTCTATGAGATGCTCTGCGGCAGAAGACCGTTCCTCGGTGAGGACATCATGGTCGCTCTCGCACAAGACCCGATTCGTCCCAGTCAGCATGTCCCAGAATGCCCTCCAAGACTGGAAGTTTTGATTCTGGAATGCCTCAGCAAGAATCCGAACAATCGGCCGGCAAGTTTTACCGAAATCAGATCCGAACTTGAAGCTATCAAGCAGGAGTTGGCTCGATGAAGCTGTATGTCAAAGACCCCAAAGATACGATCCTCGCCGAGCATGAGTTCAAGAACGACTCCGAAGAGTTCAAAATCGGCCGCGCCGACGGATGCGCCATCAAACTCACGTCTATTGCCGTTTCCCGCGAGCATGTTCTCATCCGTTATTCCGGCGAAACCGGTGTTTCCATCCAGGATCTCCACAGTACCTTCGGCACCCTCGTCAATAATCACCGCATTCAACCGGGCGTGTTTGTTCCCCTCGTCGCGGGTTATCGCGTACAGCTGGCTCAGGATGTCTTTCTCACACTCGAACGGAACACAACCCTGGACGACAGCCCCGCTCGAAGCGCTGATTCAACTCCTCCTGCCGCCCCGGCGCCGAATGCCGAGATGCAGGTGTTTCCGTTCTTTCTCAATCGCAATGTCAACCTCGTGCGCGAAACGTTTGCTCAGTTGCGCGAGAAGGTTCCCCAGCAGGTTCTCAGCGATGTGCAGGCAACGGAATCACTGATCAGCAGTCGCGTAAAGGAGCTGAGCGCGATTCTCGAAGTCAGTTTCGCTCTCGGTTCGATACGGAATTTTCAGCGTCTGCTCGAGTACACCATAGACATGGCTCTGCAGGTGACGGGTGCTGAACGCGGCGGGCTGATTCTGTTCAACGAGAACACCCAGCGTTTTGAAAACGCCGTCGTCCGTCGCATGGTCTTGCAGGACGTCGAAAAAGACATGCAGACATCTGAAAGTCTGATTCAGAAATGTTTTCTCACCGGCGAGACCCTGGTCATTCGAGATACAACTGCCGACCCGCTGGTCGCGGGCAACACCAGCATTGTCATCAACAAGATTCTTTCGATCGCGGTAACGCCTCTACGCATTCAAAACAACGTGATCGGCGTTCTGTATCTGGACAATCGCCTCTCGGCCAACACGTTTACTGATCGCGTCCAGGAACTGCTTCGCGTCTTTGCCACCATGGCCTCTCAGGCAATTTACAACTCGCGTCTTCTGCATATGGCAACGACCGACAGCCTTACCGGCTTGTACAATCACAAGCACTTCGCGCAGCGCGTCACCGAAGAATGTGCACGGGCCCGCCGCCATCGCACAGATCTGAGTCTGCTCATGATCGACATCGACAACTTCAAATCCTTCAATGACCAGCACGGACACGTGATCGGCGATAAGGTTCTATTGCTGGTTTCTCGCAGCCTGCGGGACAATGTGCGTGTGCATGACGTCCCCGCCCGCTACGGTGGCGAGGAATTTGCGGTCCTGCTTCCGCAAACGCCCATTGAAGGGGCATCCAGACTGGCAGAGAAACTGCGGGCCTCGATCGAACAGTTGCCGCTGCGATTCGGCGAGAAGAAGCTGACGATCACCATCAGCGTCGGCGCGGCCGAATTCGATTCCCTGATCATGGACACCCCGGCGTCATTCATCCAGGCTGCTGACGAAGCTCTGTATCAGGCCAAAAGCGCGGGTCGCAACAGAGTTCACGTGCATACCGCCTCTGAATGAGCCGCCATGCCTCGCACACCGGCCCTTAAGTCCTGCGTTCGATCAACCGCCGCAACTTCCTCTGAGTTGCTCGATCTGTCGGCGGCGCGGACGATCCTCGACTCCATCGCCGACGGAGTGTTTACCGTCGATAAAGATTGGCACATCACCTATTTCAACCGCGCGGCGGAGCTGATTACCGGAATTCCCCGCGAGCAAGCCATCGGCAGGACATGTCGTGAGATCTTCCGTGCCAGCATCTGCGACGGCGAGTGCGCTCTCCGCCAGGCGATCGCCACTCGCAACCCTGTGGTCAACCGCGCCATCTTCATTAACACACCGCGTGGAAGCCGCGTTCCCATCAGCATATCCGCCGCGCTCCTCCGTGATGCGCAAGGAAATTTTATCGGCGGAGTCGAGACATTTCGCGACCTGAGCCTGATGGAAGAACTGCGAAAAGACCTGCTGGGACGGCACTCTCTCGAGGACATCATCAGCTGCAATCCGCGCATGAAGGAACTGTTCAACCTGATGCCGCTTGCGGCCCGGAGCGAGAGCACCGTATTGATACTGGGAGAGAGCGGCACCGGCAAAGAGCTGGTCGCGCGGGCCATTCACAATCTCAGCCCTCGTGCTACCAAGCCGATGATTACGGTCAACTGCGGAGCATTGCCGGAAACGCTTCTCGAGTCGGAACTCTTCGGGTACAAAGCCGGCGCTTTCACTGATGCCAAACGCGACAAACCAGGCCGCTTTGCGCTCGCTGAAGGTGGGACGATCTTTCTGGACGAGATCGGAGAACTGACACCACTTCTGCAGGTCAAGCTGTTGCGGGTTCTGCAGGAACATGTCTACGAACCGCTGGGTTCGACGAAACCTCAGAAGGCAAACGTCCGAGTCGTCACCGCCACGAATCGTGATTTACAGAAGATGGTCGCCGATGGGAAGTTTCGCGAGGATCTCTACTACCGCATCAACGTGATGAAGATTCAGTTGCCGCCCCTGCGCGAGCGCAAGGATGACATTCCGCTGTTGATCGAACACTTCGTTCAACGGTTCAATCGCATTCGCGGTTGTCGAGTCGTGGGAATCTCACGGGAAGCGCTCGATCTGCTGCGAGGCTTCGACTATCCCGGCAACATTCGCCAGCTCGAGAACATCATCGAGTACTGTTTCATTCTTTGTCATGAAGGTGAGATTCGCCCCGAGCACCTGCCCGTCGATATTCGTTCCTCTCAGCCGGCCGAGTCACTTCCATTTCATGATCTGCGAGACGCTGAGGCCCGTTTGATCATTGCGACGCTGGCGCGGAACGGGTACAATCGCACCGCCGCGGCCCGCGCTCTCAACATGCACCCCGTCACTCTGTGGCGCAAGATGAAGCGGTACGGCATTGCTCTCCGTCCTACCGACACCCCGACAGACGAACTCAAACCGTAACGGATCGGCAAGCACCGGAAAGGCTGCCGTTCTCCTGGTTCAGGGCAGTCCGACATGCTGATATGTGCGTCGCAGCTTGCGATTCAGCATCTCCGGAACGATGATTGTTTCCAAAGACAGCGGCAGGTGCTGTTCATGGGTTTGCCGAGGATTCTTGAGGCTCAACTTGACGGCAAACTCCAGTCGGGTCGGGGTAGTGGCCGGCGGCACCATGGTCACCTGAGCATGCAATCCGAACTCTTTGCAGTTTCCCTGCAGGAGAGTTTTGGTCGCTCCCCCCTGCACACGAAACAGGTTCCCCGCGACCGGGTCGAACTTGTAGGTCACCTGAGAGATCGTTTGAAAATCGCGAACCGTCAGATCCCACCCATCGGATCGAGGCTGAAGCACATCGCGCCAGGAAGCGGTATCTGAGGCAGGAAAGTCAGCGTTCTGCAGGTCGTCACCAAGATAACGCATGACCTGCCAGGCCTGGACGACATGCTCCATCCGCTCATCCACTCGCAGATAGGTTTGCGAGTAGTGACTGAAAAAGCGGTACAGCACAAAGGTCACCAGACTCAGAACCACCACCACGACCAGCATTTCAACCACGGTCAACGCGTGCCGGCATCGTCTTCCGCTCATGGCCGACCCCCGCTGCAATTGAAAATTGTCCGAGCCAGTTCGACGTTCGCTCGCGGTATCTGTTCGCACTCGACTTGTACGGTTACTTTTGCAGTGGAAGTCGCCGAATGCTCGATATTGACGACGCGACGCATCCCTGGAGACAAGGGCGTTAACACGAATCCGGCCCCGGCAGACGTCCCCGGGAACGAAAACGAAGCAACGTCGCCGGGAATGACAAAGGTCCCCGACGGCAGTCTTTCGGGGAGTTCGAGAACGGCCTGCCCGAGAATCTCACGCGCAGCCGCGAGCGAGATCGCCTTCGCGTGCAGAACCCGCGCGCTCTCCATGTTCAACGAAAACAGTCGCGCCAGTGGCAGAACGGCAATCAGAAAGCAGAAGATGCCAACCAGAATCTCGACCAGCCCGATTCCTCGTGAGAGTTTCATTTGCTTCGCAGCTCCCATCGATCTGCATGGTCGGCGAACTGCGCAACATACGAGGTGACATCAGGTGCCTGGCAGGGATCAAATCGCTCATCCCAGGTAATCGAGCCGCCGACGCGCCAGTCCGCGGGCTTCATCGTCTTCACGGCAACGCCGCCGACAACACGCACGGGGAACGTCCCCTCAGGGATTACCGTTCCGTCGAGCGCAATCAAAAATGCCTGAACAACTTCATTCGTCGTTTTCAGACGAATACTGCCCCCCAGCGATACCATGGCGAGCTGAACTCCAGACTCACACGCCAGCCCACCGTCCAGATTCAGTTCGCCACGAACGGCCAGCAGTCCGGAAGAGACCACCTTCAAGTTGCGAGGCACCGTCACAGGACCATTTTTCACGAGAATAGAGCGGCCTCTCAGCTGCAGACAGCCTGAAGCGACACAATCAGCGAGAAAATCTTCTGCGGTCTCATACACGTGCGAAATGCGATTCGTCAGCAATCGCT
This sequence comes from uncultured bacterium, assembly GCA_964472075.1. Lineage (GTDB taxonomy): Bacteria > Muiribacteriota > Ozemobacteria > Ozemobacterales > Ozemobacteraceae > CAYYIY01. Next base: position 41,918 of record CAYYIY010000009.1, on the reverse strand, counting down.
CGCCAGACAAGCGTTCGAGGTCTTCGGGACCCATCTGTCGCTGATCAGGCGTCGTCAGCATCGCCTCGTTCAAACGGTGCTGTGTCTGCTGAAAGCGGCCTCGGTACAGCGCCGCGGGAGGCAGCTGCATCGTCTGATCCATCAGGTAGTCATAGGCACGGTTGTAGTCTTCCACAATCAGCCGCGAACAGACTGACCGATAGAGAATCTCGTTGCCAAAGAGTTCTTCCATGGTGATGGGTGGAATGTCCTGTGGAAGCGACACTCCCTTTATTTTCAGGGAACTGATCGGAGCGAATGAATCCCAGAAAGGGGTTGCACCCCCGCCGCCGACCACCTGTACCGGGTTTTTCAACATGGTCACGACGGCGTCGTTTCGACCGTCAGCCGGCTCAAGATCGGCCACGAGTGCGGTATACTGCCCGAAGACCCGCTTGACGCGACCGAAGACACGGGTCGGCGAGGGCTTGGCCATGCTTCCGAACAGATGCAGCATGGAAGATGCCATCGTCCGAGATTTGACGGCGGCAAAATAGCGTTCCAACGTGTTGTTGTAGTTCATGTCCTGAGGCGGATTCGAGTTATCGACCGTGTAGAATCCGAACAACGCCCCCTGCAATCCCAGTTGGGCTTTCAGCGGCGAGGTCAGACTGACGGAAATGCCACTCTGGAAAGCCGATGTCGTCGGGATACTCTGAAGTGTGAACAAGGGAGGGCGTTTGTCCGCCTGATCCAATGTGTAAAACTGAAAGAACTCCCCCGACTCCGTATCTCCTCCCGACGTCAGATGCAGCTGAAGTTCCCTGGCACCACCGAACCCGACCCAGCCGGCGACCTGAACATCTCTTTGCTGAAGAGCCGTGCGATGGCACAGAACAACCGGTCGTACCGGTGACGACAGAGTAGCGCGTCCATCTATCCAGTTTTCAAAGCAGTTGTATCCCGGATTGTCGATATCGGTTGCTTCGGGTTCACGCACGAGAAGAGTAAACTTGGAAAGCAGACCTGGGACAATTCGCTGAATCTTTCCGGCATACGACACGTCGAGATGTTTCTTCAGTTTGCGCCACGAGGTCTTGCCCATGCTCAGATCCAGCGCGATTTTCAGGGAATACCGTTTCTCAAGCGGATCAACCAGCGTAGTGGTCAGCGGCTCAGGTTCAACGAAAGCGACGTCTATCGCGACGGAGAGGTTTTCATAATCGGGTTTGCCGTAGAAGGCACAGGCTTTGAGCCAACGCGTATCTCGGCCGCTCACCGGAATCGGAAAACGCGCGATGGGAGTCTGCAGAACTTTCTGGAAGAGCGGCGACAGCGGATCCTGCAGTTCGGCACTCACATCCGCGGCAATGACTCGTGACAGTTCCAGGCATGCCTGATCAAGCAACATGGAATAGGTGTGCGCATAGACGACATACGAAGTCTCGGAAACCGAACGATAGAGCGAGAAGCCCAAAACACTCAATACCAGCAGAATTCCCAGCACGATGACCAGGACAAATCCCCCGCGCCTGACCGAGCCAACGGGGATACAGTGCTGAGATCGCACCGGGTGCTTCAAGGCCCCCCCTGTCCCTGCCGACGCCGACGACGATTTCCCTGTGAATCTTGAGGAACGAGGCTTGGCGAGTATCCGGAGCCCGAGAGATAGGCCGACGTGATGGCTTCGAGATCGGCACTCTTCGCCAGTTCCTCGAACGAAGGAGAAAACTCCCCGATACTCAGGGCTCCGTCCTTGTTCACGTCATGGCTTTGGAAGTAGCTGTCGGCTTCTACCGCATACGGGAACTTGCCCATACTGACCATAGTCTGAAACTGGGCTCCGGTTAAAGCCTTTTCCGGAGAACCGGTGATCTTCACAAACTCGCGACGCAGAGACTGCTTCAGATCAAAGACGGCATCGGTCGCCTCAGGCGGAATCGGTCGCGTCGAGGTAACGGTCGCGGGCTGAGGCAGAGGGTCGTTTCCCGGGCTTGCCGGCTCGAGACCCGCAGAGGAGGGCAGCTGGGCTTTCGGCACCTCAAAAAACGCCTCGACAGCGGTGATCGCGCTTTCCAGACGCGTGGGAATGTTGCGCAAAACCTGCATCGCCGTTTCGAGAGGCGACGCCGCCCACACCCATACCGGCCCTGAGAGCACCAGTATGGCGAGCAGAGTCAAACACCGTCGTCGCGAGCCGCTCATGCGGCAGGCACACTCAGTCATGGAGAAACACCTCCTCTGGATTCGTGCACTCCGGCCCGGAAGCCAGTCCGTGATCAGCCTCCGACGCGGAACCGACCGCGGGTGAGCTCTCAAGTGCTGAAGAGGCAATGGCTTGCGGTGATAGCTTCAGTTGCGCCGGTTTGACGCGACCCTGACTCGAGACCACGGAGGTCAGCGTTCCGGAAGCGACGGAAGAGATCGTCGTCGTTACACTGGCGCGATCGGCCTCTGGGCCCGAAGCCACCTGTGTATGGCTCAAGCTCTCACCGACAATTCCCTTCCCGAACTCCAGTCGCTGGCCCGGAAACATACGGATCGCTTCACGATCACGTTGGGCGAGAAGGCTTCCGTGCGTGAGCTCGACCGACGTGGTCTGTGAGGACACCAGCACGCGCAGACGCGTACCAATCAGCGACAACTGAACGTGTGGGGTCAATACGCGAAAAGGCAGACTCGCGACTGTTCGGTGAATCGTCGCATCGCCCTGGTTCACCAGAAGCTCGTGGGGTGAAGCGCTTAAGAGCGATTTGGCTTTGATCGTCATCTGAACTGCCGGCACCCCATTCCGATCGTTGAGTTGCATGGTCGTGTCAGCGGCGGCAAACAGCCATTCACCCCGGTGAAAAGCTGACCCTGACGGCTCAGCGACAGACGCGAGAGAATCGCCGAGAACCCAGGCATACTGGCCCTTCTCAGGAAATGTTTCGACAGGCAGGTTCGGCCGTGACAGCATCCAGATTCCCGCCAGCACACAGACCACTCCGAATGCCAGCGCCGGCGCAGAGAAGGCCCTCGTCAACCAGCACCGCAGATGCATCAGCACGCCGCCCTCTGAGACCGACGACGGAACCGCTGGCGCAGGAACGCGAAAGGCAGGAGCGTGCGGCTGTGCATTTTCCAATCTGGTGTAAAACCCTTTGAGAATGCTGATCGTCTGACGTGATTTTTCGAGATCAGCACGGCAGGCAGGGCAGTTTGCACCATGCTCTTCGAACTTCTTCGTTTGCCCCTGATCCAGGTTCTGCTCAAGGTATGATCCGATGAGGTCATGAAAAAACTGACAATTCATGGGATCTCCTTTCTCAGAGCATGAAGAGCTCGATAAGCCCTCTGACGAACGGCATTTTCAGCCATGCCGACGATTTCTCCGACCTCCTGAAAGCGTAGCTCCTCGACATAATGCAGCCAGACAATCAGCCCATCGATCGGCCCGAGAACATTCAACGCCTGCAGTATCCTTCTATCACCACTCTCTTCGCCCGCACCGGCGGGAACCCCATCTTCTCTCACCCCATGTGCTTCAGGATCCAATGATAGTTCCGGAAGCTTCTTCCGACGCCCTTCGTCAATACACGTCGTATACGAAATTCGCATCAGCCATTTCTTGAAGGCATTTCCATCGACGAGCTGAGACATCTGTCGAAAAGCCTTCAGAAAGATCTCCTGGCACAGATCGTCGACCTGGCTCGCCGAACGAACGTGGTGCCAGACAGCGACACGCACCAGTCGGTAGTATTTCTCATACAATACCCGAAACGTGGTCGTTTCACCCCGCTGAAACCGCTCAACCAACGATCGATCAGAGGGTCCGGCAACCGGGTCGGCTCCGTGAGAAGCCGACCCGGCCACAGACTTTTCTTGTGTCAGAACCTGATTAGGCAAGGCCGGGAAACGGACTATTCACCGAGCACAGCGTCTTCCGGATTCGCAGGCGCCGCAGGAGCGGCAGCAGCATCAGCCGCCGGAGCCGCGAGTTCTGCCGGCAGTTGGATGACCTTGCCGGTGGCATCTCGGAAAATGAAACCCGTGGGTTCAACACTGTAGCCGTTCTTTTCGGCATACTCGAGAATCTTCTTGATCCAATCGTTCGTCGCCGCCGACTGCACACGCACACCCATGGAAGGGGCATCACCAGAGACCCCCGCGGCGGGCGCTGCAGCACCAGCATCAGGAGCGGCCGCGCTCTGGTCACCCGACTTGCTCCGCTGCTTGTCCTGCGACTGCTCCTGTTTCTTTTCCTGCTTCTGTTCGCGCTTCTGAGTGCGCTTCTGCTCTCGCTTCTGTTCTTTCTTCTGGGTCTTCGTCTGTTTCTGTTCCTTGCTCTGTGCCTGATCCTTCACCTGCGACTGGTCAGCAGGGGCCTGAGCGCTATCGTCACCTTCGTCAACAGTCGTTTCTCCACTCTGGGACTTCCCCTGTCCCTGGCCACTCCCCTTTTCCGTATCAGAAGTATCCTGGGATTTTCCCTGACCGCTGCCTTAGGAGTCTGAAGTCTCCGTATCCTTTCCTCCGCTTCCACTCCCCTTCGCAAATGCGCCTGAGGTCGTTGCAACGACCAGAAACAGAACCAACGCCAGAACAAACAGTGACCGTGTCATAAGAATTCCTCCGTTTTCAGTTTTACTCTTTCCGGACATTAACATAGACGATACCACTCGCGTTCCGTTACATGTTTTTTTTCAAGCTTATGTTCTTGAGGATCCGAGGTGCACAGGGTCTCCTGCCGCGCACGGACGACAGAAAACCCTCTCGGCACGGGTCAGGTGTCTGCCATCCATGATGGGTTCGTGGCAGACCGAGCAGGTGTGACGTTCTCGCGGAAAGCCGGGCAAGTCGTTTTCATCGAAGGTGACGTCGACGACGGCGGCGCTGAACTGCTTCTGCCAGGGTAATCGAAGAAGATCCGCGGCGCATCGGGGTGATGTTTATCGACCCCTTTGGCCTGCATCTCGGCTTCCAGGGCGGCGAAGGCGCTTTCCAACTGAGCCAGCCGAATTCCCTGTTTTCGTGCGAGGGAACAGAAGGTGGCCGCGAATTTGCCGTAGTCGCGAAACTTGAGAGTACGACGGCCGAGTCGCGCACCGGTGAATGATGAGATCGCATCGGTGAGACAGCGGTCGATCTCGACAACCACGATCAGATCTTTCGTGGGCAACGATGTATAGCCAAGAAGCACTCGAGCTAACTGGGACATTTTGACGCCGTTGTACATTCCGGGGCACAAATGCCCATGAAACTTCTCGGCTTTCTGCAACTCTGACTGGTACTCTTCAAAACTCAGACTCACGCTTCGATCAATGGTCAACATAGAACCTCCTGGTTCTCAGAACTGGCACTCGAGCCCGAGCACGGCACGTCGAGGGGTATCGTCGATCGTCGGTGCTCCGAACACGTGGCTGTTGATCTCGCAGTCTGCGTCGAGCACGTTGTCGATCTGCAGAGAAAGCTGAGCCAGCGACGTCAACTGGTATCGCAGACTCAGATCGAGGCGCGTCGAGGCTTCGATCTCGGCGTTGACCGGCGCGGCGCCGCCCGTTTGCAGGTACGGAGCCCTGCCGCGACGATCGACGGACAGCATCGCCTGCCACGGATGACGGTCATACACGAATCCGCCGGTGAGGCGATAGAACGGTCGTTCATCGATGCGCACGCCGGTGGTGGAATCATCAGCTTCTTCGAGGCGCGTGTGGCCGAGCCAGAGTGAGCAGGTGCGATTCAAGGTGCCCTGCAGACGGGTTTCCCATCCGGCGAACTCGGCCCGATTGAGATTGCGCCACCAGAAACGCGGGTTCTGCTGCGGCCAGCGCGGATTCGGCACCTGAGTGATCAAACCGTCGGCCCGTGTCGAAAACCTGCCCACACGCAGATTCCAAGTGTCGCTAAAGCGATACTCCACCGCCCCTTCGACGGTTCGCGACGTTTCGGGCCGGTTCGTCAGATCGCCCTGACCGGGAATCGACGCCTGCCAGATCAGCTGATTCTGGTTTTTCGGGTTCGGAATCTGACGACCGAGAAAGGTCATGTACAATTCGCGCATCGTCGGAAACCGCACCATTTTTGAGGTTCCGGCATACACTCGCCAGCGCGATGCCGGCTTCCAGGTGGCGTGTGCCGCCCAGCTGCTTTCATCGCCGGCCACGTTCTGCTTGTCCTTGCGGCCGATCAGGTGCAGATCGAGCCTGTCGCCGAGCGACAGCAGATCGCTGAGCATGAAGCCGGTCTGCTTGAGCTCTCGCGCGACGCTGCCGACCGACTGGCCTTCCTGTGTCGCGGACGATTGGCTGATGCCCGCTGCAACACGGTGTTTTCCGAGAGTCAGGTTGTACAGTACCTCGCTTCCTTTCACCGACATATCCATGTAGCCTTGGCCGGTGATGCGAGAATAGGTCGTATCAGCGTAATCAACCGAGTTACTGCGTTCCCAATTGTTATACGTACGCAGGGTCAACTGGCGCTGTTCGCCAAAGTTCTTTTCGACGATGAGATCGCGGTGCTTGATCGTCCACGGGTCCCAGGTCTGGGGAGTCATTGTCCGATCTCCGTAATCGGGTAGATCCATCCGGCCCTTGACATCCATGACATCGAACTTGAACTTCCACCCGGAATCCGTGCGCACCTCGCCACGGTAGAGGAACGTCTCATTGTCGCGTTCGGCATGACGTTGCCAGCCGCGAGTGAAGTCGGTCGTGAAGGCAAACAGGTGCTGATTGTTGTGCGCCACCCGGCCGTAGATCACTTCCTGGTGGTTCACTCCCTGATTCCCGACCTCCTGTCGCAAGGTCAAACCCTCGAGATCAGCGGCGGTCGGCAGAGTCATGTTGATGGCTCCGCCCAGGCCGTTCGAACCATGCAGCAGAGCTGCGCCGCCCGTCGTCACCGAGATGTTCGCCAGACGACGCAGGGGAAAGGTCGTGAGATTCGACCAGTTGGCCCAGGGCATGTTGACCGGCGTGCCGTTGAGCAGTATTTGATTGGAATAGTTGGGCAGACCGCGAATCGAAGGCGCACCACCAACCCCCTTCATACTCACATTGATCGAGACGGAAGGGTTCAGACGCAACGCCTCGTTCGGCGTCGGAGCATACTTCAGCTTCAGGGTCAATGAGCCCGGCTGTTCGACGGTGAACGGCAGAGACGAACCCAGATCTGCACGTTCGGCGTCAACCGTCAGTTCGGGCAACGTGTAGGTCTTCGCCTCATCCGCGCCGGCGGCGACCGTGGTCGCCAGCAGCAAAACGACAACAAGAACACGAACCATGATTCACTTCCCCCTCAAAGCATATTGAATGATGTATTGAACCCGATTCTCGACATTCCATGCCGCAGGCGGCGGCGGCAGACGCAAACGAGACAACACCGTTCTCGTGCTCGTTTGAAGCACAGGATGCCCTTCTTCGCACACCTCGACCCGGACAATCGAACCGTCGGCGGTGACTTGAAATGACCCTTTGACCGCGCCGGTCAGTCCACGCCGGCGTGCTTCCTCGGGGAAGACTTTGCGGCGATCGAGTTCACGATAGACATTCCCCAGCCACTGGCGAATCTCTGTTTCAGCCTTTGCGCCTGCGTTTTTTGCTGTTGCGTCTTGTACGGTTGGCAACAGGCTCGGGTTGGCGGACCGAGACCTGCGTGCGTCTTTCTGCACCGCGATTTCGAGGCGACGACGGGCCAGAAGGTCGGTCAGTCGCCGATCGAAGGGTTCTCTCGCAGGCTCGATGTTGGTCGGTGGCACAGCTTGATGAGTATTCTTGGCATGAACGGCAGGCGGCATCTTCACCGACGCTTCTCTCAGAACAACGGCAGGTTTTGTTTTGAGACGCGATGCGCGAACTCTGTGACGTAGGTCACCGTTGAGCGGATCGAGAGATTTGGAAGGTGCCTGCGGTATCTGAGTTGTTTGAGGTGTTTGAGGTGCAACCGCGATGGGACGCTTCTCGGGTTCAATGACCGAGGTCGGCTCATCGCGCTCGTGCTTCTGGCACACCACAGGCAGTGACACCGACGGCGCGGGAATGGCTTTCGCTTCTTGCATCACCAGTCTAGGGGGCCGAGGCGTGACCAGTCGCATTCGAACGATGCGCGACGGCTCAGGGCAGGTGGAACTCGGCGAGCACCACGTGGAAAGGGCCTGCACCACCCCGACCTGCAGTATCACGCCGACCCCGACGCACAGCAGCAATGAGGTGATCGAAATCTTCTGTTCATCAGTTCCGCGACTCATTCGACGGTTTCCGTGCGCGGGACCCCCGCAAAGGAGATATCTGTCACCCCAAGTTGCCGCAATACATCGAGAAGCTCGACAGCCACACCGGCAGGGCTCTCTCGGTGCACAACGACCAGTACCGACGGATCAGATCCGGGCAGCACCTTCGGCAAACTGTGTTCCCACGGGGGTTCGAGCAGGCACTCCGCTTTTTGGTTTCTCTCTTCTGTCGCCAATCTGCTGCCAGAGTGAGCCATCGCGTTCGCCTGGTCACTCAGCCCGTCTCGAGTGGCATTTCGCTGATCCTCGCCCATCGCGCACCACACGCGCCCATCGCGTTCGAGGCGCAGGCGCACCTGCCGCGTATCGACGACGGATTCGCCCGTCGAGAGACGCGGTAACTGCAGAGGCATCTGGGTCACAAAGCTCTGCGTGAGAATGTAAAACAACAGGAGCGTGAACATCACGTCCGAGCAGGGCGTCAGATCGAGCAACGACTCGTTCTTCTGCGCACGGCGTTTGAGGCTCATACCGTCGCTCCCGTCGGCGGTTCGCAGGTAGATGCGACCGACGGCGTGGCGGCCAGTGGCGCGCTGTCCGAGTCGAGTTCTTTCAAGATCTGCATTTCAAGCAGACTGAGATGTCGTCGGGCCAGCGACTCGATGAAGTGAGCCAGCGCGTAGGCGATCACCGCGAGGATCAGTCCGTAGACCGTGGTAAAGAGCGCTTCGTAGATGCCGCCGGCGAGATCTTTCGGGGTCACGACACCGCGGGCCGCGACGGTCTGAAACACCTGTACCATACCGGTTACCGTACCCAGGAACCCCAGCAGCGTGCTGATCTGGGCCAGAAAACGCATGGTCGGCACGCGCCTGGTCAGACAGTGTTCGGCCTTCGCCAGACAGAGTTCAATCGACTCGAGCAGCGAGAGTCCCTGCCATCCGGCACGGGCACGAGCCAGGGCATGCGCGCGCGCCGCCCAGAACGGTGCACCGCTACACGAGTATTGTTCCGGGCTCCAGAACCATATCGCCAGCCAGGCCAACTGGTACGTTCCGCTGGCGAAGATCACGACCCCGATCAACGTCAGCGGCACCATCATCAGACCACCTGATTGCAGGAATCCGTTCAGCGCATCCATTCGGTTGATCTCCTCTCACCCGTGATCAAGCGGCGATCTCGCTTTTACCCGCATCAGCGGACGTTGAAACTGCCGACCCATCGCTGTTTTCCTGTGGCCGACCCAGATCTAGAACCTGCGGACGCCACTCGGAAAAGATCTCAGGCTCATGCGTCGCGATGACCGCGATGCCGCCCCCGCGTAAAAACGCACGCAACAGTTCGAGAAAACGCCGACGACGGTCCTGATCCAGACCCGACAACGGTTCGTCCAGAAGCAGATGCGATGCTCCCCGCACCAGAGCTGAGACCAGAATCAGACGTTTCTTCTGTCCGAAACTCAACAACAACGGCGACGATGTCGGGTCGATTTCGAGACCGAGATATCGCAACAACGCCTCGCCTTCTGCCGGCGGGTGACGACATCCGGTCATCCATTCGGTTCGCACGTCGGGCGCGTAGATCTGCTGATCAGGGTTGGCAGACGCATACGCCGTGAGGCCCGAGACATTCGCGGCCCCGGCACGCAAGCGAGTCATTCCGGCCAGAGCCTGTAACAGGCGAGTTTTTCCACACCCGTTTGGGCCGATCAACAGAAGAAGTGAGCCAGGATCAACCTGGACGGAATACCCCGGTTCGCGATGCTCAGACTGCCAGCACGCCCGGTCAAGCGTCAGACTATTTCTGGCGGCACACACAGAAAACTTCGGCGGCTCGGGGGCCGATTCCGAAGGCAAGGGTGCCAGACGAATCAGGGTCTCATCAGGCGCGAAATCCGCCGTTCCCGATTCTGAGATGTCGGTCAGCACGACCGTACACCCGGCCTCGAGCATTCGCGTCAGAACCCGGGCGGCCTGAAGGCGACGTCGCGAGTCCAGTCCGGCAAGCGGCTCGTCGAGCAGCAGAATGGGTGAAGGATACTGCCAGATCGTCGCCAGACTGATCAGGCGCGCCTCTCCGAACGAGAGTTCGTCGGTCGACTTTTGTACCAGTGCATGCAGTTGCAGTTCGTGCACGGTTTCACGCACGCGGGCAAGCACGACCTCGATCGAGGTCTCTTGAAACTCTGGCCCGAGCAGGAGTTCATCGATCACCTGCGTGGTCGCCAGACCGAGATATGGGTCCTGTGCGCTCCTCGTGACTCTGGTCTGTCGCAGGGACTCGAGATCCGCTGCCAGCACCTGTGACGATGCAGGGCTCGGCAGACGCCCCGCCAGAATGCCCAGCAGAGTCGACTTGCCGCATCCGGAAGGGCCAATCACACGGTGCAGTCGTCCGGCTCGCAGAGTGAGGTTCAGATCCTTGAGAATCGGCGGCGCACCCGCGACATAGCGGAACTCACGGATGGATATGTCCCAGCTTAAGTCTTTCATGTTCTGCTCAGGATCGCGTTTTTCCGTTCTTCTGTTCTGCGTTCGGATACCAGACAAGCCAGAAGCCAGGGCCGTCTTGCTTCAGTTCGACCTTGCCCCCCAAGCCGCGCGCGCACGCGAGCACCTCATCATGGTTCAGTTTCGGAATCGGGTGCAGATCAGGTCTCTCGGCCATGCGACGGTTGCGCTCGGCGAGAATCGCCTGTTTCACCTCGGGAGGAGTGCTCAGGCCGAATCCACCCCCGACAAAGACGAGACCGCACGGCGCCAGCACTCGCGCGATTTCCTGCAGGGCCCGTGAAATGTCAGGCCAGAACTGAATCGACCCGCGACTGAACACGAGATCGAAAGACCTCTCGAGAAACGGCAGAGTCGACGCATCGCCTGGCACCGCCTTGAACTTCGCTTCCAGTCCGGCAGTGCTCAGGCGACTTCTCGTACGTTCCAGCATCGCCTCGGAGATATCGAGACCGGTGAGTGACGCCACCCCGCGCTTCAACAGTTCGTGCGCCATGTTGCCGGGGCCGCCGCCGATTTCGAGCACCCTTGCCCCTTCGAGAGTCCTGCCCCAGATTCTCTCGATATCGCGGCAGATGTACGGGTAGATCGGAGCAAATACCTCGTCCGCGAATTCCTGAAATGACTGCGCTTTCTCGCCATCCCACGAGGGAATGGCAATATCGGATTCGAGTCGAAGCGATCGTAACGGTTGGTCCATGGCTATGGCTGCTCCTTTGTGCTTTCAGCGGCTGGGACGATCGGCGTGAAATGCGCCGGCATCAGGCCCGGTTCTCGCGCCATCAAGACACTGCGAGTCCCCTTCAGCAGACGCGCGGTGGCGCCCTGCGCGAGCATCGGCAGGGCTCGCGACTCGTCATCGACCCAGGCACCGCCGACCACGTCGATGCCGGCTTCGAACATCAGCGGGCTCAAGGGAATCGTCGGCCCCAGCGCGATGAAACGCGCTCCCGGCTTCTTCAGTGCGAGAATGCCCTCGATCGTGTCGTTGAGGCAGGTAACCCCGGTCAGCGCCACGACATCGGCGTGAGGAATCACGTTCGGCGCTTCTTCCGCCGGCAGATCGCCAGGTTGCGGCCTCTTCTCGAGGATCACCATCGACGCCGCCCGCTCACGAATTCGGTCAAGATGCGGAAAGTGTCCGATGACGACCACGTTCTTCCCCTCGCCCCAGCGTGCGGCCAGTTCGAGTGCGTTTCCCTCGTGAAAGGACAACCCGCCCAGCGGAAGGCAGGAGTTGAGTGCGGCCATCCCGACCGAACGTTCGAGACCATTCGGAGATTCGGTCCAGGAGAGGAGCTCACCAAGCGAAACCTGTTCGAGTTCACCCATGTGGCGCACGGGATAATGAACGCCTTCGGGGAAGATGTTCTCGTCGAGCAGGGTCATGCTCAACCCGAGGCGAAAGCTTCTGACGGCAGTGAAAAACGAGTAGATCGCGACCAGATCGGGCCTGACCGACAACCGGTCGGTCGGAACTCGATCTTTGATGCGCTGAATCAACGTAGACATGGCTGCTCCTTCTCAATGGCTTGTACGAGCTCTCTCACCCGTCGCGGATCGGCAATACAGCGAGGCCGGCTCGGATCGATTCCACGCGCGGACATGGCGAACTCGACCCGTTCGGCGATACGGAAGACGCGAACAAAGAACGGCAGCACCAGAGCTCGCAATCGTACCAGCCAGCTCTTATCGGAATAAGCTCCCCGTGCTCGCTGAATACGAAAGATGTCTTGCGCCTCGTGCGCCAGCAACGGCAGAAAACGCAGAGCCATGTCGATCGTCAGCGTGGCCGCGCCCGGCACGAGGGTCGAGAGCCACCAGACTCCTTCACGTGGATACAGAGACCGCGAAAACGTCTGCGAACTCGAGAGGAACACGAACAGTCTGAGAAAGGCATCTTCGAACAGCACCGCCGCGGGCTTTCCGCCGGTCGGCAGAGCCAGCACCCCGATGAGCAGGGCAAACCAGGCCGCCATGACAGCTTCGCGACCAAGCCCGACCCAGGCACCGCACGCCAGTCGTCGAAACAACAGGGTCAGCGGCAACCAGACCGCGAGCAGCGCCGGCCCGCTCGCGCCTACGGCAGCCAGCATCAGAACAATCAGACCGCCGAAGCGGATCAGGAAGGGCACCGGCGAAACAGTAGTATTAAATAGCATAGCTATCTTCCGCCGCTCACGCGACACGACTCGGAATGCAACGCAGGATATACGCGCCAAGCAGGCCTCCGACAAAGCGCAGAACCCCGTGCCACACCAGAAACACCAGAACAAAGAATACTGTTCCGTGACTGAGAAAGAAGTGCGGTTGACCGCTGACCGCCATGAAGAGACCGACCTGGACAAGGGTTCCGGCGGCACCGCTCAGAGTCATGGTCAGAGCGGTCCGGAACGATTCATCGGCCACCGTCCACGGCCGCAGGAGATAGAGCAGATCGACGAGAAGGCCGTCAACCGCATTGACGGGTATCAGTAGCGGATTGTGAGCGATGATCGGCCCGCCGGGCAGAAAGAAGATCACCGTCTGCTGCACCAGTTTCGTGTACCCCGTCGCCCACCGCACGGGAATGCGACCGCGGGCGATGACGAGACATGCCGTTGCCAACGGCATGAAGAGGGTGGCCCCGAAACCCGGCAGAGGAACAAGGGCGTGAAAGAGCCCCGTGGTCAGAATTCCCAGTCCCCCGCAAGCCCCCAGCAGCGCGATGAGCGCCAAATCTTTTGTAGTCATGCTCATATTCATTTTTATCATACTATCTAACACAATTCACGTCAATCTTGCGTTATCATATAAACAGCGACCGAGCAACCAATACCGGCATTTTTTGCCATGCACTGCGCATTATTTGCGTGCTGACGAATTCCCTGCTGCATCCAGCGCGAGATTCCATATCTGGCATCAGTGTTGCAAATGAGAAGGAGAAATCAATAAACAGGAGGCAGACCATGCCGTTATTCGAGTATCGCTGCGACAGCTGTGGAGTGCGTCAGGAAGTTCTTCAGTCATCTCGAGAGGAAGGAGCAACGTGTCCGTACTGCACACGTCCAATGGTGCGACTGTTCTCGGTGTCTTCCGTGATCAATACGGCGAAGAAAGAGAACGACTCCTGTTCGACCGGTCTCTGTTGTCCGAGTTGTCATTAACAGAATATTCCATAAGGAGGCTCGTATGCCCAAACCCGTACTCATTCTCATTATTGGAATGATCATCGGTTCGCTCGTGACCCTCGTCGGTCTCTCTGTCTACGCACCCGGCATGATGTTGAGCGAACGTCTCAGCCCTCACTCGGTCGACGAGACGGTATCGCGCCTGGAAACGGCGGCCAGACAGGTGGGTTGGTCTATACAAAGCATCGAACCTCTCGATCTGAAGCTGAAGGAAAAAGGCCAGAACGACATTCTGCCGACCAGACTCATCAACCTGTGCCGAGGCGATTATGCCGGTCCGATTTTGCGCGATGACGCCGCTCATCGTGCCGCAGTACTCATGCCCTGCACGATCGCGGTCTATCAGAAGAGCGACGGAAAAACCTATGTCGCCACGATGAATGCCGGTCTGATGGGAAAGTTGTTCGGCGGCGTCATTGCTGAAATCATGGGCGGACCAGTGGCCCGGGATCAGGACTCTTTCCTGAAGGCTCTGTAGCCTGCCGTGCAGCCGACCTTCAGAAACCACCTGAAATGTACAAACTCTAAGTTAAGTTGATCAGCTCCCATCCTTGCTGATCTGGATGCCGGCCATCGGCTCCCTGCGCCAGCGGCCGGCACAAAGCGGATCGATCGAGGCTCTCGCGCGAGTGCGCACAGATAACGATATGTGTCTGCACAGCCTCTTTCGACCGCTTTTCCATTTGGGCGGCGTGATTGACGGTCGGGCCGGTCACGGTGAAGTCCTGACGTCGGGCGCCTTCGAGCACTCCCATAAGAACTTCTCCAGATGCGATTCCGATGCCGGTCTGGATCTCGAATAACCCGGACTCTCGGCGTCTTTCGTTGAATTCCGCGAGAGCGCTCCTCATCGCCAGGGCTGCTCTGGCTGCTCGTTCCGACGGATCGGCGCGACCGAGCACGGGCAGAAACACCGCCATGATCGCGTCGCCGATGAACTTGTCGATCATGCCGCCGTGTGCTTCAATGACTTCCTCCATGCACGTGAGATAGTCGTTGAGCATCTCGACGATTTCTTCAGCCGGGCGAGCTTCGGAAATCGTCGTGAACCCGCGGATGTCGGAGAACATGACGGCAGCCCGACAACGAGTCGCCGGCGGCGCTTCGCTCTTTGCCACCGCCTCGATCGTCAGTCGCGACAGGAATCGACTCATCATCTCCTTTTCCTGCAGCCCGGCGGCCATGCGATTAAATCCGCGGCACACATCGCCGATTTCATCGTCGCTCAACACCGGGAGCCGCAGAGCGTATTCCCCCCTCTGCATTCGCGCAACGCCGGAGCGAAGCGTGACCAGAGGCTCAAGCACAAACCGTCTGAATAGCGTTCCGGAAAGCAGCACGACCAGCAACGGGTAGACGATCATGCCGATTGAGGTAACCTGCGTCCAGGTTGTTTCAGGAACAGACACTTTTTCGATGGAGATTCCAACCACATCCATATCGGTAAGCTTTCGAGCCAGGGCGTCATACGTTGCTCCAGCGTGCGCAAAGGAAAAACGTTGAACGCCGCCGTCACGCGCAAGTCTCTGCACCACCTGAGAAAAGATCGGGTACCGGTTGAGTGGTTCGAAAGACAGGAAGTAATCATTGTCGATGGCAGAACCGAATACCATTGACGGAACCGGTTCACGGAATCTTCCGCTCGCATCGAGTTGTCGCGCAGTCCAGTCGACCATCAGATTTCTTTGAATGAACTTCCGTCGCAGGTTGAACAGCATCAAATCTCGATCCGGCGACCCTGCCTGGCGGAAGACGTGAATGTAGGCCCACATTCTTTCCGCCCAGAACTGAAACCCGACCAACTGATCGTGGCGTGAGACGGAATTGTAGAGCTGCTCAGCGCCGAGCATCTGTTCGAGCGCCTCAACAACGATTTCGCCTCGAGCCGCCTGCATGGTCTGCTGCATATTTTGAGAGGCGATCGCAAACGCCGTACGCATGCCCTCGAGCAACAGCACGATCAGTTGCTGAATGTTGTCATATTTCACTCGGTCTTCGGGGCGACGGCTGTCGCCGGGAACGGCATCTGTCGAGAACATGACGGTTTCAGCCGCACGCAACATATTGAGCGCGATCGGTTCACCGGTCGCTTCGGCGGTTTCACGACTCAGCTTATCGACCAGCGCGTTGAAGCGGGAATCTCTCGTGCCACGCGGCAGACGCTGCAAGTCAAGAAGGAAGCGCTTGATCATGGTGACCATGCGACTTCTGAGCGTGACGAACTCCTGCTCGAAGGTGCTCAGTCTGTCATCAAGTCTTTGATACCGCTCCTCTCGCTCGATCGCCGTGCGCCAGAGTCCCAGCTCCGTACGAGACCAGAGCAGGCCGACAGACGGTCCAAGTCCGACAAGAACGGCAACCACGAGAAATTTTCGCATAACCGACCAGCTCCACCGCTCTCCGACATTCAGATAGACAATAGTCAATGCGGCAAGCGGTAACAGCCAAACAACAACCAGACGTCCGATGGTCCCGATCGGTGACAACGCCCCGGCAACAAGCCGGCGTTCAAATCGCAGGATGCATGAGTCCGAGCCGACGGCAAGTCGATAAAAGCCGGAAAGGAGGTCTCCGGAGGACTCAACCCAACGAACTCGCCGGCTTTCAACGTCTAAAGACGCATGCCGCACGATCTGATCACTGTATATCCGCTTGGCGCTTTTCATGATCCATTCATCATTTTCTGCGGCCTTCACAGGTACAAAGGCGGTTATCGCGCCGTAGAATTCCGGACGGATCGATCGCTGGTAGGAACCCTTTGTCAGCATGAACCGACGACCAGGCACAGTGCCGTCATAGAGATAGGCCAGCATCAGATAGCCGCGAACGCCACCATACGTCACCTTCATGACCGAAATGCGATTGATGTTTTCTGTTGAGCCGAACGACTTGCCGAAGAGTCGGGCCTGATTCTGCAGGAAAAGCGCTTGTTCCAGATCAAGGGTGGGACTGGATGTTTCGGACATGTGAAAATCTTTCCAGATGCCGATGAAGCACTGGGTCTCCAGATCGGAAAAGCGTTGTCTGCCCACGATACGCCCCTCCGAGTTCCAGGCAACCCAGCGTATCTGGTCGCCGAACCAGGCATGCAGCGCGGCCGCACAGCTTCCCACCGTCGTCTCATCGATGGCGTCAATTCCGGTAAGACAAGCGAGCAGGCCTTCGCGCAGCAGATTATGCGGCTGCAGGCGATCCTGCGTGAGAATCAATTCATTATTCATGCGCTCGTCTTCCGAGCGAAGCAGGGTTTCATGAAAGCGTTCTGAGATCTGTCGAACGAGGTGGAAACCGCTGCCGGCAAACAGCAGAACCAGCAGGAGAACACCGCGGCGAACCCAGGGAGTCATGAAATGTCCCCCTCTTTTACCATGGCGTACACCGGGGTTTCACCGACCCGACCTCGGACTTCCCGAATGCCGGTCGCCTGCCAGAACCATCCGTCGGGTGCTGATCGACACACGTCGCCCGTGCCGACAATCGGCGGCAGGGTATCTTTGCCGCCAAGTTTTTCGAGACGCGCCGCGAGATTAACGACATCGCCGATTGCGGTGAAATCGAGGCGACGGCGGCGTGACCCGACGCTGCCGGTCAAGACGTCGCCGACGGCGATTCCGACACCGTATTTCATTTCCACCAGCCCGAGAGCTTTTCGTTCGTGGTTCCATCGCTTTACCGACTCGTACACTTTCGCCGCACCCTCGAGGGCACGCCGTTCGACCGAATCGGCATCGCTCGCGGGCAGAAAGATCACCATCGCCGCGTCTCCGATGAACTTGTCGATCTGTCCCCCGCATGCGGTAACCGCTTCCTCGACCAGAGCGAGAAAGCGTCCCATCGTCTCGAGGGCGTCTTCAGGCGTCAATGCGGCTTCCAGGGCGCTGAACCCGCGAAGGCCGGCGAACAGAATCGCCGCGCGCACCCGGCAGCTCCGCCCACTGGTCTGCGCCAGCGTTCTTACCAGATCAGGCCGAACGAATGACTGCATGCGGCTTTTCTGTTCCAGGCCGGAACCGAGTTGTTCCAGCGCCTCGGCGAGTGCCTGCAATTCATCTCGCTGCTGAACGGTCGACCGATAGCCATAGACTCCGGCTTCTATTTCAGGTATGGTGCTGCTGATCTCGGCGATCGGCTCGTACAATCGCCGCCGCAGATACACGGCAACACCGATCGACAACAAGACCGTCGCGGCAAGCAGTAGCAGTTGCATGTGCAGGAAGAGCCGGCCGGGAGTCTGACGTTCGAGATCCATGGCGGCCAGAGCGCATACATTCAGGCCGCGCAACGGACGAGCCAGCAGCATTCGTGCGCGACCATCCTGCGAAAGCGTCACACATTGCGTCCGGCCGGTCGTCACCGCACGATCGATCAACCGTCGGCCCGTGCCGTCGATCCGGGCAAATCCGTCGATTCGCACCTCGACGTCGCTCTCCTGGCGCTGCTGTTGCACACGCAGAAACTCATGCCGCATCGCGGGACGATGAAGGCCGAAAAACAGAAACGCCGATTTACGCCCTTCGCCGTCATAGGCAAAAGCCGGAAACGTCAGCCAGTCTGCATCTCCAACCTCTGAGGGCGCAAGTCGCCCGACCACGTCCTCCCATTTGCTTTCCGGCATCTGGAATCCGCTCATGAGGTTCGACAGCGCCCCAGATGCACTGCCCAGCGATTGGGCGATGGGAAACTCAAAATCAGCACTTTTCAGCATCGTGGCGATATAACGCAGGTGCTCTTCTTTTTCCGCCATGTGCGCGGTCGGGGAAAACGAGTACCGACGCCCGCTGCGGTGATAGTAATAGTACCGGTAGCCGCGCCACGGTATCAGCCTGTCAAGATACGTTCGCAGCCTGTTTTCTTCTTCGCCGCGAACGACGAACTCCTGCTTCATCAACCACTGGAGTTCAGATTGCCATCGAAACATGGCGTCGACATACGCATTCTCGATCTGCTTCAAACGCTGGTCGAGCCTGGCTTCGGCTGACCCGGCCCCTGCATCGTTCATCAGCTGAGCCTGTGAATATCCGAAAATCATCATGGCCGGCATCGGAGGAATCATCAGGAAAGCGCCCCCGATGATCATCTTCTTCCGAAGCGACAGCGCTGAAAGATCGAAGCTCGGCAAGAATCGCGCCGCCACGACGAGGGAAACCGCGAACAAGGCTGCCGCCCACCAGTGAAACGGAATCTTTTCCGGCAGCCATGAGGAGGGGGCACCGTCGACGATACGAATGGTCAGCATCAGATCGGGGTCGGTCGCGGAAATGCGCGACAGATAGTAGTCGTTGCCGATCAGACACGTGCTCTGCCCGCCCAGCAGCGTCTTCGCCAGCCCTGGCAGCAGATTCGGCTCAAGCGGAGAGGGGGCAACTTCTTCCTGCCGGGAAAACCTCCACGCTCCGGCCTGAAACCGCGCCGAAGAACCAAGACGCACCGCGCGTCGGGCGGTCCAATCCTGCGGAAGTGCATCCACCGGCAACAGCAAGAAACAGGAAGCAGATACACGGTCCTGCTGATCGCGGAACCGCAGGAGTCCGAAAAAATGTGGTCGGCCCGCAAAGTACAGGGGAATCAGATGATCGACGGCCTGATACAGAGTCTCGAGAGGCATGATTCGACCGAAAAAACTGAGGACGAGGTTTCGAGCCAGCGATTGATCTCGCTGGGTCAGATCGGGAACGGCTTGAATGAGTTTCCAGAGGGCTTTCCAGACGGTCTGACCGCCGCCGAATCCGGGCGCACCGACGTTCAAAATGTTGCCCTGCTGATCGAACCAGAGCATCTGGACGGACCGATGCAAACGCCGGCGCAGAATGGTCTGGAGAGCGACGATCTGCCTCTCCTCGGCTTTTTCACAGCGATGTCGCGCCAGAACCTGATCGACGGAACGATTCAGAACGGCCGCGGCCGGTAGTTCACGTTCGACCGTGAGAAGCAGATGATCAGCGCGATTGAACACCTGGCGAGATTGCGCCTGCAGATCGTCGTGAACGGCGTCGTTGATGATGCCGGCAAACGCATGAAGCAGAAAGGCGAACAGGATCAGCAGCGTCGCGAACCAGCCGCGCCCCAGTGCCGTCGACGGACGATCCCGGCTCGACGGCAGGTCGGCTTCGCCACGCGCCGCAGGCTGTTCGGTCGGCAGCACCTCACCGAAATCGCTCATAATGAGCAAGTGTACCTGTTTTTCGTCTCAGGCTCCACTCTGCCGACGGTTTTTTCCCTTCCAGATCCGTCGATCCGATGGCATTTCGTCAGATTCGATCAAACGTCCCGGCGCCCGAACAAAGGTCTACCCACACGCGGAGACAATCATGAGCGCCCCGTAAGGGTGGCAATCACTCGGCGCAGGCTCCAGCAATTCTCGGTGAGAAAACGTGCCTGGTCAGGCCGTTTTGATCCCCTGTCGCTACGCTGCCAGGAGCCCTCAGTCGCGCGACGGCGGAGTGTTTCGTACCGATCGCACCTCTCTGGCCAACGCATCGATACGTCCCAGAAACGGTTGAATCGCCACATCGACGATACGCTTCCACAGGAGGATCTCCTCTTCGACAACTGGTACAGCAGGCTTCGCGCGGGGATCGGTCGGCCTCTCGCCTGGTACCATCATGGAGTTGTTGGAGGAATTGGGACGAGAGGCGACGGATTCGTTGGTGGAAACGGCCGCCGCGGAATCCGCATTCTCGGCCCCGTGGCGTTCGAGCCAGGCGCGAATTTCGTCTTCACTCCAGCCTTTTCTTTTCAGATCGAGAATTGCGACGACCCGATCCTGCGTTCCGGGGTTCAGAAGAAGGAAAGGTCCATGTTCATAGTCTCCGCTGAGAAATCGCGGAAACACCAGAAACAACTGCCAGATGGCGCGCGCAGATACATGAAGCCGCGCCGCAAACTCGGACAAACTAAGCGCCCTTCGCATACAACACCTCCGGGCACAAGATAAAGCGCTACCGTTATCGGCAAGGTGTTGGAGTTTCTTCAGATCAGATCTCTTGCCGGAAGCCCGGACGCACAGCTGAACTCTTCAGCGGAACTCTTTCCGGATGGTCTTCCGGGTCACAATTTGTGAACATGAATCGCTGCCGAACGAGTTGAAACGTGCGATTTTGAGAGAGAGGCGGAAGGGGCGTCGAACGTAGTCTCAGGTGCGTTGCAGAACGCACTGAGGGTCGTCGGCCAGCGGGTCGCCGGTCAGAGCACGGGCCAGCGCCCGACACCCCGCGCAGTCGTCGTATGGGCAGATTCCGCAGAGTTCGCCGCGCAAACGGGGTCGCAGGCGGTCGATCTCCCATTCCGCGAGACGGGCGCGCACCACGGGAAACGGCTCGCGCAGAAGATTGCCCACCGGGATACTCAGGCGGCGACACGGGAAAACCGTGCCATCGGGCATCAGCGCCATCGAACCGGCGCCCAGATTGCACAGCGCGGCGGTGACCGTCTCGTCTTCATCATCTTCACCACCGGCCTCTTCACCGCCCTTCGGCTCATCGGCGGCAACCCCGGCCGTCTGAACCTGCGAGGGTTCGGCGGGGGAATCGTTTCTCGAGACCTGATCAACCGGCTTCAGGTTGAGCCAGAACGCGCGACAGGCGGCCAGCGCATCGGGTTCGAACTCCGTTCCGGCGACTTTGCCGATGTCGCGAATCGCCTGCGCCCATTCCGCGGCGGTGAGAACAGAGGCGGCCATGTCTCCGCCCCTGCCCAGAGGGACAAACCGCTCGAAGATGATGCTCTCCGCCCCGGTTTCTCTTGCAAACGCAACGGTCGACGCGATCGTCTGCAGATTGAGTCGTGAAAGAGTCATCATCAGCACCACCGGCTTGCCGGAAAGCTCGATGTGGCGGGGAATGGCGGCTCTCAGTCTTGCGAGTTCACCCGAGCCGCGAATGGCGTCGTTGACCGCCGCATCTCCCGATTCCATGGAAATCTTGAACGATTTAAACCGCGGGAACGCCCCCAGCCGACGCAACAACGCGGGGTCGTCACTCGTACCGTTCGTGATGATGCAGACTTCGTCGAGATTGGCAAAAGTCTCGAGGTGCGCGACAAGGTCGGGAAGATCGGGCAGGAGCAGGGGTTCGCCACCGGTGAGATTGATCGCTACCGGCTCTGTGGGAATCGCTCCCAGAATCGCGGTGGCAAGTCGCCGTCGCCCTTCGGCATCAGTCTCGTGCGCTCCGTGAGCTGATGAACTCTGATAACAATGTCGACAACGGCGATTGCAGGCATCAGTCAGATGCCATTGAAATCCGAACACGCGACTTATTCCCCCTGCTTCCAGCTTTCCATCAGTAAAACGCGGCCTTCACCTTAGCAGACCCCGATGCAAGACGCAATCGGTCGTATCATTGCTGGGCGTAACTGTCGGTATGACCTAATGGATGCGGTTCAGCCGGTCTTGCCCTGCCTCAGCGCGGCGCGAGCAGGACAGGTCAGATCTCGATGGTCTCGCCGCGCGTGAAGGTTTTCCAGTCGCGATAGGTGTCTTCGGCGAAGACCGGCTGGAAGTCTTCCTTCCACACATCCGTGCGAAGACGTACGCCGTAAAAGCTGATTCTTGCCGCAAAGACCTTTGGGGCTTCGGCAATAGCAGCCAGCTCCGCAAGCCACGATTGGAGAAACGGACGGTGGTTTTGCCAGAAATCGAGCGAGAAATAGCCGCGTATCAGCTGACTGGGCCGTTCGGGATCGGCACGAAAAAAATGAAGATTCTCGATGGTCAGCAAGCATGGAATCATATTCGACAACTCGCCGAAATCCGCATAGAAAAGCGTGGGCAGGACGACAGACGGCTTCGGAGCAACGTCTTGCGAGCCGACGACGTCTGCGGCATCGGGGAGATCCCAGTCTTTGATCTGTGATTCGAAAACCTCACCGGGCTGAAACGCAATGGTTCTCAAGACCGGCTTCGACATTGTCTTTTCAGCGAGTCCTTTCAGAAGTTCCTGAAGTTTGTGCCAGCGGTTATCGCTCCAGATTGTCTCAGGGCAATAGCCGACGATGGCACAACTCATCACCGGATTACCGGAGAACGATCTTTCGTGCAGGTTCGCACACATAATGAACCGGCGCAGTTCGGCCAGCTTCATCGCGGCCCGATCAACCCGATCACTTGCGCTGATGGCGTCGCCGTAGTGCGATGCGACGGCACGATAATTCAAGGGATCTGGGTCTCCATGACGTGAAGACAACTGGCGGTCAAGCCAGAGAGCGTCGCCGTGCTTTTCTCGAATATACGGAATGCTCTGCTTCCAGTTCTTCGATTCGAACACACGTATGGAATGACGAATGATCTCTCTTTTCTGTTCCAGTTCGTAAGTTTCACACGGGGCATCCGCAAGCCGGGCAATGATGCGAACGGCTTCCTCTTCGGTGAAAGAGCCGATGATGTCAGGGTTCAGATTGCCACCCTGAAGAAACTTTACCAGCAGGGCGATCCGCTCTTCCCCCAACGCCTTTCTGAATTCGACAAATTCGTGACGCATGTAGCACGACGTCAGCAGTCCCATTCCGATCAACCTCGCTTTGCGCAAATACCGGAACCATGCAATGATATCATCCCCCGCGTTGTTGCGCTTTTGCCAACGCAAGCACTTGTCATTTTTGGTCTATCGCGGGTATAGTGGCTCTGTCAGAATCGAGGTGCTACGTATCTGTATCGCTTTGTATACAGCTGAATTTTGGAGGTCATTATGAGAAGGATGATCGCGCTCTGCTTCGCTGTTCTTCTGTTTACCTGCTGGGGTCTGCCTGCGCAGGCTCAGTCTCTGCCCGAAACATTCGCCCAGCGGCTTCAGGCCTATGAGGGGTATGTCAGCACCCTGCGGCACGTGACCCAGAAAGCGGACGCTGTCGAGGACCACCAGTCGCCCGAGTATCTTGAGATCTACACACAGGGCCACTTTTTCAAGGATCGCATGGCCAAGGAGTACCGGCGGCTCAAAGCGGATATCAAGGACAATCCGGAAGCAACAATGGAATATCTACGCCGGCAGGTTGCCGCCGACCCCTCGGGACGGCGTTTCGACGTGCTGAAGAAGCTCTATGGATACAACCTGCGCGTGCTGAAAGCGAAGAACCCAAGCCTGAATGTGACGGAATATCTGCCGCATCGACCGCAGGTCAGTCCGGCACATCCCTCGCAGAACCTGTTTTTCTCCCTGGAAGATGCCCCGAACCCGCAGATCGTGCCTTCCGCCGAACCATCGCCGCAGGCGATGCGTGAGTTCGAACAGCACTTTAGCGCGCTGGCACGCTCAGTTGAAACTCCAGCCGCCTTCAGCGGTTACGGCACCGAAGCCGGAAGCCACCCCCAGTTTGCCGATGCCCCGCTCGGATGGGTCAGCGGCCAGTTCGCTCGCCGCGAAGGCAATGAGGTGGTGATCACGGCTTCACAGATGAACGTGCGCGGCGGCCCCTCGACCGACCACGCGGTCGTGGCTCAGGCCCGTTCAGGTCAGCGCTACGAATTCGTGAAAGAAGAAAACGGCTGGTTCCAGATCAAGCTTACGGGCGGCTCGGCACCCACCCCGACCGGTACCGGTTACTGCAAGATCACCATGGTCAAGGGCAATGTGCCGTTTCTGGTGCAGATGGATGACTTTCTGCGCCCCAAGGAAATCGTACTGACCTTCGACGACGGCCCCACCGCCCAGGATGGCCGCTCGGAAGCTATCATCAATACCCTGCGCGACGCGAAGATGTCCGCTGTTTTCTTCTGTCTCGGCAACACGCTGAAGCAGGCCTACGCCGCGCCGCTGGTAAAGCTGATGCGCGCCGCGGGCAGTTTCCCCGCCGTGCATGGGTTCTATCACGCGACCTCTGACGGCAAGCCGTTCACCGCGATTCCCTGGGAAACCGTCCGATCTCATCTTCAGCAAACCAAAGATCTGATCAAGGGAATCACCGGGGAAGAAGCCGTATTCTTTCGACCCCCGTACGGTATTATTCGCGCCGACGACCGGCATCGCATCGAGTCGGAACTGAAGCTGATTCCCGTCGGCTGGACGATCGACAGTCTCGACTGGTCGACCAAGTCTGATGCCGAGCTGTTCACCAAGATCACGGGAATGATCGCCAAGCGCGGCAAAGGCATTCTGCTGATGCATGACATTCATGCGCAGAGCCGTCTGGTTGTGCCGCGTCTGGTCACCTGGCTGAAGCAGAACGGCTACACCGTCGTCGGCCCCGAACGCCTGATGGATGCGTTCACTGCCGCGCGGCGCTGACATTTCCGTACCGGTTGCATAACGGCCGGCCCTCTTTTCTGAGCGGCCGGCCGTTTTCATGAATACGAGATCGAAGTCTTCGCTATGAACCTCGGCTCGACAGATCGACGCCGCGCAGGAAGGCGGCGCTGACCTCGGGCAGTGCGGGGTTGATGAACATTCCGGTGCCAAGTTCGAAGCCGGCCGCCAGATTCAGACGCGGCACGATCGAAATGTACCAGTGAAAGCCGTCGCCGTTGAGGTCACGCAGGCCGGCCGAGCGAATGACATAGTTGAAGTCCGGGTTCGATAAGCCTTTGTACAATCTCGACAGCACGTCTTTCATGATTTTACCAAGATCTTCGAGTGTGTCATCTGCAATGTTGCCGAAGCACGCCTGATGCGTTCGCGGAAACACCCAGAGATGGAAAGGCGATAGCGCGGCGTACGGAATGAACGCCGTGAACGAGTCGTTCTGCGACACCAGGCGACTTCCATCCTTGATCTCGGCTTCGAGCGTCTCACAGAACAGGCAGTCGCCCAGCCGTTCGAGATGCTGATGACTGTTGCTCAATCGCCCCTTGACCTGCGCGGGAACCACCGGCAACCCGACGATCTGCGAATGCGGGTGTTCGAGCGAAGTACCGGCGCTCGGCCCGTGATTTTTATAGGCAATCACGTGTTGG
>CAYYIY010000009.1:0-16156 GCA_964472075.1 uncultured bacterium | reverse complement strand
TATACTCGTCGCTGAAGAAGGCCCGAAACCGCTCGCGATACGCCCGCAGAATGAGGTTGATCTGCGAGAGCGGCTGTAACGCGATCGTCAGGTGGTGCTGAGGTGATTCGATGATGACCTCATGCCGCCCATACCCGGTGCAGCGCCGGTGAATGCCCGACGCGTCGCACGCGAACCCTTCGACCGGAGCGAGGGCGGCAAACTTGTTGACAACCGATCGTACCAGCCAGCGTCCCTGCTCATCACTGTAGCGAAGCGTCTCATCGGCAGACAGCTTCTCATTACCCGGGCAGAACGGACAAGTCGGAGAATGCTCCGGCAATACCGGCCTTTCCGCTTTCGGCTTGAAGTCGGCCGGTCGTTTCGCCCGCTCTGACGCGATGATCACCCAGTCGCCGGTGATGCTGTTGAAACGGAGTTCTGACATCCTCTCCCTCCAACCACTGTAATTCGCTGTTCTGACAAACTCTCGTTCAGGCGTTCGGGTGTTGTTTGTACCAGTCGGCGAGGCGTTTCATGCCTTCTTCCATGCTGATGCGGGGCTTATAGCCGAAGTCGCGTTTGGCGGCGGCGATGTTGAACCAGTGATGCGTCGCCAGTTCGTTGGCGAGAAAGCGGGTCATGCGCGGCTCTTCCTTCCAGCCCGCCAGGCCGTACACGGTTTCCATGGCCCAGCCGATAGCCCAGGCGACCGTCTGATTGATCGACGAGGTCAATGGCGGCAGACCGGCGGCGCCGATGATCGAGTTCACGATGTCCCAGCAAAGGCGGGGGTCGTCGTTGGTGATGAAGTAGGCCTTGCCGGCAGGCGGCTTGCCGTATTCGAGGTGTTCGGCGGCCTGCAGGTGCGCTTCAGCGGCGTTATCGACGTAGACGGCATCGACTTTGTTCGTCCCCTCGCCCACTTTCTTGAGACGTCCTTCGCGAGCGGCCTTCACCAGACGCGGCACCAGGTGGTTATCGCCCGGGCCCCAGATGAGATGCGGGCGCAGAGAGGTCGTCGCCAGCTCAGGCGAGTTTGCGGCCAGCACCAGTTTTTCGGCCATGGCCTTGGTTTTAGGGTAATGTGCTTCGTAATGGTCGGGGTACGGCACCGACTCGTCGGCGTTTTCCATGTCTTTGCCGTTGAAGACGACGCTGGGAGAGCTGGTATAGACCAGACGCGGCACCTTGAGCTTTTTGCACGCATTGACCACCGTCTCGGTGCCACGGTAGTTGATGCGTTCGTATTCTTCATACGGGCCCCAGATGCCCGGTTTCGCCGCGACGTGAAACACGATGTCGCACCCCGCGCAGGCTTTTTCGACGGCTACCGGGTCGGAAATCTCGCCTTTCACGCATTCGACGCCCATCTTCTCGAGTTCGGGGTAGGACCCGCGCGAGAAGCTGCGCACCTTCAGACCCTTTTCGAGCAGTTGCTTCACGATCGCCTTGCCGAGAAACCCGCCCCCACCGGTCACCAACGCGGTCTTGCCCGGCACGAGAACTTTCGCTTCCGCCTGTGAATTGCTCGCCGTGCCATTTCCGTTATTCGTCTGCTCGGACATACGTCAGTCTCCTCTCACATTGCTTATATGGCTCAGGGTTTGCCGCGGAGTTTGTCGGCGGCCCATTGGGCCAGGGTTTCACGACCGATTTTGGCGTTGTGGCGCACATCGACGGGGAACTTCGGATGGATCAGGAAGGTGGCGATGGCCTTCGTGTGCGGAGCTTTCTGCGCCAGATCGATCAGCTCTTTCTTCAACTGTTCGAGGTCGAGACCCGAGTCATCTTTTTCGAGTTCGATGCAGATGACCGGTCGCTGACTGCCTTTGTCGCCCACGCCGACCAGAGCGCTGCGGAACACGCGCGGGTGCTGGTTGAAGATCGCCTCACAGGGAATCGTGAAAAGCGGCCCTTCGGCGGTTTCGACGCGGTGCGACTTGCGGCCGCAGAACCAGAGCCGACCCCGCTCGTCGAGTCTTCCGACATCGCCCATGCGATGGTAGACGTCATTTGTACCGGGGATCGGGATCTTGGCCAGAGCTGTCGACTCTTCTCGCTTGAAGTAGCTTCGGGTCACAATCGGACCGCGCACGGCGATCTCGCCGATCTCGCCGGGTTTCACCCGCAAGTCATCTTTCCAGGCGGGAATGGCTTCGTCGGAAATTCTGATAATCTCAACCTGCACGTGCGAGTCCGGCTTGCCGACGCAGGTTCCCCCACCCCTGGCGGTTTCGAGATGCGTTTCGCCGAGAATTTCGCGACTGCCGATATTGCTGACCGGCAGCGCCTCGGTTGCGCCGTACGGCGTGAAGATCTCGGCGTCGTCCGGCAACATCTGGTGAAACCGCTGCAGCACATCGTTACGGGCCGGAGCACCGCACGAAATGACCTTTTTGAGCGTCGTCAGCTTGATGCCGTGATTCACCCCATACCGGCTCAGCGTATTGACCAGGGCGGGGGAACCGAACATGCAGGTGGCGCCTTGGTTTTCAATGGCTTCGATCAGCTTGACCGGGTCGGCATCAGCCGGGCGCGTGGCATCCATGTCGGGAATGATCGCGGTCATACCGAGGCAAACGTCGAACAGCGCGAACAGCGGAAAAGTCGCCAGATCGATGTCGTTCTGATCGAACCCGTAGATCTGCTGCAGATACTGAACCTGATTGGTCAGAATGCCGTGGGTGTAGATCACGCCTTTCGAGACCCCGGTACTGCCGCTGGTGAACATGATCGCGCCCATCTCATCAGGCGGGAACAGCGTCATCGGAAACGGCTCGGCGCTTTCATCGCGCAGGTCGCTCAGAATCCAGCCGGTCCAGAACAGGCGCAGGCCGTGAGTAATGTTGATCTTGATGCTGTCCGGGGCCCAGCGCAGAAGCACACGAGCGGCGTGGGCTTTCGGCACGCCGATGAAGGCTTCAGGCGACGCTTCGCGCAGGCAGATGCCGAGATTCTTCAGACCCACGCCGGGATCAATGAGCACGACGACGGCGCCAATCTTAAACAACGCGAACGTCAGGGCAAAGAATTCCAGACTGGGTTTGAGCATCAACACCGTGCGCGTGCCGCGCCTGATGCCGGCCCGCGTCAAACCTCGCGCATAGCGGTCGGTTTCCTGCTCGAGCTGTTTGAAGGTGAACTGGGTGTAGGCCACCCGCCCCGCCTCATCACGCGTGTATGGAAAAATCACCGCCCGCTTGTGCGGCATCTGCAGCGACTTTTCGTGCAGCGCCAACGCCATGTTGACTCCGACAGGACTGCTGCTCGTCATACTCGACCTCTCAGAATCTCAGAAATGGAAAACGCGACGACGGCATCCTGCTCAGACGGTCGCGGACGCTCCGCCGAGAGGGTACCGGTTAAAAAAGTCTTTCATCAGCTCGACAACCTTGTCGCCGACATCTTCGAGCAGATAATGGCTCGCTTCGGCGAAGCTGTGCGCTTCAGCGCGCGGAAAACGGCGCAGCCACTCGTTGAAAAAACCGCGATCGAACACAAAGTCGTGACGACCCCAGCAGATCAGCATGGGCTTGTCGACCAACTTCGTCAGTCCGCTCTCAGTCTGCTGGAGGGAATCCCAGGACGGATCACCTGGTACAAGTGGAATATCCTGCACGAAACGGGTCACGGCTACCCGGTTGGCCGGGCTATCATACGGCGCGACAAACGCACGTCTGATTTCAGGTGCCATCGGTTTGACGGTGCAAGTGTACGAGGCAATCTCGGCGAAAGCATTGAACTGTTCATTGAACCAGGCCCCGAACTTCCAGTTCCGGAACGCATACAGCGGCCACGGGAACGGATGGCCGGCGGGCAGGCCGAACGCCGCCGTGTTGGTGACGATCAGGCGGGCGACGCGTTCCGGGTGACGCACGGCGTATCCGAACCCGATCATGCCGCCCCAGTCATGCACCATGAGCGTCAGGGGACGAGTGAGCTGCAACGAATCGATCAGGGCTTCGAGGTCGTCGATACGCGACTTCAGGCAGTAATCGTAACGATCAAGACCGGGCTTGTCAGAGAGACCGCAGCCGATATGATCGGGCACGATGACGCGCATTCGCTCGGAAAGCGCTTTCGCGATGTTGCGATAGAGAAACGACCACGACGGATTGCCGTGAACGCAGATCAGCGGATCTTTCTGCGGCTGCGAAGGGTCGTTCCCTTCGTCGAGATAATGAAGCCGCAAGCCGTGACGCTCGAAAAACCGACCCTTGAACGGGTACTGGCCGGCCACGGACGTGGGATCGAAAGTCACCTCACTCTACCACTTCCAGCCCAGCATCATGCTGTTGAGACCACTGCCGATGCCGATGAAGGCCACTTTCTGCCCCCGCTCGAGAATACCGCGCTCAGCCGCAATCGCGGCCGTCACAGGGAGCGAGACGGTACCCATGTTTCCGAGGTAGGGGAAGGTATTGAAGTCGCGATCGTGCTTGATGCCCAGCGCCTGCAGAATCGCTTCGCGGTTGGCGGTTGCCACCTGATGCGAGATGAGGCGATCGATCTCGTGCCTGGCCCAACTCACTTCATTGTAGAAGGCTTTGCCAAGCCGCTCGACGAGGGCCGCTCCGTGTTTGAGCAGGCCGACCGCGTTGGTTTCCATGATATGTGGAGCACGGGGAGGAACGTGCGAATCGGGGCCCCAGCGGCACATGCGGTGATGTTCGGGCGCACTCTGCGCCACGGCACCGACCAACTGGGGCTTGTCGGGGGCATACGAACCGTCGGTGAGGACGATACCAACGGCGCCTGAGCCGCCGGTGAGCGTCGCCAGGGCATTCTTGAAGAAGTCCATGGTGTTTTCGGTCATCATCTGCTCCATCATGATCCCTGTGATTTCGCGTGCGGTTTCGCAGGCGACGACCACGCCGGCCTTGATCTGGCCCAGCTCAATGCGGTTCGCGATGTCGATAATGCCGTTCATGACGCCCAGACAGGCATTGGATATATCGAAAATCAGAGTGCCGGCTTGCACCCCGAGTTCAGCAGCCACCTGACAGGCGGTGGCCGGTTCAAAGTGGTCCCGGCAGACGCCGCCATAGACGACGGCACCGATATCCTCGACGGGGACCTGGGTTTCGGCAAGGGCCTTCTGAACAGCTTTGGTGGCCCCTTCTGCGTTGGTGTGGCCCGGGTCCCACCAGCGGCGCTCGCGAATACCGGTGAGAGCCTCGAGTTGGCCGGGTTGCATGAATAGTTTGCGGTACAGCGGCGCGAGTTTTTCTTCGATCCAGGTGGAGGTGATAACGTTTTTCGGCAGTTCGTAGCCGATCGCTTCGAGGAACACCCGGGAAAACTTCATTGCAGGACCTTTCGATGAATATAAGGAATCACGTGCCGCGCGCCAAACGAATGGCGAAATTATCTACCTTATAAATCACCAATCCGTCAACCTTTAAATACCCGGAAGCCCGGATTTTTTTGTCCAAATCGTCGATTTCCTCGATCACGGCATCGACTTCAACCATCTTGTTAGTGGGAATGACCTGGCCGCGATACGACCAGACATGCGGCTGCCCGACCGCGATCGGCTCGAACTGCCATTCCGGACCGGAGCACTCGGTGCCCCAGCGGTACAACGCGACTTTTCGCAGCAGCTGCAGAAATGCCTCGAGTCCCATCGAGCCGGGAATGACCGGATCCTGGTAAAAGTGAGCTTTGAAGAACCATTCCGACGGGTCAACCGGCTTCAAGCCTCGGATGAACCCCAGCCCATACGGCCCACCGTCGGGGACAAACAGATCGATGGTCTCATTCATACGCCAGGCGCGAGCCGGCATCTGAGGCCCAAGCAGGGTCAGACTGCGAGGGTCTTCCGGCGTCAGGGGAACGACGTCTTCGATGCCAAGCGGCACGCGACGACGAATCTCGGCCTCGGTCGGCTGATACGGCACCGCACCGCGAACCCCAACCTGCTGCGCCAGCGCCTCGGGCGTGAAGAAGCCGAACACGGTGTCGCCGGTGTACACCTCGTGCCCGGCCTGCGTCACCCGGAACGAAAAACCCTGAATGATCATCCCGCCTGAAGTCGCCACCTTGGTGACTTCGACATGCGCCGTCAGGGTTCCGGCCGACCAATCGACATTGCGGTGCAACGTCGCCTTGCCGTCGAGGTTGCGATACTGCAGCTTCTTGTCCGATGTCAGCGCCGACCCCATGTACGCTGACATCCAGCCGCACACCTGCAGCGGAAACTCGAGCAGCACGGCAAACGGCAACGTGGTCTGACGATTCGCCCGGAAGAACCAGGCCTGTGGACTGAGGTCGAACTGCCCTTCGAGACGCCCGCCGACGGCCTGCACCAACGGCTTGCCCTCGAGCCGCGTGATGCGCTCGACAAACAGGAACGGCGGCCCCGGTAAGCGTGCCAGGAATCGCTCTTCATCAAACGGACGATAGGCTTCGCCGAAACAGATCGACGGTTTGCCGATCGAGAAGTTCTCGATCTGCTCATAGGTAATTATCGGCGTGCGTTTGTCATACACCATTGCTGCGGCCAACTGTGCGGCGCGTCCTAGTTCGGGCAACAGCGTTTCAGCTCTGTGTGCGGAATTCCGGCTGCCCCAGATACGCTGCAGCAGCTCGGGTGATGAGCCGGTAAGTTTGATCGACATGTCGACGACCTGCACGATCATGCGGCCGTCGGCAAACATCAGAGCATCGGCAAGGGCATACGGCTCGGGCCCATAGCCGATCTGTTTGATGGTTAACTCGTACAATGCTTTTCTAACGTTGCGAATAACCTGGCCGCGACAGCGCAGGCGGCTCTTCACGTCGAGAACCGGTTCATAGAAACAGTCGCCGGTCTCGGCCACCCACCCCATGCGCAACAGGAAGACACGAAGAGCCTGCAGGCATGACTCGTACATCAGCGTACCGGGCATGACCATGTCGTCGGTGAAGTGACAGGTCAGGAACCAGGCATCGGGATCGATGTCGATCTCGGCTTTGATGAGTCCGAGTCCGAAACGGCCACCCTGCGGTTCAATCGCCGTTACACGATCGATCATGGCCAGTTTACCGCCGGGGATGGTAAGGGGCTTGCGCAGAGGCAGGCCGGCGAATTCAGGCCCGAAGGCTGTTTCGAGATCACCGACCCGAAGGGCGGCAAGCGCGTGGTCATCGAGCCGGATGACGTCGGTCATGGTCGGCAGCCCCGGCACTGAAGGCGGTCGCGGTCGCGGCTCGACTCGCAGATCGTCATCGGTGAGCACGATGCCTTTGCCCTCGTCGAGTTGTTTCTGCGTAAAGAAACCCGCACAACCTTCTCGCATGGTGATCAGATGTTTGCCGTCAATGGTTCCGTCAAACTGGAAGAAAAACAGGTAGGTGTCAGCCTGGCGAATGAAGCGATCGACCTTGATATCATACCGAATCGTCTGTCCGGGTCGCGGTAACGGGCCATGAATGGTCACCACGGCATCGAGCAACCGGTACATGGCGACGCCCTTCGTCTTGAAGTCAATGCCGAGCCACGACGACATGAACAGGTCGGCCTGCCCAGCCTCGACCGACAATCCGGTCGGCATGCAGCCGCCGTCGAGATACCAGCCCTCCGGGATCACGTCATGTTCGGTGACCACCCGACCGCTTTTCAGACTTCCCTTTTCGCCTTCGACGAGCACGATGCGATCACAGAAGTTGAGCGGGTCTCCGGGGAGTCGCACGCGGGTCGGGTGCTGATCGACGGGCGCAAAGAATTCACCGAGCGCAGCACCGATTTTCCCGATACCGAACTCGACACTGCCCAGGCGATCGAGAAACACCTTGCCGTCACGTGCATCGTGGCGAAGAGGTTTCAGAAGACCTTTCGGAACCGCTGTGCGGGTCGGCCTTGCGACCGCCGGCCGATCATCCGCAGGCAACGTCAGCAGGCTCGAAGCTGACATGATCTCTTTCGGCTGTACCGGTTGAACATGATGCATCATTGCTTCTGGTGCATTATCGGACTGGGCGACCTGCATTGTCGACCACGGCGCCCCCATCGTTAAAATCGACGTTCGGTCGGGCAGATCATGCCCTGTTCGAGGCGGCTCTGTCTCTGACACAGCGATGCCGGATGCTCCCCGGCGCTGCGCCAGGGTCAGATGCGCCTGTCGCAGAATTTCGACCGTGCGCAGATACGCGGCGTGAGCGGCCGCCGTCTGACTTTGCACGGCGACAAGCTGCTGCAGAAACGGAGAAGAGATCGGGCAGGTCTCCGGTTGATCGATCGATGTTTGATCGGCAACATGCAACCCGCGATCTGCAGGCAGAAGGTCGACGGCGACGTCTGTACCGGTCGATACCAGCGGAGTAGTGGTTTGCGTGACGGCAGACACATCGTTGCCAGGCAGAGGAACCGCCTGGCGCACCTGAGCCGTGTCAGACGCCGGTGTCACCGGTGCAGGCACCGGTTTCGCCGTTTCGATGTTTCGGGTCAAGGCGGGTTTCTCGGCGGGTACCGGGTGAACCGGCACGCTGACCTGTTCGGGTCGACGATTCAGCTGAGCAGGAACAGGAACCGCCGCCGCCAGGGGGCGAGATCCCTGGCGACTCAGAGTTGTCCAATCGAGGTCACAGCAGATCGGCACAACAATTCGTCGCTTCGATGTATCCGCTTGCGCTGTGTTCATCGAGATTTCATGTATCGGCGCCTCGTACATCCAGCGCGGGTCGACAACGACGCCCTCGGCCTGCAGATTTGCCACCAGACGCAACACGGAACTCACCTCACCCTGTCCGGCCAGCGAAGCCGAGCGGGCCAGATGCGGGCGATCGCCGAGAATGCGGCCGATCATGCGTGAGCACGAGGCTTTTGGTCCGACTTCGACAAAGAGGCGTGCCCCGTCTGCATAGGCCTGCTCGATGACCTTCGGATAATCAATCGTTCCGATCGCCTGGGCCAGAATCGAGTCGGCGGATTCCTCACGCGACGGAGTGATGCGCCTGGCCCAACCACTGCTATAGAAGGCGATGTCTTCCGGCGGGGTGGTTTCGAACAAATGCAGAGCGCGATACGCCTGAGCCACCGGGGTAGCTGCTTCGTTATGAACTGACGAGACGCCCTCGATGCCGAAGTACGAGCAGCCCAAGCGTCTGACCAGCTCGTCAACCGCTTTTCGCTGCCCACCAATCACACATTCCGTCGGCGTGTTGACGATCAGCACATACGCATGGGGAATCGATCGGCGAATCTCTTCGACCTGCGCCACCGGACGATCGACCACTCCGAGCACCCAGTCGACCTTTTCCTCATCCTTGAGTTTCCAGAATCGACGCACGGCATCGCACTCTCCGATGAGATCGTGCGTAAAGAGCGTCGATCGTCGCATGCGCTCGACCATCTCATCGCGGGCGTTCCAGGTGCGGGTGGAGAAATTGCCGGCGGTTTCGCCGAGACTGTATCCGATCACCATCTGCGGCCTGATGCCGCACTCGCTCAGCAGATCGTTGAGCAACGCACAATAGGAAACATGCGCAAACACCAGGGCGTTATGATTGCCGAGCAGCAGTTCTTCCGCGCGTCTCTGCCAGCCGACTTCCCAGGTCAGGCGCCAGGGGGCGACCAGCCACGCGGCAAACTGCGCCAGCACGGAGCGGTGTTCGGCATCAAGTCGTCGAATCAGTTCCGGAAATCGCGATCCGATCTCGAGTCCCATTTCCAGGAAATGGTTTCCGGAGCCGGGGAACACAAACGCCAGTTTACCGGTGCGGCCGAGCGGGCGTGGGGAAAAGAATGCCCGGTCTTGTACCAGCGGACCACCTGACAATACCTTATTGGGAGCCTTTCTGATCTGTTCGCTCGTCACGCCGACGCGTTTCAGCAGGTCTTCGCCACTTGCGGCCACCACGCTGCACAGCAGTCGTCTCGTGTCGCGCGGCACCGGGCATCTCGTCGCCCAGCGGCGCGCCAGTTCGTCGATGGGAATGGCGGGAGTACTAGTCATCTGTTCACGAACAAAGCTTTCCAGACGATTCAGAGACTCCGGCATTTCTCCTTCATGTGCGGCAGTGACGGCAAAGATGGCTTCAGACAGACGACCGAGCGGCGCGCGGCGTTCGGCGTTCGTGAATTCCAACAGCCGCTCGGAATCAGCCCCGAGGCTTCCGCTCTGTTCTTCGGCCGATTCAAGCACCACGTGAAAGACCGAGCCGTCGGTTCCCATGGCCGCAACCGCGCCGCATCGCGGGCCGTCAACTCGATTGCGCTGCCAATACTGCACCCGCGACGGGGTAAAGAAGAAATCTCCGCGTTCGGCCAGCCCAGGCATGGGGTTGGTCATGCCGGGAAAGCCGGGCAACAGTTCGTGATACAGACTGAGCGCCGCTTTCACGACGCCGGCGAGACCGGCGGCACAGCCCGTGTGTCCGATCACCGGTTTGGCCGAGCCGAGAGCGCAGAACGGCCCTTCATACCTTCGCTGATCTCGAGCGGCAGGGACGGCCTCGGCGAAAAACTCGCCCAGCACTTCGGCCTCGATACGGTCTTCCTCGGGAATACCGCTGCCGTGCACCTCGAAATACCCGAGACGGTGCGCCGCCACTCCGGCATCTGCCAAAGCTCGATCAAGAGCCTGCCGATACGCCGCCTGACTCGGACGACAATCGGTCGCCGCACCACCGCAGGCAGTGCCGACGCCTTTGACAATCGCATAGATGCGATCGCCATCGCGACGAGCATCGCTGAGCCGCTTCAGGATGACGGCAGCGGCCCCCTCGCCCGGCTTCCAGCCGGGGGCTTTCTCATCGAGCGGCGTGCCGGGCTGCGCCTGCATCGACGAGCATTCCTGACGCATGGCCCACAGCAGCCGCGGATCGCCGACCAGATCAACGGCGCCGACGATCGCCAGATCGACCTCACCGCGCTGCAAGGACCGGCGCGCGGTTTCGAGCGCCCGCAACCCCGAGGTCTCTTCACTCGAGATGGTATGGGACGGGCCGCCCACATGAAACTCGCGGGCAATGCGACTCGCGACCATGCCGCCGAGAGCGCCTACCGTACGATTCGCGGTCAGCGGACGACTGATCAGATCGAGTCGAGAGTCCAGATCGCCGACAGGCTTTTCTTGTTCTATATCTGCTGCGATCGACCAGCGCAAGGCAAAATTCGTACTGTTGAGATCCAGGCCGATGCCGGTGTACACTGACCATCGGAGGGATGGCGGCTTCTTCCCGACCACGCGCTCGAGCGCGCGCGAGACGACCTGCAGCATCACAAGCTGCTGTGGCAGCATGTCGGGCAGTTCATTCGGAGAAATGCGAAATTGTCCGAGCGGCACCGACAGATCGGCGAGATACTCACCGGGCGGCATTCCTGGAGCCTGATCGGCGTTCCAGCGACCGGACGGTTTTCTGCCCGGCTCGGTACGCCCGGTCAGCACCGCCTCCTGAAAGGAGTTGAGATTGTCCCAGCGGCCGAAGTGCGCATCCATACCGACAATGGCGATCGGTTCATCGGCACCGCTGTCGATCTGCATTGCGTCCGTGCTGACGGCAGGCGTGCGCCAGGAAGCCTGCAGTTCTTCAGGGCTGACCGCTCGTGCAGCGGCCGTCGCCGCTCCGCTGTCGCGGCCGGACTGAGCATTTCCGAGCCATTCTTCGACCAGAACATGCGCGTTGATGCCGCCGAATCCGAAGGCGCTGACCGCGGCCCGGCGCGGTCGTCCGGGCGCGCGAACCGGCCACGGTTCAGGCCTCGAAAGCACGCGAAACGGGCTGTTTTCGAGATGCATCGACGGGTCTGAGCGCCGGAATCCGGCGACCGGCGGCAGCGTTTTTTCTCGCAGGGCCAGAAGCACCTTCATGAAGCCGGCCGCGCCGGCCCCGGTCAGCAAGTGGCCGATATTCGATTTGACCGAACCGATGACACATCGGCCAGGTGCGCTATTGATGCCTTTCCAGAGTTCCTGCAGACTGGACGTTTCAACCCGATCGCCCGTCGGCGTTCCTGTACCATGGCATTCCACCAGGTCGACGTCGTCAGGGTTCCAGCCGGCCTGACGATACGCATCGCGCATGGCACGCAGTTGGCCCTCTGAGTCGGGGGCCAGTAGACTGCCGCCGACATCATTCGAAAGTCCGATGCCGCGAATGACGGCGTGAATGTGGTCGTGATCGCGCACGGCATCGTCAAGTCGCTTGAGCAGAAAGAAACCCGCGCCCTCGCCGACGACAAGTCCATCGGCTCCCGCATCAAACGGCCGACAAACCCCGGAGGGAGAAAGGGCACGGAGCTGGCTGAACCCCATCTGGGTGAAAAGCGACGAAGCGCGCCCCACCCCACCCGTGAGAACCGCATCGAGGCGCCCTGCCGCCAGCTCCTCACAGGCGAGTTTGATGGCATAGAGCGAGCTGGCACAGGCTGCATCGAGTGTGGTGCACCCGCCGCCGAGACCGAGAGCCCTTGCCAGCAGACCGGCGGGCAGGCCGGCTGCATGCACATTGCGCGGGTCGGCATACGCTTCGAACCCGCCGCCTTGATGCCGCAACGACGTGCCAAGCGCTTTCGCCACCTGCGGGCCATAGAGTCGCCGAGTCAGATTCATCGTCGCATCGGTCGGCAGAACGATGTTGGCAATCAAAACGCCGGTCCGCTGTCGATCGATTCCGGCGGTGTTCGCCGATCGCCAGCAATCGCGACCGACATGCAGTACCAGCGGGAAAAGCGGATCAAGCTCTTTCAGCCAGGCCGGATCAATGTCAAGACCTTCAATGTCGAAGTGCTGTCGACGAATAAAACATCCGTACGGCGAAGCCACCTTGTCGACCACCCCGTGTTTCGGCTGGTGATAGTGATCCGGGGCTGACGGCCAGCGACCATCGGGAGGCAAGCCACCCGTCCAGATTCCCCCGGCGATGATCTTCCAGAGGTCGTCCGGAGTATCGGCATTGGGAAACAGGCCCCCGATGCCGACGACGGCTATAGCCGGCCAGGACGTTCGATCAGGCACCGGCGGTTTCCTCGATGGTACGTCGCTTGAACGCTTCGGCCAATGCCGGATTCATTACGCATTCATAGCCTTCGAGCCGGGCGACCACTCGACCGTGCCGGTCGAGAAACTCGATGTCAGCTTTAACCGTATGCGCTCCGCTCTTGCGAGCGACAGCTTTCATCGTCACACCCTCGGCCGGAAACCGTTCGCGATACTGACGATACGTGCCACCCGCCGACGGCAGCGACGGCGAACCGAACTGCTGAATAGTCCAGAGAATCATGACCTGAAATGCGGCATCCAGAGCCAGGGGGTCACTCAGCCAACTCGGACGCAGCGGTTTGTTCATCCACTCTTCCGGGGTTGGAGCGACATGCAGTTGCGTGACAATGCCTTCTTCAGACCAGCCGTCGACCGATCGAATGCCTTCGAGCATCGGGCCGTGGAACAAGCACTGCTGATAGGCTTCCTGCATCGTGAGCGGATACGGACGAGAGGCGTCGGGCACGACGCGCGGAGCCGGCTCAGCGGGCAGTTTTTCGGCCAGAACGATCTCGGCCGCGGCATGAACCACCTCGCGATCACGCGGGCCGCCGCGCAGTTCGACATGCACCACCGGCTGCTCATCGTTGCCTCGCATCTTGGTCGACCAGACCCGAAGCACGTATTCAGATCGGCCGTGCATCACGACTCCGCGCAGGATGCGCAGCTGGTTGAAGCCATGAAACAGGAACCCTGGGTTCTCGTGTAATGCTCCATGCGCCAGCAGTTCAACCACGAGCGCCATCGGCAGTACCGGGTCGCCGTTCATGATGTGATGGTTGAGGATCTTGTCGCCGGACAGCGACAACCGGTGTTCGAAGGCTGAAAAGAAGCGTTTGCCCGCGGTATTGGGCGGCAATGCCGACCCTGTCTGCGAACCCGCCAGAATTGATTCGGTACTGACGCGCGCGGGTTCTTTCACAGGGGGCGGAGCATTGGTCGGCAATGATTCGCCGACGACGATCTCGACTTCTTCGCGACCGCCCGCTGCCAGTTCCGCAACGAAAAACCGCCCGCCTTCGCGCAACGGAATCAGTCCGACCCCTTCGTCCTGGAACACCTTGCGCAGAGACGGAGTGACCATGCCGCCTTCCCATGGCCCCCAGTTAAAGGCAACGACGCGACATTCCGGTCGCGAGGCGGCAAGTTTCTGAGCCGCCTTGTTCAACACTTCGTTGGCCATCGAGTAATCGACCTGACCGATGCGCCCGTAGCGGCCGGTCACCGAAGAGAACAGAGCGATGACGCGCAGATCGTCATTGGCAGTCACCTGCAACAGATGACGGAGTCCGCTCACCTTCGTATCGAAGACAGCGTCGAACTGCTCGCGGGTTTTCTCGAGAATGCGGCGATCGCGCAGAACTCCGGCACCATGCACCAAACCACGAATCGCGCCGAATTCCGCCCGAATTTCGGCCATGACCCGCTTCACGTCTTCCTCGCGACGCACATCGAGTGACTTGTACGCGACGGTCGCGCCCCGCTGTCGAATACGCTGCAGCGTTGCGTGAATCTCGCGTTCACCCAGCACCTTCTGATACTGCATCTCAAGCTCTTTCGGCAGCATCTGTCGACCGTCACGGCGCGTCTGTGCCAGAATCGCCTCTTTCAGCGGCTTCTCGCCTTCGATGCCGCGCAACCACGCCGGCTCCTCGCCCGGCAGTTCGCTGCGACCGCACAGAACCAGCGTCGGTTTCCAGGCCTCCGCGAGAGCGCAGGCCACTTCGGCCGTGACGCCGCGAGCGCCGCCGGTAATGACCACGACATCGCCGCTCTGGAAGGGAGATTGAAGCGGTGCTTTCTCTCCGATCGCTCGTTCCTGTTCAGTCGGAATCCAACGTTTCCCTGATTGCAGGCCGATTTCGAGCGGGCCGGCAAGAAACAGTTCGTGTGCCAGAAGTTCGGCGGCCTCTTCAGGCTTGAGAGCGCGATCGAGGTCGATCGCCTTCGATGAAATCTCCGGCCATTCACGCGCCGCGGTCTTGGCCAATCCGGCCAGACCACCCCAAACCGGATCGAGATCCCGCCCGGCCCGTTTGAGTCCGAACGCTCCGTCGAGTCTGGAAATAGTGATCAGCAGCGCCCCCTGCTCGCCGGCCTGAGCGGCCAGCCCCGGAGCAAAACGCTGCACCAGGAAGAACGCCTTTTTCAAGGCCTCTTCAGACGCCGCCGACCACGTCGCGGAAGCTGATTTTCCGGCGGCCGGAGCCAGAATGATCAGTCCGCAGGCCTGCTCGGTAACCACGCCGGGGTTCGAGTCATCGAGCGGCAGCACGACGGTGCGGAAACCCTGCTTCTCGACGGCTTTCGCCAACAGGCCGGTCAGAGGCGTTCCGTCATCGGTCAGCGCGATGACTCCCCCTGCCGGCAGCTTCACGAAAGGGCGATCAGCGGCTCCTTCCTCTTGTACTGTCAACACGACGCGGCGCAGCACCTTTTCGGGAACGTCCGCCGCAGCTATAGGCGAAGTTTGTACCGGCTGGTCGACGCCAACCATCTGATTTGACGGCGGTGTCTGAGCCGTCGAACCTTTCAAATACGTTAAAATCTGGCCGAGCGTCCGGAATTTGCCAAGATCTCCCGGCTGGACGACCGGAGCCGAGGGCACTTTTTCCTGGAACCCGGAAAGGATCTCAACCCGTTTAATTGAATCAATGCCGAGATCAGACTCCATGTCCATATCCTGATTCAGCATCTCGACCGGATACCCCGTCTTCTCACTGACCACCTGCAGCAAGGTCTGCTCGATATGACCGGGCGCGACACTCATACCAGTTGTCGAAGCGTGAGATACAACAGCAGAAGGAGTTGCAGGCGTAACGGTTTCGATTTTCGTCGTCGGGGTTCCGGCGGGGGTCAGAAACCCGATGATCTGACGCAGCGTACGGAACCTGCCGAGATCGCCCGGCTGCACCACCGGAGCATTCGGCATCTTTTCCTGGAATCCGGACATGATCTCGACGCGCTTGATCGAATCGATGCCGAGATCCGATTCCATATCCATGTCGAGATTCAGCATCTCGGCCGGATATCCGGTCTTTTCACTGACCACCGCCATCAACGTCTGCTGTACCTGTTGCGATGATCCGTTATCCGCACTCTGAGAGGATGCGGTCGGGGAAGAAACGGAAGGGCCGACTGCCGGGGCCGCAGATGCGGTCTCTGCCGCACCGACCCCGAGAAACTCGATAATCTGTCGCAACGTGCGGAAC
>CAYYIY010000008.1:126263-143172 GCA_964472075.1 uncultured bacterium | reverse complement strand
TACAAGCGCTTCGAGCGGAAAAACCTCTGATTACGCCGATTTGCCGATGGCGATGGAAGACTCGACCTGCGCTACGATTTTATCGATGATTTCGTCGGTCGAGATGCCCTCGGCTTCGCCCTCGAAATTCAGCAGCAGACGATGTCTCAACGCGGGTTTGGCGACGGCTTTGATCTCTTCAAACGACACGTGGTTGTGCCCACGCAGATACGCGAGCGATTTGGCGGTCAGAGCTACCGCCTGAAGCCCGCGCGGTGAGCTGCCATAGGCGATGAAGCGCTTGACCGGTTGCGGTGCCGTCGCCTGCTTCGGTTGGGTGGCGACGATGAGTGCGGCAATCGCTTCACGCAAATGTTTGGCGATCGGCACGTCGCGGACCAGGCGCAGAGCGGCGATGATCTGTTCGGCATTCAGCAGCTTGGCGAGTTCCGGCGTGACATTGGTGGTGGTCAGGTCGAGAATCGACTCGAGAGTTGCCTGATCGGGCGGATCGACCTGGATCTTGAACATGAAACGATCGACCTGGGCCTCGGCGAGCGGGTAGGTTCCTTCCATTTCGATGGGGTTCTGCGTGGCCAGCACGAAAAACGGCTTCTGCAGCGCGTAGGTTTCGCCGGCCGCGGTGATCGTTCCTTCGGCCATGGCTTCGAGCAGGGCGGACTGAGTCTTGGCCGTGGCCCGGTTGATCTCGTCAGCCAGAACGAGGTTGGCGAACAACGGGCCGGGCTGAAACACAAAAACCTTGCGCCCGGTCTCGTCTTCCTGAATCAACTTGGTGCCGACGATATCGGCCGGCATCAGATCGGGTGTAAATTGAATGCGGCGAAATCCGAGTTGCAGAATCGAAGCCAGGCTGCGCACCAGCATGGTTTTTCCCAAGCCGGGAACTCCTTCCAACAAGCCGTGCCCGCCGGCAAACAGGCAGATGAGCACCTGCTCGATAACCGCATCACTGCCGACAATGGCCTTGCCGATCTCCTTTTTCAGCTGCTCAAGCGGAATACGAGGCGGTGCCTGGGTTGGTTGCGGTTGGAGTTCAGGGTTCTTCATCGTCGACATCCTTTTTGACGTTGA
Organism: uncultured bacterium; assembly: GCA_964472075.1. Classification (GTDB taxonomy): domain Bacteria; phylum Muiribacteriota; class Ozemobacteria; order Ozemobacterales; family Ozemobacteraceae; genus CAYYIY01. The sequence goes on along the minus strand of CAYYIY010000008.1, from coordinate 142,098 downwards.
TTGATTCTATGATCTTCAGGAATACGGCGTCATACTTTTGTACCAGTTCGGTTGGAACAAGGCACTGAATTAAAACCATTTCGTGACTTCTGAAAAGGATGTAATCACGAATGACGATCGGATGCGACTGGGCCGCAAGGCGCCACTGCACCCGATACCCGTTCCAGATTCCGGCGGAAAACGTGGCCGGATCACTGATCGCCTTCAGCTGTACCAGCTCATCTCCGGCAATCGTTCTCGCGCGCGCCTCGGCATACGTGCGAACCCACTTGTCCGGTGGGTCCGAGTTCAGCCCCCACGAAATGTCGAGACGTTCTCCGAAGGTTCCCATTACGGTGAGTTCTTGAAGCTGCGTAGAATCGCTTGCCAGGCGGGTTTTCCACGATGCCGGCATGGACAGTGTAATCGGAATGGAGGCGACGTCGGCTTTGATCAGCGGTAAGAGACTGCTCGGATATTGTCGCACGGGGTCGACGGTACTGTAGGAATACCCTGCCCAGGCAAGCACGGAGCAGGAAGCCAATACCACCAGTGCTTCCGCGACTTTGGTGAGTGAAGGCAGGCGGATAATGGTCGCGGCGAGAAGCCCGGCAATGGCTCCGCCGGCGAGTCCGCCGAGATGCGCGCTGTTATCGATTCCTTTTTCGATGGTCCCAATCAGAAGATTGACCCCGAGAATGAACAGCAACGTGCCGAGGTTCTCGTAGCGGGCCAGGCGTCGGGCGGCGTTGCCCCCGGCCCACTCGATGACGATGGCCGCAGAGAGAAGTCCGAGTACCGCACCTGATGCCCCCACGGAAAGACTGGTTTGATGCCATACTGAAAGAAGGCTGCCGCAGACTCCCGAAAATACAAAAACGCCGATGAACATGGGACCGCCGATTACCGTTTCCAGGGGCGGGCCGAAATATTTCAAGGCGAGCAGGTTCATGAAAAGATGAACCAGGCCCATGTGCAGAAAGAGACTGGTGACGAGGCGATACCAGTCCCCCTGTTGTACCAGCAAGCTGGAATTCGCCCCGAGATGAATCAGTTGCAGAATGTCCTCCGGGTTGCTCCACCAGAGGCTCGCGACGTAACAGGCGACGAAGGCCCAGGTCAGCAGGCTGGTCAGGCGATGTTGTTCAGGAAGCGGTGCCACGGACGGTTCGGTAGCGGTGAACAGTTGGTGAAAGTCCGGCTGGTGCCGCTCATAGAGGCGCAACAGGATGGGATACTGCTCGCGGGTAAAGACGTCGATGTTTGTGCGAAGTTCATCGATACGCTGTCGCATCCAGCCGATCCAGTGTTCCGGAATCTCTTCGGCGTTCTTCTGCAGCGCCTGCTCCATGAGGGCAATGCCTTCGCCGGTCTGGCCTGCGTGATAGACGGTGACCCCGCTCCAGAAATCGCGCAGAATCTCGGGCAACGATTCGCGAAGATCGGGGTGTGTTTCCAGAAGTTTGTTGAAATCTTCTTTCCAGCCCATCAGGGCGAAGAAGATCAGACGACTCACCAGAAGGTTGCCCGAGGTGTGCGGCGATGTCTCATGCACGGCTTTCTGTTCGAGAAGCAGCTGAATCCGGCATGCATCTTCGTAACGCCGGGTTTCGAGATAGCCGCGCACCAGATACAGCATCTCTTCAAAACTCAAGTCTTCTTCCTTGTGATCAGGGGCGGCCAGATCATCGACGATCTCGGCAAAACGGCGCTGATGGAAGTGAAGCATGGCCATGAACAGGCGAGTGATGCCGTCGAAGGGTTCTCCTTTTCCGAGGAGATGGCGCAGCTCGGACTCGACCGCGGCAGGGCTTTCGTTCATGTTTGCCGCGATGCGGCCGATAGCCAGCAGATGGGCATTGACCTCGCTCCAGGCCAGAGCCGCCTTCCACCATGCGACATTTTCGATCTCATCGAAGCGCTGCTCGGCGAGCAGCGTTTCAAGGCGTTTCTGCAGCAGAAATGGAATGACGACGGAAACGATGATGCAGCCGGAGGAAACCACGACGGCCCAGAAGCCGCTGGTTCCCCAGATCAGCATGATCACCATGAATGCCAGTATCAGGCCGAGTTGAATCAGATACCCGGCATTTGCCCGCCAGCCGCGCCTGGCCAGCGAATACAGCATGAACCCGGTATTCGCGATGAGAATGTAGAGAATCAGCCGATAGGCCAGTTCCATCGTCACGAAGTATACACGAGATTCAGACGAAGGAAGAAGATTTCACCTGCCTGGTCGGTACCCCAGAAGAAAATCGGCGATGGTGTTCGTCTTTCCATCTTCGGTCGTGAATGAACCTCGAAGAAGCAGGGTGTTGCCGTTGATGAGGCTGCCGTCTCTGAAAAACTCGAGGTTGATCGAGCGAATTCGTGCCTGCGCGAGCGAGACCGATTCGCCGGATTGTACCTGTCCATCGCCATTCAGATCACGATATAAACGCAAGGCGCGAAAGATGGAATCGCGATTATCGATCACTTTGTCCGCGTTATCGTCATATCGGGCCAGCTCAGCAAAGCCGTGGGCGGCGCCGTTCTGATCTCCGAACAATTCTTTGCCGTTGTCTGGTTTCTCATTGCCGTTGAAGTCGGCAAACAGCAGCGCATCATCACCGCGAACCCAGGCCGTCTGGTCTGGTGTTCCGTCGGCATCGATATCAAATGTGGCGCCGGATCCGGCCTTGGTGAGGTTGAATCCATCTCCGTTGAGATCGAGAATCAGCGGGTCGATTTTCTGCACGGATGACGATCTTTCCTCGCCCTGCAGATAGACCTGCCGCATGTTGAAGCGTTCTTCGGTCTGCTCGAGCTGAAATGAGAGTTCTATGTGTCCCTCAGTGTGCATCATCGAAAACTCGCCGCCCGATGCGACGACACGTCCACTGGCCGAACTGCTCTCAGAAGATATTTGCGCGGTTGTTCCAGAGGTGAAATGTTCGCGGGTGATATCGAACATTTCCGAAAACTGTTCTTTCAACCGCCGATAGTCGGCATCGTCTTTCGCCATCATTCTGATCACCAGGTCGAAGCTTTTCTCCCATTCGGCAAACTTCGCGGGGTCACTGAGGTCCGCAGTCGGCAGCGAAAATTTCAGATTCAGGGAGCCGGCGCTTGCTGTGCGCCTGGCTTGGGCGAAGACCCGTTGCAATTGTCCGACCGGTGAAAGCGCGAGCAGATCGCGCTCGAGGCTTGAAGCTTTCTCTTTTCGGGTCTGCCGGTGATCAAGATAGTCAACGAGAGAAAGAGATTCCGATCTGAAGCGGGCTGACCACTCGAGAACCTGTTGGTGAACTGAACCGGATAGTTTTTCCATCTTGCTCCTCCTTGAGCTGGATTCATCCGTGAAAAAAAACACTGCCCCCTGATTACTATCGGCACACGCGGGGTGCAAAGTTGAGAGAAAAATGAAAAATGTATAAAAGTTGGACAAAATTGCTGAACGGAAAACCATCGCTTGCTTCCGCATGTGAAAAAGGATACTCTTTTTATGTCACAAATTTGGAATGCCATTATGAGGAGAAATGCAGATGAATACACTACGAAAATGCAAGACCTGCGGGGCTGTGGCCACAGAAGACGGTCACCTGTGTGATCCAACGCCGACCAAGAAGGTCTATACGTGCGAATATTGCGGGGCCAAGGCTGGAGAAGAAAGGCATCTGTGCAAACCCATGGTTGCACGCGTTCGCTATTTCTGTCAGGGCTGCGGCCGGGTTGCCACCGAAGAAAAGAAATTATGCCGACCGAAGGAACTTGAAGGATAAAACCAGCATCAGCAGCCGTCCTTCGGGACGGCATTTTTTTTTCCGTCGCCTCTTGCAAAACGAAAAAGAACGTTATAGATTCAAGCGGCTCGTGATGGGCCGGAAACTTTCAAGCATCCCAAAGGGGGAATGTAGGCGATGAGAAAAATGTATCTTTCTCTTCTGGTGCTGGCTCTGCTCCTGCCCGCACAGGCGTCATTCGCGAAGGGCACCTTCTCGAAGGTCACCGAGTGGTTCAGCAAAAAGGCTCGGTCGACGACTGTCACCGGTGGCATTGAAGCCATCGACGGTCGCAAGATCATGTTCAAGACCGACGACGGTCAGGTTCTCGAACTGACTGGTCGCAAGGCTGAACAGCTGGCCGAACACCGCGGCGCGAAGATGCGCATTTTCGGCAACGTGCGCAAGCCCGATGCGAAGTTCCCGAGCGGTGCCATCGATGTCCGCAACTTCCGCATCGTCGAAGAGAAGCCGGCGACTCCGGCTCCAGAACCGGCTCCGGCCGTTGAACCTGCTCCAGCTCCTGAACCCGAACCGGCTCCTGAACCCGAACCGGCCCCCGAACCGGCTCCTGAACCCGAACCGGCCCCCGAACCGGCCCCCGAGCCCGAACCGGTCGATGTTAACGCCATCCCGGGCGAAGTGCACGACGATGCATCGGCTGGTAAAGTCAGCACCTATGTCGTTGAAAAAGGCGACACGCTGGCCAAGATCAGCAAGAAGGTCTACGGAACGACCAAAAACTGGAAGAAGATTGCTGATGCGAACGGCATCACCAATCCGAAAGCTCTGAAGGTCGGCAAGACCATCAAGATTCCCTGATCCAGAAACGGATTCTTAAAAAAACCGCAGCTCACGGGCTGCGGTTTTTTTATTCTCCGAAATCTGAATAAGTCGGGCTGGTGCAACTACTTTAGAAGCGCCGCTGCCTCATCGTCAGCCAGGACAGTCACGGAAGGGTGGTTGGCCATTACGGCACCGCCAGGGACTCCTGAATCTGTGCCGCGAATCAGAGACTCGAGGATTCGCTGTTTGCTCGCACCTGAAACAAGGAAAACGATCTCATCTGCCTGCATGATAGCCCCGTAAGTGAGAGAAAGTCGCTGCGTCTTGAGATGGGGCACTTGCAGCGCTGTATACCATACACCCACCGGGGTTGTTTTCCAGCTGGTATTGGGAAACAGGGATGCCGTGTGACCGTCGGTTCCCAGGCCGAGAATGAGCAACAACCGCCGATGATTCGGAACCTGCGTGAACGCAGGAGCCAGACTTCGATTATAGTCTTCAGCCGCCCGTGCCGGATCATCGGGGTGAGGAACGGAAACGAAACTTCCCCAGAGCTGCTCATCTCCGGATTTGAACAGTGTTTCCCGAATCATGCGCTGGTTGCTGTCGTGTGCGTCAGAACGCACGCATCGTTCGTCAACCTGAAACCAGGTGTGAGCCTGGTCAGACCGAGGTGTTGCTTGCATAATCGCGGCAAGTCGGGTGTATACAGGTCGGGGGGTTTCGCCGCCTGAGATTCCTATCCAGAGCTTGCATTGGCTGGAAAGGCGGTTGATGCGGACGGCAAGATCGTCTGCCGCTGATTCTGCAAAGTTACCTGCCGGGAATACTCTGATTGTAGGCTGGTGCATCAATCGGAACTCTGTGCGGCTGTTGAAGCCGGCTCATGCCAGGATCGTGCATCTCGCTGCAGCAATTCGTGAGCGGCCAAAGGACCTGATGTGCCCGCGTCATACGAATGGAGAGGGGTCTGGACGAATTGGCGCCAGTGAGAGGTAATGGAATCGACAAACTTCCAGGCTTCTTCGATTTCATCGTTTCGAAGAAACAGCGTGTTGTCGCCGTGCATTGCGTCGAGCAGCAGGCGCTCGTAGGCGTCCGGTCTCGGCCCGCGAAACGAGCGATGCCATGAGAAGTCCATGTTCACATTGGCAAGCGTCATCTGCATGCCCGGTGCCTTGGTCTGAACCTGAAGAACGATCGACTCTTCCGGTTGCACGCGAATGCGCAGCACGTTCGGAGTGGGTCTGCCGACTTCGGGAGGCAGCGCGATCGGCGGGACTTCTTTGAAGCACACGGCTACCTCGGTCTCGCTATGCGCGAGTCTCTTTCCGGCCCTCACGTAGAACGGGACCTGATGCCAGCGCCACGAATCGACGTACAGTTTCATGGCGACGAAGGTTTCTGTCGTCGAGTCGGCCGGTATGCCCTGTTCCTCTCGATAACCGGGAACAGAGACGTTGTTGATGATTCCGGGCCCATACTGTCCGCGAATCACGTCGGTGTTCAGATTCTGCGTCGACAGGGGGCGCAGAGCCTGCAGCACCCGCAGCTTGGCTTGTCTGATGGAATCAGGATGGCGGGCGTTCGGAGCTTCCATGGCAATGAGACAGAGGACTTGCAGAAGGTGGTTCTGAACCACATCGCGAAGCATACCCGCCTGATCGAAGTAGCCGGCGCGGGATCCCACACCGATGGATTCTGAAAAGCTGATCTGAACGTGGTCGATGTAGTGCCGATTCCAGAGCGGTTCGAGAAACAGGTTGGCGAAGCGCAGCACGAGAATGTTCTGAATCGCCTCTTTGCCGAGATAGTGATCGATTCTGAAAATCTGATCTTCACGTGCGACCTGAAGCAGACGATCGTTGATCGAACGTGCCGATGTCAGGTCATGACCGAAGGGCTTTTCGACGAGAACGCGTGACGGACAGGGACTCACCGCCGTTTTCTCGAGAGCCATTTCCAGCACCTGAAAAAAGTCCGGGATCGAATCGGGCGGCACGGAGAGGTAGAAGAGCCTGGCCGGCGCGGCGCCCAGCCCCTCGAGAGAACGAAGCTCACGAAAAAATGCCGATACGGATTCCGGTTGGGTCGGCTCGAGGTGAATATAGTGAATGCGCGGGAGTATCCGGGATAATCCCTTTGATAGCAGTTCATCGCGCCGGCTTTTGTCGGGAAGACCGGATTCGATGATCTGTAGAGCGTTTTCGAGCGTCATGGGCCGTCGCCCGGTGATGATGAGGTGCAGATCTGATGGAAGTAAATCGGCCGCCTGAAGTCGCGCGAGCGCCGGGATCAGCTTGCGGCGCGACAGGTCGCCGGTTCCACCGAAAATGACGAGGCTGGAGGTGCAGACGGGGCGTGTTGGCGAACTCATTCCTGTGTCGGAGCCGCTTTGACCGCGTGGCCGCCGAACTTCTGCCGCAATGCCGCCAGAAATCGATTGGCGAAGGCGTTCTCGCGTCGAGACGCATAGCGTGCATGCAGCGATGCACAGAACACCGGGGTCGGCGTGCCCTGCTGCAGGGCAGTTTCAATGGTCCAGCGGCATTCGCCTGAATCTTCGACATACCCCTGAATGGCTTCGATTTTCGGGTCTTCGGCAAAAACACCGGCGGCGAGTTCCATGAGCCATGAGCGAACGACGCTTCCGTGATTCCAGAGTTCGGCGATACGCGCCAGATCAAGGTTCAAACCACTGTGATCCAGGACGTCGAATCCCTCTGCCATGGCCTGCATCATGCCGTATTCGATGGCGTTGTGCACCATTTTGACCATGTGGCCTGCACCGGACGGCCCGACGTGCGCCCAGCCGCTGGGTGGCGCAAGCGTTTCGAACAAAGGGCCGGCCGCCTGGACATCGCGGGCAAGACCGCCGATCATCAGGCAGTACCCGTTCTTTAGACCCCAGATGCCGCCGCTGGTGCCGCTATCGATAAATCGGAAGCCGAGTCGCGACAGGTCTTCCGCTCGCCTCTGGGTGTCGCGATAGTCCGAGTTGCCTCCGTCGATAATCGTGTCTCCGGGAGAGAGAACGTGGGTGAGACCCTGAATCGTGTCTTCGGTTGCCTGCCCAGCGGGGACCATGACCCACACCGTTCTTGGTGCTGAAAGAACGCGGGCAAAATCAGCAAGGTTCTCGACCCAGCGCCCGCCTGCCTGTTCGAGTTCGGGCTTCCGGGTCGCCGTACGTGCTGTTCCGAACACGGTATGACCGCCGCCGGAAAGCCGTTTCACCATGTTCATTCCCATTTTTCCGAGTCCGATGAAGCCGAGTTGCATGCGTGTTTTCTCCTGGGTATTTTTTTGAACGAATCAGTCTGATTCTTGGGCCGGGACATCTTCGAAAGACGGTGCTGCTTCGGCGGCGTCGGCCTCGGCCGTGTCGTCTTCCGTGGCGAGACTGTGCTCGAGATCGACTTCGTCGCTGACGGCCTCGGCATGCGGGTCGAGCTGCGAAACGCCGACTTTCTCAAGAAGCGGCTCAGCCAGCACATTGAGAAGAGACGACGTGGGAAGCAGCAGGCTGAGCGCGCGCGTTGGCCGAACGGAGCCGGTTTCGAGATACTCATACAGAAGCGGCGCGGCAGGGTGGGCGAGGGGAGCCGCGGTTTGCAGCAGTTGGACGGCGGTGCGGCGCAGAGGGCTCCTGGGGTCTTTCAGCTGTTTGAGCACGTCGGGGAGTTTCGGCGCTCCGCCGGCGAACAGATCAACGATCGATTCAGCGGCGGCCAGACGCATTTCGGCATTCGCATCGAGCAGCAGACGTGTCAGAGTCGGCAACGCTTTGCCGGCTGAACGGCCGTAGGCACCGAGAACTCGCATGGCGCGCAGGCGCAGCTTCCCGAACCGTTTAACCGAGGCGATGCGAGTCAGTTCACGCAGCAGGTCGTCGGTGGGATCATCGAGTTTGGCGGAGAGATCGAGGGCGGCACGAATCAGCCGCATGTTGCGCCCCGATAGCATGGACTGAAGAGTCGGGACAGCCGCTTTCCCGCGCGCGGCCAGTTCCTGAAATGCCTGCTGAGCTCGGCGGGGCGAGAGCAGGTCGCAGATGTAGGCCCCGGCACTGGCGATCGCGGTTTTCGGCGTTGCCGAAGTTGTCGTCGGAATGGCCGCGAGGAAGACGGTCAGTACAAAGACGCCGACAAGTCGGAAAGGATGATCGGAAGGTTGAAGCATGGCTGATTATACAAAACCTTGAAAAAACCTACTAGCATTTGTTGCGGATTTATGGTATCTTCGCCGCGCTCAATCAGTATAACCGCCAATGGAGGGGTTTCCGACATGAAGAACGTTGAACTGACTGTTGAAGGCAACATCCTGACGATCAAAGTCGATCTGACCAAGGAATTCGGGGCTTCTTCCTCGGGTAAATCGATCATCGTTGCCACGACCGAAGGCAATTATGCCATTCCCGGTCGCGAAGAGAAGATCGGTTTGAACGTGTATCGCAAGACCAAGTAAGGTCGGCGGCGCGAACAACCCATTTCCGAAACGAAGACTGCAGGTCTGAGCGACCTGTAGTTTTTGTTCGCGTACGGGAGACGAGTTTTTACTTCTGTTCCGGTGGAGCGTCTGTTTCGCCGGCTTCATGCGTTGCATCTTCGGCCGGCGCATTTTCAACCGGGGCCTGCTCGCCTGTGGTCGCTTCGGCAGGAGCTTCGGTGGCATCGACCACTTCCGTGCCTTCAGCAGTTGTGGAAGGTTCCTCACCGGCTTCGGCTGCGGGAGTGGTCGCGTCTGCCGATTGCTCCAGGGTTCCTTCCGGCTGCGGCGTTGCCTCTGCCTGTTTTTTCTTCTTCTTCTTGTATCGATCGAAACCGAAGATTCCGCCACCGATCAGCAGCAGAAACAGATACCAGTTTTTCTTGAGCCAGAGTTGCCAGTACAAGCTGCTTGCCCCCGGGTAGGGCTTGCGACCGGCCTTGGCTTTGGTGAGAAAGTTGAGAGCCAGGGCCAGATTGGGCTTTCTGCCGTACGCTGATGCGTATCCCATCGCATAGTTGGCAATCTGGCTGCGGTTGTCCGCTTGCAGCAGTGCTTCGGCCACGGGTTTGATTCTATCGATGCTCAGCTTCTTCTGATGCAGTAACCCGTCGAGACGAAGACTGAGCACCCGCGCGTCGGCACTCTCACCGGCTTTCTCGAGACACGTCAGCAATTCGTCCCAGCTGCCCTTGTCCTTCAGACCATTGGCTTCATCGATGATTTCGTCAAGGTTGGCCACCTCTTTCGGCTTGCCGTCTTCGCCGGCGGCTTCTTCCCCTTCGGTGTTTCCTTCCCCTTCAGGCTGTCCGGCCTCTTCCGCGTTTGTTTCTCCTTCCGGGCTTGCCGGCTCCGACGCGACCTCCGCCTCTGCTACTTCGGTCTCCGAGGCGTTTTCGGATTCCGTGGCGGTATGCGGCGCTTCAGCCACAATGTGAGTGATGGAAGCGGGGGTTGTGGCATTCGTGGTCGACGTGGCCGGGGTGGAAGCTGAGGCGGAGGCGAGTTTCGCCGAGGACGAAGCGATCTTGCCTGGGGCGCTCGCCGCAGCGCCTGGTGTGGCCGGAGTTGTAGAGCTTGATGCCGTAAGCGGCGGTTTCTTTGCCGGTGCGGCAGCCGCTGAAGCGATCGGGGCAATCGCCGTCGTGGATGAAGTGGCAGGAGCCGACTGGGGCGGCTTCCCTGATGAAGATGCCCTGTGCGTCGGCGTCGGTTTTGCCGTGCCAGGCTCGATGGTTCCTGACGCCTTCGGCTGGGTCAGGTGAACGGTCTTTGATGCCGCATCTGGGGTCTTGGCCTCTTTTCGAGGTTTGAAATTCAGATGGTCGGGAACCTGTAGACGGGCCTTTGGCGGAGCGGGCTCGGGGAAACTCGGGTTTACCGCCGGTTTCAGAGCAGATGAGGCGGGGAGCGGCGCCGAGTCGTTTGCGGGAGCGTACGGATAATCGACATCGGGAGGAGGCAGATTCTTCATGATCTGCAGCGGGTCGGTATGCGCCGAGAAGACCGTCGTTACCGTGCAGATAACGAGTGACAAGAGCGTGGCGCCGACGGCGAACTTGGGTGACAACCGACCGCTTGTGCGAATCGGCACCATGGCGGCGACTCCGAGAGGGGTACTCTGTTCGCGAGGCCGGCGAGCTCTTTCGATCAAGGGCTTTTCACTCGCGACCACGGGCGATCTCTTCGCGTGCCTTCACCGCCAGATCGTCGCATCTCTCATTCTCGTGGTGCCCGGCGTGACCCTTGATCCACTGCCATCGCAGCTGGTGCTGCGCGGAAAGCTTCAGCAGTTCTTCCCAGAGTTCGCGGTTCTTTACGGGCTGCTTGCCGGAAGTCTTCCAGCCGTTTTTTTGCCACTTCTCGAGCCAGCCATCCTGAAAGGCCCTGGCCAGATACTGGCTATCGGTCTGAATCAGCACGTCGCACGGCTCTTTCAGCTGCCGAAGGCCCTCGATGCAGGCCATGAGTTCCATGCGGTTGTTCGTGGTATGACGTTCTCCGCCGCTGAGTTCGCGCTCGGTCGTTCCGAATCGCAGAATGGCGCCCCATCCGCCCGGCCCGGGGTTTCCAGAGCAGGCTCCGTCGCAGAAGAGGAAAACGGATTTTCGCTTCGAGGGGGCTGCAGATGCTTGTGTCATGCGGGCCTCACAACCTCTGGAAAAGTCATTTTCACGATGGTACCGCGACCTTCTTCCGAATCAATGGTGATTGAACCACGGAGGGAATCGATCAGATGCTTGACAATGGCCAGACCGAGACCGGCACCGCCGTATCGACGACGTTTTCCTGAAGATACCTGAAAGAATGGCTGGAAGAGATGCTCCTTCTGGGACGAAGGAATTCCGATGCCGGTGTCTGAGACCGTCACGATCAGGTCGTTCCCCTGGACATCAAAGGAAAGTTGGATCTTGCCCGTTTGGGTGAACTTGAATGCATTGGAAAGGATGTTGATCAGAATCTGTTTCATGGCCAGCAGGTCGGAATACAGCTGAACCTGCTTATTCGGGTGATGCAATTCGAAAGAAACATGTGGAGCGCGCGACTGCTGAATGCCGACGAACCACTCGAGGAATTCGATCAGAGAAGCGATATCGAACACGCTTGCCTTGAGGGTTGCATGTCCGACTTCGAGTTCTGAAAAGCTGAGGATGTTATCGATCAGGCCCTGAAGGTGTTCCCCGCTTTTTACGATTCTTGTGCCGAACTCGCGAATCTCGGGTGTTGTGCGTTTTCCAAGCGGCCCGTTCTCTTCAGATAGTAGTTTGCCATACGCGATGACGGCTGTGAGCGGCGTTCGCAGTTCATGACTGACCATGGCGAGAAAGTTGGCTTTGGCGACGTTGCCGGCTTCAGCGCGATCACGCGCCGACCGCAGTTCTTCCTCGGCTTTCTGGCGTCGGGCGATCTCGTTCTTGAGAACCTGAATCGTTTCTTCCCGAACTCCGGCTTCGGCTTCGGCCTTGCGTTGCGCCGTCTGTGAAGCGAGAAGCTGGACCGTCATCTCCTCGTAGACTTTCAGCCCGATGCTGGGGCCGAGCGCTTCGAACAGGGCATCCAGTTTTGGAATCTGGTCGAGATCGGGTTGGAACTGTTCGAGAATCACGTTGCCGAGCCGGTACACCCCGAGACCGATTGAGACATAGGAAAGCCCGAGAATCACATGGACGGGGCTGGACGATACGCTCATCGTGTCCTGTACAAGAAATTGCGCACCGTAGATCGAGCAGCCGAAACTCAGACCAATGGTGCCTGCGCAGATAAACTGAGCAGGCAGGCGAAAGAAGCCGCGTGACGAGATCATGATCTGAGCGCAAACCGAGCCGATGAAGGCAATGACGAAGGAATAGAGCATGCCGAACAGATATTCTTTCTGATTCTCAAACGCTGAAATAGAGCCAAAAAGAGTTGAATTAAACTTGTACGGAATCAACAGGAACAAGGCGACGAGGAGTGAGAAGATGGCAGCGGTAAGAATGCCGGGGGTGACGAGACAGAGTTGGGCCAGCTTGAAGATGCCGAGAACACCGAACACCAGGGCAAACACGAAAAAGATGTTCGGGTAGATCGAGCTTTTGAGCGGAAAGGCGCCGACAGTCCAGAGGATCAGATCGAGACTGTTGGCGATGGCCGCAGAAAGGAGCGCCAGACTGAGAAAGAGCGCCAGATCATGAGCTCGTCCGCGAGTCGGCACCTGCTTCCAGCCCTGAAAAGCCATAAAGGCGCCGGCGATATTGATTATGACGAACGTCGAGAAGATCAGTCGGACGCGATTTGGATCGGACGAACCGAGGCCCAGTCGATTGGCGGCGAGGAAAACCAGAGCGAACGCCAGGGTGACGAACCAAAGCTGGAACAGTTCGAAGGTAAACGGTTTTTCGGAAAAGAGCGTCCGACCGCTTGGTGAGGACTTCGCGGTCGGTGGTTTTTCCTGTATCGGATCAGTCATTGAAGAGGGCTTCGATCAGCGATGACATATTCGCCTAAGGTCAGTCACTGAGACCCATTCTACCGTACATGGGGTGTTTGGTCCATTGATCTGAAAAATGCATCGCGCCGCAGATTACTATGAACCCTTCGTCGGCTCGGTAGTGAAAGTTCAAGCAACGCCTGCAATTCACCGAGGATTGCCGGCACCAATAACCATGAGAGAAACGCCGGCAAACGGCTCATGAAGGGCCGCTACGGCGTCGACCAGACATCGTTGAATGGACCGAGATCGGTCTCGCCCGCTACCAGATACAGTCTTGTTCCAAGAATACCAAGCGTGTGAGCGGTTCGACGAGAGAAGTGATCAACAGCAACACCGTCCGGTCGGTTGCGATTCCAGTTGATGCCGTCGGCACTTGTCCAAACGTCGTTATAGAAGATGTCCCAGTCGCCGGCATCCGCGCCGGAGCCGCCGACGAGGGTAAAGCGATTCTTGAAAAAAGCGAATCCGGCTCCACTGCGCCCGGCGAATGGCGCCGCAGCAATGACGCGCTGCCAGGTGTCACCGTTGCTTGAACTCCAGATGTCGTTCAGCGGCCGCTGTTGCTGCGTCACTGAATCAACGCCGAACCCGCCGACAACCCACAGTTTGCTCAGAGCCGACCAGGCGGCAGGGCTGCGACGTGGGGTGAATCCGACGACGAGGCTGCGTTCCGTCCAGTTTGTTCCATTGCTTGAACTCCAGGCATCGCCGAGCAGAATCTCGTTGCCGTCCGTATCGGTCGTGATGCCGCCGACCATCCAGAGTTGATTGTTGAACACCAGCATGACGTGCTCGGAACGCGTGTAGTATTCCGCTGATGCGGACATGCGAGTCCAGGTAACCCCGTCTGTCGACCGCCAGACATCATCGAGATAGTTATCCTCGGGAAATCCGTCGACAATGACCTGATTCACGCCGCCTGTCAGCCAGATCGCGTTGTTCCAGACGGCGCAGGCGTGGCCGTGTCGGGCGGAAAACGCGGCGTTGGCGGTGGCGCGCGTCCAGGTGACGCCGTCAGAGGAACGCCAGACATCATTCAAGTCATTGATGCCGTCTGTGCCGCCGATCACCCAGAGTTTATTGTCGAAGACGACCAGCGCATGGCCGGTTCGCTGCGAAAACTGCGTGGCACTTCCTTCGTCAAAAAACTCGAGATCTTTTCGCCAGGCGGCAAGGTCGGGAGTGTAGGTGACGAAGGAGCTGCTGAAGGGCGAGGCCGGCGAGTTGCCGGAAAGATCAACAGCTGTGGTGGTGATACTGATAGTGCAAGTTGTCGCTGCCGGTAATGGGCTTGCAGGAGTGAAGACGAGGGTGTTTGAATCCCAGGTGAATGTGCCGGAAACAGGAGCGCCGGCGGCTTTGAGTGAAAAAGCCGACTGAACGGTGGCTTTGTTCATCGGCTTCGAGAATGGAACTCGAATAACGGCAGCTGAAGCCACTTCTGTCGCACCGGCACTCGGACTGACGTTCGCTGATAGAATGGTTGGCCGGGCTTCGGTGACAAACCAGGATGAAAAAGCGGAAGCCAGACGAACCAGGTTCGGGTCGCGCGCGGTGGTGCCGAATGCCGCAGTGTAATATGTGTCATAGTCGAGGGGCTGTGAAAAGGTGATTTCAAGGGTCTTTTGATCGGGTGACCACGAAAAAATCGGCACTCCGGTCGGAACTGGTGACAGCGAAAATGCGCTCTGGGTGTCATCAGTCTTCATGGCGCGACTGAAGACCGCGGTCAGGCGAACTGAACGAGAGGCATTCTGCGTGCCTGTCGACGGAGAAAAACTCACGATGGTCGGCCCGTCAACATTTGCCGAAGTGAATGATGAACTCAATGTCCCGGTCAGGTTTTGTCCATACGTGTCCTGCCCTGACACCGTAACGGTGTATGCTTTTAATGCTTCATATCCGGGTGACCAGCTGAGGGTGAGAGCCTGCGAATCGGCTGTCCAAGCAAGTGTCCGAGTTCCGAGAGGCTCGTCTGGTGCGATGGTCACGTTCACCGACCCCTGGTTCATCGGCTGCGAAAATCTGATCTCGACCGGTGATGTCAGACCGACACCCGTTGCCCCGTCTTCGGGGGAGAACGCCAAAATGGTTGGAGCCGGTGGTCTGGTCGTAAATGTGGTCGAGAACGTGCGTCCGAGGGCGACGCCATCTGCGTCTAATACCGTGGGGGCGAGAGAAACCGTATAGGTAGTCGACGCGGTTAACGCGCCGAGATCGAGCGTCAGTGTCTTGTTGCCATCTGTCCAGGTCGGATTGATGCTTCCGGGAGCAGGAGAGATGATGAGACCGGCAAGCACAGAAGCGGTGTTCATTGCTTTCGAAAACGTGAGTACCGGCTGCGTGGTGGTGAGAACGCCCGTTGATCCATCGATAGGAGCGAAAGCAACCGTGGCAGCGACAGCGGTGCCGACGGTAAATGAGACTGTGCGAGGGTCATTCAGAGGGTTCTGATACACATCGCGCGAGGTGGCGGAAAGCTGGACGGAATACAACTGTCCGGTGTTCAGGCTGGTCGCGGGGACATACGTCAGTGTCTTGAGGTCTGATGACCAGAGATAGGTCGGCGTTCCTCCCGGGTCAGGCGTGATAGTAACTTGTACGGTCGGTGTCGCCATCGGTTTGTTGAAAACGAAGCGAATCGCGGTGTCGCGAGCGACGCCCGTGGCACCTTGCGGCGGTGCAAACTCAACAACCTGGGGAAATACGGCGGATTCGGTGGTGAATTCGCTTTCGAACGGTGCCGCGGGAGTATTGCCGGAGGCGTCGGTGAGAGCCGTGGTGAATCGCGTTCGATACAGGGTGTCTGCGTTCAGCAAGCCGCCATACGTGACGGACAATGTCCGAT
>CAYYIY010000008.1:69733-126253 GCA_964472075.1 uncultured bacterium | reverse complement strand
GTGGGCGTTCGACCACGAGAATATCGGGGCCGTGGGACCGGCTGGAGTCAGTGAGAAAGCGGTCTGGGCGTTGACGGTGTTCACCGGCTCAGAGAACGTGAAGACGAGTGAAGTGTTGCGAGAAACGCCGAAGGCTTGATGCACGGGTGAGACCGTAAGCAGGGCCGGAGGAACGGTATCGGCCGTTGAGAACGAAAATGAACGCGGTCCCACGATGGGGATTCCGTTTTGATCGGTGGCAGAACCAGAGATCTCGACCTGATAGGTGGTCTGATTTGCCCACGCCGTCGTGGGAGTAAACGTCAGTACCGTCGACGCGCCGTTCCAGGAAGCGGAAACCGAGCTTGTCGGAAAGATCACGCAGGCGGCTTCGGTCACGGCGCGGTTCATGGCGCGATCGAACGTGAGCACGATGGAAGCGGTTCGACTGACATTCAGAGCGCCGTTTGCCGGGGAGAACGAAACCAGATCAGGAGCGGTTGAGGCTTCGAACGTGAGCGAGAAAGTGACTGAAGCGCCGAGCGGATTTCCGGCAGCATCTTTCAGGGCGCCGGACAGTACAAACGATTGCAGGCTGCCGGCCGGCCAGGGGGAACTGCGTTCGATGAACAACTGTGTCGCATCAGCGGACCAGGAATACGATACCCCGGAAAGCGCCGGAGAGAGAGTGATCCTGGTTTCCGGACTGGACGTTTGCATGGCCTCGGAGAAGCGCACCGTGACTTTGGCGTTCTGGGCGACCTGGCTGCTTCCGGATGCAGGTGCAATCGAAACCAGAGATGGTGCGGTGAAGTCGCCGGTCCGAAAGGTGATGTAGCTCTGCCCGGCCAGCGGCAGGCCGTCGACATCCTGAGCCGACGCGCTAAACGCTGCAGTGACGTCGGTGCGCTCGGGGAAGGGCAGTGGATACGAGATCGTGAGTTTGGTGTCGCCCTCGCTCCATAAGAAGGTTGGTGCGGCAACCGGACGTGGGATGACGGACCAGGCTGTCTGGACTTTCGCGCGATTCATGGGCCGGTCGAAGGTGAACTCGAGGCGCGAAACCGGCTGCGCCGCCAGTTCGCGATGCGCAGGCCGCGAGGAAACGATGATCGGCCCGTTCTCGGAACCGGTCGAGAAGGTTGTTTCAAAATGCTCTTCGACTCGATTGCCGCTGACATCGGCCGCGGTAACGTCCACGCGCACGGTATGCTGACTGTTGGGTTTCCAGCCGGCCTGAGGGCGCACGGCGACGCTTTCTCCGCCGGGGATCCAGACAAACTCCAGGGGACCGACCTCCGGAGAAGTGACGGTGACTGCGTTTTCAACCGACGGCGTGTTCATCGGTTCGGAAAAGTTCAGTGTCAGAAATGTATTGAGCGGCACGTTGCGAGCGCCTGCCGCCGGGGTGACGCTGAGCAGTGCAGGCGGAGTCACATCTTCGCTCGCAGAAGTGCTGAATGACCAGGTGAAATCCTGTTGCATGTTCTGACCGCCAAGACTGGCAGCAGAAGCTGCAAGCAGAGCAACATACCTTGTACCGTATGCCAGGCCGTCGGGAAAAGTGACTCTCACGTGTCGCGGCGTCAGCCACGACCAGACGGGAGCCGCTCCACCGGCAGCCGGGGTCAGCGAGAAAGCCGCCTGCACGGAGGCGGCTGCCATATCGCGATCGAAGACCATTTCTATGGGTTGCAGGGGAGGCACCTCACGCGCTCCGAAAGCCGGCACGAACTGCAGCAGGTTGGCAAAGCCGGCCGCGCCCAGCGAGCCGGTGGTGAATGAAAACTCGAAGGGGGCTTCCAGACCGTTGCCGTTAAGGTCGGTGATAGTTGACGCCAGTCCGACGAGGTAGCGTGTATTCTCAAGGAGCGCGGAATCGGGAGTGAACGAAAACGAGTTGGCGGTGGTCTGCAGATCGCCAATGACCGCCGGCGTCACCGACAGAGCCGGAATGATGGTGCCGGTGGCGATTGCGCGACTGAAGACGGCGCTGATCGTGACGGCCGGGGAAACATTGAGGGCCCCGGATGCAGGAATTGTGGATACCACGGAGAGTGCTTCAGGTACGTTCCCGATGGAAAACTGCGCCGGCCGCGAGATGGGTTGGCTTTTGTACAAGTCGTAGCCGACAATTCGCCAGTGGAGTCGCTTGTCTGCAGGAAGAAGAGCGGCCGCGTCACGGTCGAGGATATACGTGGTTGTCGCTGGTTTCAGCAGGGTTTCAAACCGGGGAAGAAGGAAGCCTTCCGGGTGGTCCGCTATCTGCAAAAGCACGGACTCGTAGGCTCTGACATCGGGTTGAAGAGTCCAGGCGAAGGAAATCGGAGTTCCCGCCTCAACCGCTCCAAGAGGAGCATTCAAGGTGATCTGTCGACGCTCGACGGTGAAGGAAATCTGCCCCTCTCTCTCATAGAGAATTCCGAGAGGGTCTCGTGCGCCCAGACGCCAGATCAACGAAACAGGGGCCTCGGCAGGTGTTTTGTCGGTGAAGACGAGTCGGAAATTGAGGGTGCCGTGCGTGCCATCGTACAATCTCGTGATGAGTGGATCTTTGAGCAGATCAATCGGTTCGAGAAACGGATACCCGGCTGTCAAGGGGCGTGTGTTGCCGTTGACGGTCGGATGACCAAGCACCAGGCCGGTTTGCGGAACGGGAAAAAACTGCATATACCAGCCACTGAGGCCGCCGACGGTGGCAGCGCCGCCCGGAAGATCGAACAGAACGGAAAAGAGGAGGTCGCTGTCAAACTTGTTGCCCGTGCGGGCAGCCATAATCGCCGGCTCGGTTTCGACGCGTGGGGCGACGGCAAAGGCTTTCGGTCGAAGGTCGGGCGGCCGGGCGACGACTGCCCACATCGAAAAGTGATACGTTTCGATCATGGCCATGCCGTTGGTCATGTCGACGGACGGAGTGCGCAGAATCAACCCCTGCGCGCCATCGTAACAGGCGATGAAAACATCCGACTGGTCGGACCCCGTCGGCATGAGATCGGTCGAGAAAGGAATGCGCATGGCCGCCGGGCGAAAGAGCTGGCTCAGGTTATACGAGCCTATGCCGCCCATCGAAGTGATGGTGTAGGTATTGCTGAGAATTGTCCAGCTTGCCGGCACCGGAAAGATATTGGTTTCGCGCAGCGTGCGGAAGACAGAAAGCTGACTCGATCTCGGCACGGCTCCCGCCGGAATCAGCAGCTCAAAGCCCTCGCCCTGGATCCGGTATTCCTGATTCGGCTGTATCATCGATTGAAAGAGCGTGGAACATATCCGTTCCCGTATCCGGGGTCGATGATGCGGCATCCCGCGGCATATAGTACGAGTAATACACAGGCAAGACAAGCGATTAAAGCGGGAATGAGCCGGCGACGATTGAGATGACTTGCGCTCATGGCGTCTCTACTTCCTTCTTCTTGCGGGTGCGCGGTTTGTCGGCCTGTGCAACGGGAATCAGTTCGATTTCCCATGTATCCTGGTTCAAACGGAGTTTGCCGCTGAGCCTGGTTCCGTCGGGAGCGGAGAAACCGACGGTTGCTCGCGTCTCCTTGCCGTTCAGCAGTTGTTTCAACATGGCTTCAGAAAGACTCTTGCCGAGATATTCGAAGGGGAGGCGAAACTGGCACCCCTCACGGTAACGCAGGCATCCGTAGGCGGTGTTACCCTTGACGATATGCCCTTCACGGCAGCGCGGGCAGGTGCCGACAATCTGTCGAGTCGATGCGGTGTTGCCTTGTGCCGCCTTCGAAGAGGCCGCCGGGGGCGCCGGCTTATCGGTGGCCGCTTTTGCGGTATTCGAACGATCTGTTGATTTCGGCGGTGCGGTGGGCTGTGATGTTGATTCATTGCCCGGTCTGCGACCCTGATCCTGTCCGAGAGATTCGCGTTTCACATCTTCGAATCGCGACTCCCGAATGGTTTGCACGATCTCCGTCACCAGTTGTCGAATATCGGCGGCAAACTGTGCCGGGTCGTGCTTGCCCTTGGCGATGAGGCTCAGTCGATTTTCCCATGCCCCTGTCAGTTCAGGGCTTTTGAGTCTCTGGTCGATCAAACGTACAAGTTCTTTCCCTTTTTCTGTCGGCACAAGACGCTTTTTGTCACGGGTAAGATAACCGACACGAATCAACTTCTCGATAATTTCGGCGCGGGTCGCCGGAGTGCCGAGTCCGCTTTCCTTCATCGCCTGCCGTAACTCTTCATCTTCGACGAACTTGCCCGCCGTTTCCATGTCACGCAACAGGGTCGCCTCGGTATACGCAGCCGGAGGTTTCGTTTTTTTGTCCAGGATCGTGACTTCCTGAACCTGCCTCTGGTCATCCTTCTTGAGTGGTGGAAGTGATTGATCTTCCTCTTTTTCTTCGGTATCGGCCGTATTTCGGTCGAAGACACTCTTCCAGCCTTTTTTCAGGGTGACGCGGCCCGAGGCGCGCAGCGACTGTCCCGCGGCTTCGAGTTCCACCGAGGTGGCTTGATAGTCCCAGTTGGGAAAAAATGCGGCGAGGAACCGACGGGCGATCAGATCATATACTTTCTGTTCGTCCGGCTTCCATGAACGAATGTCGTGTGCCGATTTCTCAGTCGGAATAATGGCGTGGTGATCGCTGACCTTGGCGTTATCGAAGACACGTTTGTTCTTTGGAATCGGCTGCCGGCTCAGTTCCTGGGTAAACGGCTGGTACTCTGCCGGCAAGCCCTTGAGCCGGTCGGAAATCGTAGGGTGCAGATCATCGGAAAGATGCTGGCTGTCGGTGCGCGGATACGTGACCACCTTGCGCTGTTCGTAGAGCACCTGAACGATCTGCAGGGTCTGTGCGGCGGTCAGCCCGAAAAACCGGTTGGCCTCACGTTGCAGTGTCGTGAGATCATACAGCAGCGGCGGGGGAATCTTCTTGGTTTCCGAGCGAGTACGGGTGACGACTGCCCGGGCCCCCATGAGCATGGCGCGAATCGACTCAGCTTTGCTGCGGTCGAGCAGGCGGGCCGCGCTTTCCTTTTCCGGGTTTTCGGGGTCGAACCACTGTGCCTGAAAGTCGTCGAGTTGAACGCTGATTTCCCAATAGGGTTCGGGCTTGAAGGCCTCGATCTCCTGCTGGCGCCTGACGACCATCGCCAGTGTCGGCGTCTGCACCCGGCCGACCGTGAGCATGGTATTGAAGCGTTTGGTGTAGCCCCGGGTGCCATTCATGCCGATCAACCAGTCGGCAATGCTGCGGCAGCGTGCGGCCTGCCCGAGATTATCAAACTCTGTGCCCGGCTTGAGATTCTGAAACCCCTGCTTGATGGCCTCATCGGTCATGCTTGAGATCCAGAGTCGGCGTATCGGCTTCGCTGCCGTTGCCGCTTCGTACACATAGCGAAAGATCAATTCGCCCTCGCGGCCTGCGTCGGCGGCATTCACGATGTCAGCCACGTCGGCCCGACTCATCAGGGCTTTCACGATTGCGAACTGAGATGCGGTCTGCTCGAGCACTTTCAGCTTCCAGACTTCAGGCAGCATCGGCAAAGTCTGAAGGTTCCATTTTGTCCAGGCAGGGTTTTGCTCACCAGGCTCAGCCAGGGAAATCAGATGGCCGACTCCCCAGGTGACGATCCAGTGTTCCCCTTCAAAATACCCGTTCGCTCTTTGTCGTGCCCCGAGAACCCGCGCAATATCTCGTGCGACCGAGGGCTTTTCCGCGAAGACCAGATGCTTCATCAGGCTGATTGTAGACGCTTCGCGTGAAATTGTCCATACACCGAGAAGGGGAAGAATTTCGGCGATGGGTAGATGAAAGACGTGTACGCGCCGATACTGTATCAGGGGTTTTGCACACCTGCGTGTGCGAGATTCCGCACATGCCGAAATGAGAAAGTCCGCGACAGGGGCTTGAATTCCTGATTCAAGTCTGGCATGTTTTCTGCAGTAAACTGAAACGTGTAACATCATGTGCAACACGAGCATCGTGTGACTTAAAGGAGGGCACTTTATGCCTACTTTCACCTACAAAGCCCGAAACTGGGACGGCAAGATCGTCACCGCCGAGATGGAAGGCGAAAGCAAGGAAACCTGTATTGCGAAACTTCGCGAGAAAGGCTACTTTGTCACTTCCATCAACGAGAAGAAGGGCAGCGGGGGCATCAGCCTCAACTTTTTCGAACGCGGCATCTCCTCGACCGAAGTGTGTATCTTTGCCCGTCAGTTCGCCACCATGATCGGGTCAGGCGTGCCGCTGGTGCGCTGTCTGACCATTCTGCAGCAACAGTCTGAAAACCCGACATTCAAACGCGTCATCAGCCAGATCCGCGCCGACGTTGAAGGTGGTTCGACGTTCTCGAAAGCACTCGAGAAGCACCCCAAGGTCTTCAGCGACCTGTTCTGCAGCCTTGTGAAAGCGGGCGAAGTCGGTGGTATTCTCGATCAGATTCTGAATCGTCTTGCCGACTATCTTGAAAGCTCTGAGAACCTGAAGTCGAAGGTCAAGGGTGCGTTGACCTACCCGGTCGTCGTGTTCGCGATCGCCGGTCTCGTCGTCGTGGCCCTGGTCATGTTCGTGTTGCCGCAGTTTAAGGAAATCTTCATGGGCATGAAGGTCGACCTGCCGCTGGCGACGCAGTTACTGCTGGGGCTGTCTGACTTTATGGTGAGCTGGTGGTTCGTGGTGCTGCCCGTCATCTTCGGTATTCCGTTCCTGATCGTGAACTTCTTCAAAACCAAGACCGGCGGCCGCATTTTTGACGTCAACATTCTGAAGATGCCGGCCATCGGCATGATGATGCGCAAGGTCGCCGTCGCCAAGTTCACGCGAACTCTGGGCACGCTGATCGCTTCAGGCGTTCCGATTCTGCAGGCCCTCGAAGTCACGGCTCAGACTGCCGGTAACGTGGTTATCGCCGAAGCCGTCGACAAGACCCGCGTGTCGATTCGCGAAGGTGAATCGATTGCTGAACCGCTCAAGACGTCGAACGTGTTTCCCCCGATGGTTGTGCAGATGATCGCGGTCGGTGAAGAAACTGGTGAACTTGACAAGATGTTGTCAAAGATCGCTGACTTCTACGACACCGAAGTCGACAACGCGGTGAAGGGTTTGACCTCTGTTATCGAACCGATTGTTATCGTGTTCATGGGCGTCGTCATCGGCGGCATCGTTCTCGCCGTGTTCATGCCCATGCTCAAGCTGGTGAACGCTGCCGAAAACTAAGGTTCCTGGCGTTGGCGCACGCTGGGCGACCAACCAAAAGAAAAACAAACAGACCCCGCTGTTCTCTTTGCGGGGTCTGTTGCTTTTAAAACAATGTATCGTACTTTTGATTCGCCGACACAGCGCGCATGCTCTGTGACTCGCCTGGAGGCGAGGCTTTCCGCGATACAAAGTACATGTGAAGAAAACTCGTCGCCGAAGAAAAAGCCCCTCGTCGCCGAGGGGCCGTGAATGACAGACGATCAGATGCCGTGAACTTGCTCGCGTTCGGACGGTTTTCCCTCGAGGACTTTATCAAGAGCGCTGAACAGATCGGCTTTGATGTCGGCATAGTCTTCGCAGCCGACGGAAAGTCGAACCAGGCCGTCGGTGATTCCGGCGACTTTGCGGCCCGCTGAACCCATGCTGGCGTGTGTCATACTGGCAGGATGCTGAATCAGAGTTTCGACACCGCCGAGCGAGACGGCGAGAACGCAGAGTTTCACGGTATCCATGAGTTGTCGGCCGGCTTCGACGCCGCCTTTCAACTCAAATGAGATCATCGCACCGGGGCCCTTCATCTGCTTCTTGGCCAGTTCGAACTGCGGGTGGTTGGGAAGACCCGGATACTTCACCCAGGCAACAGCCGGGTGTTTGGCAAGATCGGGGGCGAGCTTCATTGCGTTTTCCTGAGCCGTTTTGACGCGCATGCCCATGGTCTTGACCCCGCGCAGAACCAGCCATGCCTGGTGCGGATCGATCGTGCCGCCCATTTGCACCAGGACCCCCTTCAGCTTCTGATAGACTTCAGGAGACCGGGCCACGAGCATTCCGGCGACAACATCGCTGTGCCCGTTGAGAAACTTGGTCATGCTGTGCAAAACAATATCGGCCCCGAGATCGAGCGGCTTCTGCAGGAGCGGGCTGCAGAAGGTGTTGTCAACCACCAGAAGGGCACCGTGTGCCTTGGCGATCTTGGCGGCTCCGGCAATGTCGGTGATCGACAGGGTCGGGTTTGCCGGGGTTTCCAGATACACGACCTTCGTGTTGGGTCGCAGGGCTTTCTTGATGTTTCCAAGATCTGAGGTGTCGACGAACGAGCTTTCGACACCGAATCGCGAAAACTCTCGTTCGAGTACCGTTCGCGTCGGTCCATACACCGAATCGGTCGAAACGATGTGTTGCTCGTTCCCCAAAAGCGCCATGAAAACAGTGGAAATGGCGGCCATGCCGGAGGCGGTCGCCAGGCCCTGACCTCCTCCCTCGAGTTCGGCCACGCAAGCTTCAAGAGCGGCGGTCGTCGGGTTGCCGAGTCTGGTGTATTTGTACCCGGCTTCGGCTCCGCTGAATCTGGCGGCACCCTGAGCCGCGCTTTCGAAGGCGAACGTTGAAGACTGATAAATGGGGACACTGACGCCGCCGAACAGCCGGTCAGGTTCCTGGCCGGCATGAATGCATGCGGTATCCGGGCCGATGGTTGAAGTGTGTTTCATGACGAGGAGTTCTCCTTTCCCTTGATCAAGGACTTTTGGCGCATTCTAGACTTCGATGACAGGTTTGTCTACCTCAAAAGTGAGACCACAGCAATTCTCGGTGAGAAAAACGTGCCTGGTCAGGCCGTTTTGATCCCCTGCCGCTTCGCACGAACCACTTCGGCAACTTCGATCATCGACTCATCTCGCTTCTTCGTCGAACCTCTTCGAGCGCCCATCCCTGGGCGCGCTCAGAGGGCTCGCTCCATCGTGGAGCGAGCCGACGAAGAATCGGATGACTCGACGATCTCATACGCCGAGTGTTTCGACTACACGCCACTAGGGATCAGCATTCGGCCTGTCCAGGCACCTCACCGAGAATTGCTGGTGAGACCCTGCGCATCGTTCGTCGAATCACCACCGTACACGAATCTTGCCCCCCCTTGAAAGCAACGCATGAAGTGGATTTCATTCATGACAGCATGGAACATTTGATTCAAACAGGCGGCAGGAATGAGGGGCAGAAAAAAGGGGAAAGAAAAACAGGTCTGTTGAAGCAACAGACCTGTTCGTCGGTCGGGGCGGCCAGACTCGAACTGGCGACCACTTGAACCCCATTCAAGTACGCTAGCCAACTGCGCCACGCCCCGAGGGTGATACCCGAGGCTCACTATAGCACAAACCTCGATTCATCGCAATAAAAAAGTCCGGCGCTCATTGAGCCGCTCTGTTCATAGGCATTCCACAGAACATCTCGTCAGGCCTGCCAATGCACTGGAATTGCACGATACATCAGAAAATCTGATTCGTGGTCGGCGGTATCGACCGGAGGCCGGGGAGGCGAATGCTCACCGGCAGCTCTCGTAAGGTCGATCGTGGGTGACGACGTTCCTGCCTGCCATGACTGTACAAGTTGCTTTCAGGGTGGGGTTCTGCTAGAG
Organism: uncultured bacterium; assembly: GCA_964472075.1. GTDB lineage: Bacteria > Muiribacteriota > Ozemobacteria > Ozemobacterales > Ozemobacteraceae > CAYYIY01. The sequence continues at coordinate 116,707 of CAYYIY010000008.1, read as the reverse complement.
TTGTGCAAACCTCTCTCAGGGGAAGGGAATGTACCTCGGCAAAGTGCTTGGTCGTGTCGTCTGCTCACACAAAGATGCGCAGATGCATGGTCTCAAACTGCTGATCGTCACTGCCGTCGATGGCGAAGGAAAACCGCGTGGAAAGCCGTTCATTGCGGTCGATTCTTCCGGTGCCGGTGCCGGTGAAACCGTCTTTCTGTGCGGCGGCGGCGAGGCCGCTCTTCCTTTTGCCAAACAACGTCCCCCGTCCGATGCCACCATTCTCGGCATCGTTGATCAAATCGAGTAATCATGCAGATCGCCAAAGTTGTCAAACGGGTGGTTTCGACGGTCAAGAACCGGGCATTTGAGCAGAAGCCCCTGTTGCTGGTGCAGCCACTCGATATTTCGCTGCAGAACAAAGGCGCGGAAGTTCTGGCGATTGATTTCATGGGTGTCGAGCAGGGAGAAATCGTTTTGTTGATGAAGGAAGGCAGTTCGGTGCAACAGATGCTGGGCAACAAGGAAGCCCCGGCTGATGCCGCTATCGTGGGGGTCATCGATAAGATCGACTGTGACGATCGAACCGTCTTCGAGAAGTACCCCGCAAAGTCTGAGTAAATTTCCGTTGATCTGAAGGAGAACCGGATATGGACAGCATCGTGGAAAAAATCGCTCGTGAAGTCATGCTGAAGTTGAAAGCCGAGGGAGCAAACCGAGGTGGGGCCTATACGCCTCCGAACTCAGCGCAGGTGCAGGCCGTGGCCGGTCGAGATCGGGTTGCCGTGCTGATGACGGCAAACTTCAAGGTAATCGAACAGGTGCTGGGACAGATTTCCGGTTTTGTCCCCGCCAACGGAAAATTGCTGGTGTCCGAGTATGTTCACCAGAATATGTTGAGTGCATGCCGAAATGCGGGCACGGAAGTGTATTCTTCGCACAACCTTCCGGCCCATCAGGCGATGAAGGATGTCCGTGAACTGGTGATTCCGTCACTGTCGATCAACACTCTGTCGAAGGCAGCGAATCTGATTGCCGACAGTTACGCCACGCAGATTATCTCGTATGCCTTGATTGATGGTATCCCAATCACGGTCAGCGACGAATCTTTGCTCGATGCTTCCCGGTACTTCCCGAGCGGTGTCGCCCGACGCATCGACGCGTTGCGCCGGGATCTCGAGGCCATGGGGGTGCGCTTCCAGCGCGGAACCTTGAACATCAAGCCCGACCACAAATGCACGACCTGTATCGGGCCGGGCGGCTGCACGACCTGTGCTCCCGACCCCAAGCCGTCAGAAGGCGTTGCTTCGGCTCAGGTCATGGCACGGAGTGGCGCTCCGGCGGCTGCTGGTATGGGTTGTCTTCAGGAAAACTGCCCTCGCAGTTATGGCAGCTGCACTAGTTCGTGCGAACAATCGGTGAAAAAGATCATCGATGCCGGCGCGGCCCGCATCGACAAAGGCCACGATTCGCCGCTTCCGGCGCGCGAACTGGCCGGATTCATCGACCATACCCTGTTGAAGGCGACCGCCACGACGGCTGAGATCACCAAACTGTGCGAAGAAGCGCGACAGTACAACTTCGCTTCCGTCTGCGTGAACCCTGCGAATGTCGCTCTGGCAGCGAAGCTGCTGAAGGGTTCTCCCGTGAAAGTCTGCACCGTTGTCGGGTTCCCTCTGGGGGCGACCTCGACCTTCACCAAGGTCATGGAGACTCGCGATGCGGTGGCGAACGGCGCGACCGAGATCGACATGGTCATCAATGTCGGTGCGCTCAAGAGCAAGGATTATGAATTGGTGCGGAACGATATCGCACGCGTGGTTGAAGCCGCCGGCGGCAACATCGTCAAGGTGATTCTCGAAACGTCGCTGCTGAACGAAGAAGAGAAGATCAAGGGTTGCGAACTCTCAAAAGCGGCCGGCGCTGACTTTGTGAAGACATCGACCGGCTTCAGCACCGGTGGTGCCACGGTTGAGGATATCCGGCTGATGCGCCGTGTCGTCGGTCCTTCCATGGGCGTGAAAGCCAGCGGTGGGGTGCGCGACACCAAGGGTGCTCAGGAGATGATTGCGGCCGGTGCGACACGCATCGGTGCGAGTGCCTCGGTCAGCATAGTGAAAGGGACGGCCGCGGAAGGCAAAGGCTACTGATTTGCTGGTTCGGGCGCGCGCCTTCGATTTCCGCTGAGTTTTGCCGTGCGTCCTCGGGCAAGCGCGAACGCCCGAGGGGGCTGAATGTGCGACTGCGTCGTTCGCAGGCGCACCGGCAGGACACATGGATGATGAGTCGCCGCATGGCGACCTCGCGCCATCCATCTTCCATCGAGAGGAAGGGAGCGGTTCCTTTCTTTACTGGTGCTCTGTCTTTTAGAAGCAGCCTGAGAGGGCGCAGGTCCAGAAAAGCGAAACGAATCCGAAAAGAATGACGCGTTTAAGCATGGTGACGGGCCTCCCGAATCAGAAGAGCGATCGTTGTGCAGACAAGGATCCAGAACAACATCATGGATACCTCCTTCCTATGCCGACAAAGAGTGTATTCCCTGTTATCGGCTTATCCGGGGTCTTTTCGTAGGGGCAGACGCACATGACGGAGAACGAAACCAGGCCGATTTCTTTTCAACCAACGATGATACGTCCGTTGCATGAGTCGTGGGCCGGCTGGTTTCTGGTGTACGTGGCGTTGATCGTTTTGCCATGCTGGCTGAGCCATTCGTTTGTCATGAACGCCGTGCTGCGCGAAGAAAACGCGCAGATGCGTTCGATTGCCCGAGAGCTGAACAGTCGGGCTCAAGGGCTGGCACGCATCTATCATGCAGGAAACGGCTTTGTTCGCTCCTTTTCGTCCATGCTGGGAAAATCGAGTTCTGAGTTTTTGTCCTGGGTGACTGATCTTGAAACGAAGTATCCAGGCGCATTTCGCTGGATGGCATGGGATGGTTCCGGTCGCCTGCTCGAGATTCCCGGGAACTGTCGTCTGCCGGGCAGCCGCTATTGGTCAGAGGTGGCTTCTCAGCTTGCCAGGCACCTCTCTGTCAGTAACATCCCGGAAGAAGAGCGCTTTCCTGTGCAGGCTGCATTGGACCGCCTGCAGCCGTTTTTTGGTAAAAGCCTCTCTCTGAATTCCTTTTTTGCCAGACGCAAGGAGGTTATCCCGATCCGGTTTCTCGGACAGGAAGCGCTGGCGGGCTGGATCACCTTCAATCAATCAGCATCCGAATCAGTGTCAGGCATCGTCTTGTTTGCCTTTCTCCCTCGGCTTCCGGAAGAGTACTTCCTGCTGCAATCCGTGAACCCGGCTTTATTCAACGATCCGGGGGCCGAATTGGCCATCATCAATCTGCGTGAGCCGCAGGGGGACTATGTGCCGAAAGCGATCGCCGATCGAGAGCGGTTCGCCGTGGAGCTGCGGGATACCTATCAGGCGCGTCACGAGCAGACATTCCGAGTGCGCAACTATCTGGTTCATCCGCTGCCGGCCCCGTCCGATCAGATTCATCGCCTGTTTCTGCTGCATTGTATCGACGATCTACGCGATGGAGCAGCCGCGCGTCGATGGTTCTGGAATCAGGTGCTGGCAGGCATCTGGGCGTTCGGCACTCTCTGCATGATTGTCCTGTATCGGGGGGCCGCCCGCGATCTCTCTCTGAGGTGGAAGATCGCCGGACTCTTTTTTGCGGCCATCAGTCTGCCGCTTCTCATCTTCATGCAGACGTCGCTCAGCTGGGACGCTCTCGAGTGGGAATCCGGCGTGGCCGAATTGACCGACCGTCTGCGCGAAACGGAAACCATTCTGCAGGAACGATACAAGGATTTCCCGGTGTTCTATACGCATCAGCATACAACACTATTACAGCAGGCTCTCGATAAGGGAATAGATGAGCCTGGGCTTGTACAAATGCTCGATCAGTTAGTCCGTGATCGTGAAATTTCTTGCTACTACCTGACCGACGCGAAGGGAAACATTCCGTTTTCGCGAACTCAGTCTTCTGATACCAAACAGATGAGTATCGTGCGTATTCTCGTCAGGCATACGTTCAACACCGAATGTGCCGTCAATGAATCGCAGGGAATTCTGCAGAGCGCTCTGACCGATGAGATGAATGCTCTGAAAACCGGCTCGAACGAAGACGGTGAACAGGCAGACGTCGGCAAGAGCACGACGCTGCGCGTCGGGCATGTGCAGGAAATCAATTTCCGCAGTCCGTCCTATTTTGTATATTTGATTCCGAGGTTCAATGATCAGCCCAGGGTTTTGATGCTTCAATACTCGTACAAAAATATGCGCGCCGCTTTCGGTCGTTCCGAATTCGCGCAGCAGCGATTCCGTGCCGCCGAGCCTTCGATTCAGCTTGAATTCTTTTCCAACGAAAGTGATTTCGCCTCGCTGCCGGCTTCATCGTCTCTTCGCTCGCAGCGGGACATCGCCGAGATTCTGACCAGCGGCAAGACTTTTGTCGGGGTGGTCACGGTCGATACCCGGCCGTTGCTTTGTCTGGTATCCGGTACCGGAGGCGTCATGCTGCCGATACTGACGACGTCACTCGAACCACTGCACAAGCAGCAGCAGGCGCGCCGTGTCGAAATGCTGGCTCTGGGCGGCGTCGGAGCGACCGTTGCATTGGTGCTGGGGTTCCTGCTTTCAGGCGCTTTGATCGGCCCGATCAAACGACTTGAGTGGGGCATGGAACGTGTCGGCGAAGACGCTCTCGACGTGGTGCTGACCGTGGAGAGCAAAGACGAACTCGGACGCATGCATCATCGGTTTAACGAGATGGTGCGCGGCCTGCGCGAGCGAGAGCGCATGCGGGCCTATGTTTCCGAATCGGTTCAGGAGCGCGTTAAGCAGGATGGACCGGGTGGCGGCAATCTCGGTGAAGCGGTCGAAACGACGATTCTGTTCTCGGACATTCGCGGCTTCACCACGCTGTGTGAGCGTCATGAACCGCAAGCCATCTTCGGCATGCTGAACGAGTTGCTCGGCGGCGCGGAACGCATCATTCGCGAGGAAGGGGGGCACGTCGACAAGTTCATCGGCGATGCGGTCATGGCCGTCTTCTTTCAGTCGGGGCCGGAAAAGGCGGTCGCGGCAACTCGTGCCGCAGTGAGAATCATGGCATTTCTCGAGACGCTCAATCGCGAGCGCCGCGAACGCCGGCGATTTGAGATCGCGGTCGGCATCGGCATCAATACCGGAACCGCTCTGATGGGGGATGTCGGCAGCGAGAGACGCAAGGATCTGACCGTCATCGGCGATGCGGTCAATCTGGCGGCTCGACTCGAAAGCTGCTCCAGGGAAGGCAGGCACACGCACATCATTCTTTCCGAGACAACCGTGACGTTGCTGGGTGATCGTGTGACGGCCGAAGAACTTTCGCTTACCAGCGTCAAGGGAAAAGAAAAGGCTGTGCGTATGTATGAACTTGTACGCATGAACGACGAAGATCAGGGCGACGATGCATCATGAGAGTGATCGTGCAACTGACCGTCATGATCGTACTGATAAGTATTCTCATTCAGTTGCCGATCAGTATCGTTCTCCTTCGATTCAGCAACGGCACGGTTTTTCCCGCGTTTGAGAGACCTGCGGAAGCGCTCAGCATCATGGTACGAATTGTACAGGGCGGCGGACCGCTGTGGTACAAGGCCGCGAACATGAGCCTGACGTTCGTGAATCTGCTGGTTCTGATCGGCACGGCCGCGTATCCGGCGCACCTGCTGGGGCGAAGAAAATCGGATGATCGCCGATGTGCCCCTCACTCTGAATGAATCAGAGGTGATCAAGGACGAAACGGACTCCCAAAACGAAGTCTTCGATAAATCTCGCGATCTTTTTCGTCGGACTGTTATAGATCGCCTTTAGTCGATTGATTTCCGCGGGCATACTTGCCATTCTGCCATGAACTGAGCATTGCAGCGTCGATTCGGAGTTCCCGCGATAGACACCACGTTCCGGGCAAGTGAGAAACGGGCCGACCGAGCTCGCGGCGAGACCGGGTGTGCCGGAAGCGAGAGGAGGTCGACGAGCTGCCGAGACTTCCGGAACACGGTTCGGATCAAAGGACTCTCTTCTGAAGGTAGGATCATTTGCGGTCAGTGTTTTGATGTATTCGAGCATCTCCGTCATATTCACATAACAGTGGAAATAAATCTTATGTGGGCGGCCGCGTCTGTCGACATGTGGTACGGTGATCAGAATCGCCAGTCCGAGAACAACCAGAATGACCAGCCAGAAAAGTGCTTGTTTCATCTGCGAGTATCCCGGCCGGGGATCAGGCCCGCAGGCAGCGCAAGCGATGGAACAGGGATGGGCGGGAACCCCGGGAGCATGAAATATCTCCAGGTAACGGGGGGAATCGGAAGAGCGGCCCCTGGAAGCTGCTTGAGGAAGTCCTGGGCGGCCTGGCGAGACGAACTATCGGGCAGAGCGAGCTGATGCAGTTCCGGAACCTGTCGCGCCAGGTCTTTCAGCAGGTTCTGCGGCTGATTGCGGCGGGCCGGCGCCTTCTCGAATGCAGAGACTGTTGCCGAGGCGATCGGCGTCGGAAGGGTTGCCGAAGCGGGGTTGCGCGTCATCAATGCGCGGGCTTCGGGACTCATAAACGCCATCAATGAGTCTGAAACTTTCGGCAGATTGTCATTTGTCGAATTCGTCACTTGTACCTTCTCGGTCATCGTGGCCGCATCGACCATGTCCGTCGTAAACGTTGCCGTTGGTGAGCCGGTAGCCACCACCATCGGTATAGCCTCTGATGCCGATGATTCCTGCAGTTCGCGGGTGGCCGAGGCGATCTGTTGTCGAATGTCGCCTGTGACGTCTGCGGCCAGGGCTGTTGAATCTTCACCCTCTTCGCTATCTTCTTCGCTCTGTTCTCGATCGTCTTCATCACTAGTTCCTGCTCTGACCAGGCTGGTTTTCATCACGTCGGGCACGGGGGCGAAGCCCTGATACAGGGTCGCTTTCCAGCGCGAGTCGATCTCTCTCATTCGGGTGAGGACCCCGATTCGGCTGATACCGATCTGCTTTCCGGCGCTGAGCTTCTGCGTCTTCCGACCGATATCCTTGAGCCACCCCGAACCGCGAGGGACTGCCACCGTGCCTTCTCCTTGAGCGTCCAGTTCGAAGAAGGCTTCGCCGCTGGTCAGATAAAAGACAGCGCCTGACGGAAATACGATTTCGAAGTCGGCGATCTGCGGCAGTACCAGGTGATAGCGCCCAAGCTTCGGATCAATTCGGCGCTGGCGCAGCTGAAATACCGCGCCGGGAAAAAACGTCAGTGTTGTTCCGTTCGGGGGGAGCAGAATTGCCGAGGGAGTGGCCGAGTTTCCCGAAGATGTTCGGCGAAAGAAGCGAATGTGCGAGCCTTCGGCAAGGTCGCGACTTGTACTCGCTGCGGAAAAAGAACGTTCATTGTCCGGGCGAACCTCGACGCCGACGGTTGGAATCCAGGCAAAACGCGGCTTGTTGAGATGCATGGTCGGCGAGGCCGTCGGTTCATCGACGGCCGGAGCGTTGGCGAGATCGAAATCATCGGCTTCTGCTCCTTCCATGGTCGGCAATGACTTTTCGATTGTCGTATCGGCAATACGTGCCGCGAGTCGGGCTGTTGGGGTTGCCGTTTTCTCGATCATCAAAGCTTTCGAATCGGGCAGCACGACTTGAGGCAGGGCGATGAGTTTGCCGGTAAAAAGGGCAAACCAAACAAACAGGCAGCAGAACCTGCTGAAGATCAGTCGGGCGAAAGCGTGATCGGGCAGGCTGACAAACGCTCGTGCCCGGTTATTCGTCCTTTTGGTCAAGGTCATCCGTTTCACCGGATTCAGGAGCGGCAGAGTCTGAGCCGTTTTTGGTCCCTTTCTGCACCTGTTCCATTTTCAGGCTCATATTCAAGGTCTGAAGTTCATCGCGAATGGTGAGGACCTCGAAATACAGCACGGTCACCATGAGGATGACGCCGAGGAACATGTAGATTTCCGGGCCTTTGGTGCGGGTATAAATCCAGGTGAAGATGATGGTCGAGAGAATGACCACAACCAGTTTGCGCATGCGCAATTGTCGTAACGTTGCCTTGGGGAAGAAGGCTTCACGCCAGCGCAGTGATTCAGGGTGGCTTCCCTCGAGAACCCACAGATGGTCGCGGATGATGAGCAGTTCGAGATAGACGAGGGTTACCATCAGAATGATGCCCATATACGGCAGAATGTCACGTCTGACCCAGTCTTTCGCAATGCTGTACCCCCAGACGGTAGCGAACACGAGAAACGCGAAAGCGACGATGAGCAACTTGCGCCAGAACTGGTGAGTGAGTGGAATCATGGAACGACCTGCCTTGTCATGGTCTCACCTAACCTCCGAAAGCTTCACGAATCAGGATCGGTTTTTTCTGAATCAATGTGATGATGGCAGCATCGAGCAGCAGCGAGTCTGAGCCGGTGGTGGCTCCCTCGATGACTCGGTCGGCACGAATGCCGTTGCCCATGCGCACGACATCGAGCAGTCTCTGTGTCTGCTCGAGCGAAGACTGCGAAATGCGAAAGTGAATGATGCGGTCGATGGTCTTTTCGAACTCACGAGGGGAAATCCCCCGCTCAGCCAGCATCGACTGAAGTGGAACGGTCATATCGCCCTTGCGAAGGGACTTGTAGGCTTCGATGCAGAATTCCACTCGACTGGTGTCGATCTCAACGGATCGCGGCCCGAACAGGACTCGCCCGAGCCAGAACCCACAAGTGGTGGACATGATCAGACACAAAAAGAGTATCAGATTTCGTCGAAAGTTCTGCAGCCGAAACATGCTTCATGCTAGCATTCGCGGAATGAGTGTGTCAATGCGTTGACAGCTGAGAGAAATCCATGGTAGATAGTACCGGAAAGCATCTCCTCACGAAGAGAGACATAGGTAAGTCATGGATTACGAATCGGGCGGGCAGCGCAAGAAGATCTTCATCCTCGATGATGAAGAGCCGATTATTCTGCTTCTCAAAACCATTCTGAATGTGTACGGGTATGATGGTTGTGAGTCGTCCTCGCCGCAAGAAGCCCTTTCAAGGGTTCTTCAGGAAAAACCAGATCTGGTGATTCTCGACATCGCCATGCCGGAAATGGACGGCTATCAGGTCTGCCGGCAGTTGAAGGCCAACCCTGAAACCCAGAAGATTCCGGTGGTCATGATTACCGCTCTGGCGCTCGAGCAAGACCGCAAGATGGCCATGGATGCCGGTGCGGACGGCTTTATTCTCAAACCGTTCGATCCGCGCGATGTCGTCGCCGAAATTCAACGCCTGACCCGCGATCCGAGGAACAAGTAGGCGTTGCTTCCTTTCCCCGACCGGGGTACCCTTTTCGTTTTGTCTGAAATGCTGATCATTTCAGGGAATTATCTTCCTCATTTCGCATGTTCCCGCTTGAAATCAGGTTGTTGACGTGGTATTCTCTGCGACAACTGCAAAGGCGAACCTTTTGCGAAATCTCTCAAACGGAGGCCCCGTGATGAAGAAGTATGTGTACTCTTTTGCTGGTGGCAAGGCCGATGGTAATGCGAGCATGAAAGAACTGCTCGGCGGCAAGGGCGCGAACCTCGCCGAAATGTGCGTCATCGGATTGCCGGTTCCTGCCGGTTTTACCGTAACCACCGAGTGCTGCGTCGAGTATTTTGATCTCGGCGGCAAGTATCCGAAAGAACTCGAGAAGCAGGTCGAAGACGGCCTGAAAGCGATCGAAAAAGCCATGGGCATGAAGTTCGGCGACACCGAGAACCCTCTGCTGCTCTCTTGTCGTTCCGGTGCCCGCAAGTCCATGCCGGGCATGATGGAAACCGTTCTCAACGTCGGTTTGACGACCAAGACGATTCCGGCCCTGATCAAGAAGACCAATAATCCCCGCTTCGTGTGGGATGCCTATCGCCGCCTGATCATGATGTATTCCGACGTCGTGATGGAAAAGGCCGAAGGCATTGAACCCGCCGAGGGCAAGGGCATTCGCAAACAGCTCGATGATATTCTGCACCAGGTTAAAGAGAAGAAAGGGTACAAGTCGGATACCGACTTGACCGCGGCCGAACTTGAAGAGCTGGCTGGTGAATTCAAAAAGCGCGTCAAGAAAGTCCTGGGCAAGGATTTCCCTGACACGCATATGGAGCAGCTCTGGGGTGGCATCGGTGCCGTTTTCAAGAGCTGGAACGGCAAGCGCGCCATCTCCTATCGCCGCATTGAAGGCATCCCAGACAACTGGGGCACGGCAGTCAACGTGCAGGCCATGGTGTTCGGTAACATGGGCGACACTTCCGCGACCGGCGTGGCATTCACCCGCAACCCGGCGACCGGTGAGAACAAGTTCTACGGCGAATGGCTGGTCAACGCTCAGGGCGAAGATGTCGTGGCCGGGATCCGCACTCCCAGCCCGCTCAATAACGACACCAAGAACGAACAGAACAAGCATCTCAAGAGCCTCGAAGAGGCCATGCCCGACACCTACAAAGCACTCAACGACATTCGGAACAAACTCGAGAGCCATTACAAGGACATGCAGGATATCGAGTTCACGATTCAGGAAGGTAAGCTGTACATGCTGCAGTGCCGCAGCGGCAAGCGCACCGGTACCGCCGCCCTGAACATGGCCATGGACATGCTCGATGAGAAGCTGATCAGCGAAGAGATGGCCGTGCTGCGCGTCGAACCCAACCAGCTCGATGAGCTGCTGCACCCGATCGTCGATCCGTCGGCCGAAAAGAAGGCTGAGCCGGTCGCCAAGGGCCTGCCGGCCGGTCCCGGCGGTGCCTGCGGTCAGATCGTGTTCACCGCGGCTGATGCCGTTGCCTGGAAGAAGCAGGGCAAGAAAGTCATTCTGGTTCGCGAAGAAACCAACCCCGAAGACGTCGAAGGCATGCGCGCCGCCGAAGGCATTCTCACCGCTCGCGGTGGTATGACCTCGCACGCGGCTCTCGTGGCTCGCGGCTGGGGCAAGTGCTGCATCGTCGGCGCCGGCATGCTGCACCCCGACGTCGAGAGCAAGACGCTCAAGATTCATGGTTCCAAGAAAACCTTCAAGGAAGGCGATTTCATCACCCTGAACGGCACCGCCGGCAAGGTGTACGAAGGCAAGATGCCGATGATGGATGCGTCGGAGAACCCCCGCTTCCAGAAGTTCATGGCCATCGTCGACAAGAATCGCAAGATGCAGGTCTGGACCAACGCCGAATCACCGAAAGATGCCAAGCTGGCTCGCCAGTTCGGCGCCGAAGGCATCGGCCTGTTCCGCACCGAGCACATGTTCTACGGCGAAGGTTCCGACAAGCCTCTGTTCTTCCTGCGCAAGATGATCCTCTCTAACACTCAGGAAGAGCGCGTGAAGGCGCTCAACGAGTTGTACCCGTTTGTCAAGAAAGACATCAAGGGTACCCTCGAAGAGATGGACGGCCTCCCGGTCACCTTCCGTCTGCTCGATCCTCCGCTGCATGAATTCGTGCCGCAGGCCGAAGACAAGCAGGCTGAGCTGGCCAAGAGCCTGGGCATCAAGACCGCTGACGTCAAGAAGCGCGGTGAAGCTCTGCATGAAAGCAACCCGATGATGGGTCACCGCGGTGTCCGCCTCGGCATCACCTATCCGGAAGTCTCCGAGATGCAGATCCGCGCGATCTTCGAGGCGACGGCTGAGCTGTTGAAAGACGGCAAGCATCCGAAGCCCGAGATCATGGTTCCGGTGACCTGCGACGTGCGCGAACTCGACTACACCAAGAAGATTGTCGACCGCGTGTACGAAGAAGTCGTGAAGGCCACGGGCGTGAAGAAGATCGACTACCACTACGGCACGATGATCGAAATTCCCCGCGCCGCTCTGTTGGGCGATCGTATGGCGAAAACCTGCGAATTCTTCTCGTTCGGCACGAACGACCTGACCCAGATGGGCTTCGGGTTCAGCCGTGACGATACCGGTGCGTTCATGCACGACTATCTCGAGAAGCGCATTCTCGACAATGATCCGTTCCAGACCATCGATCAGGAAGGCATCGGCCAGCTGATCCAGATCTGCGTCGAGCGCGGTCGCAAAGCCCGCCCCGAACTGAAGGTCGGTATCTGCGGCGAGCAGGGCGGCGAACCTGCGTCGGTCGAGTTCTGCTTCAAGACCGGCCTCGATTACGTCAGCTGCTCTCCGTTCCGCGTGCCTATCGCTCGCCTGGCCGCCGCTCATGCGTCGCTCAAGCACAAGGAACTGCGCGAGAAGGTGCTGAAGGCCCAGGGTCACACTCCGCTCAAAGCGCTGCACGCCGGAAAGTAAGGACCTGATATGTCATCCCGACGTCGAAGGGCTCGTGAAGCTGCTCTGAAGGCATTGTACCAGATCGACCTGACCGGAGTTGAAGCGACGGTTTCGCTTCATGACGTCATGGCCGATGAGATCTACTTGCCGGCTTTCGAGTCTTTCGCTCGGGAGTTCCTGACTCGTATCGCAAGTGACCGGGCAGAGGATTCCGTCGCGGAATCCTTTGCCCGGGCTTTTGCGCACGAGGTGGTCATGGGGGACGCGGCGTTTCCCCCCGATGCTGACGCGTTTCGTGCGGCGGTACAGAAGGCGGCTGCCGCGGTCGAACTCGAGCTCGAGCCCAGCGATGCCGCTCTCGGTATGTTGTACAAACGCTGCATCGAGAAGGTCGAGTCGCTGAAAGACCTCGCGGAATTCGCGCGCACGCTCGTGCAGCGCACGGTTGAACATCGCGCGGAACTCGACAGCCTGCTGTCGAAGTTTACCGACAACTGGTCGCTCGATCGTATGGCCAGTCTCGATCGATCAATTCTTCGTTATGCTGTGTGCGAGCTTGTACATTTTCGAGACATTCCGATCAATGTCACGATCAACGAGGCCATCGAACTGGCCCGCAAATACTCGACCGACCGCAGTTGCGAGTTTGTCAACGGCGTGCTCGACAAGATTTCCCGCGAGCTCAAACCCGAAAAAGACGACCCTCGCTCTCGCAAAAACGATTCCTCCAACGGCTGAGTTTGCAGCCGCACGTGATCCTCTCTTCTGTCATGGCAGCCGGCTGAGGCGCGACTGAACTTCGGCAATCACCCAGTCGGGGGCTGACGCGCTGGCGGTAAGACCGACGGTGTCCAGGCCGGAGAAATCAGAGACGTTGATCTGATCGGCAGTTTCGACCATGAATGACTTCGGGTTGATCTCAGAGGCGATGGCCAGCAGGCGTTTCGAGTTGGCTGATTTGCGATCGCCGACAATAACTACGGCATCGACATCGCGCGCCAGTTCGCGCACGGCTTCCTGTCGTTCGGTCGTGGCCCGGCAGATGGTGTTGAAGACGCGCACCTCGTCGAACTTCTCGGCCAGGCCCGAGGTGAAGAGGCGCAGCATCTCGGCTGTCTGGGTCGTCTGAAAGAGCAAGCCGGCCCGCTTGCCCCTGGTAACGGTTACGAGGTCTTCCTCGCGTTGCAGAATGCGTACCGGGCCGCCGGCGGCTGACACGATGCCTTTCACTTCGGTGTGATCGGGGTCACCGACCAGAAACACCTCGTATCCTTCGCGGCAGAGAAACGCCGCGGCATCCTGCGCTTTCTTCACGAAGATGCAGGTGGTATCGATACAGGAAATGCCACTCTGCTCCATGGCCTGATAGACATCTCGTGAGACGCCATGTGCGCTGATGATCAGGGTTCCGCCTGAGGTCACCTCGGACACGGCTTTGACGCGTCGCAAGCCCTTCGCCGCCAGTTTCTCGATGACCGCTCGATTATGAATCAGATCGCCGAGAATGTGGATCTTCTCGCCTGACGCCAGAGCCTTTTCGGTCATCTCGAGCGCACGTTTCACCCCGAAGCAGAACCCCATGGTTTTGGCGAGAACAACTTTCATGCGAAAAATCTCCGATTGAGAGTTTGCCGAAGGTGAACCGGCGAGTTTGATGATGCCGGTGACGCTGCGGTTTCAGTCCAGGGTGACGGTAATTTCGACGTTGCCGAACGAGACGCGATAAGCTTCTTCGAATGTCGCAATGATCATGGCCATGATGTCTTGTCGCTGTTGCTCGGTCGCGGCCTGTTTGTCCTGTGAAAAGTTCTTCAGGTCGCCGCCGGGGCGGTTCCAGCCGAGTCGGACCAGCATCTGCGTCTGACGATCATCCAGTCGGCGATTGGGGTCGAGATACTCGTTGCTGACCGCTTCCAGGTGCATCCAGGTCTCGCCCTTTGAGGCGGCGATCTGGACGTAATATCCGGTGCGTTTGTCTTCCATGACGATGATATTGCCCGGCCCGCCATCGATGAGAACACGATTCAGCAGGTCGGTCAGTTCGGTCGGCGGCTTCTGCGGCGAGGTTTGCATCTGTCCCATGTCATGCTCCTGGTCGAAGGGTTGGAAGTATCCCTCAGTACGTACCACATTCGTCAGGCGAAAACCAGTGTCGAGATGGGCGGAATAATGCTGAAGACAATCTGATAGCTTCAGGCCGGTCGACCGAGTATACTGCTGGAACTTTCCTGTGGGGGTGCGACATGAATGCGGTGATGAAGCGTTTTGAGGCGCAGTTGTCCAAATCGGAGCAGAAAGCGCTCGGCGAGTTAACGACGCCGTTTCGCATTCAACAATATCTGGATCAGTTTGGGTATTCGGATGACGAGTTCTATCGATGCCCGCTGCGGGTCATGCGTGATCGCAAGGCGCACTGTTTCGACGGAGCGGTGTTTGCGGCCATGGCTCTGCGCCGTCTCGGGCTGCCACCGCTGTTGATCGAACTGCTGCCGAACGATCGCGACGACGATCATCTGCTGGCTCTGTTCAAGATCGACGGCTACTGGGGCGCGATCGGCAAGTCGAATTTCAGTGGTCTGCGCTATCGCGAGCCGATTCACAAAACCCTGCGTGAGCTGGTACTTTCATATTTTGAGCCGTACTACAATGTTGCGTATGAGAAAACTCTGCGCGGTTATACGGTTCCCATGAATCTTTCACGCTTCGATCGCTCGGACTGGATGACCAACGATGAACCCCTGTATCAAATTGCCGATGCCCTCGACACCATGCGTCGGTATTCTCTGCTGACCAAAGCGATGGAAAAACGCCTGAATCCGGTAGATGAACGCTCTTATCAGGCCGGACTGATGGGTTCACTCGCCAGCGGCTTGTACAAACCGGGGAAGAAAAAAGATTAAGGGCCGGCAGCTCACGCAGGCTGCTTTGCGCGGTGCCGGCCGGATCCACGTCTCAGATTTTCTGATTCAACGGGCGTTCGCAACCTCATGTCGAGCTTGCCTGCCGGGTTTCCGCATCGATCATGCGCTGCAGTTCTTTTTCGCTGACATGTACGTGTCGGCTCGCCGTGCGCAGCATCTCGAGTTCTTCGGCAGAAATGGTGCCGTCACGCAGAGCCAGCTGCACCAACAACTTCATGATGGCGCGGACCTCTTCGGGGGCGGTCGAGTCGGGAATCGTCACCCCGGCCTCGGCCGCTTTGATAATTTTCTCGAGAACCTTGGCTGGTACCTGCTGACGTTTGGCAAACTCGCGCAGCATCTCGAGTTCGGCAGGTGAAATGGTTCCGTCGGCACACATCACGGCGGCCATCCATTTCAAGATGTCAGCGGGCGAACGAACCGGGCCGGCTTCCGCGGGTAGCGTGCCTGAACCTGCTGAATCTGATCCGGCTTGTCCGGCCCGTTCGGACTGAAACGCGGCTGATCGCAGATCGTTATACTCGCGGCTGCTTTTCTTTATGATCTGGTCGAACACCCATTCTTTGGAACCGTCGTTGTAAGCCGTGTTGCAATAGGGGCAGACATCAACGGTGGCGCTGGTTTCAGGCGCGCCGCATCCCGGGCACATGGCGCTCGAAAGCGCGAGCCGGGTGTTGGTGAGAGCGCCGTATTTCCTCTTCAGAATGAAGACATCGTGCGGGTTCACCGGCGGCCTGGAAGTTGAAACGACCTTTCCGCCTTTGTCGAGAATCACGGGCTTGCCGCTCCAGCGTACTTCGACCGCTGCCTGATCCATGGGTTCCTGATGCGAGACCAGAATAACCTCGACGGATCCGACGGCGGGGGTGGCGTAACTTGTACGCCGGCCGGCGGAATCCGGTGCAAGTTGTTTGGCGAACTCAGCGAGAAACGAACTGGATGCATACTTCAGAAGCGGGGTCGTCTGACCATTGCGGTAGCAGATCATCATGCGCCAGAAGATGACCGACACACGATCTTCGAGATGCTGCAGGTTGAAGCCGTCATCGGCTGTCTGCATGGCTTTCAGGCCGGGAATCGTCGCGGCATCTCTCGCGGACCATTCGCAGGTCTGAGTTATCTCGGCCAGAACCCAGTCATGCTCGCCTGAGCGGAGAAAGGCACCGCAGGCTTTGCAGACAGCAACACGCGACGCCTCGATGGGTGCGGAACAGTTCGGACAGGAACCTTCGATGAGGCCGGGCTTTTTCAGGGTTTTTACCCCGGGCCGCCGCATGAACGACCAGACTTCAGAAAACTCATCAGCCTCGGTTGAGCCGTCGAGAAAGGCTCCTGTATCCATGTTTTCGCGGTAGTTGACCGCTGAAGCTCGTATGAGGATGTGCATGGTCTCGAAATGATCGTCAGAGTCGATTTTTACGATGCGTGATTCGAGAATCACGACGTTTTTCATCACATCGCGAATTCTTTCCTGCCGCATGTCGTCGATCTGCAGAGAAAACCGCTCGTAGACTCCGTCCGAGAGAAATGCCTGCGCGGCCGAGAGATCCTGCTTCGACCAGGCAGACTGGATATTGGTGAAAGCCTTGCCCATGCGCTGCAGAAAAGCGTTTTCCGTAAACAGTTTTACACGGTCGAGCGCCGCCTGACGAAGCGACTCGGCCTGCACGTTAACGTCCAGTGCCGCATTAGCAATGGGCGTATACGGAGCAATGGTGCGCCTGGGAAGTTTTCGATCGATAAGATAGACGATGACGAGGATGGGGAACAAGCTGAACAGAAGATTTTTGGCGAAAAGGATTCCCGGAGGCCCTGCTTCGATCAGAAAATGCCCGGGGGCTGCGGGAAACGACGGTTGACCATCTGACGAGGAATTCGATCGGCCGGTGGGAAAAGAAGTGGTGGTCGTGGTGTAGGAGTCGGACTTCTTTGAGCTTCCGGAGCTGCTGGAGCGACTGGACGAACTGGAACGACTCGAACCTGAATAGCTGTGGCCGCCGCCGGCTCTGCCGTACAGCCACTGGTCCGGAATGAGCCAGAGGATCAGGACAAGCAGCAGGCCGACACACACGGTCGGGTTTGTTCGAAGAACCCGCGTCATGATTCCCTGCCTTTCAAAAGAAAGGTTACTGCTGCTGCAATGGCGATGAAGACAAGTAATCCGAGTGCGGTAGACTGGACAAACGCCCAGACGAGCAAAACGATGCACAAGGAGGTTCCCGCCAGAGCCGAAAACTGCTGCGAAAAGGTGCCGCACTGGGCGATGGAAGCAAAGCCTGGAAGAAAAAAACGAGCCAGATTGCCGGTTGAACTGAGCAATCCGATGCCGAGCATCAGAAACGGAATCGCCAGCAGCCTTTGAACCAGTGCTGACATACCGACCTGTGAACCGGCACGTGAAAGCAACTCTTCAGGACTGCTTTTGCCGCGATCGATCAACTCGATCTTCGTTCCGTTCCGGGTGACGAAAGGCACAAACGTGTTCCCCTGCTGTCGGGCGATCAGAGCGACGGCCATGGGCTTGACCACATAATATCGAATGCGCCGGTCTCCGATCTGCGGTTGAGAAGGTGAGTTTCCAAGATACACACCGTTCTCGAAGATCCGTGCTCCGGTTGAACCATAAGGTCCGGAAGAAAATGCCGGGGGAACCTCTGACAGGACCAGCGGTTCTTCCTGATACACGGCATCGAGCAGTTCGGTTCGAAGGGTGAATGCTCCGAGATGAACCGCGGTACTTCTCTCGCTCCATGACCGCGGACGGAAACTCTCCATCGGGGGATTCCGATGCGCCGTCGAGTTCTGAAACCTGCTTGAATTGATGGGTTCGGGGTGCCAGATGCGGTTTTGTGCGTAAGACCGGGTAGTGCTGATGGGAACGCCGTTTTTTTTGCGGATGACTTCGGTGCAGATTTCGTCCCACTGGTACATTTCCACTCGACGTTTCAGGAACAAGGCGTTCGCGGGAACACCGAACTCGGGATCGCGTAGTTGTTTGTCGCTGGAGAGCGTACCAGTCACATAGACAAGCTTGCCCTCGTTTGCCGGGTCGACGTTTGCCGGATCGATCTTCACAATTTCCTGGCGGGCCATGACCAGATCATTGGTCGTCTGCAGGGTTTGTACTTCGTTGCCGACCACCGTGATGAGCGTGAAGAACATCACGATACTGCCGAACAGAAACGCCCACGAAAAGATTCCGCCCAGCGCGCTTGAAATCGAAGGAGCTGACTCGCTCTGATTCATGGTCGTCGTTACGCACCTCTCGGGTTTAAGGGTAACGTCACTCTGTGGGGAATGCAACCATCCTGTGATACGAAGACGTTCTCTGAAAAAAGCATCTGGAGAACATGGCGTTTCTCGATTCTCTGTTGAAACAGCCGACTCTTGATGGGGAGGAACTGGACAAAACGTTACAGGAGTTCTTTCAGTCGCAGAAGAAGGCGGCGCAGGAATACATGCAGCAGAAGAAATCTCGAATGGGTGGCGCGAATCGGCAGTAGACTTTTCGGGCAAGATTCAGTAGATTATCTCTTCCGAATATCGGGGTTTCGCCCGATCTAAGAGTGCCGGATTTTTTTCGGCAGGGTTGGTGTTTTGCAGAACGCATGCTGAATCGCACCATGAAGGCAGGCCGGAATGAGTGAACACATGAACGCCGCGAAAAGGCGGGAGTAGAACCTCGACCATGGGTTTATCCTCCTTTCTCGTCAAGAAAGAAGACGTTAAGAAAAACGTTCTGATCGGCGCTTTGGTGCTTGGAGTGCTGGCCGGGCTGATCTTTGCCGGCATCGGCGTCGGGTTCGGCGCCAAGATTCCGAAGTCGCAGATGGTGTTCATCCTGGCCTGCGTTGGTGCCGGAGCAGGCTTCGGTTGCGTCATCTTCTGGTTCGGCCTCGAAATCATTCTGGGTATGGTCAGCGTCGTTCTCGACGATCTCGAAAACAAGCTGGGTTTGCAGCGACAAGGCTTTGAGTCGCTGAAGGCAGGCATCAGCCGCGAACTTGACCTGTTCGATCAGATGTTCAAGATGGTCGTGTCGATTCTCAAACGAACGCTTCTGATTTCACTCAGGCTCGAAGAAACCTCGGGAGATCTGAATGAGACAGCGCAGATCAGTTCCCAGGTCATCAAGGAAATTGTCGAACGCGTGGAAGAGATCAACAAAGGTGCCATCGAGAACGCCAAAAACCTGCGTGATACGATCTCTTCGCTCGAGAGCAGTTTCAGTCTCAGCAAGGATATCAGCTCGAAGCTGGTCATTGCGCGTGAAGACAGCCAGGGCGTTGCCGAGATTGCGCAGGGAACGCAGGCTTCGGTGAAGACCTCGGTCGAGCGCATGATGAAGATCAAGGAACTGACCGAAGGGTCTGCCAATCTGGTCAATGACCTGAACGATCGCAGCAAGCAGATCGGCGCCATCTTGACTGAAATCGCGAACATCGCGGAAAAGACGAACCTGCTCGCGCTTAACGCCGCCATTGAAGCGGCTCGCGC
Source organism: uncultured bacterium (assembly GCA_964472075.1). Classification (GTDB taxonomy): domain Bacteria; phylum Muiribacteriota; class Ozemobacteria; order Ozemobacterales; family Ozemobacteraceae; genus CAYYIY01. The sequence goes on along the minus strand of CAYYIY010000008.1, from coordinate 97,058 downwards.
CGGTGAGCAGGGTCGTGGTTTCGCCGTCGTTGCCGAAGAAGTGCGCAAGTTGGCGCGCGGTTCGGCAGAGTCTTCGAAGAAGATCAACAACCTGATCAACGACATTCTGCAGAAAACCGAGAATGCCGCTGAAATGATGCGGTTGAACACGACCAAAGTGTATGAAGGCATGGATCTCATCAACGCCGTCGACAAGAGTTTGAGCAAGATGGTCGAGACGGCGATGAAGCTGAACGAGATCATCAAGGACATCAGCGAGTCAGCCGAGCGTCAGAGCAAGACGTCCGATGTCATGTATCAGAACGTCAACACGATTTCGCAGATTACTGATCAGATCTCACATCGCATTCAGGAAGTCGCCTCGACCGCACTGAGCAAGACCGTTATTGTCGATCAGACCACGACTTCAGCCAAAGAACTGCGCACGCTGTCCGACATCTTCCAGAACGCTCTGGTGCCGTTCAAGTTCAAGGTCGAAGGCGCGAACAAGCGCGCGTCGGTGCGCACGGAAACCCGCATTCCGACCAAGTTCAAGATCTTGCTCTCAGGCGAGCTGATCGACAGCAGCTTCAGTTCGAGTGAATACGATCTGCGCGGCGTGGTGACGAACCTTTCGGCCGGCGGCTGTGTCATCGAGACCACCGAAGATATCGAGCAGGGGAAATACGTCATCATGGCGTTCCAGCTCGGCAGCAACTTCGTACAGGGGCTTCAGGGGCGCCTGGTGCGCCTGCGCCGTGCCGGTAACGATCAGGTCGGCAAGGAAAATTACGAGGCGGTTGTTTCCTTCAACAACGTGCTTCCCGAACAGGAAAAGCATATCGTCGACTTTGTGCTCGAGGCGCAGCGTCAGTTCGAGCAGAACCTCGGCCTCAAGTCGATGGATTAACACATGGCACGCATTGAAAAACGGCTGCTCAGCGATTCGCTGGTGGCTGACAAACTGGTTACCGAAGAACAAATGCGCCACGCGTTGGCGGAACAGCGCAAGACCAGTGATTGTCTCGGTCTGACGCTGCTGCGCTTGAAGTATCTTACCGAACAGCAGCTGCTCGAGTTTCTCACCAACAAACTCGGGTTCAACTATGCGAGCATGCGCAATACGGTTGTCGACTCCGAGATCGTGAAACTGATTCCGGAGAACATCGCCCGCAAGTTTATGTGCATCGCTCTGCTGCGGGTGAAGGGCAATCTGACCGTCGCCATGGTCGACCCCCTCGACAGTTTCGTGATCGAGAATCTTGAGATGAGCACCAACTGCAAAGTGAAGCCGTTGGTGTCGACCTACACTGAAATTGCAACGGCGCTCGATGAATACTACTCGGGAAAACCGGCGGCGGTGGTGCCTGGTGGCGTGCCGGGAGCGTCTGTGGGTGATGGCGCCAAGAATCTGCAGGATTTCGCGAAAAAGATTCAGGGGTTCGGGGCCGGCAGCAAGGACGGCAGCGTTGTCGATCTGTCGAGCCTGAGCGCCAACGACAAACAGAGCATCATTCAGCTGGTAAACCTGATTATCATGCGGGCTTTGAAGGAACGCGCCTCGGACATTCACATCGAACCCGATGAAAAAATGCTGCGCACCCGGTTCCGCATCGACGGCATGCTGCAGGAAGTGCTGGCGTTGCCCAAAGCGCTTGAACCTGCCTGTATCAGCCGCTGCAAGGTCATGGCCGAACTCGACATTGCCGAAAAACGCGTGCCGCAGGACGGTCGCATCAAACTGCAGCACGAGGGGCGCGAGATCGATCTGCGCGTGTCGACGTATCCGACTCTGCGCGGTGAGAAGGTGGTCATGCGCATTCTCGACAAGAGCCGCGTGCTCTTCGGCTTCGAGGAACTTGGTTTCGCCGATGACGTGCTGGCCAGGTTTCTCGAACTCATCGAGCGGCCGACCGGCATCATTCTGGTAACGGGCCCGACCGGCAGCGGTAAAACATCGACGCTGTATGCTTCGCTGCAACGCATTAAAGACCCGACCATCAACATCGTGACGATCGAAGACCCGGTCGAATACATGCTGCCCGGCATCAATCAGGGGCAGATCAACCCCAAGGCCGGCTTCACGTTCGCCGACGGTCTGCGCTCGATTCTGCGCCAGGACCCGGATGTCATCATGGTCGGGGAAATTCGTGATTATGATACTGCTGAGATCGCCATTCGAGCGGCGCTCACCGGCCACCTGGTGTTCTCGACGCTGCATACCAACGATGCGGCCGGTGCGGTGACGCGCCTGATCGACATGGGAGTTGAACCCTTCCTGGTTGCCAGTTCGATCATCGGCGTACTCGCGCAACGATTGGTTCGTACGATCTGCGATCAATGCAAGGAAGAGTTCGTTCCTTCGGCCGGTATGGTGAAGCACAGCAAGTTGCTGTACCAGGCGGGCAAGACGAAAGTGTTTCGCGGAGCCGGGTGCGAGAACTGTAATCGTACCGGTTATCGAGGCCGAACCGTCGTCACCGAGCTGCTGTTGCCGAACGAAAAGATCAAGGAACTGATCGTTGAAAAGTCGCCGTCGAGTCTGATCAAGAACGAGAGCATGCGCATGGGCATGCGCACGCTTCGCCAGGACGGCCTCGGCAAGGTTCTGCGCGGACTCACCACTCTGGAAGAAGTGATCCGCGTCTCAGCTGACGACGAGATCTGAGGCCATGAAGCGCAAGGCCGTGTACGCGGGAAGCTTCGACCCCGTGACCAACGGGCACCTCTGGATGATTGAACAAGGGGCTCGTCTGTTTGATGAACTCGTCGTAGCCATCGGGGTCAACCCGGACAAAAAATACACGTTTTCTCTCGAGGAGCGGCTGCGCGTTCTTCGTTCGGCCGTTCAGGAAATCGAGCGGGTTTCCGTCGACTCGTTTGAAAATCAGTATCTGGTCAATTATGCACGCCGCATCGGGGCAGGCTTTATTCTGCGCGGCATTCGCGATGCGCGCGATTTTGAGTTCGAACGTGGCATGCGACATGTGAACCAGGATCTACAGCCCGAGATTGCGACGGTCTTTCTCATGCCGCCGCGCGCGATCTCGGAAGTCAGTTCCAGCCTGGTGAAAGGGCTGATCGGGCCTGACGGGTGGCGTGACATCGTGCGCGGCTATGTGCCGATGTCGGTATTCGAGTTGATTCTTAACCGCTATGGCAGTCGCTAGTCTCGAACGCTGGCTCGGACTCTGTCGCGGCGTGACGGCGGAGTCGGATGCGGTCGTACGGGTTTTTTCCCGTCTGCAGCAGGAGTATGAAACGCCGCCGCGAGAGTATCACAATCTTTCGCATGTGGCTTACTGCCTGACACATTTTGATGCCTGGGTCGGTGAATGTGATCATCCTGCGGCGGTTGAGCTGGCGATCTGGTTTCACGATGTCGTGTACGATGTGCGTCGCACCGACAATGAGGAACAGAGCGCATTACTGGCTCAACAACTTCTGGCAGACATGAAAGTTGCCGGTTGGGTGGCGCAGGATGTGACTCGGTTGATTCTTGCCACGAAGCACCAGGAATCGACGGAATCGGCCGATGACAAGCTGATGCAGGATGTCGATCTGGCGATTCTGGGGGCGCCGGCTGAGGTCTTCGACAGGTATGAACGCGCAATCAGGCAGGAGTATGCCTGGGTCGAAGAGCGAACCTGGCGCCGCAAGCGCTCTGCCTTTCTGCAATCGCTGCTGGCGCGTTCCAGAATCTATCAGACCACCAGTGCGTATCAGGCCTGCGAGCGCGCAGCCTACGACAATCTGGAGAGAGCCGTGGCGGCCCTGCGTGAGGGCGGCAGATTGTGACTCGCCCGTCCGCAGGCGAACCCGGGGGAGATCTCGACCTCTCGGACGGAAGCGCGTTTCCAGAGATGTCGTCCGCCTGGCAGAGCCGCTGGCGTGAGCTGTGGGGCCGACGTGATCGCCGACCGCTCATGCTCAATCTCGCTCAACCGCACAAAACCCTGGCGATATCCGTCACCGGCACATCGTGTCAACTGCGCTGCGCGCATTGTGACGGCCATTATCTGGCCGGCATGACCGATCTGCGGGCGCTGAATGCCGATACGCTGCGCGCGCGAACGTCGCTTCTCATCAGTGGCGGCAGCGATGCTCACGGGGCGGTGCCCCTGCTGCAGCATCGTGAAAGAATTCTGGAACTGAGCGACCGGTACAATCTGAACCTGCATATCGGGTATCAGGACCCGGCCAATCTCGACTTTCTCGAGGGCAGGCGAGTGACGATCTCACTCGATCTGATCGGGGATCGGGCGGTGGTGAAACGCGTGTTCGGTCTGGACTATCCCCCGGAAGCCTATGAGGAAATGTACCGGGCATTGTGTCGCAAATTCCGCGTCATTCCACATCTGACCGTCGGCTTGAATGGAGGAGAAGCGAGCGGAGAGGAGCGCGTTATCGAGTTTCTTGCCCATGATCCGCCGCCCGCACTGACCTTTCTCGTGTTTCGGCCGACGCGCGGCACCCCCTTCGAGCATTGTTCTTCTCCGTCGATCGAGCGGGTGGTCGATCTCATTGACCGAGCCTGCGACCGGGTTTCCTGTGACATTCATCTCGGGTGCATGAGACCTGCCGGGGGGTATCGTGCGCGTCTCGACCCGCTTGCCTGGCTGGCCGGAGCCAGAACCGTCGTCATGCCCGAGCGCCGTTTCGTCGACACGCTGGCGCGCGGGGGAATCGCGTTTACGCGCATGAGCGAGTGCTGTTCGCTGGCGCCGACGCTCCCATCCTGAACCATATGAAAAAGAGAAATGTCCGAGTCAGTTATGGCACGGCGATATCTCTGAAGCTGAAATCAGCTGCTCAGAATGTCGCGCCGACAACGGCGTATCTGCTGTGGGACAGCGGGTGTCACGGCCGGTGCAGTTTCTGCCCTCGCCAGGGGGAAAACGTCGCGGAAAACCGTTTGTCGCGCGTGACGTGGCCCGAACAGAACTGGGACGATGTCTGCCGTCGACTGGCCGCCGGAGAGGGCGAGTTCAGGCGCATTTGCCTGCAGACCGGCTGGAATGAGGCCGCACGGACGGAACTGCTTGAAAGAGTGAAAGAGTTGCTGGCATTGAAACGACCGCTGTGCGTCACCCTGCATCCCGCGCAGGTCGATACGGCCGAGCAGTTGATTCAAATGGGTGTCGAGTGTGTCGGCATCGGTGTCGACGCCGCATCAGCTCGCACCTATCGGGTACACAAACAGAGAGAGTGGGAGTCCGATTTGCCGATGATTGAGAAGCTGATGGAAAGCCATGCAGGCTCAGTCAGTATTCATCTCATTTTCGGTCTCGGCGATACGGAACGAGAGTTTGCGCAGACCGTCGACTGGGTCTACGCCCGCCGTGGAAAAGTCGGCATGTTCGCGCTGACGCCGGTGCGGGGGGCCAGGCAAGCCCTCTGTGCTCCAGACCTCGGCGCCTGGCGGCGTATGCAGATCTTTCGCTATCTGCGCAGTTGCCGGCTGTTGACCTTCTCTTCATGCCGTTTTGCCGAGGAGAGACTGGTAGGCCTGCCTTTTACCGATGCCGAGTTACGGTCGCTCCTGCGGTCGGGTGATGCGTTCAGGACTGCCGGATGCCCTGACTGTAACAGGCCTTATTACAATGAAAGACCGGGAGGCATCTTGTACAATTTTCCAAGACCCCTCACCGAACAGGAAGCGGAGCAGTGCATTTCAGAAGCCGGCCCGCTGAAAGATTCGCGAGACGACCGCAACGGGTAAACGGGGAACACGCCGACGCATGGCGGCACGACCACGAATCAGTTCGAGAGCATGCTTTTGGGGAAGATGCGGTTGCCGACGATGTGCCAGGTGGGACGCATCTGTTGCTCGACTTCGGCCGAACAGATGCGGCAGACCAAACGCTCGCTGTTTTGATACTTGAGATACGTTTCTTTCTTGGGGTCGAATTCACGTATCTTCATGCAAAGAGGACAACGTTCTGATGGCATGCAGGTTTCCTTGATCAGAAAGCTACCATAAGGTGAGGAAAGGTGCAACCAGAGCCGTTCAGCCGCAGCAATTCTCGGTGAGAAAAACGTGCCTGGTCAGGTCAATTTATCGAGAATTGCTGGTTCAGCCGCTTCAGGGTTTTCGCTGCATCAGCGCACGGTGTTCCTGCATCAATTCCTGAACCGAAGTCACCGACGAGGCGTCGAATGGAATGATGCGATCGATTTTGAAGAGAGTGAGAATCTGCTGCCCTTTGGTTGATTCATGTAAACGAAAGGCCGAACGGGTGATTTCATCCTGCCAGTCCTTGTTGAAGCCTTCACGAAAGCAGACCATACCGCGCTGATAAAACGGTGACTGTTCGAGAATGCGCAGACTCTTGCCGATTTGGGGGTTCAATTCTGATAGCACGTTCAGGCTGTACTCGCGTGTAATGCAGGCGTCGACCTTCTGAAAGAACACCGGCAGCACGGCCGGTGATGCTTTGTCGAACGTTCGGATCTCATGCAGGAAAGACCCGGCGGGCGGCAGTTTCTGACGGAGCAGCAGGCAGTCGAGCCACAGGTTGGCAAGTTCGCCGGAACCGTAGTTTTCAAGGTTCAACAGTTTCCCTTTCAGGTCGGCGACACTTTTTATGGGCGAATCCCGGTGAGTGATCAAGACCAGGCGGTCGAACTGGGTTTTTCCGACAACAGCTGTATAAGCGGGCTGCAGAGGAATGGCATCTTTCAGATCCAGGTATTCCTGCGTGGTCATGGCAATCAGGTCGACCTGCGCTTGCTGAACGGCCTGAATCATTTCGTCGAGCGTATTGAACACAAACACCTCGGCGGAAAAATTCGACCCCTCTTCGCTGCTGAACTTTTCCGTCCAGAGCTTCATGGCCACCTTGGCATCGTTGACATCGACTTTGGAAATGGTGGTCGAGGAATATCCGAGACGGAGATGGCGCTGTCGACCTTCCGAAGGACTCTCCCCCTGAACCGCCAGCGGGAACAACATGGCAAAAATAGCCGCCAGAGCCAGAATCGTCAGTTTCCCACTCGGACGATTCAGGTGAGCAAACACCTTCTTCAGGCGTTGGGCACAAATGGAGAATGCGAACGGCATGCTTGTATCATATCACTTATGCTGATTTGGGGGGAACGGGGTTGCCCTCGGTTTCAGCGTTGAATCGCAGAGGGCGACGGATCAAATGTCGGCTGACGACCTCGTTGAGAAACCACACGGTCGGCGGGTTTTTGTCCCAGCCGTGAGGGCTGTCAATACGGTCGGCAACCATGAACAGGCAGAGAAGAAACAGGTCGAGCTTGTCGGCAAGACTTTGCCAGGCCGCATCGGTCGGCGGTGACCCACCCTGAGTGTTTCTGAACCACGCCAGGGCCGTGTCGTGGTATTTGATCAGGGCGAGAAAACGGGCATCGTCTTCCCCCAGCTCTTCGAGAATTGCGATGGAATGCTCTGCGTGCGGGTGTCCGCGAAGTTTGCCAATGTCGTGCGCCAGAGCCAGATCATCGAGCAGAAGCAGTTCTGCTGCAGAACACCCGTGATCTTCACCCACCTGGGCCGCTTTTCGTCGCACCTGCTCCGAATGTTCGAACACGTTGGCGCAGGTGTGCAAAGTCGGGTTCATGGAAACACCAGACAATTGGCGATACAGGCGTAGAAACGGCTCATGCGCGGATAACGGTGAGAGACGGCTCATGGATTCGCTTTCGGATGACGATTGGTCGGCTCAATTCCTGTCTTATTCAACGTGGAGAACGGTATCCGAACAGAAATTCACCTTCACACCCGATAATGATATCATTACAGGTATGAGAAAAAACCTTCTTGTCTTGTTGTTCTTGTTTCTAGGTGTGTTGAATGCCGACGTGGCGATGGCAGCACCTTCGCCTGATGAATGTCTGGTTATCGGCGGGGGGAGTGACCCGGTCAAGGGAACGAACCTGTTTGCGCAAGCCGTGCGTTCGTGGAGACTGGGCGCGGCAACGCAAGCCCTGCAGTATTACGAGCAGGCGATCATTGCCGATCGCGGGATTCTGTCACGAGATGATGAGGGAATGGCCTTTGCTCTGCTCGAGCAGTATCGCAAGATGTCGGAAAGTGCCTCGCCGACTGTGGCTTTGTTGTGTCGAAAAGGCTTTTTCGAGAACATCATCATCGGCGATCTCGAAGAATCGATTCGGCACTATCGACAGGCGGCCGAAGTGGCGACGAACGATCGCGAAAAGGCGACGGCAGCGGCTGAAGCGGACCGTCTGTCACGCGAACTCGCCTATATCCAGCAGTGGCGGGCGGATAAAGAGAAGAAGCTCGAACGTGAGCGTCGCACGGATCTGGTCGAGTATACCCGGCGAGAGGCAAACAAACAGGTTGCCGACCGGCGCGACGATCTCGATGCCGAGTTGGAGCAGCTGACAGAACGCCTGGCGTATCTGAAACAGCAGGAAGCGCAGTCTCGTGACGAAATGTATGAGAACATGCGAAAAGCGACGCGATACCGCCGCTGGACCTACTACGAGGGTCCGCAGGGTCTTCCGGAAGGGGAAGTGCGTGACCCCGCTCAGGACCTTGAACTGATGTATGCATCGCGGCGCCGTATGAACAGCGCGCGCGAACAGACCGAACAAATTCGATCTGAAATCATCGGTATCGAAAAGCGTATCGAGACTCTGAAAAAAGAACGTCAGAAACTCGAGAATCGCTGAAGACACCACTGGTGAAAACTCTGAACCGAGGAACCCGGTTCCCGAGAAGGTCTTTAAATGCCGAACGCATGGCATGAGAGAGCGGCAAAATAGTATTCATTATCTCTCAAAGGCTCATGAATAAATGTCTCTCGACTCAACGGGATCGGACGATTCGTCAGAAAAACTTCCGGAACCAGCTCAGCCGTCGCCACAGGAAGACTACGGCCGGCTGAAGTGCCTGACCACTCATCGCGGCACGCGAATCGCCGAGTTTCTGCGATTTGTCGGGCCGGGGCTTCTGGTCACGGTCGGCTTTATCGATCCGGGAAACTGGGCCACAAACGTTGCTGCCGGCGCACAGTTCGGGACCTCTCTGCTCTGGGTGGTGTCGCTGTCGACGCTGATGCTGATCATGCTGCAGCACAACGTGGCCCATCTCGGCATTGTCAGCGGTCTCTGCCTCTCTGAGTCGATAGCCAGACATTTCCCCCGGCCGGTTTCGGTGTTCGTGCTCAGCACTGCGGTCATGGCCGGCATCGCAACTCTGCCGGCCGAGCTGCTAGGCGCGGCGATCGGCTTGCGCATGCTGTGCGGCTTGCCACTGCTTCAATCTCATTTTGCCGGCAGCGAGCTGGTTCAATGCTTGATCTCATCACACTCTGTGACGGCCTCATCTCGAACGGCCTGCATAAAAGAACTTGCGATACGCGTCGATACGGAAAGGGCATCGAAGGTTTCTTCGGGTATCCTCATTGCATGAAATGCGTTTTTGTCTGGGAGACTCGCTGATGAGTGGGTTGTGTCGTCTTCAAAGCAGGAAAGCGGTTCAGGTGACCACGATTCTGGTGTTTGCCTGTCTGATCAATCTGGCGACCGCCTGGGCGCATGGGCCGGTTGCACTTATCGGAAGCGGGATTCCCGACTTTTATCCGAACTCCTGGAGTCAAGGAATCTTCAAGCGGTTGATCGCGCAGACGCCCGATCAGAGCTTTCTGGTGCTGTCGACGGTCGACGAGGTCGGTCTGGTGCCGCGATACTTCGAGCATTTCGGCTGCGAGAACGTGGCGACGCTGACCATTTCCGAACGCTATATTGCCGACGACCCGGCCGTCGCTGCTCGAATCGATGCGGCTGGTTGTGTGGTGGTCGTTGATCGTGACCCGGGGCAGATTCTGTCTCTCTGGAAACAGACGCGCACCGAAGCCGCCTTGCGCCGCGCCTTCAACAGCGGACGGGCGCTGGCGGGGCTTGGCGGCGGCGCGCAGGCGCTGCTCGGACTCATTCCTGACGCGGCAACGCGAGCGAGGACTCCCGGACAGGTGATTCGTCGGCCTGTGGCGGCAACCATGTCCTGCGAAATCGGGCTGATCGGCGCTGTCGGCGAGATGTTCGTTGAGCCGTTCTTCACTCGCCGCGCGCGACTGCCTCTGTTGATGAATGTCCTGGCATGTCGTCGGCAGCAGGTTCCGACGGCCGATCTGCTGGGGATCGGCATCGATGAGCAGACGGGGGTATTCTGGTCGGCAGATGACCACCTGACGGTTCTCGGGGCGGGTACCGTTGCCTTTCTGCGCTTCACGGCCGATTCCCGCCTGCGCCTCGATACTCGCCTTCCGCCTGTCATTACCGCAATGGCTCTTGACCTGCTGACCGAGGGATTCATGATCAATCTGGCAACCAGAGAAATCGTGCTGGTCCCGGAATCAGCCGAAAGCGGCTTTGCGCCTTTTCCCTTGTCCATTCGTGCCGATCTGATACTCGATGGTTCGCGTATCGGCAGCCCGCAGCCCGGTGTCTGGGAAGTCGTCAACCTGGACAGACACTCCTATGCCCTGCAGCGCGCGCTGCTCGAGGAAATCGTCGGCGAACAGCGCTTCGATGGGCTGCGCCTCATTTCCGGGGCATTCATCAACCCTGATCATGACGAAAACCGCATTGGCGGCCTGATCTGGACGCTGGCAAACCACCCGGGTTCCTGGGGCATTCTCATGGATCGCGGCAGTAAAGCCGATTTGCTGGCTTCCGGAAGTCTGATTCCTTTGCCGGTCACCGATCAACCGGCGATTCTCGTGATCGATGCCAGTCGTATGGTGCATCGTGACTATTCTCACTTCAAAACCCTCCTGGACGGAAAGGGTCCTCGACAGTCGGCGGCTTTGACCAATCTGCTGGTGCATCTGCTGGCGTCGCGGTGTCAGCTGAATCTGAAAACCGGAGCAATAACGATACAACCATGACACTCATCAACAAAGATATCTTTGCAATGCTGACTTGTACATTCATGGTTTTGTGCTCCAGCTCGGTTATTGCCGCGCCGTCGGCGTTGCCCGTTCTGGTGCTTGAATCAACCGAATCTAAGCCGTTTCAGGTCATCGAGGGTGATGCGACGCTGCTCGATTTCGAACAGAGTGCCGCGTCGACTTTCAAAATCTGGCTGGCAGCAATCGCGCTTGAAGAAAGAGTTCTCGATCGAATGACCCGGTACGAATGTCGTGATTCTCATATCTTCAGCGGAAAGCCCCGCAAGCTCGGGTTGCATGAGGCGCTGATTCTGTCGAGTAATGACTACTTTCGAGAAACGGCGCGTCGACTCGGCCTGAAAAAGCTGAATGCCGGGCTGAGCAGGTTCGACCTCACGAAGAACCCACAGGAAAAGAGCATTCGGTCAGTACATGCGGCGATTCACGGCGATCGCTTCAGAATCACGCCGCGTCGACAATTCGAGGCCGTTCAACGCCTGGCGCTTGCCTCTTTGCCTCTATCGAAAGCCACCTGGCAGACGCTGCGCGAGGCACTCCAGTGGCCGGTTCCAGACAATGCACACTGGCACGTGTTCGGAAAAACGGGGTGTTACGGAGGATCCGTGTGGTGCGTCGGGTGGGGGGAAGCTCGACCGCAAACGCTTCCCGACGGGGCGATCGGATCGCAACCCAGACCAGAGCGTAAGATCGTGATCGCGTTCGCTCCCGGCGGCCTGGAACGTCGCCCGGAAGTCATGCGGCGATTCTTTCGCCGATTCGGTATCGACTGGGACGATTCGTTACTGAAAACGTTGAATGGATCGAGTGATGCGTGCGACAGCTCGGCCGCTGCCGGGTCCGATTCGTCGAAAAACGTTGCTGCATCAGCCGCATCAGATACTGCTCCTGGTACAAAACCTTGACCGTTCCGCTGTTTACCAGTGCGGTGTTTTTGAATGCCGCTCTGATGTTCATCATTCAGCCGATGGTGGGAAAGGTGCTGCTGCCGAGCTTCGGTGGCGCGCCCCAGGTGTGGGCGGCCTGTCTGGTCTTTTTTCAACTGTTGCTGCTGGGTGGGTACTGTCTGACGCACCTTGGGCTGCCGCGATTGGGTCCCGCGCGCATGGGTTTGCTGCAGGTGCTGATTCTCATCATTGCCTGTGTGATCGGTATCACCGAACCCGTGCGCCCCTCGCATGAGGTGCTGAGCCTTTCTCCGGTGACCTGGTCGCTGCGCCTCGCCTGGCGCATGTGCGGGCTGCCTTTTCTGATGCTGGCCGCCGGCTCACCTTTGCTGCAGTACTGCTTTGTCCTGGTGACGGGAAGGCGAGATACCCCTTACTGGCTTTTCGCCGCCGGAAACATCGGCAGTCTCGGCGGCCTGCTGGCGTTTCCGCTGTTGATCGAACCGACCTTGCCGTTGTCTCGGCAGATGCAATACTGGAACGGTCTCTTCGTCATGCTGACCGTCCTGTATGCCCTGCTGGTATGGAAAATTCTCAGCGGCTGCCGGGAAGGCATTGCCGACACCGCCGCTTCCCCTGCGGGGCCGAATGTACGAGCTGCAAATTTCGAAAACACTGAATCTGAAGGGCAGACGGTGAGCACTGTTCGGAACGCGGTTGCGCCGGACAACCCGAAAGATTCTTCGCGAGATTCGGTTGTCGAAGCCGCGCGGTCGGATGCACTGCCTGATCTGCCGCCGGTTGCCGCCTGGAAGTGGTTTGTGCTGGCGGCGGTTCCATCTGCGCTGCTGACGGCCATGACCGTACATATCACGACCGATCTGGCGCCGATCCCGCTGCTGTGGGTCATTCCCCTGGCCCTATATCTGATTTCCTTCTCGATCGTGTTTTCGAGCGTACCGGTTCGTTGGAGTCAAACGACCGTATCGATCGGCATGTTCGCCTTCGTGTTCGCTCAACGCGGCTATTTCTCGCACGGACTCACCCATGCCTGGGGCGTCGTGCTGATCACGTTGTTCCTCGGCTTCTTTCTCTTCATCTTTCTGCACGGAGAATTGGCGCGGCGGGCTCCCGGGCCGGAACACATGACCCGATTTCTGCTTACCATGGCTGCCGGTGGGGCGACCGGAAGCATCGTGTCAGGGTTCGGGCCGCCGCTGCTGTTTTCCGGGTTGTGGGAATACCCCATGCTCATGGCCTTTGCCGCGGTTCTATTCGCCCGTCTGTTGCCGGCTGAGCAGGAAAAGGTCACCTGGCAGAGATTTCTCTCGGTTCTCGGCATCGGTCTTCCGATTGGGGTGTTGCTGATCAAGTCAACCCTGCTCGGGCTTTCTACCGATTGGAATGGAAGCATGGGCGCGATCGCGGAGATGCTGGTTCTGATTCTGGTCGGCGTCTTCCGGCCTCGCCGATTCGGTCTTATCTTTGCGGCATTCGTGATGATCGTGGTGCTGAGCCAGGATGACGGTGATCGCGTGCTGGCCCGCGCTCGCAGCTTTTTCGGGTGCTACGAGGTCGTGGCCAGTGAACAGCGCACGTTACGGTATCTCAATCATGGCAATATCGTTCACGGCGGCCAGTGCGTTTCTTCGATTCTTCGTGACGTTCCTATTCTCTACTACCACCCATCCGGCCCGACGGGACAGGTTCTGGGGCAGTACAACAAGCAGCGAAATGTCAGGGTCGGCATCGTCGGCATGGGAGCCGGCATGGTTGCGGCTTACTCACGCTTCAGCCATGAATATGTGTTTTTCGAGATCGATCCGGAAGTCATTCGCATTGCCCGTGACCCGCATCTGTTCACCTATCTGGCTGATGCTCGAGGAAAAATGAGAGTCGTGTGCGGCGACGGTCGACTTGGGCTTGCCGCAGAGCCGGAACAGTCATTCGACGTGATCATGTTCGATGCCTATTCCTCAGATGCGATTCCGGTGCATCTGCTGACCCGGGAAGCCATGCAGCTCTTTTTGAGCCGGTTGAAACCGGGTGGAATCATGCTGTTTCATCTCTCGAATCGCTATCTGCGCCTTGAGCCGGTTCTGGGAAATCTCTGCCAGGATCTTGATCTGACCGCTCTCATTCAGGATCACGAGCCGGATGAGAAGGCGCTGCCGCCTTCGGAAGTCGGTCTGGTCAGCCCCTCGCGCTGGGCACTGGTGGCTTCTGAATCGGCGTATCTGACTCGATGGCTCCCGGATCCGCGCTGGAAGCTGCTGAAGAGCGATCCGCGCGTCGGGGTTTGGACGGATCAATTTTCGAGTCTTTTGTCTATTTTCAAGAAATAGATGAAAAAGATTGCAATGTGGCGAAAAATGGGCAAATTAGGTGTAAAAACGTTCTAGGTTCATCATTAGTTGGCGTATTATTTGGAAAACGTCTGAAAAACGGCGTATCGATTGCGCTTCGCAAAGACGATAGAAAAAGTAGAACACGAAAATCATCGAAGATTGATACGCCAGGAGTGATGACCATGAACGCCACGACGCAGACACCCCGAGAAGTTCGCTCAGATCGACGCATTTCCATTCCCGATTGGGCAAGACATCTGCCGCTTGGCGAATTGAACCCCTGGCAAAAAGGACGTTAACGACGTGTAGCGACAGAAGGGAAACCGAGTAGCGACGGTGACCCTTCGTTAGATTTCCCCCTGAACGTGATCGGCCCCGGGCCTCCCACCCGGGGCCGATCTAACTTTAGGGAATCTGAGTCTTTCGTTTTCGCGTATGTCAGAGGTATCATGACGTTCGGTGCTTTGAGAGCAAGCGAAAAAGTGTTCGTCTCCCGTAAATCGCTCAATTGAAGCTTGTTCGTGCCTAGAACGAGTTGTACTCTTCTTCGGTGGCGCGCAGATCCTTCCACGAAATGATGACGAATTGAGTGAGGTCGCCTGAGTTGGTGTTGACACCCGACACGATGCCGAAGCGAGGCAAATTTTCATCATACACTTTCTTGCGCAGCGGCGGAGTGTAGGCGCCTGAAAGCTTGTGAACCGCCTTGTAAGCGTATCTGACTTCGCTGCCGTACAGACGATGAATGAACTCGCCCAGGCGCGAGTGTTCCACACCGATACCGTTATTGTTATGGTTCCCCATTTCGTCAAAATGCTTGTTTTCATCCGGTCCCGCATAGAAGGTGGCGTGCCGTTGCGCGCACGAGATGAACATGCCGTTGGTCGACATCTCGGGGAAGAACAGTCGGTAGTTGTGCAAACTGCCGGCCGGAGCTGTTTTGACCTGATGTTGGAGCATGTCGAGCATCTTCATGATGCCGAAGTTGTTTGAATACGATCCCGAGTTGTCCATCGACTCGTACTTCATGACGTAGGTTTTCCAGACTTCTTTGGTGATGTCTTCAAGGGTGGCATCATCCAGATTGTTTCCGCTCATGCTCTGGATTTTGGAGTCGAGATTTGCGGTTAATGCGGATTCCATGCCGGCATCTTTCAGCGGAAACACCTCCTTGACGAATGAGGCGAGCAATGCCGGAGCGCTGGCTTTGTCGATCTGCAGATTGTTCGGCGCGTTCCCATCCATTCGAATATACTCTTTCGCCTTGTTCCGATTCATGGAACCGAGTGCCGGATCGGCAACTGCCGACGCGATTTGCATCTTCAGCATCGGGTACAATTCGTTTTCAAAGCACTCGACGGGACTGCGATAGTCATAGATGATGCGTTTCTGCGCGATGACCTGAACCGGCTGATGAAAACGCTGGTTTTCGGGAGTCGCTGTGTCTGCGTCCTTTTTGTACAAATCACGCGCCTCTTGGATATAATCGGGATCAGTGATTGGATTGTTGTAATGCTGAGGAAAATACTTGTTCTGCACTTTGGCGCGGTGGTTGAAGTCTCCCGCCACGAAAACGTTTTGTGTCGAGACGATCGTGAGTCCGACCGGCGGATTGCCCTTGATGACGATGCTTGAGTCTGAGTACAAGACGGCACCCTTGGTCAGGCTGTTCAGAGAGGCATCTGAGGGATCACGCCATTCGCTGCCGAAGTCGACGATGGCGACCTGTTCGGGGTTGGTCGGCCAACCCGAATCATTGGCCATGCGACGCGTACTGTTGTTCGTGAGGATTTTTCCGTTGGTCTGAGCATCTTTCTTGTACTTGGCAAAGTTCAACTCGACTGGCGGAAGGCTCATCGCGGTGTTCTTGTCACGAATCTTGTCGCCGGAGTAACCGGTGATGGGCTTGTGCACCAGATTGCCCTTGTCGTCGACCAGACTGCTGGGGAACGAGCCAAGTTCACGATTGGCACCAGGAGCGAAGTTGCCGCCGTTCTCGAACACGGCGGGATCGACGTTCTTGGAGATAGAGGTTTCGGCGGAGTCGCCGCGGAACTGGATCGGTGTTCCCTGCGGGTCGTAGAAAAAGATACCGCCAAGACCGCTCGATAATAGTTCGAGGTCGGTGAGTTTCTGGCGGGTGCCGACGTCTGCATGTTTCTGTTCGGTCTGCATGACTGGACCGATTTCGATACCTCGGTGTCCGTACAAGTGGCCGGTTGAAAAAACATTGAATTGACTTGCGTATTGATTACCTTTCAATCCATACACCAGCGACAGGACATCGCCGGAATACATGAGGAATTCGCGGCCGGGGTAGCGGCGCATCACAACAGCCGTGATATGCTTCACGTAGTCCTTTACCTTGCCCATCGAGTCGACACGCAGGAAACAGGTGGCCTCGTTAATGTTCTTGGTGTTGGGGTTGTCGCCGAAATTGGTCGGATTGATCGGTCCGACGCGAACCTTGAAATGGCCCTCGCCGTAATCTCCCTCATACGTACCATTGGTGCCACTGGTGATTTTCAGGTTCAACGGGGCCGCGACGTCGGAAATGTAATTCGAGTGAGCTTTTGCCGTATTTGTCCACTCCTGATTGGCGTCGAGCTCGTGCGTGGCGAATCCCGGATCCTGGTACAATTCGCAGATGGCGAACTGCAATCCGGCTTCGGCGACGGCCAGCGATTTCAGCATCTGGCTTTCCATGAGGGTGTTCTGAATACGCGCCGAAGAAAAGCTGAACAGAGCGGCAATAAGAATCATCAGAACGATACCGAACCCCAGGGCCATCAAGACAGCTGAACCGGAACGCTTTCTTTGAGGGAAAAAGGAGTTGGTATGACTCGGACGCTCGTTAGACCTTGACGGGCGTTTCATGAACCTGGATATGAGTTGCATAGTGTACCTCTTGGTTAAAAACCCTCGGGCATGGAGCCGCGAACCTGGACGGACGTGGTCAGCTTGCCCGTGTACTTCTGATCGACAGTTCCTTCCTTGTCGAGCCGAGTCATGAACAGATCAAAGAAAATGCAGTTGGCGGTTGGTACAGAACTGGTGTTGCCGCCTGTCGTCGCCTGTGTCTGATACCGGTAGAAGATCAATCGGTCGATATCTTCCATGATCGTTTCGGTCTTCTTCTCGCCCCCCACCAGATTTCCGGACTCATCAATGGGGGTAGTTTCGCATTTGAGAATATAGCATTTGGGAGGGGTGACTCCCGGCTTGATCGCCTCGGGGGGCGGTGAATCGAGCTGCAACGAATACGTGGAAACGTAGATACGATAAGGCTTTTGCCCCGTAGCCAGTGTGGCTGGGTTCTTCTTAAAATCGATCACAGCGCGCTGCAACACCATGAGATTCTTGGGATCTTCTGGGGACTTGGTTTTTTCGACACCCGGGGTGTAAAACGGCGGGTACTCGGGATGGATGCCTGATGCTTCGCGGATGTCATTCTGCAGTCGATCGACGACGCGCTGCAGATCCTGATTGATCTGATGGTTACGCATGGCTTCATCAGCTCCTTTGCGCCCCTGTGAAAAAACCTGGTAAACGGCCGTCATGATCAGCACGGTGATGATGAGAGCGATCATCACTTCGATCAGACTGACACCGCGACGGCGGTTGTTGAAGTTCATGTCACTGCCTCCGCGAGATGGCCGCAGATACCGGCAGCTCGTGATTTTTACCGTCTCTCGACTTGTACACAATCGAAAACCGATACACCACAACGGGAACTTTGGCATTGGTGTCAGAACGGTTCGTCACCTGCTCGATTTTGAAGCTGTCCTTGTCGATCTCGTAGACGACCCCGTTAATCTGTTCCTTCTGCTTGACCCGATCGAGCGGATTCGTGTTGTCATCGTTCTTGGCATCGTATTCGAAGGTTTTCTGCTTCTCAGCCTGAGTCGACTGCTGACTTTCGGCCAGAAAGTTGAAATCATACGTGCGAGCCGCCTCCATGACCCGCTGAGCCATATAGACCGCCTCGAGATGATCGCGGGTGGCGGTCACGGTGGCGGTTCCGTGTGAGAGAACATTCATCGAGGGAATGAGGATCAGCGCCAGCAGAATCACGCCGATACACACTTCCACGATCGACATGCCGAATCGTGTAGACAACTTCATTCGTCTGACCTCACGGGCGTTTCAGGGTAGAGCAGAAAAGCCTGGCGTTCGCGCAGGAAGCGTTTGAGATCATCCTGCCAGCCGGCCTGAATTTCACGAGCGGGAATGCCGCGAATCAGGGCTTCACGCACCTTCGAACTGCCGAGCAGAGTGTCGAGTCCGGCGGCAACCGCCGGATTCTTCAGCGGAACACGATCCGGGGCGAGTTCCCACAACGCCTGCAGAATCGCGACGCCCGTCAGTACCGGGTCGTAATCGAGCGGATCATCGATTACCAGCTCGATTCCGGGGGTGCGTCGGTTCTGGTAGAGACCGTAATACGGTTGAATGTTGACCGGCAGAAAACGCACCCCAGGCAGTTCTCGCCGGCTCAGCCTGTGTGCCAGCAGCTCGCCGTCGATCCAGGGAGCCAGGATATAGCGGAACGGTCGCGTGGTGCCGACGCCGGTCGAGAAGATGCCCATCTCGCCGAGAAAGCCGGTGATGGCATACACCCACGGCGTCTCGGGCTCGGGCAGATGATCAGAGGGTGGAACCCAGTGCAGGCCCGTGTCACGATAGAGCGTGCGACGCGAATAACCTTCCATGCCGACAACGGTCAGAGCGGCACCGATGCCGAATGCCTTGTTGAAATACAGGGCAAGCTCGCCGATTGTCATTCCGTAAACCAACGGAATCGGATACACACCGAATCGACTGCGCTTGCCGACCTCGAGCACCGGGCCTGAAACCACTGTGCCGTTGATGGGGTTCGGTCGATCAAGCAGAATGACGGGGAGCCTGGTCTCGCGGGCCAGTTCAAGAAACTGCGCCAGCAGCGTCACATACTGCTGATACCGAATGCCGACGTCCTGAATGTCGATCAGGAGCAGTTCCGCAGCCCCGAGTTGCTCGGCTTTGGGGCGCTTGAGCGGATTGAGCAGTTCGTAGACCGGGGCACTGGTCATGGCGTCGAGGCGGGGCGTGCCCGAAGCCCCGGGCATGGTGGACCGGAAATACTTTTCTCCGGTGAAAATGACTTCGATCGTGGCCGCGCGTGACAGCCGATCGATCACGTGTTCGAGCCGGCGGTCATACGATGGCCCGCTGACCAGCAGAGCGAGCTTCTTTCCACGCACCAGCTCGGGGTGGTCTTCGCCAAGCACGTCGATGCCGAGCTTGAACTCGGCCGATGCACACCAGGGAACGAAAAGCAGCAGCAGGCACCACCAGGCGGTGCGCGCTCTGAATCGAACCATCGGTAACGTCGTCATCTCTGTTATTTTACCTGTTCTGCGTATGGAAGGGCAACCGGCCCGACAGAAGAACGTCACTGTATTATACGCCTCAATGAATCGAAGAGTTCACAGATTCTTCGATGAAACCGAGGCAAACGAACAACGGGGGAGTGTAAGCACGGAGGATTGTGGTAGACTTGTCTGAAGCGGAGGTGGTGAGATGATCAGGAAACCCGTTGTAGCCGGCCGATTTTATCCCGATGATGCTGATGAACTGATCGCCGTCATGGACAACTGCGAACGCAGTCCACTGGGAGTTCGCGACACGAAGATCGAGCCTGCCGGCAGACTGCTGGGGTTGATCATGCCTCATGCTGGTTACATCTTCAGCGGGCCGGTTGCCACCTGGGGCATGAAACGTCTGGCTGCCGAACAGCCGGTGCCGACGCGGCTGTTGCTTCTCGGGCCGAAACACACGCCGTATGGCTCTCCGGCAGCCATCAGCGCGGCCGACTCCTGGAAAACCCCTCTTGGGAGCGTGACTGTCGATGACGAGTTGCGCCAGGCCCTGCGCCGGACCGGTGAATTTGAGATCGATGATGATGCTCACGCCTACGAGCACTCCCTGGAAGTACAGCTGCCATTTCTGCAAAAGTTCTTCGGCAAAACGCCTTTTACGGTGACGCCTGTCGCCCTGGCCTACACGGATTACGAGGATTGTCGTCGTTGGGGAACGGCGCTGGCAGGTGTTTTGACGCAGCCGTGTTTCGATTCGGTGACGACCATCATCAGCAGCGACTTTTCGCATGAAACTCCGCGTGATGTTGCCTATCGCATCGATGGTGAGGCTCTCGACGTCATTCAGAAACTGGACGATCGGGGTTTCTTCACCATGGTTCGCGATGAAGACCGCAGCATTTGCGGGGTGGTTCCCATTACGGCATTCATGAACTGCATCAAGGGATTGCCGCGCGTCTCGGCCCGCAGGCTGGCGTATTCGACCAGCATGGATGTCATGTCGCACCCGGCCGGAGTCGGCTATGCGTGCGTGGCTTTCGAGCAACAGCGCCAGGGCTGATGACCCCGTTCGATATCGGCATGCTGGCCGGCATCATCTGGGCGGCAATTCTGATTGTGTGGGCACTCGCCGATCTGACCAGCGGAGAACCCAGTCCGTATCTGATGCTGGTCAGTTGTATCTACGAAGGCTTTGACTATTCCTGGCGCGGCATCTGCGTCGGTGCCGTCTGGGCGTTCGCCGACGGCTTCATCAGCGGATTTTGCGTATCCTGGATCGCGCAGTGGCTGTTCGGCTAGGACTTTAGAAATCGAGACTGCCGAAAATCCCGAGCGATCGCTCTCGATAGAAATCGTGAAGTGTGTTGGTGAACCGCGCGTGAATGCGACCTCGCTCGTAACGGTAGCTGGCGTGGGCAATAAATCCAAGGCCGGTATCCTGCTGCGTGATCGGGGTAGCGGCGTCACGCCACGTGTTGTCGTCGACCTGCGCTTCGAATCCCCACCACCAGCGTGAACCGACGCCGCGCTCCCAGCCGATGGCCAGCTGGGTGCCGCGGAAGTCCGCCGGCGTCCAGTATGACAGGATGTTCCCGTCGGGGTCGCTCTGCTTCTCATACGAAGCCTGAGACGCCCGCGCCTTCAGCGAAAGCAACGGCACGCCGCGTCGGGTGATGAAATACAACACGTCGGTATCGAATCTTCGCCGACTGTTTCCGTCCGAGATGTCGGCAGCGGTAAACGTCTGTGAAACGCGCAGACGGGGGTTGAGTTCTCCGAAAAGCGTGAGTGTCGCGTAATCCTCGCCCAGAGCGGCACGCATGGTCGCCAGGTTTTCCTTGAAGGCATGGCGGCCGCCGTTGAAGCTCGCATGCAGGTTTTCCGAGCCGGTGACGAACTGCATGTCATAGCCGTTTACGTCTTTTCGGGCACTGAAGATCTCCGGAGCATAGGTGAGCGAAATCTGATTGCGATGATCGATCACGTAGTTGAAGGTGCCGCTCAGCAGACGGCTGTTCTCTCGATCGATACCGTCCTTGTAATTGTAATCTTCGATGCGATAGCGCGCGGAGAGTTTCGGCCAAGTAAACGAAGGGAAGAAGAGTTCGCCGATCCCGTGAATCTCTTGAACGCCGCGTGAGTCCTCGCGAATCTGATACCCGAGATCAAGGCTGGTACGCAGATGTCGGCGAACTTTTTCGGCTTCTTCTTTGAGCACATCTGAAAGAGGATACAGTTCCCCCAGGCGATCGAAAATGGCTTTGGTTTCGTTGAACTCGCCCATATGATAGTGCACCATCGCGAGACCTTTGTTGGCAAGCATGTTTTCGGGCTGCAGTTCGAGTGCCATCTCGAAGAAGCGCTTTGCCTCCTCCAGCTTGCTCTGTTCGAGGCGCAGGTTGCCGAGTTCGATGTAGGCTTCGAGCTTTGAGGCAGGCGACTTCAATTTTTCCATTTGAATGTCGCGTTCGATCGACTGCAGGTTGCGCAACTCTCGGCTCAGGCTGTCATTGATGCTTTGATCGGGAATGATCAAATCGAACGGCTGCGCCTCAGAGCGCGGTGCGCACGAGCAGACGAAGATCAGGATCCAGAGGACTACACGTCGAGTCATCCATCAGACTATCGGCAGATGCTTGAAAGATGATGAGGCACAGCGAAGCCGATAGACGGTACACCGGAAATCAGGGAACTCGATGTGTGGCTCTCGAAATAATGGAGAGGGGGGTGAGACGCCCGGGTTTGGACGATAACTCGATCAGAAGCTCTTCAAGCCTTCGTCGCGGGTGGCGCAGAGCGGGAAAATACCGGTGAGACCGGTCAGATCGAACACTTTTTTAACGCTGTCGTTCAACCCGCACAACACGATGCGGCCGCGCGATCGGTTCAGTTGTTTGGCGATCATAAGCAGAATCCGCAGCCCGGCGCTGCTGATGTATGCCATCTGCGTCCCGTCAATGAGAATCTGCGTGGCACCGCTGTTGATGAGATTCGTCAACAGCGCTTCGAAGTTCTCTGAGTTCGTTGAATCGAGTCTGCCGGTAATGACGATGATGTTGACCGGTCCCTGCTGTTCCTGTGTGATCTGAAGATTCATGATGGGGTGGCTGTTCCTTCCTGCGAATTCGGGTGGCGCCGTTTCATGGAAAGACGAACGACGTTCTGCTCCTGCGTTCTTTCATACGTAATGCTATCGGAATACTGTTTCACGAGATGAATACCCCAACCGCCGACCGTCCGTGATTCGACCGGAGCGGTGGTGTCGGGCCGGGCTTGGCCAAGCGGGTCAAAGGGTTTTCCGGTGTCTCTCAGACAGAGCGAAATGTGATCGGCGTTCACGCCCAGCTCTACGGTGATCCGGGCGCTGTCGCCGGGAGCATAGCCGTAGCGAAGAATGTTTTCGATCAGTTCATCGAGCACCAGATGAAGGTCGTGAGAATCAGGCTGGGTGAGTCCCCAGGTCGGAGCCTGGCGGTCGATGAGGTCCTGAAGGTGCTTCAGATCCGACGATTCTTTGATCTCGATGATTTGTCGATAAACGGGATCCGCTGTCGGAGTTACGCCGTCTGTCGAGGCAGGAAGACCGAAGGCGGCTGTCTCCGAAAGGGTGGGGCCGCTCATGATCTTGGTTGGAAGTGGTTTGAAGACTCTGATCAACAGCAGGGTCGCGTCATCTGATGGGTCTTGCGTGCCGGCAAACCGGCGGATCTCTTGATAGACCGAGTTTGATAATTGTTCGAGACCGATCTCGTGCTTCCCGCTCAGAATGCGCTGAAAGCGCTCGTCGCTGAACTCTTCGAGCTTTTCGTTCATCGCTTCCGTGATGCCGTCCGTGAACAGAACCAGTGTTTCCCCTTCCTGCAGGGTGAACTGCTGATTTTTGTAAATGATATTTTCATAGACACCGATGGGAAGGGCGTTTTCCAGTTTCATTTCTCGGACATTGCCGTCGGCGGAAATCAGGATCGGATAATTGTGGCCTCCGCCGGCGATGGTGACCACGCGAGTTCGCAGGTTAATGATGCCGACCTGCATGGTCGTGAACATGGAGGTCGCATTGTCGCGAGCCATCTCATCATTCAGTTTGCCAAGGGTTTGAGCCGGGTCATGGCAGGCGCCGGCCGTGGCACGAAACAGCGTTTTCACCATGGCCATGAACAGAGCGGCGGGCATTCCCTTGCCTGAAACATCGCCGATGGCGAACGCCAGAAGGTCGGAGGCCGGCTGACGATGGGCTTCATCGGCTGACGAGGGAACATGATTTTCGGAGTTCAGCGGAAAAAAATCGTAGAAATCGCCACCGACCTCGCGGGCCGGTTCGAGCACGGCGTGAAGCATGATTCCGCCGGTATCTTCCGGTTGTGGAAAGTGACGTGGCACCATGCTCATCTGAATATTGTGAGCGATACGCAGTTCGCTCTGAATCTTTTCTTTTTGAGCCGTGGTGCGAGCCAGGTTTTGCAGATAACTCTGCAGCGCCCGCTGCATGCTGAGAAACGCCCGGGCAAGATAACCGACTTCATCGCGATAGGTCTCGGAAATGTGCTGCAGCTCATTCTGCGCCTCGGGCTTGGGCGCGAACTCGCATTTCACCAGATCCTGAATGGATTGCGTCAGCTTCTGCAGATGGCGAGACAAGCTTGATATGGCCTGCAGGCCGACGACAGAAGTGGCAAGAAAAATACAACAACCGATCAGCAGATAGTGAATCAGTACCCGTCGCATCTGGGCTTCGATAAAATCGATTTCGATGTCAGCACCGGCCACGAAAACCTTGCCGTTCGGCATCTCAAAAGGCATCAGCACGCTCCGAAACAATCCGGCGCGGTCGGCGACCGTTTCGAAAACCGGTTTGCGTGTCCGAAAGATTTCTTTCAGGTCGACGGAAGCGGATCCATAGATCGAAAAAAACGGGTCATAATACGGGTCGTCGATAATTTTGGTGCCGCTGCCGGGTGCGGCACTGCTGGTGGCAAACACAACCCGTCCGTCGTATTCGAGGAACGAATAGAGATATTTGACCCCGATCTGACGCGCAAGTATTCCCAGTTTTCGGCAGTTGAGCTGGTGAGCTTCTTCCGTCAGGGCGAGCGGACTCGTCAGCGAAGCGTGGAACTCGCCGGGGAAAAGGTGAGCCAGCGCATAGGCTCCGGCCATCAGCACCCGATCGATGCCGCGCATGGTCGAGGCTTTTTCGAGATTGTAGGTATAGCTCGTGTAGATGGTCGTGCCGAGGGCACTGGCTAGAAAGAAGGTCAGCAGCAGTTTTTGGCGAAGCGACACGGTGTCTCTCAGCGCTGAGGCTTGAAATTGCGGAAAGCGGCAAGAATCTCAGCGCTCTTTTCGCCGACGCACTGCTTGCCGGCTTCGAGTATCGCCGGGATCTCATGGGTGTCCCAGATGGCGATGGTTTTTTCGAAATGCACATTGACGATGATGATCTCGTGGTGATGCATATCGAGTGCGACGGTCGTCTGAGAGCGTTCACTGGTGGTGCCGGTGCGACTGAAAAAATGCAGACAGTACTCGACAAAGTTGTTAAATTCGAGCCTCTGCTGCTCGAAGGCGATGGCAATGATAACGTCGCACTGTCGGCGCACGGCTTCCATGATGGGAAGCGGCGAACTGAAACCACCGTCGACCAGCCAGCGGCCGTCGATCTGAGCGGGAGGCAGAAAGGGAAACTGCGCGCCGGAGACGTAGGCGGCATCGGCCAGCAGGCCGTTCGACAGGACGACGCCTTCGCCGGTGTCGGCATCGGTGGCCTGCAGCACCGTGGTGGGTTTGAGATCTTCGAGTCTTGTTTCTTTGAAGTAGTTGCGCAGAACCTGTTTGACAATGGCCGGGTTGAAGAAGGCGCCACCCTTTTGAAACTTGAAGAAGGGGAGGCGGGCCATGCTGAGGACGGTTCGCAGGTCCAGTCGCGAGAACAAACGACGGTTCCAGAACCGACCGACCGAGGCGGCCATTTCTTCCGGGGTGTGACCGGTGCCGCGGAGCGCGGCCATGATACTGCCCCCGCTGCTGCCGACCAGAAGATCGACCGGAATGTTCTCGCGGTCAAGAAACCTGAAGAGTTCGACGGCCGCGAGCGTTTTGATGCCCCCGCTGCCGATGACCACTCCGACCGTCGGGCGATCGTTCCGTTCTTCAGAAGGCCGAGATGGGAGAGTGGTACTCATGCGTTCATTATAACCGGGTTCGACACAGAAAGAAACAGGCAGCGTTCCGTAAGGCCGGAACGCTGCCTGTCAGGCGTGCTGAGAAAACTTACTTGCCCGCGGGAGCCTGCACCGGAGCGCCGCCGGACTTCATGCGCTCTTCGATCTTCTTCTTGATCTCGTCGAGCTTGGCTTTGGCAACCTGCATCGAAATCTTGGCGGTGGTGCCGTCGGCTTCGACCTTGATCAGGTTCAGCACTTCAGCCGCTTCGGGGGTCTGGCCGGCCAGCATCTTGACCATGGCCAGGAAACCGTTCAGAGCGGTCATGACCTGATCCATGTTCTCTTTCTTGTCGACTTCGCCCATGAAGTTGAAGGTGATGTCGTTGTCGAAGTTGAACGAGAAGCACACAGTATTGATGTTGGCGAGAGGAGCGGCCTGGGGGTTGTTCTTGGCCTGGGCCTTCAGTTCTTCAGGAAGGACGCCGGCGCCCCAGAGGTTGGCGGCGGTGTCGATCTTCTTCATCAGACCGACGAACTTATCATTGGTACCGAGATCTTTGGCTTTGCCGTTCTTGACATCGATGACCATCTTGATCGGGGCAGCGGTGCCGACGACGGCGGTGGTGTCATCAAGGAACACGCCGGTGCCTTCGTCCTGCTTCTTGGACTTGATGGCATCAAAACCTTCGAATTTCTCGATGATGGTTTCTTCAGCGGCCTTCTTATCGCTCTTGATCGCTTCCATGATCTTGTTCTTGTCGAACGTGCCGTTGAACAGAACCGCGGCGTCGGGTTTGCCCTTTTCGGCGCCGGCGGCGACGAACACCATGAGTTCGCTGATGCTCTTCAGCGGATCAATGCCGGTCTTCTGAATGAATTCATCATAGGCCTTTTTCTGTTCCGGGGTCTGCTTGGCCATGTTTTCGTCGATCGATTTCTTGACGTTTTCATTGGCCAGAATCTTGGTGAGATTCAGGTGCAAAACAAAAATCGAGTCACCCGGAATCAGCTTCATGAGGTCGCCGGCAAAAGAAGCGGTTGTCATGAGTACGAACAGAACAGCGGTCAGCAGAGCAATGCGTTTGGTCATCGGGATCCATTCTCCTTATGTAAACAGGTTAGCAGGAAGCATCTCCCTGCTGATTTCGCCGAATCATACCTGCAGTGTACCGCGAAGTCAAGAAAAATGCGGGGCGAGTCGCCGATTTCCCTCGCCGCCTCATTGCATCCTATGGTACGATTCCTCTATTCATTCTCATTCCCTCGGAGACCCACAATCGTATGTCACAGAACCCGGATCGAGACGTGTTGGTCAGTCGATTGACGCCTCGCGCGGAAGACATTCGCGGCCCCTGGTTGCGCGACCAGACCGCCATCATCCATTCTCTCCCTTTTCGCCGTCTGAAGCACAAGACGCAGGTGTTTTTTGCGCCTGAGAATGATCACATCTGCACGAGAATCGAACATGTCATGCATGTGGCGACGATTGCCGCAACGATTGCGCGCGGGTTGAATCAGCATGGCTGGCATCTCGAGGAAGACCTGGCGTTTGCCATCGGTCTCGGTCACGACCTCGGACACGCCCCGTTCGGGCATTCCGGAGAGGCGATTCTCAGCGATCTGATCAAACCTTTCGGGCACGAGTTCATGCATGAACTGAACGGCCTGCGGGTGGTCGACGTA
>CAYYIY010000008.1:14431-69719 GCA_964472075.1 uncultured bacterium | reverse complement strand
GGTGAAGGGCTGAATCTGACGTACGCGGTTCGCGACGGCATCGTCAGTCATAATGGCGAAAAATTCGAAAAGATGCTGCGTCCGGCAGAACAGCCGAATGTGCTTGAGACCATCGTCAATCGCTCGTGCAGCCCGTCGACCTTCGAGGGGTGCATCGTCCGTTTCGCCGACAAGATCGCCTATCTCGGCCGTGATATCGAAGATGGGATCGAAGCGGGCGTCATTCGTGAAACGGACATTCCGCAACGCATTCGCGAGCGCATGGGCAGCAGGAACGGTGAGATCATTCATGCGTTGGTGATCGACGTGATCAAGTCATCGCAGGATACGGACGCGATCAGGCTTTCCGCGGACTGTTACGATCTCATGGTCGAACTCAAGAAATTCAACTATGCCAACATTTATCTGCATGCGTTGTTGCGCGAATATGAATCATACTGTCGTAATATCCTTCGACAGCTGTTTGAACATCTCGGGAACTTGTACGAACGGTTTGGTGAACGGTTCGATGCCTATCAGGATCAATCGATTCCCCTCGACCGGGCTTTCGGCAAGTATCTGGGACGCATGCAGCAGCGTTATGCCGCCGAACGCGCACCGACCTGGCGAAAAGTCGTCGACTATATCTCAGGCATGACCGATCTGTATGCGCTGCAATGCATCAAGCAGATCACTCTGCCGCCACCGCTCCGATTTTCGGGAAACTGAGCAGGGCATGGGGTTCCTACACCTTCATCAGTGACATGATTTCGCGTTTCGTCGAAAGGCTCAATATAGTCTGAGAGCCGAGTACGGCGGCCGATTCGGTGCACGGAAAAATGTGCGTCGTGCCGGGAAAACGAACCCTGTTGGTTCCACGAGGGCACGGGGGTTGCTTCCCTTCGTGCGGGTATGCTAGCATACCGCCCGTCTTCCCGGTGAATGTACCGGAAAACCCGACTGGGAGTTGTACATGAAAACCCGAGCGATCAAGCAGCTGCTCGATGCCATGGAGCAGGGCGGCTATCAACACCTCGATCTGCAGATCGGCGATGAGCGCATCAAATTGGTGCGCAGCACGGAGGCCTTGTCTGCCTCGGCGGCATCAGCCCCAGACCACCAGACGACCGATGAAAAAGTGCCCGGTGGGTTGACCACCGGAAATTCGGTGACGATTTTTTCGGATCGTGTCGGCATCTACTCGGGCGGCAAGACGCCGGTGCAGGTCGGGGCTCAGGTGAAGAAAGGCCAATCACTTGGAGTGATCAAGGGCATCAGCATTCAGGACAATGTCGGTTGTCCGGTTTCCGGCACCATTCGTCAGATGTACGTGAAGGAAGGCGAGATCGTCGAGTTCGGACGTCGCCTGTTTGAGATAGAACCTGCCTGACAACGGTTTGCGGCAGGGAATTGGGACCACGTGCCCTCCCGGGCAACAACACTAGAGATTTCCGGAGGCAAGCATGTTCAATAAGATACTTATCGCCAATCGTGGCGAAATCGCCGTTCGCGTCATGCGCACCTGCCGCCGTCTGGGCGTGCGCACCGTTGCCGTGTTTTCCGAGGCCGATCGTGAGGCCATGCATGTTCGAATGGCGGATGAAGCCTACTGCATCGGGCCGGCACGACCTGATTTGTCCTACCTGAATATTCCGAATATCCTTTCTGTTGCTCATGCGACCAAGTGCGAAGGAATTCACCCGGGGTACGGGTTTCTCTCTGAAAACCCGAACTTCGCTGAAATTGCCACCAAGTGCGGCTTCGAGTTCATCGGGCCGTCGCATCGGGCCATGGAGCGCATGGGCCAGAAATCGGTGGCTCGCGATCTCATGATTCGGTCGGGGGTACCCGTATTGCCCGGCTCTCAGGGCAGTATCGAGGATCCGCACGAAGGTCTGCGTCTGGCTCGCGAGATCGGTTTTCCGGTGCTCGTGAAGGCATCCGCGGGCGGAGGCGGACGTGGCATGCGACTGGTCGAAACCGAAGATCAGTTCGTGTCGCTGTTCAATATGGCTCGCGCCGAGGCGCAGTCTGCCTTTGGTGACGGTCGGGTCTACGTGGAAAAGTTCCTGCGCACGCCTCGGCATATCGAAGTACAGATCATGGGTGACACGCATGGAAAGGTTCTGGCCTTCGGCGAACGCGAATGCTCGATTCAGCGCCGCCATCAGAAGCTGATCGAGGAATCGCCATCACCGGCCGTCGATGAGACGTTGCGGCAGAAGTTCTTTGCCACCGCGGTGCAGGCCGCCAAGGCCATCGACTACGTCAACGCCGGAACCATCGAGTTTCTGCTCGATGAAAACGGACACTTCTATTTCATGGAAATGAACACGCGCCTGCAGGTCGAGCACCCGGTGACCGAGCTGGTGTGCGGGTACGATCTGGTCGAATGGCAGCTGCGCGTCGCATCGGGTGAGCCGTTGCCCATGAAACAGGAAGAACTGAAACCGCATGGGTGGGCCGTCGAATGCCGCATCAATGCAGAAGATGTCACGCACGGTTTTTCGCCCAGTCCGGGCCGCATCGAGACCTATCATGTGCCCGGCGGTCCCTGGGTGCGGGTCGATTCAGCGGCGTATCCCGGCTATGTCGTCAGTCCGAACTACGATTCCATGGTGGCCAAACTGATCGTCTGGGCGCCGACCCGACTCGAAGCGCTCGATCGCATGCGGACCGCTCTCACGGAATATCGCATTCGGGGCATCAAAACGACCATTCCGTTTCATGCCTGCGTCATGCAGCACCCCGATTTCCGTAACGGTGAGTTCTCGACCCGCTTTGTCGATCTGAACATGGAAGCCATTTTGCGCGAGATTCGGGAAGCCGAATCCCGTGAGGGAGCCGAGGTTCACGCCTCATAAACGGGGGGGGCCGCGTGCCTTCACAACTGCGCCTCGATCTGGGCGAGCCTGACGAGACACCTTCTCCGGAACCGGTGGCGGAAAAGCCTGTCCGGAAAAAACGTTCGCGTAAGAAAGACAAGGCGACCGAGAAAAAAGCGACCGAACCGGAATCCTTGACCAACGCGACTGCACGCAGCGAAGCCGGGACAATTGCGGATCAGGTCACAGCGACTCCTGTCGCGGCAGGAATGAGTGGCGATGCGGCGGTTCGGCCCGATTCCGCGCCCGCCGGAGGTTCTTCGGCGCGGGCGTTTCTCTACGCACGGGGGGCCTCGTCGCAACCGCAGGAGACCGGTGCTCCCCCGCCGGATGCCGTCGGCAAGGGGAAACCGGCGATTGAAACGACTGAAGCACGACCGCTGAAGGTGGCCGAAGTCACTGCCCGCATCAAATCACTGCTCGAGGGCGACACGGTGCTGTGCCGGGTCACGGTCGAAGGCGAGATCTCGAACCTGAATCGCGCCACTTCCGGCCATGTGTATCTGACGTTGAAGGATGAACAGTCGACGTTGCGGGCGACGATCTGGGCCGCTCAGGCTCGACGCATTCGCGCTTCCTTTCAGAATGGAACGAAAGTGATTGCCACCGGCAGTATCTCGGTGTACCTGCCGCGCGGGGAGTACCAGCTGATTATCAGCGATCTGCGCATCGCCGGCCTTGGGGCGCTCTATGAAGCCTTCGAAAAGCTCAAGGCACGCCTGCAGCAGGAAGGATTGTTCGATCCGGCTCGCAAAGTGCCGCTGCCGTATCTGCCGCGCGGCGTCGGTATCGTGACCTCGCCCAAGGGGGCCGTGGTGAAGGACATTTATAACGTCATTCGCAGACGGTATCCGAATATGCCGTTGTATCTGGTGCCGGTGAAGGTGCAGGGCGAGGGGGCTGCCGCCGAAATCGTCGCCGGTATTCGTCGACTCGATGTCGACCCGCGGGTTGATGTCATCATTGTCGGCCGCGGCGGCGGCAGTCTCGAAGATCTCTGGGCTTTCAATGAAGAGCCGGTTGCCCGCGCGATCGCCGCAGCGGTGAAGCCGATCATTTCCGCGGTTGGACACGAAACGGATGTGACGATTGCCGACTTTGTCGCTGATCGACGTGCTGCCACGCCTTCACAGGCCGGCGAATTCGCGGTTCCGATGAAAGATGAACTGGCGCGTCGCATCGGAGAAATGTACCAGCGACTCAAACGCAATCTGCTGCACCGACTTGAGGTCGCGAAACAGCGACTGGGAAAAGCACGTGCCTGTCGATTTCTGGCAAAACCTGAACTGCTGATTGCCGAGCGCCGGAATACGGTAGCCAACCTCATTCGCGATGTCGAGACGTTGTACAAAAATCGACTGCTGTCAGCACGGCACCGTTTCGAACTGGCCGTCGGAAAGCTGAAGGCGCTGAGTCCGCGGGCCATGATCTCGGAACGCCGCAATCTTTTATTGAAGCTGATTCGAGAACTTCAGGACGGGTACAAAAGAACACTGACGTCCATGCGCCATCGCTATGAAATGCGGCACGGTCGTCTGGTGCTGCTGAACCCGCGTGCTCTGCTGCAGCGCGGGTACATTCTGGCACAGGACGGTGACGGCCGCGTCATCACCAGTATTCAGGCGTTATCCTGCGATCAGACGTTAACCTTGCATCTGCGTGACGGCCGGGCTGAAACCCGCGTGACACGCCTTGAAACCGAACCCAAGGAGCCTACATCATGAGTCCGACTCCACTGACCCCCGAACTGTTGCAGGAACTGGCGGCGCTCGATCAACCTGCCATCGACGGCATGAATTACGAAACCGCGATGGCGCGTCTCGAAGATGTCGTCGGGGCACTCGAACGAGAAGGAACGCCGCTTGACGTCGGCATGAAGTTGTATGAAGTCGGCACCATGCTCAGTCGTCGCTGCGCGGGCATTCTCGATGCCACTGAAGCGCGCATGCTTCAGCTGATCGGCGAAGGTGAGACGGCGCGTGAAACGCCGTTCGACCCCGACAAGGATGGTCGCTGATGTCGCGCTCAACGACGGCGGCCGACAGAGCCGAAACTGTAAACGAAGGCAGACACGCTTTCCAAGGGCTTGAGTCCTACCTGTCTGAACGCCAAAAGCTCATTGACAGCGTTCTCGACAAATGGTTGCTGCCAAGTTCGACGGTGCCGCAGCGTTTGCACGAAGCCATGCGATACAGCGTCTGCGCCGGCGGCAAGCGCATTCGCCCGATTCTGTGCCTGGCTGTCGCGGAAGGACTGGGCGGCGGTGGTGAGGCGGTGTACAAAGCCGCGGCGGCTCTCGAATTGATGCACACATCTTCGCTTATTCATGACGATCTGCCGGCGCTCGATAATGACGATCTGCGTCGCGGCAGGCCCACCAGTCACAAGGTGTTCGGCGAGGCGATGGCGATCATGGCAGGCGATGCGCTGATCATGCTGTCGTTTCAGTGGCTGGCCGATCTCGTCTTGTTGGGTGTACCGGCTGACGTAGCGGTAGAGACGCTCCGGATCCTGGCTTCGGCGGTTGGGAATCAGGGCATGGTGGCCGGCCAGGTCCTTGATCTGCAGCATGACCGGGATTCGATCGATTTCGAGACGTTGCAGCAGATTCATCGCTGGAAAACCGGAGCGTTGTTGCGTGCTTCCGTTGAAATCGGCGCCGTCATGGGGGGAGCGGGCACGGAGGAGCGGCAGCTGCTGGCGCGCTTCGGCGACAAGATCGGTCTGCTTTTCCAGATCGTCGATGATATTCTCGATGTGACGGGAACGGCGGAGTCCCTCGGCAAAACCCCCGGCAAGGATCAACGCGAGAAGAAGGCGACGTACCCGAACTTGCTCGGTCTCGACGAGGCTCGGCGCCGGGCGCGGCAGGCAAAGACCGAAGCGTTGCAGCTGCTCGATGAGTTGCCCCGTCAGATTCCGCGTTTGCGAGAACTGACCGAATACATCCATCAACGGGTAAGTTAACCATGAACGATCAACTTTCCGTAGTCATTGTGGCGGGCGGCATGGGGAGCCGGATGCAGAATCCGGTGCCGAAGCAGTTTCTGCCGCTGCTGGGCAAGCCGGTGCTGCGCTGGTCGGTCGACTGTTTTGCCGCTGTGCCGATGGTCAGCGAGCTTGTGGTGGTGCTGCCGTCCGAGTTTCACGTCGAGGGGAGCCGGCTGCTTCATGACGTCCATACCTCGATTCCGCTCAAGATCGTCGAAGGCGGGCAGCGTCGCCAGGACTCGGTGGCGAACGGGCTGAAAGCACTTGAAGCCGGAGCTGACTGGGTGGCGGTGCATGATGCGGCCCGGCCGGGCGTGTCTCCCGATCTGGTGATTCAGGCGTTCAAGTTCGGTAACGCCGTTGTGGCGCAGGAAAGCGTCGACACCCTGGTCGAAGCCGATCAGGATCGGGTGGTGTCTCATCTTGATCGTACGCGCATCTTCCGCATGCAGACACCGCAGATTTTTCCGGTCAAAGTTCTTTCTGATGCCTTGCAACGCGCCGCTCAGGAAGGCTGGGAAGCGACGGATGATGCCGGCCTGGTGCGCCGCTGCGGCCACGAGGTCTATCTCGCTCCCGGCTCGGCTGAAAATCTCAAGCTCACGACCAACGGCGATTTTGCCGTGCTCGAAGCGCTGCTGCGGGCTCGGTTGGATACGCACGCGGCTATTCACTGTCTGCGAATGTGAGGCGAACGTATGAAAAAAACTCTGATCGTGCAAGCGCCGGCGAAGATCAACATCGCGCTCTGGGTCAAGGAAAAGCGGCCGGATGGCTATCACGAGCTCGAGTCGATCATGCAGAGTATCAGTCTCTCGGACACCCTGACCATTCAGGAAGTCAAAGAATCGGGGCTGTTCATTGAGTGCAATCACCCGGCTGTGCCGACCGGGCCTGAAAATCTGGTGCACAAGGCGGCCATGGTGCTGCTCGAGCGCTGGAACATTCCGCCGCATCTGCACATTCGCATCGAGAAGAAGATTCCGGTTGCGGCCGGGCTTGGAGGGGGCAGTTCCGACGCGGCCGCCATTCTCGGGGGCATCGCCCGATTGTATGATAAACCCATGGCTTTGCCTGATCTGCTCGAGATTGCCGCCGGCATCGGCTCGGACGTTCCGTTTCTGTTGCATGGCGGACTGGCGTTGGCAACCGGCCGCGGCGAGAAACTGACGTATGCCGAGCCGCCGCGACCGC
Organism: uncultured bacterium; assembly: GCA_964472075.1. Classification (GTDB taxonomy): domain Bacteria; phylum Muiribacteriota; class Ozemobacteria; order Ozemobacterales; family Ozemobacteraceae; genus CAYYIY01. The sequence goes on along the minus strand of CAYYIY010000008.1, from coordinate 62,670 downwards.
CGCTGGTGGTGGTCATTGCCAACCCCAAAGGGGTGCAGGTTTCGACCAAATGGGCGTATCAGAACTATACACCGGGCGACAACGCCCGCAAGGAAGAACGATTCAAGCAGGTGCTGCAAGCCTACCGTCGCCGCGATCTCGATACGCTGAAACGGGTCACCTTCAATGATCTCGAGAACGTGACGCTTCAGGGATACCCTGAAGTGGCGCGCATCAAGGAAGCCATGAAGAAGGAACCCACTGGGTTGGTGCTGATGTCCGGCAGCGGCCCGACGGTGTTCGGATTGTACCATGAGCGCAAGGCTGCCGTGCAGGCCATATCCATGCTTGATCAGAATAAAGTGAATGTGTTTCTCGAACACACCACGCGAACTCCGGTGAAATAGCGTATGTTCAGACGCCTGGCCATTCTCGGTTCGACCGGCTCGATCGGCATGAGCACTCTCGATGTAGTGCGTCAGCAGCCCGACCATCTGCAGGTAGCCGTGCTCGCCGCCGGTCGCAACTGGAAACGGCTTGCTGAGCAGGTGCGCCGGTTCAAACCGCGCCTGGCCGTGATCTCAGAACCCGCGTTCCTGGACAAACTGCGTGAGGCCTTACGCGATCTAGATGTCGAGGTGGCCTGCGGCATGGAAGGACTGCTGCGGGCCGCTACTCACGAAGGGGCAGATACGCTGGTTTCGGCACTGGTCGGATCGATCGGTCTCGAGCCGGTGCTGGCGGGTATTCGCGCGAAGAAGACGATCTGCCTGGCCAACAAGGAAACGCTGGTGGTCGCCGGTCATCTGGTCATGCAGGAAGCGCGTCGCAACGGTGTTTCGATCATCCCGATCGATTCGGAACATTCAGCGATTTTTCAGTGCCTGGCTGACCGTGACAAAAAACATGTGCAGCGCCTCATTCTGACCGCTTCAGGTGGGCCGTTTCGTCAGTGGTCGGTGGAACAGATGGGGCGTGCCGCACCGCAAGATGCTCTGAAACACCCCAACTGGGACATGGGCGGCAAAATCACGATTGATTCGGCAACGCTGATGAACAAAGGGCTTGAGGTCATCGAAGCGCGCTGGCTGTTCGATATCGACTTTGATCGCATCGAGGTGCTGGTGCATCCGCAATCGGTGATTCACTCGATGGTCGAGTTCGTCGATGGCTCGGTGCTGGGCCAGATGGGGGCTCCCGACATGCGCGGCCCGATTCAGTATGCGCTGAGTTTTCCGAACCGATGGCAGGCAGCCTGTCATAAACTCGATCTGCTGAAGGTCGGCGCCTTGACGTTCGAGTTGCCGCGTCGCTCGGATTTCCCGTGCCTTGACTACGCTTTCGAAGCCGGTCGCCGCGGCGGAACTCTTCCGTGTGTCATGAACGCCGCCAATGAAGTGGCCGTCGATGCTTTTTTGAAAGGTCGAATTCGTTTTCCCGGCATTGCTGAACTGATACGCCAGACCATGGATTCCATGCCGTTTCAGGCGGATCCCAGCCTGGACGATCTGCTGGCCGCTGATCGCGAGGCTCGTCAGCAGGCGCTGACTCACCTGCCGAGCTGAAACTCCGCTCGAGCCGAGACTCGGGAAACAACGCAGCTGAACAACGACAGCCCGGTGTGTCCGGCGACTCCTGTCCCGTTGAGAACAGGTTCGCGACTGCTGTCATCGTGACGTTCGTCGAACGATCTCGCAGAGAGTGAATGGGTGAATCTGCTACCAGCCGGCGCCGCCGCCGCCACCGGAGGAACGCCCCCCGCCCGACCGATGCGAACTGGAAGAGCGACTGCGCGTGCGACGTGGAATCGTATAAATATAGACATTATGATAGCGGCAGTGTTCGCAATGTTCGGTACATTCGCCGCGCCCCGATGAAGAGTAGGTGGCTGAAACCAGCGTGCGCCTCGTCACAGACATCCATTTGTTGCAGCGCGGGCACACGTGGCTGCTGCAGAAGAGCAACGCGAGAAGTCCGGTTCCGCCCGAGCCGGCCGTCAGCTGATCGAGGAGCCCATCATTCAGGTTGAGAAGATGGTAACCGAAGAAGGCGAGAGCCGCGCCTGAGACACCGAACAACAGAATGGCGGCCGTTTTGGGAAAAATCAGTACACCGCTGGTGAAAGCCGTGAAGAAAAAGAAAAAGATGGCTGCTGTCCAGATGATGACGCTGACAAAATAGACGATGCGAATGATCGGCCGCATGGGTGAACTGAACAGGCGAGAGGGCAGGGGAGACGGCGGTGCGGACGACGGTGATTGCTGCCTGGTCACGTTCGCAGGCTTGGTCGTTCGGGGAACGGATGTGGGATTCGACCGATTGGCTGACGTTGTCAGAGGTTTCTCCGCGTTGGTCGGCCGGCCATATCCCTGGTGAACGCGCTCATAATCGCGAATCTGTCGGGCGATTTCCGTTGCAGCCCGAATGATGCCTTCATTCGGCCGCCCGGCTTTAATGCTGGGAATTGCCTGCTGCTTGATCAGGTCGCTGCAGACGGAACCATTGAGCAGGCTTTTGTACCGCTTCCCAGGGATGATTTCTCCGCGTCTGTCATTCATAGCGAACATCAGCAGGATGCCATCGTCGATGCCGGCTCTACCGATGCCCCAGTCGTTGAAGAGTTTCACTCCGTATTGCTGCGGGTCCTGGCCGTAGGTTGTCCGGGTCAGCAACACGACCAATTCGGCGCCGGTATCTCGCTTAAGATCGGTGCAGATGCGGCGAAGCGAGAAAAGGGAATTGGAATCCAGTTGGCGGATCTCGTCACGTACCGGCCAGTCTCCCGATGGGTGAGTACTAGCCGAACAGATATCAGACAAGCATGAGAAGACACAGAAGAAGCAGATGAAGACGAAAAAAACGCGCCGGTTCATGTCTTCTTCTCCTCTGCCAGACCTTCTTCGATCACGCGAGCAAGCGTATCTGAGGCGTAAAAGAGGCCGCCGTCAAAATCTCCGGCTTTGAGAAAGGGAACCGCATGATGCTGCAGAATGAGCGTGGCAGCTTCGTCGGTCACAAAACGTTCGAGTGAGTAGCCGACTTCGACTTCGATGCGGCGTTCCTGCATGGCCAGCAGAACCAGCAGGCCTGAATGGTTTTCGCCCCCCACCTGCCATCGATTCAGCAGCCAGAAGACATATTCACTCGGCAGTCGCGGTGAGGTGGTCTGAATCGTGGCAATCAAAAACTCGGACCCGGTCTGCTGTTGAAAATGTTGCAGACGCCCCAGCAGTTTCTTTTTTCCGTCGTCCGAGATGACTCCGGCCCAGTCCATGATCAACCCGGTCTTTTCTTTCGGAGTGCCTAAAACCTTGTTCAGATCGTCGATGCTGAACCCGCAACTAGGACACTGAGGAACATCATCGTTGAGATCAATCGCGCATTTCGGACAGTGCATGGGTGTCGTGTTCTCGCTCTCGTACGTAAGTTCTTCGTGCCGCCTTCCCTGCTTCGTGTTTTCCCGCAGCCGTTGCCGGCGCGAGGCATGCGAAGAGAGAGCAGGCGCAGCAGTCTCTTGTATTACGATAGCCGCTCTTGAGTCGCAAGGCAACTTTCCCAGAAGATTTGTTGAGGCATATTCTGCATTGTATTCGGGGCGTATGGTAGACTAACGGCACAGATACGAAAGGGTGGCGGAGCAGGGAACGTATGCGCATCGGCATCGGATACGACATTCATCGACTTGTTGAGGGCCGAAAGCTGATTCTCGGCGGGGTTCAGATTCCCTGCGAGAAAGGGTTGCTGGGACATTCTGATGCCGACGCGCTGATTCACGCGGTAATGGATGCGATTCTGGGTGCGCTCGCGCTCGGAGACATCGGCAAGCACTTTCCGGATACCGACCCGACCTACCGCGGCATCTCATCAGTCAAACTGCTCGAGCAGGTGTGCAGGCTCATGGAACAGCAGGGCTACCGTCTGGGAAATCTCGATGCCATCATCTTTGCCGAGAAACCGAAGATGGCGCCGCATCGTGAGCAGATGCGGCTGAATCTGGCGCAGGCTTTGAAAGCCGATCTCAGCGCGGTTTCGGTGAAGGCCGGCACGAATGAAGGGTGTGACGCCGTAGGGCGCGGCGAAGCAATCGCTTGCCAAGCGGTCGTTCTTCTGCAAAAATAAGAATCACCAAAGCGAGGGGAGAATCACGTGAAGCCTGCCAAAGGTCCGGCAACCTGGTTGATCATCGTCGGGTATACCATTGTGGCTTTGACGATCACGTTCAACTATATCTCGAAACAGTCTGAGACGCGCGCTCAACGCCTGATCGGTGGTGGTGCCGAAGAAGCGCCGGTGCGTTCGACGGCTGAAGCTGATGCATTGAGACGACAGCTCGAAGAGCAGCGACAGGTGAATCGTGAGATGGCGCAGATGATTGAGCGGATGCAGACAACGTTGAGCGGCGTTCAGTTGCAGGATCTGCCGCGCGCGGGCATGCCGACGACGAGCGCAAACGAGGCCGAAGTGGCCGACGTGAAGGTGCGCAGCGTTCAACAGGACTGGGAAACAACGGAAGCGGCCAAGTTGCCCCCCAACAAGAATTCTTTTCTCTCATTTTATGCGGGCGGCCCGAACAGCGGTTTGCCCCAGGCGTCCCATCGCCGCGAACGTTTTGCCCTGCGTCTCGACCCTCTGGTTCCCGTGGTTTTTCGCGGCGGTGACACCAGTGTTCAGGTCAGACAGGGGCCCTGAAAAAACCGAACGTCGAGTTCCTTTTCCCTGGTGTTCGCCCCGGGTGGCCTTGGCTAACGAATGGATGCACCGGCCCAGGGCTCGGGCAGCAGACACGTGTTCTGTTTGCCATCGGCTGTTGAACAGGCAGAATCCGGACTCGGAATCGGGAGAGATTTCCCGGCGTTGCGTGGCTTCGGTCTGACTCACTCATCGTTCGCCGGAAGAAGTTTTCTCAGGGATAATCGGGGTGAATCCGAACCGACACCTTGTTCGAGACGGGCTTGATGGGCGGTTTCACGAATTCTTCGGCGACCCTCAGTCCGGTGGCGCAAACTGCCGATAGTTCTAACAGAAAAGCAAACGTTTCCCAGGAGAACCGTCAGTTATGAGGCAAACGATTCGTTCACTCGTGTTTGCGGGTATGCTGTGTTCCGCTGCCGGAGCCGCCGGCGCTGAGCCTGTCGTCGCCGGGCATCTTCTCACCGAAGCTCGTGCCGGCGCCGGCTCTCTGTTTCTGGCACATGTGTTCAATGCCGATCAGAAGCCTCTGAAAGCGGGCAGTTACGAGATCGGTCTTGAATTGTCAGGAGGGCAGGGGCGAAAGGTCTACACGCTGAAGCCCACGACAGATATTGAAGCGGGGAGTGTCAACACCTTCCGCATGCCGCTGACGAGCTCCACCAACAGCACTACCAGTGGGAACTTTCGGGTCTTCGTGCGTGCCGGCAAACAGACGACCTTTTCCGAATCCTACACGCTGACCAACCATCGGCTCGGCGGGGCTGTGTACGGGAAACACACGGCTCTGTATACCGAAGCTCCTCCTGAAAGCGGCGATCCGAGCAAGCCTCCGGCAGAAGTGCCGTTTGAAAACGAACTGGTGAAAATCAACACCGGAACGACCCCTGCGTCAAAGCCGACGACGGGCACCAAGACGGTGACGTCCAAACCGACCGCAGGCACCCCCACGGCAGGGAAAGTGCCGGTGGTCAAAGCGGGAACGTCGGGCCTGGGAGCGGCCTCTCCTGTGACGTCGACCGCGATTCCGCCGAAGATGCCGAAGACCGTGAGTCAGAAGCAAACCGTGCCTGAAGCGTCGAGCAAACCCGTCGTGAAAACTCCGGCGCCGACGAAGAAAGAGCCGGCAGGCACCACGGTGGCGGCCGAGACCCCGGTGAAACCTCGCCGGATTGACCCCAGTGAATTCAAGACCATTCGCACTATTGATGAAGAGCTGATCATCTATGTGATTCGCACCGGTGACACGCTCAAGAGCATCGCCGAGCGGTATTACGGTTCGGCGGCGAAAGAGCGGGCGATTGCCGAGTTCAATTTCATCGATGATCCCAAGTCGATCAAGGTCGGCGAAGAGATTATCGTTGAAGTGAAGCCTCTGAAGCAGAATGCCCCGAGAGAAACCCCGGTCACGCCTGTCGATGAATCGGCGGTGAAGCATTCGACGACGGTGAAGCCGGAAGCGACGGCGGCGACTGTAACCTCGCCCAAGGCCTGCACTGGGTCTGGTGCCACGTATGTGATTCAGCCGGGCGACAGTCTTGGCAAGATCGCCAGGCAGACACTTGGCAAAGCCACACTGGCGCAGAAGCTGCTGGAAGCGAACCCTGGTCTGAATCCGAAGAACCTCAAGGTCGGCACCACCATCCTGATTCCTGAAATCTCTGGAAAGCAGGGTTAAAGAAGCGCCGTGGAAGATGGGAGCAAAAAAGTGAAATCAGCATTGATCAAAGTCACCAACGTCAATTCGCACAGCTTTACCTTTCAATTGAAGGGCAAGGCTTTCAAGGAAGGCTATCTGTTTCTGACGCCCGAAATGGCAACGCTGTTTCCGTTCCGCGAGGAACTGACGTCGGTAACCTTTCTCGATGAGGCGGATGTCGTCCATTCGGCGATCTACCACAAGTCGCGCGGGTATATGGTGTGTCTCACCTTCGGCGAGTGGTGGGAACGACATCACCCGACGGATGGCGACCTTGTGGCGATCGAAGTGATCGACCCGACGCATCGTCAGTACCGGTTGCGCCATCTGGGAACGCGACCGACACCACGTATCAGCCAGGAGGAACGGATCAATCTGACCGTTCGCTCGGCAGGCGACGCGGCCATCGTGTATCCCGATTCCAATCTCGAAGTGTTGCGCAAACTGCTGCGCGGCGACATCTCGCCGTGGCGTGAGACGGCGCTGATTCTCAAGGGCGAGGAAATGAACCGCTCGGGCGATTTCGATGATCTCATCGCCCTGCGCAGCAGTTTCGGCGTGGCGGCCTACGAACATCAGCTGAATACGGTTGAAACCGTGATTCATCGCATGAACGGCCGAGCCTTGCTGGCTGACGAAGTCGGTCTCGGCAAAACGATCGAAGCCGGCCTGACTCTGAAAGAGTACCTGTTGCGCGGCATGGTGAAGAAGGTGCTGATCCTGACTCCGGCATCACTGATCACTCAGTGGAAGCAGGAACTGAAAACGAAGTTCGACCTGAACTTCAAGAGTCACAGTGAAGTCAGCGATTGGGGCGCCTCAGATCTGATCATTGCTTCGCTTGATACGGCGAAAAGTCAGAAGAATGCCAAGTCGGTGCAACAGATCAATTATGACCTGCTGATCGTCGACGAAGCTCACAAGCTGAAGAACAAGAAGACGCAGAACTGGAAGTTTGTCAACTCGATCAAGACGAAGTACCTGCTCATGCTGACCGCGACGCCGATTCAGAACGACCTGCTGGAATTGTTCAATCTGATTTCGATCTTGAAACCAGGGCATCTGTCAACGGTTCAGAAGTTCAAACAAGAATACCTCGAAGATCGCGACAAGCGTATTCCGAAAAACTCGATCGCGCTTCGGTCCATGTTGTCAGAGATCATGATCCGCCACCGGCGCTCGGATACGATGATCAAATTCCCACAGCGCTTCGTGCACACGCATATGCTGCATCTGAATGATGATGAAACAAAGCTGTATGCAGAGCTGACAGAGTTCATTCGCAGCCGGTACTTTACCCTGCCGACTCACAAGAATCCGCGAGGCATCAATCGCCTGACTCTGATTCTGCTGCAGAAGCTGATGGGCAGCTCGACGCATGCGCTCCAGCGCGCTCTCGAAAAGATGATCAGCAGCAACTTCTATAAAGACGATTTCGACCAGAATCTGCGCAAGCTGTTGGATATGGCCAAGAGCGTCAAGTGTTCGCGCAAGTCGCAGGCGTTGCTCGACATCATGAAGCCGCTCGACGACAAGATCATCATTTTCACGCAGTTCCGCGGCACCCAGGACTTCCTGAAGCGCCTGCTGCGCGAAAACGGGTATTCCGTCTCGGTGTTCAACGGCCAGCTGTCACAGTCGGAAAAGGATGAATGCATCGAGGAGTTTCGCAACAAGACACGCGTGCTGATCTCGACCGAGTCGGGCGGTGAAGGTCGCAACCTGCAGTTCTGTAAGGCGCTGGTCAACTACGATCTGCCCTGGAACCCGATGCGCATCGAACAGCGTATCGGCCGCATTCACCGCCTTGGTCAGCAGGAAGATGTGCATATCATCAACCTTAGCGCCGAAGACACCATTGAGTCATACGTGCTCGAACTGCTCGACAAGAAGATCAATCTTTTCAGACTGATCATCGGCGAACTCGAAATGATTCTCGGAAACCTGCATACCAAGAAGAGTCTCGAACAGATCATCATTGACATCGTGACCATGTCACCCAATCGCGAGGCCATGAAACGCAAGTTCCAGACCCTCGGAAACAAACTCGAACGTGCCTATCAAACCCACCAGGAGATCACCGTCGCGCAGGAGGAAATTTTCCATGGAGAACAATAAAATTCAGGAACTGGTTTTCAGCTTCATGGATTCGGTCGGAGCGAAGCCGGCGCAGGCCGGCGAGGGCATCTGGGCGGCGAACATTCCGTCTGCCGAAACCGGCTTTTTCAACGGTGACAAGGAATTTCGGTTCACCTTTTCCCGCGACGTGGCGGAAAAGCATCGCGATCTCGAGCTGATCTGCGAAGGATCGTATCTGCTGAAACGCATCATTGATCGCTTGTCGACGGTGCCGAAAGTCAGCCGCCTGTACCTCAAAGCGCAGCCCGAACTGCCCCCTCTCGTATCCGGAAAAACGCCTGAACTGCGGGTGATCACCCCCGGCAAGGTGTACTATCGTCAGCAGGTGTGGTTCAACTTTCGAGTGAAGTATGAATGTGATCGCAAGGAAGAGATCTTCTTCAGTGCCCTGGCCGACCCGGCTTTGCCGAACGTGCAGTTGTACGATCATCTGTCGAAAATCGACGAAAGTGCTTATTCGGAAGAGCCGGAACCCGGCATACCGCTCGAAGACCTTGGCGAAGACCTGCTGCGCCTGTATCTTTCCTCCTGTCGGGCGGTCGAGGAACGAATCGCAGAGCGGATTCAGGAGGTTCGCGAGTGGGCTGAAGAAAAATACCGGCATGAAGAACAGCGTTTCACGGCCTATCTCGAAGAACAGAAACGCGAGCTGCAGAAAAAGAAAGAGAACGTCTGCTTTCATCTTTACTTCTTCCAGAAAGAAGAAGAGATCGAGCGCATGATCAAGGATCTTGATGCCGAAAAGGGACGCAAGCTGGCGGAACTGAAAGAGAAATTCGCGGTTCAGGTCGAAGTGGCGTTGATCAACGCGGTTATCGTTGCCGTTCCCACGCTTGGGGTGCCGGCAGGAAAGATCACGAGAAAACTGCGTGAAGGTTCCGGCAAACGAGTGGCGTTTTCCGGCTGAACAGGATATCTTTAGAAGTGGAAGGGATATTCTGAGGAGGTCGGGTCATGTTCTTCAAGCACATCCTGATCGGGTTCATCATTCTGGGAATTCTCGGATTCCTCTACGGTGATCATGTTCTGCATTTTCAGGCCAACCTGATGATCGGCTGGATGTATGACTTCCCGGCTTATGAAGCCTATGAGCGCATTGTGCGTTACTATCCGAACAGCCCCTTCAAGGCGGAAGCGAAAAAGATGATGGACATTCTCATCAAACGCAACCGCGATCTGGCCAAGTATCTCGAGACGCGAGACAAGGAAACGCGTGCGCTCGAGAAGAAACGATCTCAGAACGAATCATTTCATTGACACGTTATTTGACGAAAAACCGGGGACGATAATCCCCGGTTTTTGTTTTCCCGCAGATTCTACGGCTGGGTTGCTGAGGCGGTTTGAGTGGGTGATGCCGACTCTGCCGAACCACTCGCATTGTCGTCGGAAAGCAGGCCGTCTTCCGACAGCAAGATTTCGTCTGAAGCCATCAGAAGGGGATCGTCGTCGGCCTCGATAGTGCCGAAATCGGAGAAAGAACCACCGACACCTGGTGTTGCCGATGCTGAGCCGGTGGTGGATCCCGCCGGGCGCACATCGAACTGGTCGACCATGATCGGAGGTTGGAAACGCTCGTAGTTGGCCGCGAACACCGTGAACAAGATGATGGAAGCAATGATCATCAGTGCAACAACGGGATTCTGTATGTTCATGACTGAACCTCCGGCTCTTTCAATGAATTTTCGGGCAGTCGTTTCAGAACCAGCAGCGTCACGTCATCTCCGGCCGAACCAGTACCGAGGAACTGGCGATGAATTGCCAGCATGTCATCGATGCAGCGTGTTGCCGGTTGATGAGCGTACCGGCTGAAGACATCGCGAAATCTGTCATAGCCGAACATCTGACCACTTTCACTCAGTGCTTCAATGTAGCCGTCGGTGTAGAAGATGATGGCGTCACCGGGGTGCAGTTGCACCTGCAGGGTTTTCCAGGCTGGTTTGCTGCGAACGCCGATCGGGTACTGCGGAATCTTCACGTCTTCCATGGTTCCGTCCGCTCTGCGAATGAGAGGATACGGATGGCCGGCACAGGCGACCTCGAATTGATGCGTCGCAGGGTCGAGCACTCCGATGACCGCACTCATCAGTTTCTTCTTTTTCAGCACGATATTGATAATCTTGTTCAGGCGATTCAGCGTTTCCGGAATCGTTTTCCCCTCCCGAGCGCTGAGAAAACAGATGGCTTTGGCAATGGCCGTGAGCAGAGCGGCCGCGACTCCGTGCCCGGTGACGTCGCCGATGATCAGCAGAGTCTTGCCGCCGGCGGTAGGGATCGCGTCACAGTAGTCACCGCCGAGGTCAGCTGCGCTGACATACGATATGGCCAGTTCATAGCCGGGAATGCTCGGAGGCGTAAGGGGAATGAGACTGGCCTGGACTTCGCGCCCCATGTCGAGATCGCGCAGCTCTTCCATCATGTTGTTGAAAGTGGCTGCCAGGCGACCGAATTCGTCCGAGCCGAGGTTGGGCAGACGGAAGGTGAATTGCCGGTTTTCGAGGGCTTCGATGCCGCGGGTCGTCTCAACGACGGGTACCAGAATCGTGCGCGAAAGAATGCGTGAAAAAATCAGGGCGAGCAGCAACAGCAGCACGGCTCCGGCCATCAGGCCCGAGCGCAGCACTTGAACGCGGCGGCGCACGGGACCCAGATCGGCCAGCGTATAGAAACAGAACTTGCCGATCACGGTGCTCGGCAGGGCGACGCCGAGGATCTCGCGTCCGTTGACCTGCATGATTTCCTGGGCCGAGCGCTTGCCGATGAACGCCTGGGCGACGAGTCGATCGGGAACCGGCCCGGGAGGTTTCCCGGGAGACCAGCGTCGGAACTGGTTGTCAAAGATCCAGACCCCGGACGGAACATCTTCTTTGAGGAAATTTTCGAGCATCCATCGCGTGAACACCATAATGGAAATGAATGCGACAGGTCGATCGGGCGTGGGTTGACGGACATCCCAGAACCAGACCCCGGATTCTCCGGCATTGGCAAGGTCGTTCAGTTCGCGCGGATGGTCATAGATACGTGCAAAGCCGAGCTGGGTGCTGCGCAGAAACTGAGGCGCGATCGTGTCGAGACTCCCGCTGCGCGTGGGAAACGTGATGCCGAGGTAGCGTGACAACACTTCGCGGCCCATCAGTTCCGTAGTCAGCAGAGAGATTTTCTTTGTCTGCTCTGGCGAATAGATGACCTGATTACGGGCGTCGTGCACGTCAAAACGCGCCAGGCGCTGCTGTTGATGCAGCGCTTGAACGATGCCGGCGATGGCGGTGGTATCGGACCCTTGAATCACCGGGTCGTCGGCCAGTTGTCGGTAGAGGGCCAGAGTCTTGGCTTTCGCGCCCTCGATGGCGTCGTCGGCCGTGCGCAGTCGGCGAATGGCCGCCTCAGCAGTCTGTTCCTCGAGAACCGTCGATCGTTCGCGAAACGCGCTGATACTGAGTACCAGAAGCATGACCGAAGGCAGCAGCACGGCCAGCAGCAGAAACAGCAGCAGGCGCGGCGAGATACGCAGCGAGTCGAGAAGGCCCACGCCGCGCTGCAGCCAGAGCGGACTGGCGATACAAAAGACGAGCAAGCCGGCCAGCAGGCCGAGAAAACGATTCAGGCGGATCCCGCGACGGGGAAGGGGCAGCAGGCGCATGATCCAGGGACCGTCCTGATGACGAGTCAGTCGACCGAGATACTCGTCGCAGGTGAATGTCTGCCCGTCGTGCAGCCGCTCGCGCCGAAACACGCGCAGCCAGCCGGGAAAGGGGGCGCCTCCCGTGACATAGCGACGAGTCGGTTCATCGAGAACCAGCCAGAAGCCGGTTTCATCTTCGCAGGCGGTGTTCGAGACGTCGAGCATCTGTCGTCGCAACAGATCATACGCCGCCGGAAATTTCGGAATAAAGATCAGCAGTCCGCTCTTCTCCGGGCCTCTCTTCCAGAGAAGAACGCCGTCATCGCGACCACTGCCGATGTTGTAAAAGAACCCTTCGGAGTTGCGAACATCGCCGATGAAGAAGGCGGGACCGAAAAGCGCCTTGTACATTCTCTGTCTCGTGTCGGGCGGCCAGTTGTTCCGATCAAGGATGTCTCCCCAGAGTTGCTGGATGATGCGCCGTGCTTCGGCCGAACTCCAGGGTGGAACTTCCAGTTTTCCGTCGGGGGTAAAGGCCACCACGCGGGCGTTAAGATCTGAATGTACAAGTTGAGGAAAGCATTTGATCGCTTCGGGAGAAAAATGGTGCGTGGATAAAAACGAGAAACAACGATCGAAGGCCCGACCGAGCATCTGCTGGGAAGTGGCGTCGAAACTCAGAAGATGAATGTCGCGTTCGAGCGCGGCTTCCGTCTGTCGATAGCGTTCACTGTCATGCTCGCGCCAGAGGCGGTCCCAGACCCAGACCGGAGCGCCGATCGGCAGCACGACAAAGAGGAAGAAGGCGGCCCATGCGACCAGTCGACGAAAAAGGGCTTCCTGAATCATGATGGGGGCTGCCCCTTTTTCTGATCTGCATCAGGCGCGGGTGAAGGACCCTCGGCGATGATTGCCGAGCGGCTCAGGGCAAGCACGGTGATGTCGTCGAGCGGCAGACAATCGCCGAGATGGCTGCTCAGATCGCGCTGCAGAGCGGCGACAAAATCGGGAGCGCCGCGTTCTGAAGCGGATTGTACGAGATGGTGCAGTCTGTCGTAGCCGTATGGACGCTGTCTGGCATCAATAGCTTCGACGACGCCGTCGGTGTATAACAGGAGCAGGTCTCCGGGCGCGAATGTGAACGGGGTCGGCTCGAATCGCTGATGATCTTTCACTGCGAGTGGGTAGGCGATGTTGCCGATATGTCGGACTGATCCGGTGGACCGTTGCAGAAAAACCGGTAAGGGGTTGCCGGCCGCGGTGATGGTTCCCTGATGTGACGAGAAATCAACCAGGACAAGACAGAACGTCATCAATTGTCGTCTCGTCGTCAGGTGAAATAGCAGATGGTTCAGTTGCTCGAGCAGACCGGCTTCCGTGCCGCCCTCGTCAAAGTGAGAGAAGACGCGGGCCTTGGCCATGGCCATGACGAGCGAGGCACTGACTCCGTGGCCCGAAACGTCGCCGATCATGAAGGCGGTTACATGGTCGTTGAGCGGAATGCAGTCGAGATAGTCACCGCCGACCGATGCCGTCATTCTTCCCCAGATTGCGATCTCATACCCTTTGGGTACCGGAAACGAATCGGGCAGAAGGCTTTCCTGAACGACTTTGGCCATGTCGAGATCGCCGATATTCTCGATCATGCGATTGAATGCCTGCGCCATGCGTCCCATTTCATCGCGCGAACGAACGGGAACCCGATAGTCCGCCTTCCGTTGCGAGATGGCGTTGATGCCGCCGCTCAGATCTCCGAGAGGGGTCAGCAGGCTCTCGGAAAGCAGCAACGCGCAGAACAGGCCGATCAGCATCGCGACCCCCACGCCCCAGCCGACGAACCGGCGCACATTGAGGGCCTCAGAGAGCACCTCCGCTTCTGAAACCAGCGCGATCAGATCAAAGTTTTCGAGTCGATTGCCGGGAATGCCCAGAGCCAGCCACGATCGCTGACCATCACTGAATCTGCCGGTTTGTTCGATTCGTGTACGGGCGATACCGTCACAGAGATCCTGAAGCCCGGTGAACGGCGGGGGTCGAGGGTACCAGCGGCTGGTGCGACGATCATGCACGAAGAGGCGAATCGGCCGGTTGCGCAGGATGTGGCTGCGAATATACGAGCGCGCCATCTGATAATGCGAACGGGTGAAGTCGAAAAAGGCTTCGGGACGATTCAGATCCTTGCCGATGCTCCAGAACCAGAAAAACCAGTTCTTGCCCAGCACGAACGGAACGAGCGTTTCGGGCTTGCGCGCCACTTCCGTCATGCCGAATTCGGGGTGCTCGACGATGGCCTGATAGGCGACCGTCAGGGGATCGAGGGTCTTTTCGTCGATCTGTCGGCCTCCCGAATGCTTTTGCAGCACGTCCTGAGCGATCATGCTGTTGAACTTCTCGAATCCGGGGTCGTCTCGAATGCTGGAAACCTGTATATAAGGCTGGTTCTGCCAGTCGCGAATTTCGAGCCTGGTGATGCGTCCGGTGCGAACCCACTCGCGTGCCTGTTGCATGAACAAGCGAATGCGGCGTTGTTGCAGAGCCGGGTGGTTGGGAATGCTGCGAAAAAAGACCTGAGTCGACCGGATCTCGTCGCGCAATCCGTCGTCGAAGCGCAGCAGCTCGCTGCGCGCCAGACGTCGAAGCTCGGTTTGCTTCAGATGCAGACGATCACCGGAAACCGCCATGGAAAAGATGGCTACTCCGGCCAGCGGCAGGCCCACGAGATAGGTGAAGATGCCGAGAAACTTGTACTTGAGCGGCCAGGCGGGAACAACCCGTACCAGCGCGGGATAGAGCGCCGACAAGCCGACGAGCAGCAGGAAACCGAATAACCAGAACATTTGAGAGCTGGTGTGAATGTACCAGCCGGGAAAGCTCTTGTAGATCATCAGAACCAGATCATGTTCAAGCTGTTCGGAAAAAATGTGCGCGTTATCCGTGCGTCGAACGGCGAGGGAACTGCCATTCATGGCTTTCAACATCGGACGGATCAGGCGGCGGTCAAAGGTGCTGTCTGCCTGCCAGCGGCGAGTGGCTGGATGAACCAGAGCCCACGCAATGCGTTGTTCGCGAGCGCTTTCCGGCATGCAGGCGAGAAGGCGTTCAGCCAGGCTCGGGGGGATGTATAGGGCCAGACGTGCTCTGGCAGAGGCCGAGCCGGGACCCCGGGCTTTCGCGGGCGACCAGACCAGCCAGGCTTCCTGCCTGCCCCAACGCACAGCCAGAGGAATGCCCGGATGGTTGCGAAATCGGTGAAAGTCGAATTCCCAGCCGATCTGGTGGCGCCAGGCATCATAGCGTTCGGGGCCGGGGAGCGTGTTGCGGATCAGATGGGGCAGCATCTCATCGAGAAGCGGTGTAGAGGCCGAACCGGGCTGTCCGGCTTCAAATGCCTGCGCCGGGCTGCTCCATGAAGGGGGACGATCCTGTTCGAATGTGCGACGAATGAAACTTCGTGTGGTTGCCTGCGACATCGTCGTGCGGGCAAATTGAGACAGATACTCGCGTGAGCGCCGTCGTTCAGCCTCTCGATTCAGTGAAACCCCGGTGTCAAGAGCCCAGGCCAGCAAAAGCGGGGGGAGCAGAACGAAGATCACCCACCCGGCAATGGTTGAAGCGTTTTTCACTGGCCCCCTCGAGCCTCGATGTTGCGCAGAGAGTATTCCTCTCTGGGAGATCGAGAACGGTAGTATCAAGCGTAACACGGCTCGGCAGGCCTGTCAAAAGCATTGAGACGGGAAAAATGAGAAGTCTCGCCTGTCGGCCGGACCTCGGCGCTGTTCCTGTTGAAGAAGAGCGATCCGTGTCTGAACTCCCCCGGCAACGAAAGTCGACTACACCGTTCCGACGCTGGTGCTCGACCTCACTGGGAGCGTTTGCCGGGCCGAATTCTCAAGAGAACGCGATGTGATTCCTCGAGGCGCCCGGTCGGTATCAAGAGCGTGTGAAGCGTCCGACGAAGGTAAACCCATTGGCTTGCCCCTCGTGAAAAGAGATCTCGTCAGGCATGCGGAAAAACTTGCACGGGTGAGGAACTGAGGGTAACCTGCTTGGTTGAGCCGGAAATACTTCCGGGGGGGGGATGCCTCATGTTCCGCTGTTCATATGTCTTTCAACGGCTGATTCCATGTATTCTTGTCGGGTTGCTGGTTTTGCATGCCGGCAATCTGGAAGCCCTGAGTCGTTGTCCGGGGTGTGAAAAGCTGTTCCCGGACAACCATCGGTTTTGTCCGTATGACGGAAAAGCCCTGCTGGTGTTGAAACCCGCTGACCTGGGGCGACTTGAAGTGCAGATTCGTCCTGCCCAGGCATCGATTCAGTGCAACGGGTTGACCGGCACCGGGCCGACCTGGACGGCCGATCTCCCTCCCGGTGAACACCAGATCATTGCAGAAGCTCCCGGGTTCGTCCCACAGAAAATGCGCATCAACCTTGAGCGTGGGCAGACCGTCAAACTATCGCTCGATCTCGATGAGCAGGTTACGGTGAAGCCGGCGACAACACCTCCTGAGAACACGGCTGGTTCATCGACTCAGGCGATTGAAGTTCCCTGGAATCGTCCGCAGGGGCGAGACGCGGACATGGTCGAAGTGCGCGGGGCACCGTTTCTGCTTGGGAGTGAGCGTGGAAACCCTGATGAGCGGCCGATGCGGCGGATTGAGCTGGATACCTTCTGGATCGACCGCCATGAAGTGACCTGTGCGCAGTATCAGCGGTTTCTTGAGGCGATGCGCAAGAACGGACATCGCTGGTGCCACCCGAATGAACCGCCGAACAAGGATCACACGCCGTTTCACACGTATGCCTGGGCATTGCGTTTCAGTTGGGTCGGCGGCAAACCTCCCGCGGATATGCTCGATCACCCTGTGGTTCTGGTCGATTGGTTTGACGCGTATGCATATGCCAACTGGGCGGGAAAACGTCTGCCTACCGAAAACGAATGGGAAGCGGCGGCGGGAGGCGGTCTCGGCCGCGATTACCCGTGGGGCAACACGTTCGGCCTCAAATGGTGCAATACCGGGGACTACCCCGTACGAGTCGGATTGTATCCTGCCGGAGCATCGCCGTTTGGGGTGCTCGATATGGCGGGCAACGTCTCGGAATGGACGGCAACAGGGTATGATGTCGATCCGCGTGAGGCCAGGGTTTTTGACGGCCGGCACGGAAGCGTCATCATTCGTGGCGGCTCCTGGGACGACGACTCCCGCGGCTGCCGAGTCAGTGCCCGTGACGTGCACCGATCGCCGTTCTATCGCAGCACGACGGTTGGCTTCCGCTGCGTTTCATCAGTGCCGACACCGGAGATCATCGTCGGTCGCTGATTGGTTTGAGGTCGTTTGCCGCGGCCGAGAGACCGGGTCCGGGAGGAGAAATTGGTCGGAACCAGGCACGAACAGCAGATTCAGGCGTGGCTTTTCCGCATCACGGTTTTTGTCGCCCTGTCGGCCTTCGCGGCGATGAGTTGGGTGGTGTCGGAGAAGACCGCGGTTTATTCGCGTGCCGAAGCTCTTTCTACCGCTCGAGAAGCGGCTTTTCATCATGGCTTGAATCTGCGTTCCAAAATTCTCGAAGTGCTTGGTACGGCTCGGGCGTTGCGTTCGGTGTTCGAAGCCGCCCTGAAAGACCGTTCCGGCATCGTTCGCGATCGATACGATCAGATCATTGTGGAAAATCTGCGGGCCTCAGATCCTCTTGTGTTCGGTGTGTGGGCGGTTTTCGAACCGGACGGATTCGACGGGCGCGATCATGAGTATGCCGGAAAACCCGGCCAGGCAAGCGATGGCGTGTACATTCCCTTTGCCTACCGAAAAGACGGCAGTATCGTTCTGCAGCATGACAGCTTCGAGACCGCCGCTGAACAGGACTATTTCACGATTCCGCGACGAACCCGCCGGGAATGCGTCATCGATCCCTATGTCGATTACACGGCGGGAGATGTCGTGATGAGCAGCGTGGCCGTTCCGATCTTTGATGGGGAGCGCGTTGTCGGTGTTGTCGGACTGGACATTCTGCTTGACTCATTCAATCGGGAGGTGGCCGGAGTTCGTATTGCCGAGACGGGCACGGCCTTCATGACCGGGAACAATGGCATGCTGATCGGTCATCCCAGGCCCGGCATGGCGGGCCGCAGCATTCGGGATCTCGGCGTTCCGGTAGAGGCTCTGAAAGCCATTGAAACCGGGTGTGAGTTTGACTTCATCATGAAAGATGCCAGTGGAACGCATGATCTATTCTACAAACTCGTACCATTACGCATCGGAATGGCGTCGAATCCCTGGGCTTTCGGCGTGGCCGTGCCCATGGACGAGGTTCTGGCCGGTTCCAGACAGATCACGCGATGGACGATCGGCATCGGTCTCGCGGCGCTGGGGCTGCTGGCCACCACCCTGTTTGCCTTGCGTCTTGCCGTCGTGGGTCCGTTGCGCCGTTCCGCGGATTCGTTGCGACGCGTGCTCGATCATGTCGACAGCGGCATCATGCTGTTCCGACCGGATCGCACTTTGATTGAAACCAATCGAAGAATGGCGCAACTAATGTCTGTGCCCTCTGGTGCACTTCTGGAGAGGATTTTTCCGTTTTCTGCCTCGGACGAAGAGATCGTTCATCTCTGGCAGCTTGTTTGGGAAGGCCAAAGCCGGCGGGTCGAGGTCGAGGTGACACCGCACGATTCACAGCCGCATCTGGTGCTTGATATTTCCTTTTCCAGGGTTGAGCTGGCGGGCGATTCATTGGTTCTGGCCACCGTCAACGACCTGACGGAGCGCAAGGAAGCGGAAGCCGCTCTGGCAAGCGCGGACAGGCGTATTCGTCATCAGCAGGAAGCCTTGCTTGGACTGGCGCGCAATCGCAGTATCGCCGGTGGCAGACTGGCCGAAGCGATGAGCGTGATTACGGAAACGGCGGCGACCACGCTTCAGGTCGCGCGTGTCGGCATCTGGCTCTATGATGAGAATCATCAGTATCTCATCTGCCGTGAATTGTTCGATCTGCGCGATGGTACACATTCGTCAGGAGACAAAGTCGCTCTCAGTGTGATATCGGGGTATGCGCAAACCATCGAAACCGAACGAATTATTGCCGTCGAACATGCTGTCGATGACCCTCGCACCGTGGAACTGCGCGACATCTATCTGCATCCATACGGGATCGTTTCGATGCTTGATGCCTCAATCCGAAGCGGTGAGCAGGTCATCGGGGTGATCTGTCACGAGCATGTGGGCATTCGCCGAACCTGGACCAGCGACGAGGAACGATTTGTCTCCTCGATTTCCGATCTGATATCGCTGGCGGTCGAGGCCGATCTGCGACGCCGTCAGGAGGAGGAACTCCGGCAGGCGAAAATTGCGGCTGAAGCGGCAAACGTTGCCAAGAGCCGGTTCCTCGCCAATATGAGTCACGAAATTCGCACTCCACTGAACGGGGCGATCGGGATGCTGACTCTGCTGCAGCAGGAAACGCTTTCCGAACAGCAGCGTGAGTATGTTGATATTGCGAAGAACAGTGCGTCGTCGCTGATGCGAATTCTGACCGATATTCTCGACCTGTCGAAAATCGAATCGGGTCGTCTTGAACTTGAAAAAGTGCCTTTTGACGTGCGTCTGTTAACCAGGGAACTTTTCCAGATGCATGATTTTCATGCTCGCGAGAAAGGAATCTCGCTGACCGTGACGGTGAGTGAACGCGTACCGCGTCGGGTTTTTGGCGATCAGGTGCGCTTCAGACAGATTCTCAACAACCTGATGGCGAACGCGGTCAAATTCACGAAAACGGGAACAGTCGGCGTGGTCGTGGATGTCGAGGAAGACGAAACCGTTGAAGTCATCCGTCTACGCACGACGGTGAGCGATACCGGCATCGGCATTCCCGCCCATCGGCTGCCCCATCTCTTTCAGGCATTTGTACAGGCTGATGTCAGCATGACACGCCGATTTGGCGGAACCGGGCTGGGACTGGCGATCTCTCGGCAACTGGTGGAGCTGATGGGAGGAACGATCGGCGTCAACAGCATTCCCGGGCGCGGCTCAACGTTCTGGTTCGTCGTTCCGGTCACTTCCGGCAATGGACAGGGCGCGGTGGAGACGAAGGTATCTGAGCCGACGGTGCGTCGCCTCTATCACGATTTGACGGTCATTCTGGCTGAAGATGATTCTGTCAGCTGCCGGGTGGCGTCGATTCAGTTGTCACGACTCGGATGTCGGGTCATCGAGGCCGTGAACGGACTCGAGGCGATAGAAAAGCTGAAAAATCAGGGTGCCGACCTGCTGCTCATGGATGTACAGATGCCGGAACTGGACGGATTGGAGGCGACCCGACGGATTCGCGCGGGTGCAGCAGGCGAACAGCATCGAAACGTCTTTATCGTGGCGCTGACGGCGCATGCCCTGTCGGAAGACCGCGACCAGTGCCTGGAAGCCGGGATGAACGAGTATCTGACCAAGCCGTTGCAACTGGAACTTTTCTGCCGGGTCATCGACCTCTGGCTGGAAGCGCGCTCCCCGAACAACAACCGGAAGGCACCGGGATAAGAGTACCATCTCCGGGAGCCGGGATGACCGATCGAGCCTGCGAAACGAAGGCTCAGTCCGCTTCTTCGAAAAAGAGCGTAGGTGGGCGAAGCGGACGCCCTCCGAATATGTCTTCGCGCGTCTGCAGCACGACATCGCTTTGGGGGGCGAGTTCATACGCCTTCTCAAGACGTGCCACCGCTTGTGGTTTCTGACCGAGCATATACAGATACATCGCAGAATAAGCGAGCGCTTCCGGGTCGGCCGGCTGTCGCTTGATGACTTCTTCCATGTCGATCAAGGCGGTTTCATACTCGCCGATCTGACCGTTGGCAACCCCCTTGGCAAAGAGGATCTCGGGATCATCGCCATCGAGCCGCCAGGCCTCCTCCAGGTGTTCGAGTGCCTGTCGCTCGAGTCCGAGATGCATCTGGCAGAGGGCGAGATGGCAGAGATACTGCGCATACCCCGGCTGTTCGGTTTGCGACTTGATGCGATCATAGTGAGTGAGCGCCGAGCGCCAATCTTCACGCTGTTCGTAATACTGTCCGTACAGGAGATGCGCCTGAAACAGCTCCGGATCTTTCTTCAGCACTTCGCGAATGAGGCTTAATCCCCGGGCTTCCTGTCTGGTGAGCAGCAGGGCATTGGCCAGAGCAAGGCGGTAGTCCGTTTGTTCCGGTTTGAAAAAACTCGCCGCCGCAAAAGATTCGGCTCCGAGTGTGAACCAGCCGAGATCCATGGAACAGCAGCCCTTGAGATAGAACCATTCCGGGTCGGGAGAATGGCGACACAGCAGTCGTTCGAGCAATCGAAAGGCATAATCGGAACGATTCTCGGCGCGCAGCTGCTGCACGCGTTCAGCAACACGCCCTGCGAGGGCGGTCTGCAAAGGACGAAGCGGTTCCGCTGATTCTGAGAATGACTCGGTCGGCAGTTGGTTTTTTGAAGTTCTTTTTTTTGCCATAACGGTGTTGACGGAAAAAGGATACCTGATCTTAGTACAGCGCGCAAGTGGCGTCTGCATAAGCGATTGCGGAATTGTTGAACCATGGGAGGGGGTGTGCTATACTCGCATGACTTTGTCTGAGGGAGAGTGGATCATGGCTGATGAAGCGAAAAAATCCGTATTCCGGCGAGTGGTGGTCACCGAAGAGCAGAAAAAGAAGTATCTCGTCTGGAACACCCCTCCGTACCTTGGCAAACCGGTTGAACTCGGCAAGGAAAAGTTCACCATCGGCCGGGAAGAGGGACGCGACCTCGTCATTCCGAGTGAGATGGTGTCGCGCATGCATGCTGAGATTTTCGAGAAGGACGGTGCCTTCTATATTCGAGATACCAATTCCTCGAACGGCTCCTTCTTGAACAATGTGCAACTCGAACCTGAACAGCCGGTACAACTCAAGCACACCGACATTCTCAAATTTGACCAGTATGAGTTCATTTTTATCGATTCCGCTCGCGCCGATCTCTGGGAGACCCTGAAACCTCTGAATCGTGCGGGTGCCATTACTGTCGCCTTCTATAGTCCGAAAGGCGGTACGGGGCTGACCAGCATCATTGTGAATCTTGCCAACGCACTCGCTGAAGGCGGCAAGCGTGTCGCCGTGGCCGATTTCAATCTGCGCTTCGGCGATGTTCTCGCCTATTCGCAGGGCAAGGTGGGCAAGTCGATCTATGAATTGTCCCAGGAACAGCAGATCACCGGTGAAAACATCGGCAACTACATGCAGAAGGGGCCGGGGTACAACTACCTGCCTGCCTGTAACAAGATTGAGTATGCCGAACTGATCAAGCCCGATCATGCCAAGCGCATCCTCTGGAGCCTGACCACCAACCATGACTATGTCCTGGTCGATCTCAAGAATGAGATCGATGAAATCACCTTGACCACCTGGGAAATCGCCAATCAGATCTGGCTGGTTCTTCACCCTGAACTCGGACATATCGTCGCGTCTCGGCGTATCGTTGAGCTGATGGACAAGCTGAAATACTCTGATAAACTGAAGATTCTGGTGAACTGCCTCGGACGCACCGACACCTTCGCTGAACCGCAGTTGCGCGATGCCCTGAAACGACCGTTCACGTCGCTTCCGTATGCGCCTGATGATGCGGTCGTCACGTCGCAGTTGAACCAGTTGTATCTCAAAGAGCGGTCTTCATCTCCGCTGGCCAACGGCATCATGAACCTGGCCCGCCTGATTCGCGGCGAGGAAGAAGTCCATCAGCAAGTCGGCATTTTCGGCAAGTTGAAGTCGCTGCTGGGGTTGTAGCCGCGCGTGGCCGATTATACTGGCAAGCGGACCGGCAATTTCACCATCGTCAAAAAGCTTGGCGATGGTGGTTTTGCCACGGTCTATCTCGGACAACACACCGTTCTCGAAAAGAAGGCGGCGGTCAAATTCCTGCTCGAGGAATGGGTCAATGAGCCGGATGTCGTCGCGCGATTCTTTGATGAAGCGCGCACGATGGAACGCCTGCAGGATCATCCGAACATTGTTCGCATTATCGACATCGCGAACAAGGAAGTGTGTGAGAAGGAGGGAGTGCCTCCCTACTTCATCATGAATTATGTCGAAGGAAAATCGCTCGAAGCACTCATTCAGGGCGACGAGGGATTTACCCTCGAATTCATGGTCGACATCTGCAAGAAGGTGCTCTCCGCCCTCGACTTTTGCCACAAGCGCGGGATCATTCATCGCGATATCAAACCCAGCAACATTCTGGTCGAAAGCTCCGGGCATGTCTGGTTGATGGATTTCGGCATCGCCAAGGCGAAGTTGAATACCAGCAAGACCGGTGAAGGGTTGACGCTTGGCTCCTGCGATTACATGTCCCCGGAACAGGCACTGGGCAAGCGAGACATGGATCACCGCTCGGACATTTACTCGTTCGGGGTCACGATGTACCAGATGGTACTCGGCAAACTGCCGTTCATCAACGAGAACCCGAATGCGGTCGCTCTGGCTCATATTCAGGAAGAACCCGTCCCACCGAAATCGATCAATTCCGCCGTTCCTGATCGATTGAACTACATCATCCTGAAAGCCATGGAAAAAAAACCGGAAGATCGCTTCCAGAGCTGTCAGGAGATGATCGAGGCGCTCGAACATCTCGAAGACCCCGAACCGGAAATCAAAGCCGAGGTTCCGACCATCGACCTCACCAAAACCCCGGGAGCCGATCTGCCCGAGGACAGTGTTCGTACCGATCATGAAACGACGACGCGCAAGCAGGTGGCGGCACAGAGTGAGTCGAAACTGCAACAGGCACTCGGCTCTTCCGCGGTGCGCAATGTACTGCGCCTGGCGGCTTTCATTCTTGCGTTTACGGCACTTTTTCTCGGCGGCATGAAAGTGCATCAGTGGATGTACGAGTGTGCCTTGAGCATTGATACGATCCCGGGCGGTGCGAGTGTCTACGTGAATGATACGCTGATCGGCACCAGTCCGGCACAGTTAACCGTCAAACAGGGTGACTACAAGATCGTCTGCACCATGGCCGGGTATCGCGATAACGCCATGCGGATCAACCTGGCAGGAAAAAACACGATGGTTCTGCGGCGACGCATGTATCGCCTGCGCCCCGAGCTGCTCGAACAGTTTGACGAAGCGAAGAAGACCTTGCCGCCGTATCCCACCAATGCCAAGCCGAAAGACAAGCCGGCACTGGTTGAGAAATTCAACCAGGAGTGGGCGAAGATCACCAGGTTGCTCGACGAGAATCCGATCGACGAAGATTTGCATGATCGCTTCGCCGATTTTGCCAAGTCGAAAGGTCTGATCAATTTTGCTGAAGCCTACTATCGTACAAATTGGGAAAAGGACAAAGACAATCCGCTCATGTTGACGATGCTGGGACGAGTTCAGTTCCTGAAGAACGAAATGGACCATTCCCTGAACACACTGTCGGAATCATGGGTTATCGACCCGAACTCGATTCCGCTGTTGAACTACCTTGGCGAGTATTTTCTGAAGAGGGGCGAGAAAGACAAGGCCAAAGCCTATTTTCAGATGTCCGTATCGTTGCGCAAAGACCCTGAAATTGAGCAGAAGCTTCTAGATTTGTAGGTCGGGGAACTCACGTGGAATACAAAGCCTTTGCAGTATCGAATGTTGGGAAGGTTCGAACCAACAACGAGGACACGTATTCGGTTACCGAGCGTGAAGGGTTCTTCCTCGTTGCGGATGGGATGGGAGGCCACAAGGCGGGTGAGGTTGCCGCCGCCATGGCGCGCGATATCATCACCGAAAAACTCGTGGCGACCAAAGGGGCGACCGACCTCGAAAACCATATCCGGTCGGCGTTCCAGGCTGCCAACGAGCAGGTTCATAACAAGGCCCGCAAGGGAACGGGCTGTGAGGGCATGGGTTGCACCTGTGTCGCCCTGATGTTGCGCGAGCAGAACTTCTACATGGCACACGTCGGCGACAGTCGAGCCTATCTGCTCCGTAAGGGCGAGCTCAAGCAGATGACCCGCGATCATTCGTATGTCGAAGAGCTTTTTATCCGCGGCCTCATCTCTGAGGAAGAAAAGGTTGATCACCCGTACAAACACCAGATCACCCGTTACGTGGGTTGTACAAGCAAGATCGAGGTCGATATCACCTCCGGCCCCGTCTGGAATGGCGATCTTTTTATGCTTTGCTCGGACGGCCTCAGCGAGATGGTTCCCTTCAGTCGCATTCAAGAGATCTGCGGAGCCGGAATGGAGGCCAAGGAAACGGCCGAAGCGCTGGTACAAGAGGCTCTCGACAACGGCGGCAAGGATAACGTAACAGTGGTCGTGGTGCAGGTCACGTCGAAAAAGACCAGCTTCTTCCGGAAGATTCTCGGATGGTAACAGTGGATGACGTTCTCTGGAACGATTCCTGAGTAAATCTAACCTGGTACAAACACAACCGCCGCTCACGAAAATGAGCGGCGGTTGCGTTTCAGGGCTGTGTCGTTACGGTGTCGAATGTCCAGGCTGGCGCCGCGAACTCTAGATGCCGAGAACCTCGCGGATCATGGAAAACATGCTCCAGGTGCCTTTGTCCGGCTCCTCGCCGACCATGCGCATGCAGAGCTTTTCCATGGCGATCATCAGGGGTGAGCCTTCGAGATTCTGCATGACAAAAGGTTCGCCACGGTTCACCGAAGGAATGACGATCTCGCCGTCGCTCGGAATGAAATGACTGATGGCATATCGCAGCGAAGCTTCGACGCGGGCCGGTTCGAGACCCATGGTCTTGAACGCGCGATTCAACACGACCTTGACCTTGTCTCGCGGGATCTTGAGCCGCTGGAAGAGATCGAGCAGCAGCTTGGTGTTCTTGATGAAGGTCAGCTCCATGGTCATCATCAGCAGAATCTGATCGCTCATTTCGAGATACTTCAGTTCCAGCTCGGTCAGCTGATTCTGGGTGTCGATGACCACATACTCGTAGTGACCGCGAAGTGTTTCGACGATGTGTTCCATCATCTCGGGTCTGATCCGCTCGGCGTGTTCCGGTACCGGCGGAGAGAGCAGAACCTTGAGGCCGCTGGGGTGCGTGGTCAGTTGCGACTCGATCTGGTCGATGCGAATCGGTGGCCGCAGTTTCGACAGCTCATAGGAATTCTTTTCCTGGGGCAGCGACAGAAGAATGGCCTGATCACCGAATGACAGATTGCCATCGATCAGAACGACCTTTTTCTTCCAGTGTGTGTGCAGCATGACGGCGGTGTTTGCAGACATGACCGACTTGCCGGCGCCACCCTTGACATTGAAGAACGTGATGACCTGACCGAACGGGGCCTTGCTCGAACCTTGTTCGAGCAGAATCTGAGCGCGGCGGAAAAAGTTGTCGCGAATCTCTTTGGCAAAGCCCGGATACAATCCGATGAGGCGCAGGACTGCGTCCTTCGGAATCCACATCAGCTGAAAATCCTGATAGCCGATGAGCGTAGCCAGAGAATGCGTGCCGTTGAGGATCTCGACTTCTCCGTAGGTATCGCCCGGGTCGAGATTATAGAGGGTCTTCTTCTTGCCGTTGTGCAACTTGACGACCGATACCTGGCCTTCGATCACCAGCGCGAACTCCTTGAGTTCTTCGCCGGCTTCAAGAATCGTGGTGCCCGAGATGTATTTCTGAATGCGACAGATCTTCTTGATCTTCTCGGTCTCGCGTAACGGCAGCGTGCTGAAAAAAGAAAAGGTTTTCAAGTCAATCATGTTTTATTCCCCTCATACGATACAAACGTCGAAATATACTCCGGGAAATGCGAAGAAACAACTGTCACGTTTGCCGTGGTTTTTTCGTTTCCCTGATTTGTACGAGGCAGTGATCATTTTGGGTTAAAAGAAATCCTGAAGTAAACTTTTTTTCGGAAATTCTGTATTATTTGGTAATCCCGTAGAAGGAGCAGGACGTATGTCTACTCGAGCGGCGTTTCTTGTGTTGTGCGCATGGGTGTTGGTTTTGGGCACGCTGACTCCGGTTCAGGCCGGTAATCCCTATGGTGGGGAAAACGTCAGCGGTGTCGAGGGGACCAACGTCGGTCAGGGCGGAACCAGTGCCCAGACAACGACGGCGAATGTTCAGATCCCGGATCAGTTCATCGGTACCGTGTCTACCGGCGATGCCACCCTGAATGTGCGAACCGGCCCGTGGGGCGACATCATCGGCTCGCTTACGAATGGGTCGAAGATCAAGGTTCTCGGCAAATACTTCGACTGGTACAAGATCGAATACAACGGCAAGATCGCCTATGTGCATTCCGCGTGGGTGCTGGCGCCGGGGGAGACAGCCAAACCTTTCCCCCGCTCCGGGTGGGTGAACGCACCGACCGGCCTGAATGTGCGTCGCGTGCCGAACGGCGATGTAATCGGTTCACTGAAAGATCAGGTGCACGTTGAGATTCTCGGCGTGGCCGGCGACTTCTACAAGATCAAATACGGAAACAACGAAGCGTTCGTGAATCGCAAGTACATCGATACCGACCAGCCGGGCAAACCAGGGGCGGACAACGTGACCCCGATGAACTTCACCGGGTATGTGACCGCGAGTGCCCTGAATGTGCGTGAAGCCCCATGGGGAGCCATTCGCGGCGAGTTGCCGTTCGGTATTGCCGTGCAGGTCACGGGAAAAGTCGGCGATTGGTATCAGATCAGTTACAACGGAAAAACGCGGTATGTGCATGCCAACTACATCACGAAAAACCGTGACACGATTGCCGATGGCAAGCCCAAAAAAGACGAAGACTGGATCGGGGCCGACCCCGGACCGGCCGGAAGTCTGCAGCAGAAGATCGTTCGTGCCGCGAAACAACTGGTCGGCAGCACGTCATTTCGTGGTTCTGATGTTGCCGGTGGGCGTCTTGCCTGCGCAAAAGTCGCAACAACAGCCCTCGTGAATGCCGGTGCTCTTTCGAAGGTTCACCTGAATGTTCGCTCTGCCGTGGCCGATCTCAAATCGCACGGCTGGAAGGAAGTGTCGGTGCCTCCGTATCAGGAAGGTGACGTCATCACCTGGAAGACGTACGACTATACCGGTGACGGAGTGAAAGACCCCGATACGCACATCGGTATCATCGTCAAGGAAGGGGGCAGCTTCAAGGCGATGAATAACAGCTCGCGTCTGCGCACGCCCCGCATTACCGACATCGGTATTGCACCGGTGACTCGGGTGTTGCGAAAGGTGTGAGACCCATGACGCGTGCCCTTTCTTTCTTCTGTGCTTTGGTACTGGTGCTGTCGGTTCAGGTCGCGCATGCCGCTTCTCCATTGCGGCTGGCCTACGGGAAGGGACCAGGTCAGGTTTCGTTCTACAACCCCAACGTGGCGAAAAACTACGAAGAAGCCATGCCGCTCGGGCCGATGTCGTTTCGCCGGCACGGCGACACCTTCTGGGTGGCCGATTCCATCGCCGGACGCGTTCTGTGCGTCACCGAAACCGGCAAGGTTCTTCATACCATCTCTGTTCCCGGGGTCCCTGAAAACACGCTGCTGGAAGATCTGGCTCTCGTTCCCGGTCCTGATGGCAGGATTCGTTCGCTCTACGTTGCCGATGGTGCCGACCTGATCATTCGTCACCTGGAGGTTCCGAGCGGCAAAGAACTAGGACGATTCGGCGGCCGCGGCGAAGAGGCCGGCCGGTTTCTGCAGATTCACCAACTTGAGATCGGGCCGAGCGGCCGCGTCTATGTCGGCGACTATGGGCGCCGGGTGATTGCAATTTTTGAACCTGACGGCAAACTGGTACGCGAACTGCCATGGCAACTCACCGGTTTCACTGTGACCGACCAGGACGGATTGCTGACCATCACTCATTCGGACAACGCCGGATTCTTTCTCAAAGAGTATGACGGCAGTGGACAACTTGTACGTTCGACTCATCTTGGTCAGGCCGGCTCGATGAACGCCCGCATCTGGGGTCTGTCACATGACGGCGGATTCTGGGTGACCTTCATGCCGCCGACTGGTTTCAAAGGTTATCTGCAGCTGTTACGCTTCAACCGGTTCGGCGGGGTGGCCGAAAAGCGGCTGGTGCGACCGGTTCTGGCCATGAATCGGTATCTCGATCTGACGTCGGGCCGCGACGTCTGGCTCGCTCGTGCAGATTACGGCGCCGCGCCTCGTGGTGCCCTGGTGATCGAAGCCCTTGCCCGGGAGGACAAACCATGATTCGCGTTCTGGTTGTGGTTCTGCTGTTGTCGGTCTGCTGCTGTGCGTCCGTCGATGCTTCGACGGCGGCAGTGAACATTAAGAGAGACACCGTGGCCCTGGTTGCGGACTGTCCGGCCGCTGATGTCCTGACGCTGCGTGTACAGGGTCGCAAGGCCTGGCTGATCTGTCGCAACGGTGATTTCTGGAACATCGATCTCGAGACCGGAAGCGTTGCCGAGCGACGCAGCCTGTCACGCCCGCTGGTTGATGCAGCTATTTTGGGAGAAGAACTGATCGGCCTAGACGGATCCGGTGCCTTGATCGGCAAGGTTCCCGCCGGTTGGCCGACCGAGCCGCTTGCGGCTGTTCGTCTGGAAATGGCCGGCGGAGACGCGTTGATAACCGCCGATGACCAGTCTCGATATCTTGCCGCCGGGGCCACTCAGGCGGTTCGCCTATCCCCGCTGCCTCTGGCCATCCCGTTTCGTGACGGCCTGCTGTGGTCGATGTCCCGACAATCGGGCGGCCGTGCCTGGCAGATCGAGCTGCTGGACATGTACGGGAATCGCATGAAACGTTTGTACCGGTTCAGCTCGGACTTTGAGCCGACCGGAATCGTCATGGGGCCGGTTGGTCCGGAAGGGGAGATTCTTCTTTCCTTTTACGTCGGTCAGACGCGCGAGTTCCTCGCCATCGGCCCGCACGGCCGCATGCTCTGGCGCGTTCCTGCCTCGACGCCGCTGTGTCCGCGTGATTTCGCCTGGAGTCCGACCGGCGGCCTGCTGGTTCTGGAAGCCCAGGGAAAGGGTGTGGCTCTCACCCGCTGGAAGTTCGTCACGCCGGAAGGGTGATTGCCGGTTTTCGAAACTCGAACGCACAACAGAAGACCCCGGAGTGTCCGGGGTCTTTTTTATCTCTGTTTGTATAAAGATTGCAGATTGAACTGATGCTTTTTTACGACAATCTCTACTGGTACAAATGGAACTGTCGGGCTTGTTCGCTGAAGTCGGCGACTTCCGACTGGGCCCGCGAGGCCAGATCCACGGCGGGGGTTCCCTGCAGCAGACCTTCTCGAACCCAGGAGTTGCCGGCCAGCAGATCGAAAAAGGGCTGGGTCCGGTCGGGGCGCTGGGGAAACAGAATGACGTCGGGGTGTGTCTGCAGCAAGGTTTGAATCATGATCAAACCCAGATGGACGGCGTTGGAAAGGATAGGGACGGCGGTCGTGAAATGCAGACCCTGGCAGACCTCACCGGCAAACTTCGAGAAGGTGGGCCGAAACTCGACCGGACGGGCGCGCACTGTTTCCGGCAGATGGGGTGTCAGTTTTTTCAGCCACTTTTCCGGGTCGATCATCGGGCCGCCGAGAATCTGAAACGGCGCATCCGTGCCGCGACCTTCAGAGACGTTCAACCCTTCGAAGAGACAGGTGCCTGGGTAAAAACGGGCCGTGTCGGGTGTCGACATGCTCGGTGACGGCTTGCACCACGGCACGCCGAGGTCGCAGAAGCAGTGGCGGCGGTTGTAGCCACGACAGCGCCAGGCGATGACTTCGGCCGGTTCCTCGAGACGAGAGTTCCACCAGAGGGCGAGTTCGGCCGGCGTCAGCGCGTAGCGCAGCGGAATGGGGAGATGACCGACGAAGGACTCGAAACCGGGGCTTAGGGTCGGTCCTTCAATGTCGATCAACCCGATCGGATTCGGCCGATCGAGCACGTGCAGTGGTTTGCGATAGCGTGCTGCCGCCTCGACGATGTTGCGAAGCGTCGAGATGTAGGTGTAGAAGCGCACTCCGACATCCTGAATATCGAACACCAGCAGATCGATATCGGCGAGATCTTCGGCTTCGGGGGCTTTCTTGGCGCCATACAGACTGACAATCGGAATGCGATTCTTGTACAAGCCGTCTTCCACGGGTTCGCCGTCAGGGGCGTCTGAACCGAAGCCGTGTTCCGGCGAAAACAGGCGCGTCAGGCGCAGGCGTTGATGAGCGGCCAGACGGTCGGCAAAAAGACGGCCGTGGCGATCGCGTCCGGTGTTGTTGGTCACCAGGCCGACGCGCCCGTGCACGGACCCGTCGCTCAGGAATGCTTCGAGGCCGTATTCAAATGCGGGTGTCGTCATGGATGAAAAACCTCCGGATGGGCGCGGAAATACTCGGCAAGAAGATACAAAGACCCGCTGATCATGATTGATTGTGATTGAGAGTCGATTCCGACTTGTACGGCAGACTCGAGTGAATCGTGCCAGCGCCAGCGCGGATCGGTTGGGGCAACCTGTTCGTTGAAGTCATCTTGAGTCAGCGAGCGACCGGTCTGAACCGGAACAAACGCCAGGCTGTCGAAGAAAGGAAGCAGAGCCTTGGCCATGTCGACAACCGGCTTCTGCTGCAATGCGCCGAGAATCAGGCGGGCCGGACGAGGCATTGGGAACTCTCGCAGATAGGAAACGAGCGAGTCCAGGCCTTCCTGGTTGTGAGCGCCGTCGAGCAGCATCGGGATCGGACCGTTGATCCATTGCAGGCGACCCGGCCAGCGTACCTGTTGTATTCCTTTTACAACGGCTTCCGGAGCGATGTCGAACCCATGCGTTCGCAAACGATCGATGACTGTCAGGGCGGTCGCCAGATTGGTCAGTTGGTGCTTGCCTGGGAGAGGAAACTCAAGGGTTTCCGGGCAATCGGCGATTTTCAAGGTGTGCCCGCGTGCGTGACTTTGTACCAGTTCGAACCCGTGAGAGGGCTTGACCAAAACCAGTTCGGCTTTGCGACTGCGACAGGTTTCGGTAAAGATTCGTCGGATTGTCGGATCAGGTTCGGCGGTGATCAGCACGCTCTTCTTCTTGACGATGCCGAGCTTCTCGCGCGCGATGGCTTCTCGGTCAGGGCCGAGATATTCGCGATGATCGGTGCCGATGTTGGTTATGACGGCGATCTCACCGTAGGCGGTATTCGTCGCATCGAGGCGACCGCCCAGACCGACTTCGAGAATCGCCAGATCACGATCGTTTTCACGCCAGGCCCAGAAAGCCAGCGCGGTGACCAGTTCGAAAAAGCTCGGAGCGCCGAGGTCGGGTTCGCGACTCATGATTTGTACGGGTTCTTGAAGAGCTTCGACCCCTTTGCACCACCATTCTGCCGGCAACGATTTACCCTGAAGCCGAATGCGCTCGCAGACATTTACCAGATGGGGCGAAATCGTCGAACCGATCAGATAGTCGGATGTTGAAGTCATGATCGCATCAAGCAGAGCGGTAACCGAACCCTTGCCGTTCGTGCCGCCGACCGTGACGCAGGCATAGTCACGATGCGGGTTGTCGAGCTTGTCCATCAGGTATTCCATGCGGTGCAGGCCGAACGGACCGCGACAGACTTCGTGTGAGGAAAGCCATTGTAATGCGTTTTCGAGCTTCATCATGTGTCGAACCTTATGGGGGAGAGCCGTGTGAAGGTGGCTTACTATACCAGATTCACGCGGCTGGGGAAAGAGTGGTGCCGCCGGTCGATCTTGACAGAACAGGCTTGCAATGCTAGGATTCAGGCTGCCGCACCAGCCATGAGCGAAATCGATAAACTACAATTTCTCCGCCAGGTTCCGCTGTTCTCCAGCCTCAATGACAAGGCGCTGCTTGAACTCGGCGCGATTACAGTCGAACAGCAGATTCCCGAGAAAAC
This sequence comes from uncultured bacterium, assembly GCA_964472075.1. GTDB lineage: Bacteria > Muiribacteriota > Ozemobacteria > Ozemobacterales > Ozemobacteraceae > CAYYIY01. Next base: position 29,742 of record CAYYIY010000008.1, on the reverse strand, counting down.
CACGGTTTTCAAACAGGGCGATCCTGGCGACGCGCTTTACATCATCAAGAACGGCAAGGTGAACATTCTGGTCCGGAACAGTTCCGGACAAGAGACGGTGCTCGTCACACTCGGAAAGCCTGCCGTTATCGGCGACATGGCGGTTATCGATGATCAGCCGCGCTCGGCATCGGTGGCAACGGTCACCAATACGGAATTCTATGTCATCACGAAAAGCGATTTCAAAAGCCTGCTGGCCAACGTTCCCGAGATCTCGTTTCAGATTCTCAAGGTTATGAGCGAGCGCCTGCGCAAAACCAATATGCATTTGAAAGAACTCGAAGCGTCGGCCAATCAGATGCAGGAAGTCATTCGGGTCATCACGAAGATCGCACGCAAGTCGAATCTGCTGTCGCTCAACGCGTCGATTGAGGCGGCTCGCGTCGGTGATGCCGGTCGTGCGTTCTCCGTAGTTGCGACCGAAATGAAGAAGCTTGCCGAAGATTCGGCCCAGGAAGCTCAGAAGATCGATAAACTGCTGCAGACTCTGCAGACGAAGACCCGCGCGCTGGCGGGCATGAAGTAGAGGCGTTCGCCAAAGGAGCACCCGCATGTCTGAATACCGCTCTCAAATCCAGAACCTGTTTCTTTCCACCGTGCGCAAGCGTCATCAGCCGGTCGAGGTGGTGCTCGACACCGGTACTTGTCTGCGCGGGATCATCAAGGGGTTTGACCAGTTCTCCGTGACGATCGGATTTCACGACAAACTTGAAGTGATCTACAAGTCGGCGATTCTCTACATCACGGCCATGCCCAAGAAGTCGCGATCTCGCTCCAAGGGAAGTGTGCCTCGCCCGAGCGGCATGGGACGGCCGCCGCGATACTCAGCTGATTCACGTCCCCCCTATGATGACGATTGCCCGCCGCGTCCATGTTCGTTCGACTCGGACGACAGCCGCCTCCCGCGCCTGCGCCCGGCTCCGGAGATCATCGAAGAACGTCCGGCACGCCCTCGATCGATCCCCGAGCCGAAGGATGAGCAGCCGCCTCGTCACACCCCTGAAGTGACGGGAGAAAAGCCGACTCGTTCCCGCACGAGAACTTCCGCATCATCGACCGAAAAGCCCCCGGTGCGAACCCCGCCGCCGCGGCAGTTCATCGACATTCCAGAAGATATTGATCTTGAAGATCCGCCCCCGCCGAAGAAGACGACGCGCAAGTCTTCAACGTAAGCCGTCCTGCCGGCCTGAAGTTATCGCCAGACATCCCGCGGTTCTTGCGAATCGCGGGGTGTTTCTTTATCTGCCGAAATCGGGAAGTGTCGGAAACATCGCCGGGTTTACCGGTTCATGCCTTCGAACTTGCTCGGGCGACCTTCAGCTTACGGGCAGCGGTCAGCACGAGCAAGGCGGTGTAACCGGTGTTTGTCGCCTCATGCCGGCGTGCGCCGCGAACATTCGAGAGGCTGTGCCGGCACCCGGTACTTTTTGCTCAAGTGCGTCGGCAGTGCTGTCGATGAAAGAAGAGAGACGCTTCGTATCAGGCGTTATGGCATTGGCGAAGCGCGGCGGCGGGATATTCTGCCGCAACGGTTTGACGGAGGGCGGCGATGGTGAAAGTCATCGGAAACGTGAAATACTCGTGCCGTTTCAACAAGACCCTGAACGTCTATGTCTGGGTTCGGCTGCCCAACGAACTTCAGGAGCGATAACCAATTATGAGACAACACTGTCCTCGATGCGAAGCTCCGCTTCCGGCCATGGATAAGGAATGTCCCGCCTGTGGGTATCTCTGGCGACGCACCTGTCCGACCTGCGGGTCGCAAAGTATTCCGCAGGCGGCCTTTTGCGGCGGGTGCGGTCGCGGATTCGCCTGGCATGATCGCGTGAGACTCAAGTGGCGAAAACTGGTTTCGTATGCCACCGAACGCCGCTTGCACGGCTTGGGTTCGGGCCTGGCATTTGGTACGCTGCTGGCGATCTTCGCCTTTGGTACCATGGGCATGAGCACTTTCAAGCCTGTACAACCGGTCTGGGAAAAGGCCGATTCCATAGCTGCCCCCGAGGATGTCGGCAGAAGAATTCTCAGCACCTGGAATCGACAGGGAGCAGAAGTTGATGCCGAGAGGCCAGTCACGAAAGACGATCTGGTACGATTGGGAAACATTCTTCTGGAAGCCTGTTCTCATGCGTTGCCCGCCGACCAGCCTTCACTGCATGTGCAGCTCGCCGGATCAGAACGCTACCTGCAGGAGTTTGCGCGGGCGGACGATGAAGCCGTGTCGCCGGAAATCAAACGCTCTGATGCTGTTGTGTTTCTTTTCCGAATCATGAATGATCTGTTCGAGCTGTCTCCGGCGGAAGACGCTTCGTACAAATACACCGACATTCCGCATTATCACTACCTGAACCTGCCGGTCGAAACTCTGGAAAGCATGGGGTTGCGACTGAGTCGCAACGAGGCGGAGTTCGGCGGTGACGATCAGGTATCGCTGGCCTGGTTGTCGCAGGTGACCAAAAACCTGGTCAAAGTCGTCGATCGTCGAATGAAGGATAAGCTGCAGGGGGCGCAGGAAGTTCTGCGCTGAGCCTTGAAGCAAACGCCCCCGGTCAGGCACTGCCTTGCCGGGGGCGTTTGCTTGCGGTTGGGAAGCTATCGTTGATTCAGCGCCGGCTCTGGGGCTCCGGGATTGAAGAGTCCCTGTTGATCGACCGGATTGGTTGGTACCGGTGAGCCGAGCGCTCCGGTACCGGAATAACTGAGATTTTCGCCGGCTTTGACGGCTTTCTTGTCACCGAACGGGGTCGTGAATTCGACCGTTCCTTCCTCGACCCAGACCGCCGTTCCGCTGCTGGCCACTTTCACCAGAAAGGTGGTGCCGAGCACTGCCGTGACGCCGTGTGGAGTTTCGACCTTGGCGCCGGACTGCTGCGGCTTCACCTTGTAGATCGCCGAACCCTGGGTCTGTCGGCCGAGAAAGCCCTCGGCTTTCACTTCAAAGTAGGTGTCAGGCTGAATGGCGATCTCGGTGCCATCAGGGTACATCAGCGTAGATCGTCCGTTTTCACCGGTACGAATGGCGCCGCCCGCCTCGATTTTATCTCCCTCCCGGGCGTCCTGAAAAGAACCGGCGGATGTCAGTTTCGCCTGGGTCGGCATGACCGGCCCTTTGACGGCAACCTGTGCCGCGGTCGGCTGACTGCCGCAGCCCGTGGTCAGAAACATCAGGGTTGATATGCAGAAAACAACACTGAGAGCGCAAATCGACACTCGAAAGCCTGGACGATACATCTGGAGGTCCTCCCTGTGCGAAAGTGCTTACGATGACGGAAGCCGGTGCAGAAACAACAGCGTCACATCATCCTGAAACGGCCGCTGTCTGGTATGGCGTTGAATGATGCTTACCGCTCGGTTAAATATATCCTGATCAAAAGAAGTGGTCAACAGATCGCGCAGTGCTTCACGCCATCGATCGAAGCCGAGCTGTTCGTTCTGCCAGTTGACCGCTTCGACAATTCCGTCGGTGTAAAGTACCAGTGTATCGCCCGGGTTCATCGTCATTCGCTGTTCGGTCACTTTCAGGTTCTGCCGCATGCCAAGCGGAAAACCGGGCTTGCCCATTTCCTCGATCTCACCGTTTCGCCGAACCAGATAGCTGGGCAGGTGACCGGCACTGATCAGCTGGACTTCTCCGGTATCGGGGGTCAGCAGAGCGAAGACACCGGTCATGTGCTTCTTTTTCTTGAGAAAGCGAAAGACCACCGCGTTGATCTGCTCGATCAGCGACTCCGGAGTCAGTTCGCGCTTCTGTTCGAGCAGGGCCGACACGGTCTTGGCCATGACCGTCACCATGGCAGCGCCGAAGCCGTGGCCGGCGACGTCGAGCACGAGGCAGAGCAGACGGCCGTCGGGCAGCGAAATGATGTCGAAAAGATCACCGCCCGCGGCTTCCCAGGGGATGCACTTGCCGCGGCAGACATAGGATTCATGAATCCACTCGGAAGACGGAAACAGGTTGGCCTGGATTTTTCCGGCTGCTTCGGCTTCGGCCCGTGCCAACTGCAAGTCGACGAAAGCCAGCGTATCCAGCGTGACCACCCAGCAGACGGAACAGAAAACCCAGGCAAGGATCAGAGGCGCAACCGGAGGGTGCACACCGGAAAGGGTGCTTTGCAGAAGGAGCAGACCCCAGATGCCTGCGGCAGCCGCGATGCTGCGCACCAGACTCGTACGACCGCCCGAGCGAACAAGAAAGAGTCCGAGGAAGCCGCCGATGAGAATGGCTGCCAGTCTGGCCCAGAAGGTATCGACTCTTGAAACGAGACGACGATGAAGCAGAGAGTCGAGTGAGGTGGTAAGAATCTCGAGTCCGGAAATGACGCCGAGCGGGCTTTTATGCCAGTCGTGCAGAATGTCGGCGGTGACCCCTAGAAAGAGAATGCGGTCTTTCAGTGTTTCCGTTGCCACGCGCCCTTCGAGGACATCAAGCGCGGAAACGGAAGGAATGCCGCCCTGACCACGCAGGAAAGCGAGCTGTCCGCGAATCAGGCCATGAGCGTCAGGACGTGGGAGAGGCAGCTGCGGGTTGAGGTGTCGGGCTGTCTGAATCGCACAACTCTGTGCACCCAGACGTTCATCGGCCAGAGTGACCGAACGAATCGTGTGGTCGACATCATACTGGCCCCAGACGAACCCATCAAGAACCGCGGCTTCGCGAAACAGTTTGTCGCTGCGAAAGTGCCGTAACTGCAACCCCTCCGGGCTGGGGGTCTCCTCGACGACGGAGATCAGCCCGACGCGGCCGCTTCGACGAAACAACTCAGCCAGAGCCAGATCGCCTTCGCTTGGTTTGTCTCCCTCGAGATGCTGAAACAGAATATCGATGACCAGAAAACGTGGATCAGCGGCCAGCAGTCGCTGGCACAACCGGTGATACTCGCTGCGCGGCCACGGCCATCGATGCGGAACGGCCTGAAGCGTTGCCGTATCGATGTTGATCATCATCAGCCGCGGGTCGGGGGACCGAAAGGGGGAGAAAGCCATTTGAGCTGCATCGAGAGACAGACGTTCGGCCCACTCGGTGGCGGTTCGAAAGAATGCCGGCAGCAGCCAGACACAGAAAAAGGCGGTCAGAAGCAGGTTAGCCTGCCAGGGCCCGAGACGTGTTCGAAGGTTACGATAGGTTTCCATGTGGCTCGTTGTTCGCTGAAGATACTGAATTCATGATGGAATGTTCGACGGGCGCCCAGGACAGTCAATACCAGCGTGCCGGAAAAAAACAAACAGGAATGGGTATCGAGGTGCTCGCACAGAACGTCTTTGGTCAGAAGTCGGATGCATATCGAGAGTCTACCATGAACCGCTCAAGAAGAGATCAACGCACCGGTTCTCGGAAAGTGGTGCCCGGCCGGACGGGTGAACTCGGGGCGATGAAACGGCATTTTCAGCTGCCGGCGAATGGGTCGAATCCGCCGGCAGTCGACGAAATGGCGGTGGGTGACGCGTCCTATCGACCCTTTCGGGAGAGAGAATCCATGTGACAACGTACAAAATTGCGATTAGACTTCAGGTGATACACTGGATGTCTCGCGATGGTATCGAGCAGATCAGCGCTCTCACTCTCGTTCGCATGGAGTAGATGCATGAAACGGATGCGATGGGTGGTTCTTCCGGTTCTGGTTGTTTGTCTGACTGTCGCAGCCGTGGCTGCAGAGAAAAGTCTTATCTTGGCGACGACGACATCGACGCAGCAGATTGGGTTGCTCGATCAGTTGCTGCCTGCTTTCACGAAAGCCACGGGCATCGAAGTGAAACCGATCGCCGTCGGTACGGGCAAAGCGTTTGAGTTGGCTCGTCAGGGGAACGCGGATGTGGTCATGGCTCACGCCCGCAAACTCGAAGATGCCTTTGTGGCCGATGGATACGGTGTCGACGCCTGGGACCTCATGTACAATGACTTCGTTCTGGTCGGCCCGGCGGCTGACCCGGCCGGAATCGCCAGTGCCTCCAGTGCCGCGGATGCCATGAAGCGCATCGCTTCTGGTGCTGCGCCCTTCATCTCACGTGCGGACAAGAGCGGAACGCATGAGAAAGAGCTTGAACTCTGGAACCTGGCGGGTGGAAAGATGACCGGGGCAAACTATGTTGAAGCCGGACAGGGCATGAGCGAAGTTCTGCTCATGGCGGGTCAAAAGAAAGCCTACACGCTCACCGACCGTGCGACCTGGTTGACCATGAAAAAGAAGCTCGATCTGGTGATGCTGTATCAGAATCCGCCCGAACTGAAGAACTCATACGCCGTGATTGCCGTGAACAACGCCAAGGTTCCGACGGCCAAGACCGATCTGGCGAAAAACTTTGTGGAATGGGTGACCAGCCCTGCCGCGCAGTCACTGATCGCCAGCTTCACGCTCGAGGGTGAAACGCTGTTCTATCTTTCGGTTGGCAAGAGGTAACTGAGCCCGTCACGACCTCGTGTCGAAGGAAGGGAAAGCCCCCGGTTCTGCCACGTGCAGGCCGGGGGCTCTTCTTTCGGGGCGCAAAGCCTCACGAAGGCGAGTGTTCATGCGAGCTTCCGTGAATTACTCCAAAGACTGCTCCTGCTCTCAAAGTCACGAGTTCCCACGACCGTAGAACAGACGCGGGATGAGACAGGTGTTGGCTGTAAGCACGCGGGATGAGAGCTTCAGGAATTGAAACCCTTGTGGAGGAAGCCGTGTCGAAAAACTTGCCTGAGGTTGGGCAGGCGTGATAACCTGACCCGAGAGTAAGTTTCGTCTGGTTCAGAATCATCAGAGAGACACGATTCAACGAGACGTTTCGGGCTTTAACCAAAGTTCTCGAGGGAGGAATTCATGAAACTCAGTCACAAATTGTTTCTCGGCTTTTTTGCGTTAGCTTTCATCGTACTGGTTGTCGGTGTCGTCGGATGGCGCAGCGTTGGGCAACTCGATGAAAACCTGACGGTGATTGGTTCACAGCGTGTGCCGGCTCTTGATCACATGGGGCAGATTGAGAAGGACTTCGAGTCTGTTCGTGTTGCCCAGCGGACGTTGCTGAGTCCGAAAGTCTCGGGTGAAGATCGCGCCAGACAGTACAAAAATATCCAGGCCGCGCGAGAGCGGTATATGAAAGGCATCGAAGAATACGAAAAGCTGCCGCTGACTGCGAAAGAGAAAGAGTTATTCGCTCTTTTCAAGACCGCCCTCAACGAGTGGCGAGAAGAAAATCAGAAGTTCTTTGCGGCGGTCAAGGGGATCGAGACGCTCGACATTCTTGACCCTGACAGCTTGCGAGCTCAAGTAGAGAAGTTTCGCGGCGATCACTTTCGATTGGTTGCCAAAGTGGCCGAGATGATCAGCACGGATGACCCGTTCGAAGGTGGGGATGACCACACCGCCTGCGGATTCGGCAAGTTTGTCGCAAACTTCAAGAGCGCGAATCCTTTGCTGACCAAGGAAATTGCCGATATGTCCAAAGAGCATGCGGCGTTTCATGCGTCGGTGAAGGACGCGCGGGCCGCCTGGAAAGCGGGAGACAAGAGTCGCGCGTCGAATATCCTGTGGGAGCAATTGCATCCTGCGGCTGAAAGGGTCATTGAGGGTTTCGACAAGATGAACCTCGAAATCGAGAAAGTGCAGAAGCTGGCGGCGCAGGCGTATGATCTGGCGATGAACAGCTGTGTGGAAAAACAGCGCAAAGCTCTTGGAAATCTGGCTGAGGCCGGCAAGCTGAATGACGAAGCCGTGGCGGTCGCGGTGACTGAAGCGCACCACGATTCAACTCGTGCCAAGCAGATGTCGTTCGGGGCCATCATTGGCGGGTTGATATTGGCTATCTTCCTTGCCGTGACGATCACGCGGTCCATCGCCGGACCTCTCACCGTTGCCATTGACGCCATGCGTACCGGGAGTCAGCAGGTGGCAGCAGCATCGCAAGAGATATCTCAGACCAGTCAATCTCTGGCCTCAGGTTCGACGGAACAAGCCGCCAGCATCGAAGAATCTTCGTCTGCACTCGAGGAACTCGCCGGTCAGGCGCGAAACAACGCAGAATCGGCTCAGAAAGCCAACGAACTGATGACGCAGACCAGTCACCTGATGGAATCGAACCGCAAGGCCATGCAGGATACGGTCGGAACGATGGGAGAGATCAAGTCCGCGGCTGACAAGGTCGCTGGTATCATCAAGACGATCGAAGAAATCGCGTTTCAGACGAATCTGCTGGCATTGAATGCCGCGGTTGAGGCCGCGCGTGCCGGTGAGCACGGCAAAGGTTTCGCTGTGGTCGCCGAAGAGGTTCGCAATCTCGCTCAGCGTTCCGCCGTGGCCGCGAAAGATACGGCGCAACTGATCGGAACCAGCATTCAACTGTCGAATCGCGGCGCGGAAATGGTGAACAAGGCGGCACAGGGCCTTGAGACCGTCGTCGGCAACGCCGCGAAGGTTGCTGAAATGGTGCGTGGCATCGATGCTGCCTCGCGCGAGCAGTCGCAGGGGGTCACTCAGATCAACGAAGCGGTCGCCCAGATGGATAAAGCCACGCAGCAGGCGGCCGCCGGGGCCGAAGAGGCCGCTGCTGCCAGCGAGGAACTCTCTGCCCAGGCGCAGGAGATGCTGCGCGTGGTTGCCGGCCTTGTCCGACTCGTTGAGGGCCAGAATGCAGACACCATGATGGCCGAGGCCGCCCACGAATCCGCGCCGCCCGTTCGCGTACCGAAACGACACGGGAAAAGCTGAAGCCCGTTCGATGATACGTGTTCAGCGAGCGAATCAACGTCGAACACGCTGAAGAAGATAACCGAAAGCCCCCGGATCGCTCCGGGGGCTTTCGTTATCAGACAAGAAAATTGGCGTCAGTTGCCGCCTGAGGGAACGTTCCTGCAGGATCCATCGCGCTTGCGCAGACCGTTTCCGCGGCCTCGACCGCGACCCTGACCCTGACCGACCCCTGAAGAGGGAGCCGCGCTGGTGCCGTTTGTCGTCTTGCCATATACCTTGCCGCGTCCATTTTTCTGTGCTCCGAAGCCCGTGCCGTCTCTCGGTTGAGGGCGCGTACCATCACCAACCTGTGCGCTCCCTGCCGGGCGATTCGCCCATGCGGGTTTGTACTTGTCGAGAAAGTCCTGGTCCTTGTAGTTGGGAATCCCGTCTCCATCATGATCTCCGTAGTAGCCGTAGATCGAGGTGCAGTTCGCTCCGGACGGCGCTGATGCGATCTGCGCCGACGCAAGACTTGTCAGGCCGAGAAATCCGATGATCAACAGAACGATGTGTTTGTTCATACTGCCTCCTGATAAGTGTAGATTTTGCTTCATGCGCAGCGACGATATCGCCGCCGAGCTTGTTGCCCAAATTCTTCCGCATCCAGCGTTCCGTCTGACAACCACCCGCCGCGATATCGCGCGATTCCATCTGTCGCGATCGTCAGCGTGCCGGCATCATCCTCATCGATGGTCAGAGTTCGACCCGAGCGGCTGTTGATCATGACAAGCAAGGGCAGAGCCGGGTCTTCAGAAAACGTGACTTGCCACTCGACGCCGTTGATGATCATGGTGGTTTCAAGCGATCCGTCGACCGGACGAGTGACGATGATGCTGTCTCCATTCGCACGAGTGATCTGGTAGCCGTTTTCAACCGCTGTGACAGAGCAGCTCTCTGAGCCGACGAAGAGACGACCGGTACTCGCATCCCAATCAACGGGGCATCCATTCGTTCCTCGATACAAACGCCGCCGAGCTCCCTGTTGCCCGCCGCGGTACTGGCGTCCCTGATACTGCACAGCAGAAGTGGGAATTACATCTGCGACCGCCAGATCGGCAGATACGACATTAGCGAGAATGTTCGATTCCACCGCTACGGACTCGGCCGCGAGAATTCGTTGAGCCACCAACCCGGCTTCGGAAGTCGAGAGATCGGCCATTGCCAGGGAGTCATCCGTTGCCGCAGAGTATCCTGCGCCACCGCCGCTGGATCCACAGCCGGTCAGCATCATCAGAGAAACCGCCAAAGACAGAAATACGAACGATCGAATCATGAAACCCTCCGAAAAAAGTGTGAAATGGTGAACGCTTTGTTTATTCGCAGGCACTGTGCCAAGTCTCGAAAACATTGATCAATAAACGAAACAACGAATGTGAACACCGTTACGGTCGAGCGGGAGATGCAAAAAGTTGCACTTCAACTGCAAGAGTTTGCGTGTCATGCGTTTCCTTTGTCTGGGCAACAGGCCGGTGCGCCCTGTGCATCGCGAAACGGTGAAGGAAGTTTACCCAGGTCTCAAACTTGCTTTATCATCGACAGGTCCATGAATATGAAACAGAATCGAACGATGGTCTGGCGATGGCTGCCCGTCTTATGCATGGCGATTGTTGCCGGGCAGATGGCATACTGGAACCACTCTCAGGCACACCTTCTCGTCGACTGGGCTCGCGAACAGGAAGGACGCAGAATCTGGGACTCATGGCTGCGAGAAGAGAAGGTGACCCCGCGGCTCTTCCTCGAGTCGAGCGAGTTGCAGAAACGATTTGTCGAACAACATTCCTTTGTGACGGCTCTGGCGCTGCTTGGGCCGAACGGAGTTATTGCCACATACACCTCTGAACCCACTCTCGACTGGGCATCATTCATTCCACGATTGCCAGAGACGTTGCTGGCGACCGACGGACGCATCATCATGCGCCTGTTCCTGAGATCCGGGCCTCCGATGGGTTCAGGTCGTGGGCGGTCAAATCGCAGGACCGACGGTCCGAGGGGCGGAAACGGTCCCTTCGGCCGGGGCATGGGTGCCGGTGACCGTTTTCCCGCAGGGGACATTGAAAGTCCGAGTGAGGCACAGGCAAATATGGCTGTGAATGCCGGATATGGTGGTGGACCTTTTGAGCTTGTGTTCGATTTTCCTGAGCCGCGCGAGGATATCGCGGCTGCGCTGCATTGGCAGGTCTGGCTTTGGCTTGTAGCCTGGGCGGCGGTTTCCGGCCTCTGGTTGCATGCGTTTTCGACGTGGCAGCGTCTCAGTCAGATAGAGCAGGATCGACAGCGTGAAGCGCATCTGGCGGCGGTTGGGCGCGTGACGGCCCGTCTGGCTCATGAGATCAAGAATCCGCTCGGAGCGGTCAGAGGCATGACTCAGGTGCTCAGCGAGCGTTTACGTGACCAGCCCGAGTTGCAACAGCATCTGCAGCTGATGGAATCAGAAACGACCAGGCTCGAAAAGCTGGCGCGGAACATTCTCGACTTCTCCCGACCGGCACAGGTTCATCCGGTGATTTGTGATCTCAGATCTCTTCTATACGAGATAAAAAGCTATTTTTTGCTTTCTATGCCTTGTACAAACGTCGAGCTGAAGATCGGCGATTCTGAGATTCCGGCCTGGCTTGATCCCGATGGCGGCAGACAGATTCTTCTGAATCTTCTGACGAATGCGTGCGAGGCGGCCGGGACTGACACATTGATCGAAGTCAGTTGTCGCCTGGCACCCGCTCAGGTCGTCGTCTGCGTCGAAGATCGCGGGCCGGGTATCGACCCCGCGATTCGTGATACTCTGTTTGAGCCGTTCGTCTCGACGAAATCGTGCGGCAACGGGCTTGGCCTGGCGATCAGTCGCCGGTTGGCGGAACGGATGGGCGGCTCGTTGACGCTGGTGCCTCGCGAGGGTGGAGGGTGCCGCGCCGAGTGGTCGATGGCTCGAACGGAGCTGGAGGAACCGCGTGTCTGAAGTGATTCTGATTGTTGATGATGAGGCGGCCTATCGCAAGCTGCTGAGTACCGTTCTGCAGCAGGCGGGGTATCTCACTCTCGAAGCGGCTGACGGACCTTCGGCTCTCGAAATTGTTCAGAGAAAAGTGATCGACGTGGCCGTCATTGATCTGAGTATGCCCGTCATGGACGGTCGAGAACTGATGCAGCGTCTGAAAACCCGTGATCCGGATCTGCCGGTCATCATCTGCACGGCGTACGGCTCGATACCTTCCGCGGTCGAGGCGGTGCGTGAAGGAGCGGCAGACTATCTTGCCAAACCGCTGCCGCATGTGAACGATCTGACGCGCAGCGTTCAGAGAGCCATTGAACAGCGAGACCTGCGGCGACAGAACAAGACCTTGTTGCAGCAAACCCGCGACCCGGATCCGTTCCCGGCCAAAGACCCGGTGATGCTGGCCATTCTGGAGAAAGCGCGTCGGGCTGCTTCTTCCGATGTGTCGATTCTGATCACCGGGGAATCGGGAACCGGAAAGGAGCGTTTGGCGCGATTTCTTCACCAGCACAGCCGGCGTGCCGAACGTCCGTTGGTCGCGGTCAACTGTGCCGCGATCGTGAATACCCTTCTCGAAAGCGAGCTGTTCGGGCACGAAAAAGGGGCTTTTACCGGAGCGACGGAGCGTCGCACCGGACGATTCGAAGAGGCTCACCTCGGCACTCTGTTCCTCGACGAGATCGGCGAACTGGATCTGTCGCTGCAGCCGAAACTACTGCGGGCGTTACAGGAGCGCGAAATTCGGCGCGTCGGAGGCGATCGACTGATTCGGGTCGACACGCGCCTGATTACTGCAACCAATCGGGACCTTCGCGAGCTGGTGAAGGCCGGTTCATTCCGTGAAGACTTGTACTATCGACTTTCCGTCCTGGTTCTGCGTATTCCGCCCCTGCGTGAGCGGCGCGAAGACATTGTCTTCCTGGCAGACAGATTCCTGCGTGAAAAGCAGCAGCAGTTTGCCCGACCCGAACTGAAGCTCACTTCGGCAGCGATTGAGAAGCTGTCGCGGCACTCATGGCCCGGCAATGTGCGCGAACTGTCAAATGTGATCGAGGCCTCAGCCCTTTTGTGTGAGGGAAACCGGATTGACGAACAGGATTTGTTCGGACTCGAGGGCGAGAGCCGAGAGTCGACGCAGGCTTTGGAAGGTTCTGCCTTGCCGCCGATCGAAGCGGCAGAACGCCAGGCCATTGCGCGAGCCCTCGAGACCTGTGCGGGAAACCGGGCTCAAACTGCGCAATTACTGGGAATGTCGACCAGAAACCTCTTGTACAAACTCAAGAAATACGATCTGGGTGGTGGTCGCCGATCTCGATCGTAGAGTCTCTCGGGCGGAGAAGCCGGTTGATTACTCGAAGTTTTCCTTGAATTGGATGTTAGGCTTCATGACGACGCCTGGCTCGCGAGGCTCGTCGTCAACCTGGACAGACGGTGGACCCGCAGGGCGGCCTCCGTAAGCGGCCGCGTCGTCTTCGTCGTCTGTCGCGGCGTCATCGGGGCCGATGCCGCTGCCGTCATCTTCGTCATCCGTGCCGTCCGCGGTCGCACCGCCCGCGGCGGCGGGTTTCTTCGTGCCGCTCGTGGCCTCTGCCTTGCGGAAATCATCCCGGAAGAAATCTTCCGTATTGTCGATCTGCGGCGTCATGGCCAGAGGCCCTTGAGCGAACTCGACCTCGCCGTCTTCGCTCAGCTCAAAACGCCCGCCACCCGCATGCACGGGGCATTCGATCTTGGGAATCGCTTCAATGGGATACACCTGGGGGACGACGACCGCTCCGGGGCAGCTCTTGCTTGCCGGTTTGCCGCTGAGCATGCAGATTTTGATGCGAGCGCAGCCTTCGGGAACCGGGAAATCGCTGCTGGGGTAATCGTTCAGAACTTTCGACATGAATGCTCCCCAGACTGGCGCTGAAACGGTGCCGCCGGCGCTCTTGCCGCCGAGGGGTTTCGGCTGGTCATACCCGAACTGAACCGTGCAGACCAGCTCGGGGGTGAACCCGGTAAACCAGGCGTCGATGTAATTGTTCGTTGTTCCTGTCTTTCCGGCAACGACGTGACCTTTGACCATCGCGCGTTTGCCGGTGCCGCGTTCGACAGCCGTGCGCAGCATGTCGGTCAGCATCGCGGCGTGGGCCGCTTTCATGACTTCCTGTGCCTGCGGAACTGTTTCTTCGAGAACGTTCCCGTCGCGATCTTCGATGCGGGTGATCGCCATCGGGGTCACGCGAATGCCCTGGTTGGCAAAGACCCCGAATGCGGAACACATCTCGAGCGGCGTGAAGTTGCCCGACCCGAGGGCGAGCGACAGGTTCGGCTGCATCGGCGATGTTAAACCGCATTTGTGCGCGAATCTGATGACGCGAGCCGCGGAATAACGATCGATCAGCTTGACTGCCGGAACGTTGAAGCTGTTGGCAATAGCCTTGATGTAGGTGACCGTACCGTGAAACTTGAGATCGTAGTTCTTGGGCGCCCACACCTTGCCCGACCAGGGGTTGGTGAAACTGATCGGCTCGTCCACGACCGTATCGCCCGGCAGCAATCCGTTTTCGATGGCGCAGCCGTAGACGAAGGGTTTGAAGGAAGAGCCGGGCTGTCGATAGGCCTGCGTGACGCGATTGAACTGCGACCGTTCGAAGTCTCGACCACCCCACATGGCCTTGATGTGCCCGTTGCGATGATCGATGCAAACCAGCGAGCCGTTCATGTTCGGATCTTTTTCGATTGGTCGATTCTTCAGAATCTCGGCGTTGGCCATGGCTTCTTCGGCATACCGCTGATAATCGAGATCGATGGTGGTATAAATCTTCAAGCCGCCGTTGTACACAAGATTTGCGCCATACTTTTCGAGCAGAATGTCGCGCACGTGCGTGACGAAATACGGGGCCTGAAACTTTTCCTGAACCAGAGGCACCAGGGTCGGATTCTGTTTCTTTGTTGTCTCATATTCGCTTGGGGAGATGAATCCGAGTTCAACCATCTTGGACAAAACCAGCTCGCGACGCATACGGTTGTTTTCGGGGTATTTATGCGGGGAATACGCGACCGGGCTTTTCGGAATACCTGCGAGGGTTGCGCACTCGAGCAAGGTGAGATCTTTGGCCTCTTTGCCGAAGTAGATCTTGGCGGCCGAATCAAGACCATAGGCCCCATGGCCGAAGTAGATCTCGTTGAGATACAGGTTCAAAATCTCATCTTTGGAATACTTGCGCTCGAGCTGAAACGCGAGCATGGCTTCGGTGACTTTACGTTTGAGCGTTTTCTCACTAGACAGAAAAGCATTTTTCACCAGCTGCTGAGTCAGCGTGCTGGCTCCCTGAACGACCTTGCCGGCCTGGACGTTCTTGACCATGGCGCGTGAAATACCGACGAGATCGATACCGTAGTGCTGATAGAAACGCTCATCTTCAATAGCAACGATGGCATGCTTCATGTTCGCCGGAATCTCGGATGCGGGCAGAATGCGCGAACGGTTTTCTTCCGCATGCAGTTCAGCCAGCGGGCGCCCTTTGCAGTCAAACAGTTTGGTGGTCAGGTTGGGGCGATAGGTGCGATCGGTAATGATCGGGATCTGCTCGCTG
>CAYYIY010000008.1:0-14421 GCA_964472075.1 uncultured bacterium | reverse complement strand
CACGGGCGCCGTGCCGAGCGCCGTCACGAGCAGCCCGATGCCGATCATCAGCAGAATCACCGTCAGGGCAAAGCCGACCTTGAACAGAAACCAGGCCCAGGCGATCACGCGCTGCGTGACACTGGGAGGCCCATCGTCCTCGTCGTCTTCGAAATCCTGATCGGCGCGAATGTTCGGGTCCTGGTATTTCATGAAAGTCACCTCAGTTCTTCTGCCAAGAGTACACTAATCTATCGGCATATACAAGGTCACAGCGAAGGAGTTCGTCTTGTAAGCCGCACCCAGAGCCGGAGATGGCGTGCGTCGGTGATTCGTTGACAGGTCGAGGGGGCAACGGTAACATGTTACATTCCGCATGCGATCAGAACGGGGTTACCTTATTTCCTGCTACCGGACATGGTTTTTACCGATAGTGCTGGCAGCCTTGCTGCCCATGATGGGTTGCACGGGGTGCCGTAAGACGGCCGATCTGCCGGCTTCGCCGGTCAGCGGTTCGGGACGTCTGCTTTCCGTCGAGTCGATAGCCGAAGCAACAGGCACGCAGACGCTGTTTGAACGTCTGCAACTGCAGAAAGTTCACCAGGACTACACCCGTTCATATCTCGATCTGATCCAGAAAATCAATCAGACGAATACGGACGGTCTCAACGTCAAAGAGCAGCTGAACACCTTCAGCAACTATTCCTATGCGTTTCGGCGTTACCGTGACGTGATGAACAAGATCGCCAACGCCGACAAGGAAATGAAGAAAAAGTGCTTCTCGATCATGCGTTCATTGATCGTCAGTGTCGTCGTCTACGACAAGAAAACCAAGAAAAAAATGTTCAAGTTCGATGCGCAGAAGCTGCTTCAGGAAGGAATTATCACCGAGATTCCGAAGTGCCCGGCCGGAGGGGAATACTCGATCTATTACAAGGACGGCCAGCGCCTGTTGCAGTGTTCACGGCACGGCACCCTCCGCTCAAACTGAGCGGTGACGCAAACAGTTTTCGAATCACGATGGTAGCTCCCTTCAGGCGCTCGGCTTCATACGGCGATGCGAATCGTCTCTTCCCCCGGTTTTGATCAGAATGTCGAAGAGTTCGACCAGGGTTTGAACGAACAGAACCCCGACGCCGACGGAAAAAACCACGGTAAGGCCGACAGTGATGATCAGGTCTTTCATTGACAGGTCGTCTCCCAGTACCCGGTTTGATGAATACGTGCGAATGGTTTTCCCCTTATCGACCGGCTTCACTCATTCGTTAACGAAACCTGAAAAAGCAAAAACCCCCTGCCCAAAATCGGGCAGGGGGCCGGGAGACCGACTGTCTACTTGCTGTCGTGAGGCACCACGACGAAGAGCGGCGTTCCCTGACGAACAATGACGAACACCGAACTCTTTTTGCCGCTCCTGGCGGCACTGAGGCCAAGCTGCAGCGTCTTGTCGTCATGAACCGCGACGCCGTTGACCTGCGTAATGATATCGCGAACCTGCAAACCGGCCTGATCGGCAGGTGAGCCGTCTTCGATGTTATCGATCAGCAGCCCTTTGTCTTTGTCGAAGCCGAGCTTCTTGGCCATTTCAGGGGTGATGGGGCGGTAGCTGAAACCGAGCTTTTTCGCCGGTGCCGTCTCTTCCTTGCTATTGCCGCCCTTCAGCGGGCTTTCTGCCAGATCTTCGGGGTCGCGCAGACCGAAGGTTTTCGGCATGCGCTCGAGTTTGATCGGGATCTTCACTTCCTTGCCTTCGCGCAGGACGACAGCTTCGATCGTGTCACCGACGTTGCGACTCAGAACATAGCGTTGTACGTCGCTGGTCGCTGTCATTTCCTTGCCATCGATGGATCGGATGATATCCATCTGCTTCAGTCCTGCTTTGCCACCCGGTGTGTCCGGTTTGGTTTCCATGACGACAGCGCCGTTGCGGTCATTGAGACCGTAATGTTCGGCGAGTTCGGGGGTGACGGGTGACATGGTAATGCCGATGTACGGGCGCTCAACCGAGCCGGAGGTCGAGATCTGCGTCGCGACGCGCTTGGCCAGATTGGCAGGAATGGCAAACCCGATGCCGGAACCGGGAGCTGCGAAGATCAGAGTGTTGATGCCGATGACCTTGCCGTCCAGATCGACGAGAGGTCCGCCTGAGTTCCCGGGATTGATGCTGGCGTCGGTCTGGATGAATTCTTCGATCATCGAAGCGCCGATGCCTGAACGTCCCATGGCACTGACGACGCCGACGGTCACGGTCTGTTCCAAACCGAGCGGATTGCCGATAGCGATGCACCACTGTCCGACTTCAACTTTGTCAGAATCAGCGAATGAAGCGGCCGGCAGGGGAGACTTTGCTTCAACTTTGATGACGGCAAGATCGGTTTGTGGGTCCTGACCGATCACTTTCGCATCCAGTTCCTTGCCGTCGGAAAACTTCGCCGTGATTCTGGTTGCTCCTTTGACGACGTGATTGTTCGTCAGAATCGTCCCGTTCGGGTCGATGACGACGCCGGTTCCGGCACCCTCGAGCTTGTTCGGACCGCGCGGCGGCTGAAACTTGCGGCCGAAGGGACTCCTCTTGAAAAACTGGTCGAAGAAATCATCAAAAGGCGTCTGGGGGCTGTTCTCATCATCATCGTCGTCCGGCTTGCCGGGCCCGTGCCAACGAATGGTCGGCGCAGACTGGGTTTTCTCGACACGAATGTTTACGACACTTGGTTTCATCGTTTTGGCGACGTCAATAAAGGCCGCCTGCAGCTCGCGTGCAGCGTTGCCTGGTGCCGCCGTTGCCGGACTGACGGTAATCAGACAAGTGCTCAGATACAGCAGACAGATCAGGAATGCGACCCGATCATGAATCGACGACATCATACGGAAACCTCCTCGATGGTTTGCGTTAAGATGACCGTATTGACTGGCGACTTTTCGAAAAGGTTCCAGAAATTGTGACAGACGAACACGTTGCGTGACCATCAGCGTAGCGACCTGTGGTTCTCTGGTTTCAACGTGAGCTTCCAGTGGCGGGTGCTGATCTGATGCGTCACGGCTCTCTGTCTGCAGGCCGTCTTTCTCCTTGTGGCAGGTATTGAGAAATGATACCATGAATGGGTTGTGGGTTCGTTGTTGAGGCCCGAGTTGAGGCTGACCCCCACAGCGAAGATCAGAAACTCTCGAGCGGCAATGTTGAAAGAGGTTGCCGTTTCAGCGGCTTGATCGGAGAGGGCGCGCGCGTGAGAATGAACAGCATCGGTCGGAAAATCGCCATGATCGGCGTCTTCAGCGTACTACTGGTGGTGATCTCCATGCTGGCTTTGATCGTGATTCAGAGCAACGCCTATCACCAGACGGTCTATGAAGAAGTGCAATCGGTAATCGATGCCGAACTCGACCAGATCACCGAGAGCATCCTATTTCCCCTTTTCGGTTCTGTCAGCTCGCCTGATCAACTCTGACGATTTTGCCGCTCAGGTTCGACAGGTCGAGACAACGCCGAACATGAGAAGTTTCGGAGAGTGTGAAACAAAGGACCAGGTCGTGATGGAACATCTGTCAGCTCCAATGCTGGCGGCAGACGGAACCTTGCATGGACGCGTCTGGTACTTTCGTGACATCACCCAGCGACGCCGAGGGGAAGAAAAGCGACAGAAGCTTGAAAGCCAGCTGCTTCATGCCCAGCGTATCGAGAGCGTCGGTCAGCTGGCGGGTGGAATCGCTCATGATTTCAACAATCTGCTGACGCCGATTATCGGATATACGGAACTGATCGCGGACAGCTTTCCCCCTGACGACAGTCGCCTGGAAATGCTGCAAACCGTGCGCACGGCGGCTGATCGTGCCAAGGTGCTGGCGAAGCAACTGCTGGCCTTCAGTCGCAAGCAGGTGCTCGAGATGCGACAGGTGAATCTCGGGCCGATTCTCGAACATTTCGAAAAGATTCTGAGGCGAACCATTCGAGAAAACATTCAAATCTCGATGCAGATCGAGAAAAACCTGCGAGAGATCCTGGCGGATTCCGGGCAGATCGAGCAGATTGTCATGAATCTGTCGGTGAACGCGCAAGATGCGATGCCGACGGGCGGCACTCTCTCGATCTCGTTGGAAAATCTGGTTGCCGATCAACAGTTCGCCGAACAGCACATCGATCTGCCCGTTGGTGAATATGTACGATTGTCGGTGAGCGATACCGGTACCGGGATTCCCAAAGATCTGCAGGCTCATGTGTTCGAACCGTTCTTCACGACCAAGGAAACCGGTAAAGGAACCGGCCTCGGCCTGTCGACCGTCTACGGTATCGTGAAGCAGCACGGCGGACAGATCTTTCTCTATTCTGAACCGGGCCACGGAACGACATTTCGCTTGTATTTCCCGGCTGTGTGCGCCAAAACCGCGGCCGCCCGATCGGAAACGGAAGTGCTTGTACCATTGTCCAATCGACGAAACAATGAGACGATCATGGTTGTGGAAGACAGTGACTTGATTCGTGAATTGATCTGCCGCGTGTTGAAAAAGCTCGGGTATCAGGTCATCGAGTCAAGTGGGGCTGAAACCTGTTTTGATCTGGCAAAACGGCATGCTGGGCCGATTCATCTGCTCTTAACCGATGTCGTCATGCCGAACATGAACGGGAAGGAAGTGTATGAGGAGCTGCGCTTGCTGCGGCCGCAGATCAAGGTCATCTTCATGTCCGGGTATGCGCGAGATGTCATCGCGCATCACGGGGTGCTCGATCAGGGAACGCAGTATCTGGCCAAGCCCTTTACGCTGCAACAACTCGAAGAGAAGATTCGAACGGTTCTCGATCTGACGGCGGTGCAGGAGCCTACTCGAGCGTGATGGTTTCGGTGAAGGCCGAGCCGCCGTTTTCGGGAATGGTGATCGGGCCGAGACTTCCTGAAAGCCAGCCGGAGTTCACGTTGACGGCATGAAAATTCAACGGCCAGCCGGTCGGCACGTCGTTCAGCCAGGCTTCGCCATAATAGTTCTGCGAGACGGTTTCGGCAGAATGTCCAGTCTCTTTGCAGTACACACGCGCTCGTGCTCCCGGTGGAAAAGAGGCATCTTCTCCGCCGCCATTGCTGCGTACCAGAATGCGCACATCGCGCGTGATGGGGCGCATCTGGTGAAAGTCGACATCGATGCCGCCGATGGTTCCGATCGGCTGCGCCTGATTCAGCGACACGCCCGGGTGAAGAGTGACCAGATCGTAGCCGCGAATCGCTGCTTTGATCGTGATCCGGCCGGCCGTGACCGGTACTCCATACAACTCGTACACAGTCGTGCCGAACAGTTGGGTATCGGTGGCGACGACGGCCCCGCCCGCTTCCGCCCAGATGCGAAATCGCGAGGTGAAGTTCGGCGTTTCGAGAATGTAGCCGGGCAGATTGCGCAAAACACCTCGAATCGTCAAACCACCAGGACGTTGTCCCTCTCGCAAAGGCTGATTCGGAGTCTGTATACTCGTACTTTCAATGAGGCCGAGTGCCAGTCGCGGAAACGAGCGGGTGAACGAGGTCAGATCGCGTCGCACCACTCGTCGCAGGCGCAGATCATACTCGTAACAGGCAATGGGGCGCAGGGCGCTGCTCGAGGTTCCTTCTCGGCCGGAATACCAGAGGCGCAGCAGCGAGCCTTCGCGGTCGGCACGGTCGAGCAGAACGCGAAACGATGCCGGAAGACGGGCATGCAGGCGCAGATCTTCCCGGAGCGCTTCGGCGACGCGCACGGCCGACGGTTGCGTCGAATCGGCCGCGCCGGTGACAGCGGTCAGCAGAATGCCCAACACGAGTACCGTCGCGATTCGAAGTCGGGAACTTCTGACGATGTTCATCGAAGACACCTCGTACATCCAATGGTTGAAACCATTGTAGGACGCTCGGGACGGAATCGCAACTGATCTGCTCGAGCGATGAGAAAACGCCGTGTCGGCGGTCAGTCGGGCAGGCAGTGCAACGAGATGCCGTAGCAGCCGGGGCCGACGTGCGCGCCGACCACCGCACCGATTTCGGTGCGCAGGGCCTGAGACGTGTCGAGATGTCCGCTCATGGCGCGCAGCATGGCGTCAAGATTGTCCGAGTCACCGGCATACGTCACGGCCGTGCAGAGCTTTTTCCCGGAATGTTGAACCACATACTCGTCGACCAGTTCGATAAAACGGTTCTGCACGTTCTTCGAGCCGCGGCAGCGTTCGAGCAGGCACACCTGACCGTCGCGCAGGCTGAGAATCGGTTTGATGTTGAGCAATCCTCCGATGAACGCCGCGGCCAGCCCGATGCGCCCGCCTTTGCGCAGATACTCGAGCGTGTCGACCACAAACAACAGGCGGTGAGTCGCGATCATGTACGAGGCGAGGCTCACGATGTCCGAGGTGCTTCGTCCCTCGCGTGCCGCCCTGGCGCAAACCGTGACAAGATTTCCCAGGCCGATTGAAGTAGTGAGCGCGTCGATCACGTGAATGCGGTCAGAACCCAGTTCCTTTCTGGCCAGAGTTGCCGACTGCCAGGTGCCGCTCATCTTTGATGAAAGCTGCAGTGAGACGATCTCTCCACCTTCGAGCAAGAGGCGCTCATAGACAGCGCGGAACTCGGCCGGCGAAGGCTGCGACGTAGTGGGGTGGGGGGCACCCGAGCGCAGTTTGGCGTAAAATCCGCCTGGAGGCAGTTCGCTGCGGTCTTTATAGGTTTCGGGACCGAACAGGACGTTCAGCGGCACCATGTGAACGCCGAGTTCCTGCAACACCGGCTGGTCGAGATCGCAGGTGCTGTCGGTCACGATATGTACAAGTTGTCTGGTCATGAACAATGCGTCTATTCGATAGAGACGATGTAGGCGTAGTGCGGTTGGCCGCCGTGATGCAGCTCGACGTCGAGATCCGGATACGTCAGCGCCAGCTCCTGGGCCAGGGCCTGCGCGATCACTTCCGGGGTGTCTTCGCCGTGAAACAGGGAAATGACGGCATCATTCTCGCCAAGCAGAGTCGCAACCATTTGTCTGACTGCGCTCTGCGCATCAGGAAAGGTCCCGAGAATCTTGTTCTGATGAATGGCAATCGTGTCTCCGACCATTACCTGCACGTCGTCTGACTTGTACTCTTTCACGGCCTGAGTCACTTCACCTGTCTTAACCTGCTTGATCGCCTGGCGCATTCGCTCGACGTTGGTCGATAGATCCGCTTCGGCATCGAAGGCCATCAGTGCCGAGAAGCCTTCCGGCACCGTGCGGGTTGGAATCACGACGACCTCGCGCTGCGGGTGCAGCGCCCTGGTTTGTTCGGCCGAAAACAGGACGTTGCCGTTGTTCGGCAAGAGAATGAACTGGCGACAACGGTACCGGTCGGCCGTCACGGAAATGGCCTCGCTGAGCTCCTGAACGCTTGGGTTCATCGTTTGACCGCCCTGAATGACGAAGTCGCAGCCCATCGACTCGAAGATGCGCCGCAGGCCCTCGCCCGTGGCGACGGCGATGATGGCAGTCGGTTTCTCGGGCGCGGCAGCCGCCGGAGAGGCGTGCTGGGCGTCCATGTTCTCGATCTTGATGTCGTGCATGACACCCCACTTTTGGCAGCACTCGAGAATCGCCCCGGGTCGCAGGGAGTGTACGTGAATTTTGATTCCGTCCGAGCCGCCGGCGACGATCAACGAGTCGCCGAGCGATTGCAGGGCGCTGCGAATCTCCGTTTCCGATAAAGCCGGCCCGCGAATAAACAGCTCGGTGCAATACCCAAAATGTTCGTCTGATGCCGACCCGGCGGGAGAAAGGCTCGCGTGAGGCGCGATCTTGCCGGGTTCGAGGTCGGTGTCGGGCAGCTCGGCACCGGTCAGCAGTCGTTGAATTCCCTCGATGATGAAGACAAACCCCATCGCCCCGGCATCGACGACATTCGCGGCTTTCAGTGCCGGGAGCAGGTTGGGGGTGTTGGCGAGCGATCGCTTGCAGGCGCTGAGCAGGGTCTCGATGACCACCGCGATGTCGACCTCGGTGCGGGCTTTCTCATACGCTGCCTCGACGCCCTCGCGCACCACGGTCAGAATGGTTCCTTCCGTCGGGCTGCTGACCGCGGCGTAGGCCTTTTCGCAGGCCCGCTTCAGCGAGTAGGCGACATCCATGGCGTTCGCCCGTTTGCGGTCGCCGATGCCCTCGGCAAACCCATTGAAGATCTGGGACAGAATGACGCCGGAGTTGCCGCGTGCCCCCAAAAGCGCACTGTTGGCGACGGTTGAGGCGATGTCCGAAAGGTTGTCTCCCAGGTGCGAGTCGGAAATCGCTCGCACCACCGCCTTCAGCGTATGCCCCATGTTGGTGCCTGTGTCGCCGTCGGGAACCGGAAACACATTGAGCCGGTTGAGCGCGTCCTCATGCGCGACCAGCCATCGGGCCGAAGCGCGAATCTGTCGCTTCAGCCGCTTCCCGTCAACATAGAGAATTGCCATTCAGAATAGGTGCTTCCTCTCGTCTTAGTTCTACCAGTACTCATCATCGCCGGGCAACCATCTTGTTGCGCCCTTCTCGCCGGAATCTGATATACTCGCTCTGATACTTCCTTTGGGAGAAGTCCCCATGATCATTGATTCCCTCGATCGAGCCGAATGGTATCTGGCTATCAATACCCGCGTCGCTCAGGCGTTTCGGTATCTGCAGCAAACCGACCTTGCCGCGTTGGCTCCAGGCACCTACAAGATCGACGCCAAACGCATCTACGCGATTGTTCAGGAATATGAGACACGCGCCGAATCAACGGCCTGCTATGAGTCTCATCATCGCTACATCGATATCCAGTATGTGGTCTCGGGAAGCGAACGCATCGGTTGGGCCGATCGTGATCGCCTGACTCCGGGCACCTATGACGAGGAAAAGGATCTCGAGTTTCATGACGGTACGGGCGTGCTGATTGAGGTACCGGCCGGTTCCTTTATGCTGCTGGCACCGCATGATGCCCATCTTCCCTGCGTGCATCCGGCGTCCGGGCCGAATCGGGTGAAGAAGGTCGTGGTCAAGGTTCTCCTGCGCGATGACTGACCCGGCATGACAAGAGAATCATTGACGCCCGGGAAAGTGAGTTATACCATGAGCCATCACCGGGTGTTCGGGCCGAACCGGCCTGGAACGTCGGCAGATAATACACTTCAGAGGCTGTTCATGCGTATCTGCGTTTTCACGCTGGTGGTCGCGCTTTTGGGGGTGCTGGTCGGGTGCGGTTCCGGGCCGTCCGAATTCGGGCGTCCGACCCTCGTGGTCGCCGCGGCAGATGAGTCGCGGGTGATCGTCTACGACAACAGTCCGCGCCGCATCCTCATACTGGACCGACAGTTCAAACTGTTGCGCGAGATCACCCATCCGCTGATGCAGAATGTCTGGGGCCTGGCCATCGGCTCTGGTGGCGAGATTCTGGCGGCAACGGAATGTGTCGACGGCAGCGGAATCATTGAGGTCGCTTCGTCTTCTGCCGCGGTTGCGGCAATTCTGCGATTCACCGCCGATGGCCGCGAACTACCGCCCTGGGTCTGGCGCGGGCGGCAGGGTCCGTTGATCAAGCCGATCCAGATCACGCCTCTGCCCGATGCCACATATCTCGTGACCGATGCCGGCTGCGATCGGATCTTTCGCCTGAACGACGCCGGAATGGTGGTGGCTGCATCGGGCGAAACCGGCAGCGCTCCGGGGCAGGTGTATTTCCCGAATGATATCAAATTGATGCCGTCCGGCAAGGTTCTGCTGACCGATGCCTTTAACAGCCGAGTGCAGGAGTTCAGTCTGGCCGAGGTCGCCACTCAACCGGCCTCAGCGCCTGAGCCGCCGCCGCAGGCACTGGTGTTCGAGCGCGTTCTTATCGAGGACGGCATGGCTCCCGGAAAGGTGCGATATCCGCAGTATATGACGCTTGACGCTGATGGGAACGTGTACATTTCCGAGTTTGAAACCATGAGGGTCAGCAAGTTCGATCAGAACGGATCATTGCTCAAGCTCTTCACGCCCAAACAAGAGTCTGAGGCGACCGGTACGGAAAAATTCTTCGAGTTGTTCGGCGCAGCCTGGCTGCCGGTGTCGAAACGCTTGCTGGTGGCCGATTCGCTGAACGCAGGCCTGCATGTCTTCGCCGAGGACGGCTCTGAGATCGAGTTTATTCGCGGGCCAAGGCCCTGAAGTGCGGAAACCCTCGACATGAGTTTACAACGTGATCAGATCCGCGTGGTGCTGGCCGAGCTGGTGGCCAGACAGGACAAAGTGCTCGGCGACCCCCCGGGCCTGGAAAAACTCCTGCAGAGCAAGTTTCAGGGGGCGCACAGTCAGGAGATCGCAGCAGTCAAAGCGGCTCTGATCGAAAAAACCCCCTGGAATCTTCGTCGGAACAACGAAACGGTTGCCACCCGCCGCATGATTCAGGACCTCGGAGCCGCAGTGGCGCGCGCCCATGCCGTGAACCTGGAACTCGCCTGCTGGGCGATCGAATCCTGGGCGTTGTCATTGCGCATGACCATCGAAGCCGCTCCGAAACCGGCACCCGCTGCACCCGTCTCTGTCGCGACGACTCAGACCGGGCCGACAGCGACGACTCAGGCACCCAAGCCGGCCTCCGCGACAACCGCAGCCGTGTCGACACCGGCCGCCGGAACCCCGGCGACGCCCGTTCCTTCGGGGCCGGTGCAGCTGACACCGACGACCCGGATCGGTCTGGTCTACGGCGTCGATGACCGCGGCGGCATTCGGGTCTATCAGACCTGGTGGAACCCGACTCCGGGAGAGTCGGCATCCGCGCTGGTCAGTCAGGTGAAGAGCGAACCCCGATACAGCCGTTCACTGTTTCAATCGGCAGCGCCGATACGAGCTGCTGAAGAGCATTCTGACGTGACGCGACCTGGACAACAGGCGCCGGCTGCGTCGAAATCGACCACGTCGACCGCTTCACCCGCTGCGGCGGCCGTGCCGACCACGACGGGCAGAAGTCCGTCGCCTGGAGCTGCCGCTGCGCCCTCGGCCGTGAAACCGTCGCCGTCGCCGGCGTCAGCGCCTGCGCGACCGGTTGCCGCGCCGCCGGTCATGTCGCCGCCTCGTCCGGCGCCTGCCGCAACAGCCGCACCGAAACCCGCGGCACCGCCTGTAGCTCCGGTGAAGCCGCAGACCCCTCCGGCGGCGGCACCCGCCATGCCTCCGCGCATTCCTTCCAGCAAAGCCGAAGAGTTGTACGATCAGGCCATGGCCATCATCAACGGCCCGAAAGCAACCGCGAGATCGGCCGAGCTGATTCAATTGCTTCAGCAGTCGGCGGCTCAGGGGTATGTGTTGGCCGAAACCCGTCTGGGGGAACTATGCCTGCGCGGTCGGGTCGTGAAGGAAGACCTGCCGACCGCGGTGCGGTGGCTGCAGTCGGCGGCCCAGAAAGGCGAGCCGGAGGCGCAGACGACGCTCGGCAGTTTGTACCAATGCGGCATCGGTGTGCCGCTCGATCTCAACGAAGCGCAGAAATGGCTGCAACGGGCCGCGAAACAGGGCAGTGTCGAAGCGCAGCAGCTGATGAAACAGATTCTTGAAGCATAAGCAAGGGAGCCGAACCATGGAACAACCTCCGAAAACGGTGATCAACTCAACTCTGATGCTGTGGAGCGGCGTGGTGATCGCCGAACTGTTCATCATCGCCCACCTGATGAACTCGTCACTGGTTCTGTTACTCAGCCTGGTCATGTTCTTTCCGCTGCGTGCCGCCTGGAACTGGCCGGCACCGCCCGACACCTCTGCCGCCGCCTCACCCGCCGCGAAGTAACTCGACCGGTCCCGGAGCCGAACCATGGAAAAAATCGAATTTCTCGTCTCAACCGGCGTCTCGTTCTACGCACCAGAGAACGATCTGCGCTTTTCCGATCTGCTGCTGCAGCGCAAGTGGGCGTATCGAACGCTGCAGTCGAGTCGCGGCGCCGTCAGTCTGCAGTCGGGCAGCGAGCCGATCACCAATGCCGTGACTCCTGACGGAGAGGTGTTGTCCGATCTCGGCGGCCTCGTCGTGAGGTTTCATGACGTACTGCGCACCTGCATCGGCAAATGGATTCCGCTGCCGTATCATCGCAAGGGAGCGGCGGCTGGCACCCCGTGTCGCAGCCTTGACTGGGCTCGCGCGATGGTGCAGCGCCCGCCTCTGCAGGCCGATGATCGATTGTACCGGGTCGTTCTGGCCGTCGATACTCGCCTGATGTCGCAAAGCGGTGCGGCGGGCCGGGCTGATACGTCCGGGTTTGCCTCCGAAGATGTCGGCTTTCCGTTTGAATTACAGCCTGGTTCGATTGCCTTCTGGCAGAACCCTGGTCTGCTGTCGTGGGTCAAGCACCTGTTTCAGATGACGCCGGTCGACGGCAGCGACAAGGCGCCGCCCTTTGCCGCCGCCATGGCATCGTACATGGCGCTGATGGATGGATTTCAGCAGGCGGAGGTGTTTCCCGAAATCACGTTCCTGCACCCCGAAGGGGAAGTCGTCGATGTCAGTCTGGTGCTCGATCTCGGCAACAGCCGCGCCTGCGGCATTCTGGCCGAACAGGTACCCGGCAAGCCGATCAGTCTCGACGAATGCTGCAAGCTCGAGATTCGCGATCTGCGCGATCCGAGCCAGATCTACACCGAACCGTTCGATACCAGCTTCAAGTTTCAACCGCCCCTGTTTCAGGAACCGGACAACGCCATTCCCCAGTCCGGAGGCGGTTTCAGCTGGCCGAGTCTGGTACGTTTGGGGCACGAGGCCGCCCGCCTCGAGCCGAGTGATGTCGGTGATACCGGCATGTCCAGCCCGAAGCGCTACCTGTGGGACGAAAATCAACGGCACTTTCCGTGGTATTTCAATCTGTCTGATGCCGGGCTGGGCAAGAAGATCAGCGCCGGGTTTCTGAAGTATCTCGACGAAAACGGCGTGTTCCGCGGCGACAAGGCGCAGCCGCCGTTTGAACCATGTTATCCGCCCAGCTCGCTGATGACCTTTCTGATGATGGAGATTCTGAACCACGCCTTTGCGCAGATCAACTCGTACAGTTTTCGCAAGTCGCGCGGACACCGGCTGGCCTGCCGCGTGTTGAAGAACGTCGTGATCACCACGCCGTGCGGCATGTCGAAACCCGAGCGCGAGAAGTATCGACAAAGAGTCCAGTCTGCTATTGACACAGTCTTTCATGCCGCGCAGCTTCCAGCGGAAAGAAAGCCGAAGTTGTTTCTCGACTTCGATGAAGCGACGGCGATTCAGTTGACCTACCTGTTCGGCGAAGTGAAACACCGGTTTCTCGGTGATGCGCGCGATGCGATCGCGGTTCTCGGCGCTGAACGTCGCACGGTGACGGGAGGCCGCGAACCGGTGTTGCGCGTAGCCAGCATCGACATCGGCGGCGGAACCAGCGATCTGATGATTGCGGAATATACCCAGGCTCCCGGAGAGGCTTCGGGCGTGCGCCAGCGCATGCTCTTCTCAGAAGGGTTTTCGGTGGCCGGTGATGAGATGGCCAAACGCATCATCGAGAAGATCATTCTCCGGCGCGTGTTTGCCTGGGCGCAGCAGAAGAACCCGCGCATCGCCTGGGAGGAATTCCAGTTGTTCTTCGGCCCCGGTCGCGGCGGCAGGGACAAGCGCTTCTTCGACATGAAGGCCGAGTTGTGCCGACAGGTCTGGATCCCGATGGCGCATCGGCATCTCGAGTTCGCCGAACTCGATACCGACGACCCTGATATCGAACTGAGTTTCGATCGCTTTTTCCCGACGCGATTGCCCGGTGCAAACGTGCTCGACTTCTTTGCCGAGCACATGAAAAAGGATTTCGACTGCGACATCACCCTCCCGGAAATCCCGTGGGAACTGTCGAAGACACGCATCAACACCGTCATCGCCAATGTGATCGAGACGATTCTGCGTCTCTTCGCTGAAGTGATTGCGCAGTTCGACTGCGATACACTTATTCTCGGCGGCAAGCCCTCGTCGCTGCCGATTATTCGTGAGATTCTGCTCAAGCTCATGCCGGTGGCACCTGATCGAATCATCGGTTTGAAGGGATACCCCGTGGGCAGCTGGTACCCGTTTTCGCAGAAGGGCGGCGGCATCTCTGACCCGAAGACCGCCTGCGTCGTCGGGGCTGCCGTCTGGCTGTTCGCCGAACAGCTGCGCAATCTCGACGGGCTGAGTCTGACCACCGATAACGAATTGATACGCAAACGCGAGTGTTTCATCGGCACGTTCTCGCCTGAAGTCATGACCATCGATCAGCAGTTGTTTCCGTCACCCGAACAGCAGCCGGCAACCCTCGAGCTGGCGAAGAACGCCCTGCTGGGCATTCGCTGCATCGATGCCTCGATCTGCCCGGTCAACCCGCTGTGGGAACTCGTTATCAATCGTGAGTTCGTCAAAACCGCCGGGGCGCTCAAGGTTCGTCTGGCGCAAGATGCGAATCAGCGAGAGTGCTCAGCGTGAACTCGGTCGAAGATGAGGCCGGTCGA
>CAYYIY010000007.1:0-145029 GCA_964472075.1 uncultured bacterium | reverse complement strand
CGGTGTCATCGACTCTCGCTCCTGGGGCACTCAGGAGCATTGCGCTTGTCTTCCTCCGGGTGAGCCGAACGCCCTCAAGATCAAGCGAAAGGTTGCCTTTGCTCTCGGCCTTCAAGCTTGAATAAAGGTCTTCATGCCACTATCATGCCATCGATGGAACTTCAGCGAGAGGCTCATGCATGAAGCTGCTTCTGGTACTGCCGCACGGCCCCATTCATCGCGCGCAAACCGGCACGTACCGTCGTTCTCTCCGTTATGCGCCCCTGACGCTGGCCGTCCTGTCCTCGCTGATTCCGAAAGAGCTGCATTGCCAGGTGCGCATCATCGACGAGGGAGCCGACACCTGGGACCCCCGCCGGCATCTTGATGTCGATCTGGTCGCGATCAGTACCATGACCGGCACCGCACGCCGCGCGTATGCTATTGGCGACTTCTTTCGGCGTCACGGCATTCGCGTGATCATGGGTGGCATTCATGCGACGCTGTTGCCCAATGAGGCGAAACAGCATGCCGATTGTGTCATTACAGGCCTGGCCGAAGATTCATGGCCTCAGGCACTGCGTGATGCGCACAACGGGAAGCTGCAACCGTTTTACCACATGAGTCACGATTTTTCGTGGTCGAGCCGACCTCGACCGCTTCCAGACCGGTCGATTTTCGATCGTCGCAAGTACGTCACCGTGAACTCGATTGAGGCAACGCGCGGCTGCGCCCACCAGTGCACGTTCTGTGCCGTGGCCACCGCATGGAATCATCGCACGTTCATGCGGCCGATTGAGGAAATCAGGCGCGAGATCGAAACACTGGAAGGTCGAGAGCTGTGTTTTCTCGATCCAAGCCTGACCTGCAATCGCGAGTATGCCCTGAGCCTGTTTGCCGCCCTGAAGCCGCTGAATCGCTGGTGGGTGGGTTGCGCCACCATCGACACCGCCCATGACCCCGTCTTTCTGAAGGCCATGGCCGATAGCGGCTGCCGCGGGCTGCTGATCGGGTTCGAATCTGTGGCGCAGCCGTCACTTGTCGAAGTGCGCAAACCCTTCAACGACGTTTCGCAGTATCGCCAGGCGGTACGCAAGTATCACGATCACGGCATTGCCATTCAGGCCTGTTTCGTCTTCGGTCTCGACACGGATGATACCGATGTTTTCAAACGAACTGTCCAGTTTGTCTATGATGCTGAGATTGATCTGCCGCAGTTTTCCGTGCTGACGCCGTTTCCCGGAACCGCGGTTTTCGCCGATCTGGAACGTGAGGGTCGCATCATCGAACATAACTGGTCACTCTATGACGCAGAGCACGTGGTCTTTCGTCCGCGTACCATGTCCCCCGATCGACTACAGGACGGTCTGCTGTATGCGTGGCAGCATGCCTATTCACTACGGTCGATCTTTCGCCGGCTCTCCGGTTCGCGCTGTCTACTTTCCATCTCTATTCCGGCCAACCTCGGGTACAACGTCTACGCACGCCATCTCTCGCGCTACACCCCGGATCTCATGGAGCACGAGGAACGCCTGTTCGATGAAGTCGCGCCAACATCTGAGACCGCAACCAACTCCGGCCGGATTCAGTCGGCATCCGCGTAGAACGTTCAGGATAGTACTAGTTGGCGTTCACTGACTTCTCTATCATTTCAGGTATTCAGACCAGTCACACAGTCGATCGAGGACCCCGATCTTGGCGGTCCCGCGTCGGGTTCCCTGCTGTTCCCATCGATCCAATCGACGTTGATTCAGCTCAACAGAGTCATAACGCAATCGTATGACCTGGACATTTCCCAACTGCCCCACTTCGCGACACCAGCGATAATGCGGATTCTCCTGCAAGGCCGTTTCGAGCGGCCCGACAAGCTCTTCGGCTTCGCAACGGCGTTCATCGGCCGGCAGGAAACAACGATACGAAGGGGGAGCCGGCAGACGTTCGACGGCAAGAAACGCGCCGGACATCGGCCCGATCAGGCGATCGAGAATCGCTCGCAGATGCCGGGCATTCAGTTTTTCGCCGCAAAGATCCGACACATGCGATTCCTTGCCGCGAAACGTCAGCATCGGCAGTCGCCGCCACCACCCTTCGACTCGTACAACGTCATGCAATTTATACCGATACAAACCACCGAGAGTGGTCATCATCACTCGATAGCACTTGCCCAATTCCAGCTCGTCGGCCGTGCGGCATGCTCCTTCTCCCTCTTCACCCTCGATGAATTCGAAAAATCCCGAACGAACCGCCAGTACCGGAGCCGATGCGCCGGTCATGGGGATGGTCACCGCTCCTTCAGTGGCCAGAAGCCCCTTTCCCTGAATTCGTGTATTCGGAAACCAGTGCTGCAGTGTGGGCATTCCGGTGGCCGCTTCGGCGTCCGTCCAGGTTGATATCAGTTGCATCTTCGGCCACAGGCGAGTTCCGCAACCCATTTCCCGGCCCGCCTGCAGATCGCGAATCACGTCGGCGAAAACATCGGCACGGTCGGGACTGATATCGCGCAGGTCGTCGTGAATTTCATCGGCATACTCCGGCAACGATCGCAGAAGCACCGGCAGAAAGGTAGGACTCCAGAGCGAGATCAATCGAAGTTCGCGAGCCCGCACCAGGCGCAGCAGCGTTTGCCGGCGCCATTCGCGAGCATCTTTCAAACGTCCGATCGCCGAAGGCACCACCATGACCCGATCAATCAACGCCCTGGCGAAGCGCCCGAAGTAGGCGGCATCGTCAACAAATCCGATGGGGATACCGCAAGCCGTGCGCTCGGCGACTTCCAGACGAGGCGTAATCACCCAGTAGGCCGGCCCCAGCATGAGCTGTGGCTGGTGGGTGAAAAGATCAAACAACCAGGGATGCAGAGCGCGATTGAACGCCTCCTGAGAAGCCGTTGTGTAGGGAATCAGACGAAAGGCTGCGGTCGAGCCGCTCGTCGGCTCAAAAACATGAACAGGTTCGCTGGTGAGTTGCCCGGAAGCCCCTTCAGTCGCTGCATTGATGTATGGAGCAAGGTCTTCGTATTCGGCGGGTGGGACAGCACGCTGAAAGTCGGCGATCGATTGCAGACGAGCAAACGAATAGCGGCGACCGAACGCGGTGTCAGCCTGCCGCTGAAGGATCTCAGTCAGTATGTTCTGTTGCGTAAGCCGAACCGACTGCCGCGAAGCCCGCGCAAACAAGAGTGTTTGCGGCACACAGGTCGTCAGCCAAGCCGAATGGGCAACCGAACAGATAGTTGTTGTCAGCACCGTGGTTCGACCGAGCCGCAGCCCGCCAGGCGATGCACACGCATGATTAAACCTTCAGGGCACGACGAATGAACGGCTTCAGATTGTCGACCCGCAGTTCGGCAATGCAAGCAAGTTCGTCTCCCCGCGCGTGGTCAGGATTGCGCTCGACAAAAAACGCCACATGAGGATCATGCAATCGTTCCGGAGAGAGATCTGCGACACCCGGCCTGAGCGGAGTCGGGTGTTCAAGATGAATGATACCTCTATCGGCATCGTAGCGCTCTCCGAACCTGGCACGTCCGAGATGGTCGAGAATGGTCTTCATCTGCTCCGGCATCGGGGCGTCATGACGCGGAAAATACTCGAGAAAGAACACCGGCAGGAAACGATACGTCTTATAGCCGCTCGAGATGAGAAACCAGTACAAGCGACGATCACCCGATTCATTGATCATTTGCAGCATGAATCGACCCCAGACGCGCGGCAACTCGAGACTGCCCCAGAATTCCGGCTGAATGATGGTATCGCCGCTGAAGAGAGCTCGTATCGGTCGGTCGGCGTCTGTATCCATGACCGCAAGAGAGGTGAACCCGCGCAGCACGTGTCGAGAATCGTGCAGCAGAATAGCCCAGTTCTTGGCCGCCAGATCGTTGAAAAATGACGACGATTCGACGACATACGCTGATGCCATCAGCTCATACATGGCTTGCCGAGTGTCGTGAGAGATATCACACACTCGTACAATACTGCCGGACAAATCTTTTTCAGAGGGGCGAGTCATGCTAAAGAGTTCCCAAGGATACGATCAGGCGTTCAGCCAGATTTGAGGGTATCTGAGGTGTCTCCGGCCACCGAACCGCATACAGCATACTCCAATACGGAAGATGAAAAAAGCGGTTCACGACATTTCTCAGCCCATGTCCCTCAGGCACGCCGAAGGCCGCAAACAACGCGCCCCGAGCCTGAGCCTGTTTCAATGCGGCCGCGACCAAAGGAAGGCCGACCTCCTCTTCCATCCCCGGTTCGACAAACCACGGATCCAGCAAAAGATGGGGCACTTCAGTACCAACAGCAGGAAGCGGACACTCGCCCCATATCTTTCTTCCGATGTGCCAGATTCGTTGCATACCAGACAACGCCGGATGCAGTGACGCCAGTCGAATCTGCTCGACGACTCCGCGATTCCACACCCCGACGGCTCCGAGAAGCGTTGTGCCCCGAAAGACACCGACCAGATCAGACATCTGCAAACCCGGCCACAATGAATGAGAAGACCACTCACCCCGAATCGGCGGTTCGTATGTTATTCCGTCATGATGCGCGCCTGTGCGAGTAACCAGTTCTTCAAGCACAGCCGCGTCATCAAGAGTGAGATTGCGTATCATCAGCGCCCGGCGACCAACTTCACGAAACCGGCATGGCCAGCGCTTCCCAGGACCTCGTAACGGAATCAGGGCAGTCAGATAACGAACCAGAGGTTGATAGGCCGGCAACGGGCCGCGCCCGTTCTGATTGGCCAACAATGCACGCGCCGTATGATTTCCTTCAAGAATCGAGGTGAGGGTGACGGCTGCCGGAGACTGCCGAGACACTTCTCTGAATGCCTGATACCCGCGCGCCAGAAGAGTCCCGCCGGCGTGCTTCGGGTGAACACGAAGATGATGAATATAGGCCAATTTCGCTTCACGCTGATGCAATCGCACCGTGCGCAGCGAGCGAATACCCAGAGAGGCCAGCTCAGTACGATTGTCGCGTCTCGAGTAGACCAGATGATGTTCATGGCCGCGGCAGCAGAGAGCAGCACGAAACGACGGTTCGGTGTGATACGACAAAGCGAGAATCGGCGTCGGCATGTGACAGGCATCGACCAGGCAACGCACGGCAGCATCAAGCTGTTCGTCACCCGCCCCGACCAATTGATCGTTCTGCCAGGTGGTCAGTTCGTACGACCCGGGCAGATTCATTCGACCGGCGAACTCCTCTCCCGCACCCCTTGTTCAGTTGTCTCAGAGCCTATCAAGCCAAGAGGCAACCCGTACTTTTCATCGACTTCACGACGGCCGAAGAAGTTCTGCGTTAAATACAGCGCCAGCGTTGACAAGCGGCGGGCATTGGTCCGAGCGTCGAGTGCTCGATGAATGATCGAACGCCACGAATAGAACCGTCGTCTCCATTCGCGGCAGGTTTCCGCCAGTTCCTGGGCACTCATCTCAAGCGGCGTAAACGGAACATGTCCGAAACGGAACGACGGATCAAGCCACCAGGCAGGCGAAGTCAGACGATTCATGGCCTCGAGTCTTGCGTAGAGAGGGGTTCCGGGGAACGGTACCAGATGATTGAACGCGGCAAGGAAAAATCGATGTTTCTGAATGAACTGATACGTGCGCGGAAAGGCTCCGCGGTCATCACCATCGATACCAAACAGGAATGTCGCATACACACAGATGCCGTTAGCGCGCACCTGAGCCAGCGCTCGCTCGTACATTTCGATCGAACCGTTGCACTTCTTGTTCAATCGCTGCATAAGATCGGCGCGCAGCGATTCAAAGCCGATGAGAACGCCGATACAACCGGCTTCCGCCATGGCACGCACGAGTCTGCCGTCAGCTGCAGCATCCACGCTGATCTGACTGACCCACTTCACACCCAAAGGCTTCAATGCCTCGCAAAGCGCGTAGGCGGCTTCGTGGTTGGCGGCAATGTTGTCATCGATGAGAAAGACGATCTTCTGCCCGCTGCGGCGAATCTCCTCGGCGACATCGGCAGGAGGACGGTAGTAATGCCGCCCACGGGTAAACGCAGTAATGGCACAGAACTGACAATGGAAACGACAGCCGCGCGAAAATTCGACCAGAGCCAAAGGCAGATATTTTTTATCGGCATACACTTCGCGTCGCGGAAACAAGCCTTTCCAGGCAAAATCGAACGGACCGTCATACCGTCCGGATAACCGACCGGCATCCGCGTCTTCCAATACCTTTGCCCAGACCCCCTCGGCCGGACCAGTCACGACGGCATCGGCATGTTGCATGACTTCGTCGGTCCAGAGGGTGGGGTGGTATCCGCCCATCACCACCTTCACACCGCGGCGACGATATTCCGCCGCGATCTGATACGCTCGTTTCGCCGTATATGTCTCAACGGTAATGCCGACCAGATCTGCCGGCTGAGAAGTATCAACCGGTACCAGACGATCATCCTGAATCGTGATATCCCAGTTCGGCGGTGTGAGAGCCGCCAGCACTGCCAGAACCAGTGGCTCCATCTGCCAGGTGGCAATGTAGCGCTGATCGGGTTTGCGACCGATCGAGGGCATGATCAGGGTTAACTTCTTACGATTCACGCTCAACGGTTCCCCTTCCTCCATCTCGGGTCAGATCCGAAAGATACTGTATCACAGTCCCCGCAGGAAGACGTTCGTCTCAGATACCAAACTCACGTCGCATGATGGCGACGTTCCCTCATGACAGGTTGGTCTGCTGCAAGGCACTGCGGAAAACGGCAACCTTTCGCGGCAGACAATGTTCCATGGGTTATTCGCCCTTTTTCGGTTTGCGCCCGCCTTTTCGAGGAGGGGCTTCCGGAGGGGATTCGGAATCGGGTGGATTCGAGGGCGGCTGCGGCGACTCAGGCTTCGGCGGCGGGGAACTCGGCGCCGCGGGTGGGGCAGGCGGAACGACCGATGCGGGTTTACCCGAACCTGAGGTTTTCAAGACCGGCTTTTTGCGCGGGCGCACGTTCATCGCCTGTTCATGCAGATCATCGTTCAGACCGCGAATCGTTTTCACTTCGAAGAGTACATCCAGACCGACCTCAAGTTTGTCCGGTGTCAGATCGCCGCTCAGCCCGGCAAAGGTGAACATGATCTCACGACCATCCGGAACGGAAATCATGCCCAGCTTGCGGCGATTATCGAATTTCGCGATCTTACCCGGCAAAGTATCGCCCAACTGCCCATCTTCGAGACGTTCAACCTGGACGGCAATCAGACCCACCTGATCTTTCACCACACCGAATCGTACCGAGTCACCCTTCTTGAGCGTATCGACGTCGTCCGGTTTCAGGGCGGTGTAATGTAACAACACTTCGGCGTATTCGGGGCAGGTCAGCACCCCGATACCATTTTCCGAGTTGTACCATTTTACCGATCCCTCGACGACGGCATCCGGCGTCGGATCATTGATGATTTCCTCGACGGTGCGGCCGACATCTTTCTGCACTTCACGAATCTTTTCGAGCAGGCTCTTCACTTCCGGTTGTTGCGGATTACGCTTTACCGACTCCTCGAGGTTTTGAATTGCCCACCCCAGAAGCCGTTTCTTGTAGTAGACGAGGCCGAGATACAGATAGGCCGACGCATCTTCAGGAGCATTTCGCAATGCCTCAACCAGGCTTTCCTGCGCTTCGTCGAGGCAATCCATTTCGTACAACAGCGCGCCGAGGTCGCGGCGATATTCCGCCTTGTAGGGAAACATCTCGATCAGCTTGTTGTAGACCTCGATCGCTTCATCGAAAAATCTCATCTTGCCGTAACAGTCGGCCAGCATCTCCTGCGCATGCACGTTGCGCGGATCGGTTTTCAAAATTTCCTTGAACCCTTCGGCAGCATCGAGCAGGTATGTCTCATAGCGTTCGTCGTCGCGCAGCTGCCGATAGATGTCAGCAATGTACCAGTTAAATTGTGCGTTTTTGCACTTCAACTGCAGACCCTGCTGAAATGATTTCAGCGCTTCATCCAGGGTTCCCTTCAATTGAAAGGCGAGACCGAGCGTTTCGTAAAAGTCCGGCTCGCGCGGATTGATTTTCAGACATTCTCGCAGCAAAGCAATCGATTCATCGAATCGGCCTTCGGCCAGCATGTCGACCGCGTCGCCGAACTTTTTTTCCAGCGATTCGAGAAACGTCTTCAGCTTCGCATCGTATTCTTCGCGCCGAGCCGGATCAGAAAGCACTTCGAGCGCTTCCTTGAGCTGTTTGATGCGCGGAAGATTCGCAAGAGGACTTTCAGACACGAACAGTTCGCCGAACTGGCGATTGTACGCAGCCTGAACATCCTCGAGGGGCGAAAAGGCAGGAATGCCCAGAATCAGATAGTAATTTTCCATAAATGTGTTATGTGTACAGTGTCAAAAGTATATCACATTCTCTCTCTGTCTCTTCACAACATTTCCCGGAACAACCCACGGGTTAATATAGTTCTCTACGACACTGTGTTTTCCCGCCGGCATCGCTCAACGATTCGCCATTGCGGCAGGGAGTGCTCACTCGTCTCAAGATCGAGGCTGAAGCCGTGGCCGGCGCCTCGATTGCCGATGATCCGCCTCAGGTGCAGCGTCAAGTAACGTAATTCAGAAGCTGAGATCAGGGGTATGAGGCCGACGGGGAGGCCACTCCGGAGGCGGATCAACTCCGGCGGTCAGACAGGCGGCAAGAATCAGCTTCACGCGCTCAGCCTCAACTCCCAGTTCTCCGGCACGCGGTCCAGCGACATTCAGCGTCACCGGCTGCAAGTTCCAGAGCCATGTGCGCCCGGCAGCGATCAAATCAGCATCAGCGGCCTGCAGAAGATCGAGCAACAGACACGGTCGCTTCAGACCACGCGCCAGATCCAACGTCAGCAGAGTTCCCCCCTGTGGAGCGCCGCGGCAGAGAATGAGCGTCGCATCTGAATCTCGCACGTTCAAACGAGTCCGTTCCTGATACAGCTCCGATTGTGCTTCGCGCAGTTCATAATCCGGCGGAATCGTTCCATCTTCCGCCCGACGGCCCTTCGGACACCAGCCACCGACCGCAATGCCCAGACTCCGGGCCGTATCGAGAGCCAGGCGATCGACACCGGTCTGCCCTCCGGAAATCAGTCTTCCGAGCGGCCACGGTTTCTGCACAATCTCGGCTTTTCCTCTTTGTTCCATGTATCGTATGTTACAATGCTCTTCACAGATTATGAACACCGGACTGATCATCGAGTATTCCAGCAAGGACACTGGTCTTGCCATCGGCATGGTGCTTTCCGTGCAACCCAAAGGGGTGCGCATTCTCACCACCGGTCGGCGTGAAACCACGATTCAGGAACGGTCGATTCTGCTCACCGGTCCTTCATGTCATGTGAATCTGAACGACCTCGATCAGTGCCATGATCTTCTGCAGCAGGCTGAACAGAAGCGCGTGGCGCTCGAACCCACGCTCTGTCTCGAAGAACTCCACGCTCTGCTGGTGGAAGAAAGCCGCCCCTATACCCTGACGGAGATGGCCGAGTTTCTTGGAGCTGCAAGCGATGAGCATCTGCAGGCAGCACTGTTACGGCGTCTGAAAAAGGACTCGTTCTACTTTCGCGAAAAAAAGGACGGTTGGGCGCCGATTCCTCTGTCAGAAGTACAGGCCGCTCTCGAAAAAGAGCGACTGCGGCAGGCTCGCGACGAAGCCGACCGATTGATTGCCGATGAATTGCGCGCACTGTGCCAAAACCCCGGCCCTTCCTACTCAGATCGAGTGCGTGAGATTCTGCCTCTGATCGAGCAGATCGCCGTGCTCAAAACCGAAGCGAAAGTTCCTCAGCGAATTTTTGACATTCTCGAACAAGCCGGTATCGGGTGGAACCAGAAACTCGGACAGTTTTTGACAGACATCGGTCGTTTTCAGCCCGATGAGAATCTGTTACTGCGCAAGTATAACGTGCCGCGCTCCTTTTCTTCTGAAGCAGTGAAGGAAGCTGAGCTGCTCGTACAGAAGACGCATGCTCTCGACGATCGACTCGATCTTCGCTCTCTTCGCACCTGGGTCATCGACAACGCCGAGACTCGGGACCGCGACGATGGTTTTTCCATTCAGGAGGAAACCGACGGATCCATCACTTTGTGGGTCCACATCGCCGACGGCGCACACTGGATTCCCGTCACGTCGGCTTTGAACAAGGAAGCCTCGCGACGCGGGACCTCGATCTATCTGCCCGACGACAAGATTCACATGCTGCCGGCGATCCTTTCTGAAGACCATCTGAGCCTGAATCAGAACACCGAACGCACCTGCCTTTCGCAACGTCTGCGGTTTTCGATCGAAGGCCATTTGCTCGAATCAGAGTTTCGAGAAACGCTGATTCGGATCAGCGATGCCATTTCGTATGCTCATGCAGATCTGATAACAAAGAATGAGCGTGATCTACAACTAGGACTCCGTCTTGCCGATCTTCTGCGGCGGCGACGCAAGGCACAGGGAGGAGTGATTCTCACCCGCCCCGAACTCAGCCTCAGAGTGCGAGATGGTGAAATCATCGTGGAACGGAGGCTGGGTCGCGGCGACAGTCAGGAGATGGTCGCCGAATTCATGATCTGGGCCAATCATCACGCCGCCGCGTGGTGTCGCGAGAGACACGTTCCCTGTCTGTATCGAAGCCAGGAACCTCCGGACAACCCGCCCGAGCTGCCGGAAACCTTCGACCCGGTACTCTTCTATCGTGCGATTCGTTCGCTGAGGCGAGGCGCGGTATCGGTCGAACCCACCCTGCATCACGGGTTGGGTGTCGGCCTGTATTGTCAGGTCACGTCACCATTGCGTCGTTACAATGATCTGCTGCTGCAGCGGCAGATCAAGGCGTCACTGCATGCACAGCCGGCTCCCTATTCTTCTGAATCGCTGATGCAAACGATCCTGTGGGCGGAAAACGCCACGGGTACCGGTGAAGAAATCATGAACCAGCGACACCGGTATTTTCTGCTGAAGTATCTGAAGCAAAAACTCGAGCGCGGGGAAGAGAGATTTGAGGCGACCGTCGTCGATCTCAGCCAGGACTGCGCCTTTTTCAACCACGACACCTGCGAATTCGCCCACACCCGAAAACCACCTTTTGCCGTGTCCATCGGCCAAAAACTTCTGATGCGCTATCTCGCCGTCGAGCCCGCTGAAAACCTGCTGCGTTACGAAGTGCTGCAACCCATAGAGACATGAAGAACCCTGCCTGCTCGTTCTTCGCCGTGACGCTCGGCGATCCTTGCGGCATCGGCCCGGAAATCACCGCCCGGCTGATCGCTCAAATGCCCGAAGCCTGGAAGAACCATCTTATCTTCGTCGGTTCAGCTTCCATCCTGCGTGACGCACTCAGACAACTGGGACACACAGACGTTCCGTTCGCAGCGGCGTTCGCCTCGAATTCGCGCGGTATCATGGTTATGGATACCGGTACAGGCGAAAGTGCCAAGCCCGGCCTCGTCTGCGAGTTCGGAGGGCGCGAATCTCTCAGCGCCCTCAAAGCCGCGCACGATCTCTGTTCGCAAAGAATGTGCCGCGGCATCATAACCGGGCCGATCGGCAAAAAAGCCATTCGACTGGCCGGTTCGCCCTTCTCGGGCCACACAGACATGCTCGAAGCCTGGACACACGCAGCCGCAACCAGAATGGCCATGGTCTATGGCAAATTCCGCGTCGTCATGTCTACGTTGCATGTGCCCTATCGTTCCGTACCGGTTTTACTCACGCAGGAGTGCGTATATGAGACGCTGCGCCTGGCTCACGAATCATTTCGCACCTCGCGACGTCCCCTGCCTCGCATTGCCGTGGCGGGCCTGAACCCGCACGCGGGTGAAGACGGTCTCTTCGGCCAGGAGGAACGAGACAGCATCGTTCCGGCAATGAATCAGTTCAAAGCTGTGAATCCGAATCTCAGCGGTCCGTTCCCGGCCGACAGCCTGTACAAACGCGAAATGCGCCGATCGCATGACGTGTTCGTCGCTCATACGCACGATCAGGGACTCATCGCCATCAAAACCCTCGGCGGGCTTGCCTGTGTCAACGTGACTCTCGGTCTGCCCTATCTGCGCACTTCGGTCGGACACGGCACCGCTTACGACATTGCCGGCAAGGGCATCGCCGACGCTTCCGGGCTTTTCGCTGCCTGCCGAGAAGCCTTTCGTCTCGCCGGGGTGACCCCTCGAATAGGAAACTTGTGACTCGAAGGCGGATTGATTTATTATAAAACGTCAGGACCGGATCGTACGTTATCCGACAAGGAGCCTCCTTGTGAACCTGCAACTGCCGCTCTCACAGGTTTCCCGTGCGCAGCGCTCGCGCTATCTCCGTCTCAAGCTGCGCGAACTGCGACTCGTGTATGCCATAGATCGGGTCACTGACCGACACCCGCACCTTTCCGGCCTTGCACGACATACGTTACGAGTCATGCGGCGCTTTTTCCGTGCCGATGCCGCGGCTCTGCTGCTGGCCGAGCCGAGCAACCGGCAGCAACAGGCATTCTTCAGCCTCGGTTTCACTCAGGCTTCTCTGAACCAATCGCATCGTGTCTTCGCGAAAAATCTGCAGCACCAGCACCTCACCGATGAATCAGCAGGTGTCACTCTGACCGCCGAAGCCGCAGCTCTTCCGTCCGGGTTCAAACGCCTCATGCTGCGATCGTTTCAGGTCGCCGACGGGTTCTGCGGGTGCCTGCTGGTTGCGAATCCCGTCGATCAACTTGCTGACGACGAGGTATTGCACTATCTCGGCGCCATCGTGTCACAGATCGACAACGCCATCATACACGGGCGTTTTCTTGAGAAATTTCAGAAAACCAGCTCTCTGGTGAATCGGCAGACGCGAGAAATCGATTTCATGTATGAGATCAGCCTGTCGATCGGGCGCGACGAAGATTTCATCTCGATGACCAGACGTATTCTGGAAAGCGCACTACAGCTCGTCGAGGTCAATCGCTGCTCGCTGATGCTCTACGACGCTCCCACCGATACGTTACAGACCGAGCTGGTTGTCGGTGCGCCGCATCTGAAAACTGGTTTTCGTTTGCGTCTCGGCGAAG
Organism: uncultured bacterium; assembly: GCA_964472075.1. Taxonomy (GTDB): domain Bacteria; phylum Muiribacteriota; class Ozemobacteria; order Ozemobacterales; family Ozemobacteraceae; genus CAYYIY01. The sequence continues at coordinate 132,027 of CAYYIY010000007.1, read as the reverse complement.
GGCTGGCTGGAACCGCCCTGAAGGAAGGAAAAGCCATTCTCGCGGCACGCGGCAGCAAAGACCAGCGTTTCGTCAGCTTTGCCGGTGAATCGTCCGCGGCAGGCTCCGTCGCCAACATGGCCTGCATCCCTCTGATCTCAGGTTCCACCAAGCTCGGCGTTCTCAACTTCACGTCAACAGATCCGAAGTATGAGGTCACCCCGCAGGAACTCGACACGTTGGGAGTTGTTGCCAATCTCATCGTGCTCGCCTACCAGCGACAGCGTTTGTACCAGTTGTCGATCAAAGACGAGTTGACCGGGCTGTATTCTTTCCGCTTCTTCTCACAGCGCCTGCAGGAAGAACTCACGCGAGCACAGCGGTACAAGTCGACGTTCAGTCTCGTCATCTTCGATATTGACTATTTCAAGAAACTGAATGACGCCTGGGGCCACCCTTTCGGCAACCTTGTTCTGAAGTCAGTCGCTCAAGTACTCCAGGATTCGATCCGGTTGGGTATTGATTTCCCCGCCCGCTTCGGCGGAGAAGAATTTGCGCTGATCCTTCCGGAGACCAGCGCCCAGAATGCCATGGTGCTGGCCGAGCGCATTCGCCTGCGCGTGGGCGAGCTGCTATTTCACGAGAAGGGCAACGCGATACGCACCAGCATCAGCGGTGGTATTGCATCATTTCCTCCCCACGCCGATTCAGAGATGATCCTCGAGAAAGCGGACCAAGCCCTGTACCGTGCCAAATCTGCCGGACGCAACCGGATCGAACTCGCCGACGCATCCGTCGCTGTCTAGAGACATCAAGTGAACCGGCCCGGTCTTTCGACCGGGCCGGTTTCCTCTTTCACAACCTCTCGCGAGGGGCTTTCGCTTCAGTAGTGATACTGCAGTTGTCCCTGCAGGCGGTAATCGTAGCCGAAGAACATCTCGTTCTGCAGCGAGATCGGGGCGGCAAGCGTCAGGCTCATGCCCGGCTTCACGTGATAGCGCATGCTCAGCGTCAGATCGGTGGCGCGACCGTCGTTCACGCGATTGTACGAGTTGATTTCACCCATGAAGGTGAATGACGGGTTCGCGGCATATTCGAAACCTACATTCACGAACACGCCTTCATGCGAAGTGTTGCCGGCGCTGGCCTGGTATCCGCCGTTCAGATGCAGGTTTCCACCGTCCTTCTTCTTTGTCGACACGCCGCCGAAGACTTCCCAGGCGTTGTCGTTGTCAGTGTTGCCGATGCGTCGGTCATTCGTCGGAAAGATCGCGCCAAGCCCGATACAGGAAGCCATGTTGTCATTCTGACTCGAGAACTTGAGTCGCAGAGCGGCATCTCCCATTCCGGAATCAGTACCATCGCGGAAGTTATACGTCAACGGCGCATAGACATCATACGATTCGAAGGGAAGCACGAGGGCGCCTTCGAACCCTTCTCCGGAGTAGGTGATCGCCATCGGAAACTGCCAGTAATCTGCGTCTTCGCCGTTCTGCAGGCGGTTGTTATCACGCTTGGTGATCTTGTTCCAGATGACACCAAACGAGGTCGAGAACAGTCCCTTGCCCAACGGGTAGGCCGCGAAGGTCCTGGTCAGACCGGTCAGACCTTCCATCGTCACACCGATCTGGTCGTTGCGATCTTTCTTTTCCATGCCCGGCAGCATGATGCTGGGCAAGCCTTTTTCGGAGTACAGTTGCAGATCGCGAGCCGCACCAGGAGGAGGCGGCAGCGGAGGGGGCGGCGCCGCGGGCAGAGAAGGCGGTTCGTAGGTCGGCGCACGATACGCGGTCTTCGATCGTTTTCTTTTGGTCGCGACCGGTCCAAGGTCAGACGGGATGGTAATTACTCGTCCGACTTTCAGAGCCGCAGGATTCTTGATTCCATTCGCGGCCGCAATCTTCTTCCAGTGCTTCGTGGTGCCGAAGAATTTTCGCGATATCGAACCGAGCGTGTCACCCTTCTTGACGGTGTAGCTCTGACCGCCTTCAGATGACGAGGCTTCCTCTCCATCCTCTTCCATGCCGTCGGCATCAACCGACCCACCGGAAGAGTCGTAGAATGAAACATCCTCGCTCGAACGGCTTCTCTGTACATCCGGAAGCGGGGCGTCAGGCAGCGGCAGATCAGCAGACCGCCCACCCCGCGACGACTCATTCAGACTGATTTCCGTCAGATCGTCGCCGGGATACTCCTGGGCCTGGAGCGAAGCACTTCCCCAGGCTGGAATGACCAGCAGGGCGGCAACACCGAGCCATCGTGTTAACGTCTTCATCGGACAGTTCCTTTCCGGCCGAGGGAGCCGAGGAAAGATATGATTCCGCATCTATCATCGGCGACGTGTGGAAAAATCTTAACGGTTTCTCGGCGGCAATCATCTCAGCCGTGTTTGCTGTTTTCTGTACGGGTCGCAGGTTTGACTCCCCCAGCTCCCTGTGATATCGTTCCCCTATCCTGTCTCAGATCCAGGGAAGGGGATTTCATGCGTAAAACTTTCGTCCTTGATACCAACGTTCTGCTTCACACCCATAATTCGCTCTTTTCATTCAAGGATAACGAAGTTGTTGTTCCTCTGGGCGTTATCGAAGAACTGGACCGTTTCAAAGGTCACAACGATGAGCGCGGCCGCGAAGCCCGTTCCGTGTCGCGCGAACTCGACAAGCTGCGTGAGAAGGGTCCCCTGACCCAGGGAGTCGAGATCAATAACGGCGCCGGCCTGCTTCGCGTCATGCTCGACACTGATATTCAGATTCCCCAGGGCTTCGATAAAAACAAGGTCGATAATCGCATCATCGCCTGCGCCCTCGATCTCAAAAAGCAGGGGAAACATGTTTTCCTGGTCTCGAAAGACATCAACGCCCGCATCAAATGTGATGCCATCGGCGTTCCGGCCGAAGACTTCGAAACCAACAAGGTCGATGTCGACGAACTGTACACGGGGTGGCGCGAGCTGGTGGTCACGGCGCGCGACATTGACATGTTTCAGAAGAATCAGATGTTGCCGTGCCCGGTACAGGGCATGTATGCCAACGAGTTCGTACTGCTCAAGGCAGCCGAGAACGAGAACAAGACCGCACTGGCCAAATACAAGGCCGATTCGAACAACCTGGTATCGCTGTATCACGTCTCGTCGAAGCCCTACAGCGTCGAAGCACAGAACCTGCAGCAGAAGTTCGCCATCGAGCTGCTTCTCTGCAACGAAATTCAGCTGGTCACCATGGTCGGCCGCGCCGGTACCGGCAAAACCCTGCTGGCTCTGGCCTGCGGTCTGCAGAAAGTGCTCGAAGAGCACGTCTACCGCAAGCTGCTGGTCAGTCGCCCGATCATGCCGCTCGGCAAGGACATCGGCTACCTGCCCGGCTCGAAGGACGAGAAGCTCAGCCACTGGATGCAGCCGATCTTCGACAATCTCGAATTCGTCATGGACAAGCTGTATAACAACAACGAAGACGTGGATAAGAAGATCCGCTTTCTGATCGAGTCGCAGAAAGTACAAATCGAAGCGCTCACCTACATTCGCGGTCGCAGCATTCCCAAGCAGTATCTGATTGTCGACGAAGCGCAGAACCTCACCCCTCACGAGGTTAAAACGATCATCAGCCGCGCGGGCGAGCAAACCAAAGTAGTACTGACCGGCGACCCCTACCAAATCGACAATCCTTATCTCGACAGCTCTTCGAACGGCCTGGCCTATGTCGTCGAACGCTTCAAGAACAATCGTCTGTTCGGCCACATTATCCTGCATCGCTCCGAGCGCTCAGAGTTGTCCGCAGCCGCTTCCGAGGTTTTATAACCGGTACTTTCTCGAATTATCCGCAAGGAATGAACGAACACATGAAACGCTTTATCAACCATGGATCAGGCATCACGTTCTTCGAGATCATGATCGCCATGTTCATTCTGTCGATCGCCGTCATGCCGATCTTCTGGGTCATTCACAAGGGCACGGAAGAAACGGACGTCATGGCCTCTCAGTCATTCGCCATCAACAAGGCCACGGAAATTCTCAACACGCTTCTCGACAATGTCCCATTTGAGGTCATTCGACAGGGGGCGCCGGCCGGGCTTCTTTCGTTTGAGAACCTGGACAAAGTCGCCGCCGTTGCCGGCGACTACAAGAGCATGGGCGTCGACGTCGCCTTCGTGCAGAAAATGTCGTCCATGCTGTTTCCCGGTTGCGAAAAGATCACCGATAAATCCTGGCGTTGCCAGGGGGTCATCACCGATCCGCGCGGCATCAGCTACCTGGCCACCCTGCTCGTCGACGACCTCACCGATACCTCGAACATCAAGAAACCCGAACAGATCCCCTGGGGGTCTTCTTTCCCCGATCTCAATCAGGTTACCTATTCGTATTGCAAGAACCCGGCCATTCTCGATAAACCGGGCTGGCGCATCAACGACTTCGAGTGGAATCTTCCGAATCAGATCGGTGTTCCGACAGAAGGCGAAAACATGTATAAAGAACCTGATTTTTCCAACCCGACGCTGGTACGCTTTCCCACCAGGTTACTGGCGGACAAGGTTAACTATACCGATAACGATGATCTGGCCTATTGCGCCATGAAAAAACTGATCATCGAAATTCAGTGGAATCTGGATAAAAGTCTCTACAAAAAGCCCGAAGTCGTTGACAAGCAGACGCAGAGAATCCATCTGATGACCCTCAAAGCGGATCTCAATCGGTAGGATGGACGAAAAAACCATGACAAACTCAACCCGAATCCGCTTTTATCCGTCGATTCCGAGGTCTTTTTTCGCGGCCCCCGCTCGCCGTTCGCGTCGCGGCATGGCCATCGTCATTGCCCTCTTCTTCGCTTTCAGCATGATGATCATGTTTGTCGGCCTGTTGACCATGAATCGACAGACCGCGGGTCACAACCGAACCGCACTACAGCAGGCCCAGGCATATTTCGCCGCTCGCGCGGCTTTGCAGCATTTTATGATGAAAGCCAAGCTGTGTCCGACCGAGCTCTATGACGCCGTTGAGTTCACCCAGGGCAAAAACCCTTTGTTCGATTTTACGGAATTCCCTGCGGTCTATAACGGTGCCAATGCGTTCGCTCCCTATACGACGAATTCCGAGATTCACGTACGAGTTCTGCCGCAGAAAGAACTCGATTCCAAGCAGAAACCCAAGTATTTCTATCGGCGGCTGCCTGGGCGAGACGATGCGTTTATCCGTGTGGGCAGCCCATTCCTGCCCGAGTTTCGTTTCGTGGCGCCGAACGTGGTCAACAGCGACCCAAACAAGAAATTCACCGAGCCGAATGCTTCCGCCTATGCTTCCTATGACCCGAACCGGTTTTTAAAGTATTACATTCAGGACTGCACCAACAAGGCGGTGAACGGCAGGATTCTGCAGCCGCGTCTGGTCATGAACAAAGCGCAAGCCGTCACGACCATTCGTGACTGGTCAGTCAACCGCTACTTTTCTGAATTCGAGAGCATCCCCGGCCCGGAACGCTACCCCTACACCATGATCTATGAGGTGAAAGCCGTAGGTCTCGGGCACATGAAAGATCTGAGACGGTATAACGAAGAAGCCATCGAGATTCAGGTGGTCGGCTCGATCATCGACTTTCAGGGCAAGACCTTCACCCAGGAACAGAAGAAGATTCAGAAAATCACCCGCCGTCCGGGAGTCATGCCATGATCCGTATGCGTCGTCGAGCCTTCACTCTCATCGAGGTCATGATGGCCCTGGCGGTCATCGGCATTTTTCTGGCCATTTCCTATCGTCTGTTCATCGGCAGCCAGCGTATCGCCGGCAAGGGAACCTGGACCAGCGGTGTGGTCGATCAGATGCGTAACGCGCTGAATCAGTTGAATCTTCTGATCAAATCCACGTCATATCCAACCACCCTTCTTTCAGATGCCATCAAAGACCCCGTAAACGGCGGCATGGACGTTGCCAAGAAGTATTTTGTCAAACTCCACAAGGACGGAACCGTTCGTGTCGCGAATCTGACCGGGGAAACGGAGATCGCCCAGTGGGTGGTCTGCGAACCTGAGAAACCACCGCAGAAAGGCATCATCATCTTTCATCGATTGCTGCTGATTCCGATTGCGAAGACCGTGGTCAAAGAGGGCGAAAAGGTCGCCGAGCTCTGGATCGACGCTCAGGCCAACGCCTTCTCGACCACCGCGCCGAAGTATGCCGAGTCCGGAACCCTCTCATTGACTTCCCTTCCCGACAAGACCCGCCGATTTCGCATTCTCGAGGATGTCAGCGAAGTTCGCTTCACGGTACCAACGGCATTACCGACCCTGGACCCTCAACCGATCAAAATCGAGGTTCGCTGCCAATATCCGCGTGACATCAACACCTTCAAGGAAAATTCGCTCATGATCACTCCTAACGTAGGAGTCGATAATCTCTGACGATAGTCACCCACATCCAAAGTCATGGCAAAACAGTGGCACCAACTAGAAAAACTCGATCATAAATCGCTCAAGAAACTGCAGCAGGAGCGAGAGAAGGCGGCTGTCAACCAGCAGAAGGATGCGGATCGCAAGCGCATCATGGTGATCGCTGTCTGCGTCCTGCTGGCCATGATCTGCAGCGTTGCTCTGATTTTCACGGTCCGATCTCGCGCAAAGAAAAAGGCCTTTCAGGATGAGCGAGAGCAGATGATGAAACTGACGGTCTCCGATGCCTCGGCCGAAGCGCAGGTTCGTTCTGTCGGCGACTGGGAGCGCGTGAGCAAAGGCTTCACCTTCGACAAGGAGCACACGTTCAAAACCCCCAAGGGCGCCACGATCGCGATCGAAATGCACTACAAGAACCTTCTGAAGATCGCTTCAGAATCAGAAGTTGTGGTTTCACCGCCCGAGCTTCACCCCACCGAAAACAAAGTGGTCAAGGAACGAATCACCGTGCGGTCGGGGCAAGTCACGGTGGCGATCTCTCTCGAGGGGCGAGAAATTCTTGAGATTGAAGCCGCGGGTGTCGTTGCCATGGGTGCCTCGGGGCTGTTCAAAGTGCTGTATAACAACACCAAGGGTACAGGTGAAGTCGTCGTTAAAAATGGTCTGGTAGAAGTTTTTACACGTAGCAATCCGACCAAGCGCATCAAGGTTTCGGGTTTTTACAAAGTGACCTTTCAAAACGGCAAAGTCAGCAATCCGACTCAGGCCAGCGTCATTCAGTACAACTGGCAGTAACCGCCCTTCTCTTCGCGCTCGAGTTTGACCGCGCTTCCGTCGGCGCGCGTTTGCTCTCTGGGTCGTTCCGTGATACACCTGTGTCTCTCATAGCACCATGATTCGCGTCATCAAAGCCAGAGTTCATAATCTGAAAGATCTAACCGTCAGTATTCCGCGCAACTCTCTGACGGTCATTACCGGCGTCAGCGGTTCCGGAAAATCGTCGCTCGCCTTCGATACCATTCATGCCGAAGGGCAGAGACGCTACATGGAGTCTCTTTCTTCGTATGCCCGGCAGTTTCTGCAGCAAATGGAAAAGCCGGACGTCGAAACGATAGAGGGCCTCTCGCCGACCATCGCGATTCAGCAGAAATCGACGTCGCGCAACCCTCGCTCGACAGTCGGCACCACGACGGAGATTTATGACTATCTGCGCCTGCTGTTCGCCGCCATCGGCAAACCGCACTGTCCCACCTGTGCCCGCCCGGTCACCAGCACGACTCCCCAGGAAATTCTCGACGTGCTCGCGTCACGTCCCGCCGGCAGCAAATTGACGCTGTTGGCCCCCATTGTTCGCGGACGAAAGGGAGAGTATGCGAAAGTCTTCGAAGAACTACGCAAAGAAGGATTTTCGCGGGTTCGCATCGATGGCGTCTTGTACTCTTTAGAAGACGAATTACCTGTCCTCGACAAGAAGAAAAAGCACTCAATCGATATCGCGCTTGATCGCATCAGCCTCGGCGGCAGCGGAGACCGTGCCCGTCTGCTCGACGGCATCGAGCTGGCATTCAAGATCGCCGACGGACAGCTCCTCGTCCTGTGCGACGACAAAGAAGAACTCTTCAGCGAAAAACTGCGCTGTTCTCACTGCGAACTCAGTCTCCCCGAGGTCAAACCCCGACTCTTCTCATTCAATTCGCCGTTTGGCGCCTGCCCACGCTGTTCAGGACTCGGCTTCCAGCTGATTGTCGCCCCGGAACTGGTCATCCCGGATCAGACCAAGTCGATTCACGAAGGGGCAATCGCAGCCATCAGCGCCGGTGAAGAATCCTTTTTCCGTCAATGGCTCAACAGCCTCGCCCGGCACTTCAAGTTCTCTCTGGATGTCCCCGTCGAAAAACTGCCGGAGCGCATTCAGCAGATTCTGCTGCACGGGTCGGGCACTGAGGAAATTTCCGTGCAGTATGAAGGAAAGCGCATGCAGGCGACCTTCAGAAAGCCGTTCGAAGGGCTGGTTCCCATGCTCGAGCGACGTTTTCAGGAAACGAGGTCCGAGGACGCCCGGACCTATTACGAAAAGTTCATGCGCGAATTGCCCTGCCCGGACTGTGCGGGAAAACGCCTTTCGCCGGCCGCCCTTTCTGTACGAGTTGAAGGCTTGAATATTCACGAATTAACGCAGATGTCAGTGGGCGAGCTGGTACCTTTCTTTGCCAATCTTTCGCTGACCGAACGAGAGGCTTTCATCTGCAAAAAGGTTCTCGAACAGATTCGCAATCGCCTCGGGTTTCTCAAGGACGTCGGCCTCGACTACCTCAACCTGTCTCGCGCCGCGCACACTCTTTCGGGCGGAGAAGCACAGCGTATCAGGCTGGCAACACAGATCGGGTCAGCGCTTGTCGGCATCACCTATGTACTCGACGAGCCGAGCATCGGTCTGCATGCCCGTGACAACGAGCGTCTGATCAATACGCTCACCAAACTGCGCGACATCGGCAACACGGTCTTGGTCGTCGAGCACGATCGCGAGATCATGGAACGCTGCGACCACCTTCTCGATCTCGGCCCGGGCGCAGGTCGTGAAGGAGGCCATCTCGTGGCCGAAGGCACCCCGACCGAGGTATCGCGCAACGATGCGAGCCTCACCGGCCGCTACCTGGCCGGCAAGGAAGTGATCAGCATTCCAGATTCGCGCCGCAAGCCGACTCGGCAATCGATCACTTTGTACGGAGCCGGCCACAACAATCTCAAGAACATCGACGTCGAGTTCCCACTCGGGCTGTTGATCGCCGTCACCGGGGTCTCCGGTTCGGGAAAATCGAGTCTGATCACCGACACCTTGTTTCCCCTGCTGTCGAATCTAATCAACAAGTCGCGTCTGGAGGTCGGAATCCATCGAAAGATCACCGGTGTCGAGCGTATCGATAAGGTGGTCAACATTGATCAGAACCCGATCGGCCGCACTCCACGTTCCAACCCGGCAACCTATACCGGTTTGTTCAGTCCGATTCGAGATCTGTTCGCGCAGACTATTGAAGCGAAAGCGCGCGGTTTCGGACCCGGACGATTCAGTTTCAACGTCAAGGGCGGTCGCTGCGAAATCTGCGAAGGATCGGGACAGATTCAGATCGAGATGCACTTCCTGCCGGATGTGTATGTTCTCTGCGAAGCCTGCAAGGGCAAGCGCTTCAATGACGAAACGCTGAAGATCACCTTCAAGGGACGCAATATTGCTGATGTTCTCGACATGCCGGTCAAAGACGCCGTCGGCTTCTTCGAGGCGTTTACCGGCATCCGACGCAAGCTGCAGACGCTGGTCGAGGTCGGTCTGGGCTACATCACACTGGGGCAGGCCAGCACCACGCTTTCCGGCGGTGAGGCGCAGCGGGTAAAGCTCGCCTCGGAACTCTCACGGGTGGCCACCGGCGATACCTTCTATCTGCTCGATGAACCCACGACCGGTCTTCATTTCGACGATGTCAGAAAACTGCTTGCCGTGCTTCATCGCCTCGTTGATAAAGGCAACACCGTCGTTGTCATCGAGCACAACCTGGACGTTATCAAGACCGCAGACTGGATCATCGACCTCGGCCCGGAAGGCGGAGATCGTGGCGGCCGGATCGTCGGCGCGGGTTCACCGGAACAGATCTGTCGCCTTCCGTCATCATTGACCGGTCGATTTCTGCAGGACTACCTGAAGAGGACGTAACCATGGCGAAAAAGTCAGGGACCCAGTTCGTCTGCCAGCAATGCGGTCAATCACACTCAAAGTGGCAGGGTCAGTGCGACGGATGCGGCGAGTGGAACACTCTGGCAGCCGAAAACCGTCCGCACCCGAACGACCGGCAGGTTCCCCGCTTCCAGTCTGGTTCCGCCAATCTGTCAATGTGTCAGTCACTGAACAGCGTCAAGGGCGATCAGGCTCCGCGCCTGCCGAGCGGTATCGATCTGTTCGACGAGCTGATGGGCGGCGGACTTGTACCAGGCGGCATCACGCTGATCGGCGGCGAACCGGGCGTCGGAAAGTCCACGTTCATGCTGCAGCTTGCCTCGCGTCTCGCGGTCACTCTCAAACCGATCGTCTACGTCTCGGGCGAAGAGTCGACCACTCAGATCAAGCTGCGTGCCGATCGACTTCGCGTCGGCAACGAATCGGACATTTTTCTCATTTCGGAACAGAATCTGGAAAATGCGCTCGGCTGCTGCCAGAGCTATCTGCCGCGTCTTCTGATCATTGATTCGATTCAAACGGTTTACACACCGCAGATCGAAGCCTCACCCGGATCGGTGTCACAGGTTCGCGAGAGCGCCGCCATGTTGACCAAGTTCGGCAAGGATCGCGGTCTGCCTGTCATGATCATCGGACATGTCACCAAGGAAGGAGCCATCGCCGGTCCCAAGATTCTCGAGCACATTGTCGACACCGTGCTGTACTTCGAAGGTGATCTGTCATCGCAGTTCCGTATTCTGCGGGTTTTCAAAAACCGCTTCGGCGCGACGGGTGAAGTCGGAGTATTCGAGATGACCGGCAAAGGTCTCCTGCCGGTTCTCAACCCCTCCGATCTTTTCGTGAACCGCTCGCGCGGTGACACTCCCGGCGTCGCGATCGTTCCCCTTCTCGAAGGCTCGCGCTGCATTCTTGCCGAATTGCAGGCTCTGGTCACACAATCATTTCTGGCGATGCCGCGTCGCGTGGTGTCAGGTCTCGACAGCAACCGCCTGCACCTGGTCATCGCCGTTCTCGAAAAACACGGCGGCATGCGTTTCTATAACAAAGACGTTTTTGCCAACGTGGCCGCCGGGCTGCGTCTGAGTGAACCAGGCGGCGACCTCGGACTAGCGATGGCTCTGGTCGCCAGCCAGCGCAATCAGCCGATCCCGCGCGAAATTCTCTGCACCGGCGAACTCACCCTTTCGGGGGAGATTCGCCCCGTTTCCGGCCTTGATCGACGGCTCAACGAAGGTCGCCGTTTCGGCTTCAAGAAGTTTCTCGTGCCCGCGCGCGCCGATCTGCCGAAGTCGACCGATCTCATTCCCGTTAACCATATTCGCGAAGCCATCCAGACCGTCTTCCCCGGCCGCCCCCCCGAATCCCGCGACACCGATTCCGAGTAATTCGAGATTGGCTTCCAGAGCGAATTTCGATTAAAACGGAGTCTTACAGCGCTCTTGCAGAGCGGCTGGTTTTGTGCTAAGCTGTCGCGCCCTCAGGGGTACCTATGCTTTTTAATCTCATTCGTTCCATTCTGGTTATCACCGGCACGGTCGTCGGCGTGGCGCTCGGGTACGGTCTCATCGATCAGTACGGCAACTTCCTCGACATCGAACATCCAGGGTTGAAGTTCGCGGCTCTGCTCGGGTGTCTGGGGTATCTGCTCAGCTCAATGGCCGGCCGCGAACTCGATCTGTATCTGCAGGCCAAGATCGAAACCACCAACAGTTACGACCTCGCCTGGGCCGCGTTCGGTCTGGTCATGGGGCTGATCTCAGCCAACCTCCTGCTGATTCCCGTCTATTTCATCATGTATAAGGACCTCGTCCATTTCCGTTTCGATAATCAATACTTTGACTCGCTTGTACCATTGATCACCCTTGTGATCCCCGTGTTTTTCAATCTCTTGTTCGCTTACCTTGGCGCCTCCATCGTCAGCCGCTACCGTCGCGGCATCTCCCGCCATCTGCCCACCATTTCATCGGTTCCGCCCAAGGTGCTCGATACCAGTGTCATCGTTGACGGACGCATCGCCGATCTGATTCGCATGAGCTTCATGGAAGGAACCTTTCTGGTCCCTCGCTTCGTGCTCAACGAACTGCAGTTCCTCGCCGATTCAGGCGATCAGCTCAAACGCAAGCGCGGGCGCCAGGCGCTCGATCTTCTCAAAACCCTGCGCAAAGAATTTCCCGACACATTTCTGCTGACCGAAAAAGACTACCCGCAGGTTGAAGAGGTTGATGCCAAGCTGATCGAGTTCACCCGCGACGAAGCGGCGGTCATGGTGACGCTCGATTTCAATCTGAAACGCGTTGCCGAGCTGCAGAACGTCAAAGTTCTGTATCTCCAGGATCTCGTCAGCATCTTCAAACCGCCTGTTCAGACCGGCGAGGAAATCGAGATCCAGATTCTGAAGCCGGGCAAGGAAACGGAGCAAGGCGTTGCATTCCTGGCCGATGGCACCATGGTCGTAATCGAAGACGGCGGGAACGACATCGGCAAGAAGGTGAAGTTCACCGTGACTAACATTCTGCAGACAACCGGCGGTCGAATGGTATTCGGCCGTATTCATCCAAAGAAAAAAACCGGGTCATAAACGCGACCCGCGACAGGGAGGACCGACATGGCCGCTTTACGAGTAAAAGACATCATGGATCCGCATCCGGTGGTCGTCACCACCGATCAGACCATCTTTGGTCTGAAGGAGATCATGATCCTGCGCCAGCCCGAATGTATTCTGGTCACCGACAAATCCGGACGTCTGGTCGGCATGCTGACCTCGGCTCACGTGGCCGGAGCCATGGGCATCGAAGACCGGGTCGACTCGATCATGGTGCGCGATTGCACAATCATTCGCGACACTGAACTCGTTCGTGACGCGGCTGCGCGTCTGTCGACAAGTGATTATGAGGCCCTTCCCGTTCTCGACGCGGGAGATCGCATCGTCGGTGTGGTCTCGTACAAAGACATCGTCAAAGATCTGGTCGACGAACCTGCGCAGAAACTTTCTCCGGAAAGTGCCGTCGTCTACCTGGCGATGACTCGCGACCCCGAACAGGAAGAATACTGGCTCGAGAAAGTCACCGCCAACGGGTACCGCGCCGCGATCACCCAGGTCGGTGCGACTGCCGAAAAACTGCCGATCAAACTGCGCGAAGCGACGATCGTCGCCGCCATCGCCCGTTCGGTCATTCGCGAAGATCCGCGTGAAAAATTCGCGGTGAGCAACGCCGTGCGCGATATTTACAGTCAGTGCAACGTCATCAACCCAGGGCTTGGCGGCGGTTTCAAGGTCGCCATCGTGCGCGGCGAAGGCCGTATTGCGGTCGCGGCTTTCGGTCGTTGCGGTCATGCCCTGGCCAACGGAAACGAACAAATCTTCATGGGAGGGAATATCATCTAGATGAGCTCCCCCGTACGCGTACGCTTCGCCCCGTCACCCACGGGGTATCTGCATGTCGGCGGCGCCCGCACCGCGTTGTTCAACTGGCTGCTGGCGCGCCAGACCGGCGGAGTCTTCATTCTTCGCATTGAAGACACCGATCTCGAGCGTTCCACCGCCGAGTCTGAAGAAGGACTGCTGCGCGATCTGCGCTGGCTTGGTCTCGACTGGAACGAAGGTCCCGGCGTCGGCGGCCCGCACGGCCCGTATCGCCAAAGCGAGCGCACGAAGATCTATCAGGATGCCGCCCGGCGGCTGATGGCCAAGGGCGCGGCGTATCCCTGTTTCTGCTCTGAAGAAAGCCTCGAAGCGAAACGCAAGCAGGCGGAAGCCACCGGTGCAGCCATGCACTATGACGGCACCTGCAAGCGGCTGGCCGCCGATGAGGTACAGCGGCGCATCACCGCCGGCGAACCATACGCGATTCGCATGAAAGTACCAGACAAAGATTATGTTCTTGAAGATCTTTGCCGCGGTTCCGTCGAATGGAAGTCGGAAAATCTCGGGGATTTCATCATTCTGCGATCAAACGGCATGCCCGTGTACAACTTCTGCGTTGTCGTCGATGATGCCGACATGGAAGTCACGCACGTGATTCGCGGCGATGACCACCTCACCAATACGCACCGTCAGTTGATCATCTACGAGGCTCTCGAACGACCGCGCCCGAAGTTCGCTCATGTCTCGATGATTCTCGGGCCCGACAAAGCCAAGCTGTCAAAGCGTCACGGCACAACCTCGGTAGGACAGTATGCCGAAGACGGTTTTCTGCCCGAAGCCATGGTGAACTTCTTCGCCCTCCTCGGCTGGAACGAAGGCACCAATCAAGAGATCTACTCCCGCGAGGAACTGATTCAGAAGTTTTCGATTGAACGCATCGGCAACAGTGCCGCCGTGTTTGATCACGCCAAACTGGTCTGGATGAACGGGGAACATATTCGCAAGCTATCGCTCGAGACTCTCACGGCCCTTCTCGAACCACGCTTTCACAAAGCCTTTCCCGGTGATTCACGTTTTAACGATTCTGACTTTTGCCGGCGAGCGACACAGGTCATTCAACCCGCGCTCAAGACCCTCAATGACGTTGGACACATCCTCTCTCCGATTTTGCACGGCGGCGCGCCCGAAAATGCCGAAGCGGAAGAGGCCCTGAAAGGTCCGGATGTTCCGCGCCTGCTCGAGGCTCTGCAACCGGCTTTTTCGGCAATCGAATGGAAAAAGGAAGTCATCAATCAGACGATCAAGGATCTGGCCAAGAAGCTGAACATCAAAGGGAAGGCTCTGTTCATGCCGATTCGAGTTCGACTGACCGGCAACTGTCATGGCCCGGATCTCGTCGGCATCATTGAACTTCTCGGTCGCGACACGGTTCTGAAGCGACTTACCCCCTGACCTCTCTCGGACTCTTTCAAGAACGCCCCGCCTCAGGCCGGGGCGTTTTTCTTTTTCGGCGGCAACCTTTTCCGCACCTGCTTGTTTTTCAACGGGTTTCGACGACGGATGATCCAGTCGCTTCGCTGACCGTCTTCATCGGCCAGGATGCCACGACCTGACGCTCATCAATGAATCCGTTCCATTTGCGCAGAACAGACAGTTCCGCCAGCACTTCGCGGCCTCCGGGATAGGCATTCATGTGAACAAGCAACTCACGAATCCGCTCTTTGAGTTCCAGATCCATGTCCGAACGCACCACCACCGGATCATTCAACAGCCAGTCGGTGAAGTCGACACAGAAAAGTCCCTTTGCCGCTGAGCCTGAGCCTGAGAACGTCTCATCCGGCAACGGGAGGGTTGCCGCCGGCGAAGACAATGCATCGATAGAGGCGGTGGCTGTCGAGGCGCCCTGCTGAGACTGTTCCTCGTCAGGAAGCGAGTGACTGGAATACACGTCGTAGACGGCTGCGGCATCATACTGTCCCTGCAGCACGCCGGAGATACTGGTCGAGTGGTTCCCGGTAAAGGTTACCTCGGAAAAAAAACGGAGCGGATCAATATTCTGCGAACGAAACAGCCGATTCGGCATGACAAAGCCGGTTCCGGAATGGGGATCGACATAGGCAAATCGCTTGCCCCGCAGGTCCGCGAGCGTTTTTATACCGCTGTCTTCGCGCACGATGATGGCTCCGCGATGTCGCACGGCCCCGTCGCGCAACGGGCGGCACAATGCCTGCCAGGGTTTTTCTCCCTTCAAGGCATCGAACGAGTTCGATGAGAACCACGCAATCTGGATCTTGTCCAGGTCGAGCAGCTTGCCGAGTGACTCGTAGTCGATCGCGAAGTTCAACTGCACGTCGCGACCGAGATTTCGAGCCAGATACTGTGTCAGGGAACGAAACTCACGCTTCAGCATCTGTTCCGGCAGATAGGGAATGACCCCCATGATCAGCGGCGGCGCCGGAGCGATTTCCCAGGTGATCTGGATGGTATCCGGATCTGTTGTCATCGCCCGATACAGGCAGATGCCCAAAAGAAGAAGGGCGGTTACGAGCACGAAGCGTCGAGCCATCTCCCCACCTCCTTCACCAGTTGCATACGGTCGAATGTCCGCAGATCATATTCGCATATCTCGGCCAGCTTTTCCTGCCTGAGTTCATCACTGGTTCTCTCGAGAAGCGGAAACAACGTCTCGGATATGGTTCGGCCGAGCTGTTCCTCGATAAACTCGAGCGCGACCGAATGAACGAACTTGTCGCGTGTGGTCGCTTTCACCAGAGCTTCGAGCGTCTCTGCCGGTTGCCGCCCCGCAAGGGCGACAAAGTGAAGAACCACGCGCAAACGCTTGTCAATTCGAGCATCCAGCGTATCGCGGACGGTCTGATCAGCAAACACGCCTTCCGAGACCCCGCGTTCGTACAAGAACATCTCACGCGCAACACGCTTCAGCATTGGAATAAGGACGTTGACATATTCAGCATGTTGCGAGCCGCAGAGAGTCGTCACCAGATCACCCCAGGGGGGAAATCGATCAAGACTCTGAGCCTTGAGCTTCTCGAAGAACGGCACGGGATCGAGAACCGCCTCGTCACCTTCCTGCCGCACACAGGCATCGAGCAGTTCGTGCGTATCCAGATCTTCGGCACCAAGCGCCCGCAGCAATGCATCTCGTTTGTCGGCATCGCGCACGCGGAGAATGCGGAACAACAGCTGTTCGTCTGCTGATGACTGCACGGCTTTGAGCCAGAAACCCACTCGCGCTCGATCTGCGGCACTCAACCCGGCGAGAAGCTTCCCTCGCTCCTCCGCTCCCTGAGCATGCAGCTGCTTCCAGGCCCGTTCAGCCAGATCCCGAAATCTGCCCCGAACGCGCTTTTCCGCCAACAGACGAACGGCATTGGCACTGCCGATTCGTGCCAGTGACTGTAAAGCATGTCCGGCGACCTCCGGCTGCTCATCATCAGCCAGACAGCCGAGCGCCGGAACAAATGCCGGCAGTCCGGTTGTCCCCATGACGACGGCAGCTGTCGCACGTTCCATCTCGATGGTGGATTCCATCAACTGTCGCAGACACGCGAGGCAGCGTTCGAGAACTGACCGGTCTTCACAGCGGCGCAACAACGTCTTCACGGCATTGCCGCGAACCCGATGGTGCGGGTGTTCGAGAAACATCGGCAGCAGACCAGTCATTCGCTCGTTTTCACCCGCCTGCAGACTCTCGATGATGTCAGCGATCAGACGAGGGTCCTGTTCATGCAGAAGCAGATCTTCAATGAGTTCTTCTCCCGGTTGTCCGAGTCGCATCAAAATGACACGCACCATGGCAGCGACATTCCGCGGTTCTTTTTCGTTAACAAGAGCGGTCAACAATAGATCCGCTGTCTGCTCAGACGGAAGTTCGGCGGTTTCCATGATCGTCCGATACCGAATGTCCGGGTCGGCATGCTGCAGCAAACGCGCCATTCGCGATTGTCGCTCAATGGGAGACACAAATCGCAGCGCATGAATGATCTCGACATCTCCTTCGACATCCGTCTGTTGCAACGTTTCTTCAACAGTCTGCGAATACCAGTCGTCCAGCAGACGACTGGCAATCAGAGAAACCCCGTAGAGAACCGCCACCACGAGAAAGATCAACGACTCATTGCCGCGACCGGCTCCGGCTTTGAGAGACAACAGCATGGTACCGGCGGCAATGTTGGCAAGGGCATCACCAACACTGATGAATCGGCGAACCATCACTCGAGCGGCGCGGGGAATCGGCTCAAGCATGATGACAAACCCCGGATTGATGAACGCCTTGGTCATGGTCATCAGCACAAACCAGCCGATCGCAGCGGTCACCGGCCCCGGAAACCAGGCTCCGACCAGCGCCGTCATCGTCAACGCTCCAGCCCGGATGGCGATGATCGTGCCCAGACGCAACGTCGCAAATATCCACCTGCCGATGACCGTCTGCATCAGGAGCGATACGATATCAATGGCCGCCCAGAAAAGGCCCAGGATACCCGCCAGATCTCGAGCCGCCGGAAACGCAACCGACATCTGACTGTTGTAGAGAAAGTCCATCAGCATTCGTCCGAAGATCGCGGCAAACGACAGCCCGATGAGCAGGCAGGAAAATCGGCGCGTACCCATCGGCAGAGAGGACCAGATTGCTGCAGCGGTTTCCGGGGCCGATGCCGGTGTCACGGTCTGTTCCGTCGTGACGGCTTCCTGAGCGCTGATGATGCCGCCAAGACGGCGCAGCAGACCGTCTGACACGAGCAGAAGCACGGCGACGCCGCCGAACGTCCAGACGAAGCCGCCGAGATCAACGGCAAAGCGCACACTCAACCCGCTCAGAATCGAGCCGGCCGTGCCCGCCGCCCAGACGGTCGGCAGATGTTCCTTCGCCTCTCGCAACGGCAGGATATGACTCGACAGATCGGAAAACGCCTGTGTCGCGTGAAAATCGTACACGGTCACGAAGAGTAAAGCGGCAAAGATCGCCGCGGCATTCCCCCCCGCCGTGACGGCGGCCATCATTAAAACCGTGATGACCAGCGGACGTGAGAGGGTTGCCAGAAACCCATAGCCCGCCCATTCCCGACTTCCCATCATGGCAATCTGTGACGTGATAAACAGCAGATTGACCAGAATATAGAAGCCGGGCAACCCGGAAGCTCCATATTTTTCGAGAAACAGCGAGGTGAGCAGAACGATCAGGAAGTTATCGAGACCCTTGAGCAGAAAGTAGAAGCCCGTCAGCTCCCAGAATCCTTCCGGACGTTTCAGGAAGGCGGCTTCCACGTTCGGCTCCAGATCTCTTCGATCAAGTGATTCTTTTCCAGTTGTCCGGCCATGTCATTGAACGCTCGGCAGGCTTCTGCCAGTTCACCGTCTCCTTCAGCTTCACGCCCGATACGATGCGAGACGACACCATCAGCCACCTGTCGAATGCCATGCAAAAGAATGGCAATCGGGCCGCTTAACTCATTGGCAGACCACAGGCCGAAACACAAGGCGATGATCAGGGAAATCATGGTGAGCAGAGCCATGCCGGACAGCGTTTGATACACAAACCCGAGAACCTGTGACTTTGGAGCCGCAACCAGAATGTACCCGTTCACTCCGGGAATCGAACCGATCGTCACATAGTAATCTTCATTCAACAAGTGAGCGCTGGTAGACTCGAAGCGCTCCCCGGTCGGCAGGCGACTGCACTGGGCGCGTGTGAGACCCTGCGGCAACCCACTGCCCTTGCGCGCCAGAATGTTCCCTTTCTGATCGGTCAGCAGCAGAAACCCGCCGGAACCGCCGAAGCCGTCGATCAGTTCCTGGACGACCACGCCGTCGATGTTCAGACCACAACTGAGAACTCCGACCAGTTTGTCCGGGTCGTGAAACGACATGACGGGCAGCAGAACCAGAAGTTCCGTGCGCTGTCCGGTAAATGAAATGCTCTCATTCACGACGGTTCGATGGGTGGCAACCACCTTCTGAAAAGCGCCGGCAACCTGTTTCAATCGTTCCTGAGAGGGGTCGAGTATGTTCTTGCCGATCATGACGTCGTCGCCGGTAAAGCGATTACGATAGGCGAGCGTCTGGATAGTACCATCCGGCTGAAATACAAATACGCTAAAGAAGCTGGAATACTGATCAAGAAACTGAAAGATCGCCTGTCGCTGCCGATCGATCAGCATGGATTGAATATCCGGATCTTTGGCCAGACGCTCGAGCTGCCTGGAATAGGCACGCAACTGAATGACCACGCCCTGCCGAATGGCTTCAGCGACTCGCTCCTGCGAGCGCAGAGATTGAGCGGTCAACTCGTTCAGCAAACGAGCGCCGACAAAGATGCCTTGCAGCACGATCGGCAGCAAACCGGCAAAGAATACCAACGCCAGCGTCCGGTCACGGATCCTCTTGAACGGCAGTTGCATGGTGTCCACTATACACGATTCTTTTCCGTTGCCGCAAAGCCGGACTCCTGCGAATTCAGCAATTCTCGGTGAGAAAAACGCGCCTGGTCAGGCCGTTTACGCCGCGTGTTTCGGCTACACGCCAGGAGGGATCAGCGTTCGGCCTGTCCAGGCACCTCACCGAGAATTGCTGAACAGCCACGGTCGGCGTTGACATTCGATCAGGGTGGTACTATGATGTTCGCACTCATCACGTCAGCATTCTGGAGATCCCCATGACCGAAAAGTATGAATTTCAGGCCCTGCAGGCCAAGTGGCACCCGATCTGGAACGAGAAAAACCTCTATCGCACCAGCGAAGACAAGGGGAAGCCCAAGTTTTACTGTCTCGATTTTTTCCCGTATCCCTCCGGCAACGGGCTCTCGGTCGGACATCTCCGCAACTACGTTCCCACCGACGTCATCGTGCGCATGAAACGCATGCAGGGGTTCAACGTCCTGCACCCGATGGGCTGGGACGCTTTCGGCCTGCCGGCGGAAAACTTCGCCATTCAACAGGGCGTTCATCCCAGCATCACGACCGCGAAGAACGCCGCCAACTATCGGCGGCAGCTGACGCTGGTCGAGTGCTCATATGACTGGAGCCGTGAAATCAATTCGACCGATCCGAAATACTACAAGTGGACGCAGTGGCTGTTCCTGCTATTGCACAAACGCGGGTTAGCGTACCAGTCACTTGGTGCTCAATGGTGGTGTCCAAGCTGCAAGACGATTCTCGCTAATGAACAGGTTGAGCAGGGAACCTGCTGGCGTTGCGAATCGGAAGTCACGAAAAAAGACCTGAAACAATGGTATTTCAAGATTACCGAGTATGCCGACCGACTGCTCGACGATCTGCAAACCATCGACTGGCCGGACAAGATCAAGAAGATGCAGGAAAACTGGATCGGCAAGCGCGTCGGCACCGAAGTCACTTTCAAAGCCGAACACCCGACGCAGTCCGGTAAAACCTATGATTTCAGCATCTTTACCACCCGCGTCGACACGATTTTCGGCGTCACGTTCATGACCCTGGCGCCGGAACACCCTCTCACGGCCGAACTGACTCATCCCGACCGCAAAGCCGACGTTGAACGGTATGTCAACGAATCGCGTAAAAAGAGCGAAATCGACCGTCTGGCCACCGACAAGGAAAAGACAGGGTGTGCGCTGGGCAGTTATGCCATCAACCCATTCAACGGCGAGCGGGTGCCGATCTTCATCGGCGATTACGTTCTCGTCAGTTACGGCACCGGAGCCGTCATGGCCGTGCCTGCTCATGACGAGCGCGACTTTGCCTTCGCCGCAAAGTACAAGCTGCCGGTTCGCGAAGTGATCACGCCCAAAGGCCAGAAGCAGGGGCCGTTGTCCGCCGCCTACACGGAGTACGGCACGCTGGTCGATTCAGGCGAGTTTACGGGCCTGACTTCCGAACAGGCCATCGAAAAGATGGCGACCTGGGTCGAAAACCGTCAACTCGGCAAGAAGCGCATCAACTATAAGTTCCGCGACTGGCTGATCTCCCGTCAGCGCTATTGGGGTGCTCCGATTCCGATCATTCATTGCGACGCCTGTGGCACAGTACCGGTTCCCGAGAAAGATCTTCCGGTTCTGCTGCCCGAAATCAAGGAATTCAAACCCGGCGAAGACGGCAAATCGCCGTTGGCGAGTATCGACTCGTGGGTAAACACCACCTGCCCGCAGTGCGGCAAACCCGCACGTCGCGAGACTGATACCATGGATGGTTTTGCCTGTTCCTCCTGGTACTTTCTGCGCTTTCTCGACCCCAATCTCGAATCCGCCGCCTTCGATCGGGAAAAGGCCGCCTACTGGCTGCCCGTCGACCTGTACGTCGGTGGGGCCGAGCATGCTGTCATGCATCTGCTCTATGCCCGCTTCTGGACGAAAGTCATGAAGGATGCCGGACTGGTTCCCTTCGCCGAACCGTTCGCTCAGTTGCGCAACCAGGGGATGATGCTGGCCGCCGATGGGCAGAAGATGAGCAAATCGAAGGGGAACGTCATCACTCCCGACGAGATGGTCGAAAAGTACGGAGCCGACACGCTGCGCACCTTCATCCTTTTCCTCGGCGCGTTTGAACTCGATGTCGCCTGGTCTGACGAAGGCATTCGCGGCATGTTCCGCTTCATGAATCGCGTCTATGACTTCGTGCAGAATCACCCCGGCAGCCCCGGAACTTCCGTCGGATCGGAAGCCGTCGACCTGCACCGCTGGATTCACAAAACGGTGAAGGCCGTCACGAAGGACATCGAGGGATTCAGCTTCAACACCGCCGTAGCCCGCCTGATGGAGTATGTGAATGCTCTGCAGGACTTCGCCAAAGTGGGTCATCTCACCCGCACGGATCTCTGGATCAAAGCCATTGAAACCCTGCTCAAACTGCTGGCGCCGATCGCCCCGTTCCTGGCCGAAGAGCTATGGCAGAAAACCGGTCACCGCGATTCCGTGCATGAGCAGGCCTGGCCGACCTGGGATGAACGAGCTCTCGTCGAGGAAGAAGTCACGTTGCCGGTGCAGGTCAACGGCAAACTGCGCGATCAGCTGAAGCTGCCGGTCAATCTGACCGAAGAGCAGATTCGCGCTGAATGCCTCAAGAGCGAAAAAGTTCAGAAGTTCATCGAGGGCAAACAGATCGTCAAGTTCATCTACGTGCCCAAGCGCATGGTCAGCTTCGTCGTCAAGTAACGCTCGCTCTCGTCTCACCCAGACCGCCCACACCCGCGTGGGCGGTTTTTCTTTGCCCTCGATACCCGATCGTTCAACGTTCGGCGATTCCTGCCGATATATCGAAGTGGTGTATCAGGATATGACGTTCAGACAGGTTGCTTCACGGGAAACATGACTCACGCTCCGGAAACGTCCGCCGAAACCGTTCGCATCTGTGCCTGCCGCACGCGCAATCATGGGCAAGCCAGATTCTGTCGCGAATGCGGACGACCCCTGAGCAACGAGCAGCCTACGATACCTCCGGCACCGGACAACGAGTCGGAACCAATCGCCCAATCCGAGGTCCACGGAACGCCGCTCCCACTTCCGGGGATTGCCGACGTCACGTGCCTGTTTCTGCAGACCGTTCGCCTGCTGCAGCGTCAGCACCCTCGCGTTCAGCGCGTGACATTTCTCGTCGCCGTTGCCGGCTTCGGCCTGCTGCTTTCCCTGCCTCTGCTCGGTTTCGCCTTTCGGCAGGCCGACACCCCGCGCCTGCATGCGCCCGCCGCTGGTCCGATGCTGTTTCAGGATGTTCCGCTCGATCATCCGCTGTATCGCGCCTGGAAGACTCTGCTCAAGACGGGTGCGCCGCTGTCAGACCGCAACGAATCATCGCGACCTTACGATCCGTTGACCTGGGAAGACTGGAATCGAGTCGTCGGCCATGCTTTTCAGCAACTGGTTCCCGAACTTGAAGTCCAGCAGTTGCTGGCTTTCCATCGATCAGGCCCCATGCACCCTCAGGATCTGCGGTCTGAGCTGATGGAACTCGGACGCTTACTTGAAGTCGGCAAAGCTGACGCCTATCTTCCGGCCGGCAGCGTCGAGATTCCCAGTCGTCTGGAAGCATTCGCCGCATTGTCGAGACTCCTTTCGGAAGCCGGACGATGAAGTCCAGAACGCTTCCGACCATCGTCATCATCCTGAGCATCCTGCTGACGCTGCCCGCGGCGGCGGCCGAAATCGCGGCGATTCGTTCCGAAATCTCAGAGTCCGAGTCACGCTTGATCATCGAACTTATCGATGGCGCATCTCCATGTCCTCGATTTGTCACTGATGAAGATTGCTGGCATATCGATTTTCTCAAAACGCAAACACAGGTGCAGCTTCCGTCCCAGGTGTTCGAACAGGGTCCGCTTCGATTGGTACGCTTGTCTCAGGTTTGTGATGCCCCCCCCATTCAGCGCCTGATCTGCCACATTCAACCGGGAACCCAGATGAAGATGCGTTATTCCGGTTCGACCTGCACCCTCTTCTTTCGTCGTGAAGACGAAGCACGCCCCCGATTTCCCGGGCCGCCGGACGCTGATTCCGCCGGACTCATTTCACCGGAAATGACGCGCAACGAAATTCTCATCGACGTGCGCAAAACCCAGACGGCCCCCCTGTTCCTTGAACTGGCGAATCGTGCGGGTGTGGAAATTCAGTTTCGTGACCGGCCGGGTGCCGCTGCGGTCAAGCTGCACGGCAAAGACCCTCTCACTCTGATGAAGGATCTGGCGCGACAGCTGAACATGGTCATGACGTTGGAAGACGGCACCTGGTGGCTGAGCCGCAAGAGCAATCCTCTGCTCACGATCCCCACGACCGGTCGCATCTCCGCCGCCTCTCTTGCGGGACTCACCGTATCAGAAGCGCTCAACAGGCTGGTCGGCCCGGATGCCGGCCGCCGCATCGTTGACCGTCTTCCCAGGCGCATTCGCGAACGTCCGCTGACGACCGATGCCGGAACGGCCGCCTGCCCTCGACGCTGGGTGGAGCAGATTCTGGAAGCGCATGGAGTGGAAACCAGGTCATGACACGACTTCGTTCCACCTCCCTGCGTAACCGCCTTCTCCTGGCGTTGTCGCTTCCGCTTGCCATGATGATCTTCATGGGTGCTATTTCCAGAGAATCTGTAGTGACCCGCCTCGAGATGGCAAAAGCGGTTTCCACACTTCTGTCCGGACCCGCGTCAGGACCAGATCAGGACGTTACCAGCCTGTTTTCAGACCTTCCGGCCTCACATGGCCCGGAGCTGCGTAAAGCTCTGGAACGCGGCCTCATGCAGGGGTATCCCGATGGATCTTTTCGCCCCGACGACCCCGTACGCTGGGCCGAATGGCTGCAGACCTGGACAAAGTTGCTCACGGTGACACGCCCGGACCTCAGCGACACCTCGACAAACAGCTCCTGGCCGCAAGACGACCTGAATGTTCTTCAGCGTGCGGAGTTTCCACTGCCCGAAGCTGTTCGCCAGAAGCGTTTTGCCGCTCGTGTTTCCTCGGACGAATTCCAGAGCATTCTTTCAGAGACTCGTCGAGTGCTGCGCATCGCTCTTCCTGAGCAGTCGGCACAGCCGGCCGGCCCCGACACATCAGCCGTGACCCTCGACTCACCGCCTCCAACCAGCAAAACCGCCTCAACGAAACTGCGCGCCGACATTGCCGAATCACTTGCCCCAGCGGTCGAACCGGCTGAAGGATTTCGGCTGCGCGGCAAACTGCTTGACGCTCTCACCCAGAAACCGGTTCCTGATGCGCAGCTCATTGTCGATCAGAAAGTCGTTCCGGTATCACCCGAAGGGATTTTTCTCATCGAAGGCCTTCGTCGTCAGCAGATCATCGAGGTATTCATTACCGCTGACGGGTACCAGAGTCTCTCCTTCAAACATCGGGTCGGCTACAAGCCATTTCTGCAACTTCTGCTTAAACCCTATCGCGCCAGCCTTCACCTGAGACTCGTGTCGGCCGGAACGGGGGAAGCCGTCGACGGGGCAACCGTCACTCTCGGCGACCGTGAAGTCAACGCCGACTGGACCGGAAAGGCATCGATTACCGGTTTGAATCCTGGGTATCAGAAGGTTCTCGTATCCGCCCCCGGCTTCAAGCAAACATCCGCTGTCGTGTTCGTGGAAGAAAAGTCTTCACAGCGAACCATCAAAATGCAGCCGACGGTTCACTGACCCGTTTTCCGCTCGCAAGAGTTCTGCATCCAACAGATCCACTCCTTTTCCAGCCTGTCCGTTCTCGTTGCCGCGACTTGTTTGTCTGGCGTATCATGGGATATGCCAGATTTCCTTCCGGAAAGGATCGAACCATGTCGAACCGCATCTTTCTGTCTCTCCTGCTGATTCTTGCTCTGGCGGCTCCCGCTGCCGCTTTGAACGAATGGACCGTCATGCTGTACTGGGTCAGCGACGATGACGAGTCGACCGCTCTGATCAAGTCCCACATTGCTTCGCTGAAAAGTCTGCTTTCCAAGGCCTCGGCCCCCAACTCGCACGATGTCGTGGTTCTTTTCGACGGCCCGCGCGGGTATGCGGCGGTTGACGGCAAGGATTCCGACGGGGGTTTCCGTCTCGAAGCCCAAAACGGGAAGTGGAACATCGAACGCCTCGGGGAAGTCAACATGGGCTCTCCCTACACCCTGTGGAATTTCATTCGCTGGGCCGCGGAAAAACACCCTGCCAGACACTACGCGCTCTTTATCGGCGGGCACGGAAGCGGCATCTTTTCCTGGCGCGGCCCCGGCGGTGTCAACGATCTGACCCCTGGAATCGTCGACTTTTCTCCCGATCGGTTCGTCGGCTACGATGATTCGGACAATGATTGTCTCACGGTTTTTGAAGTTCAAAAAGTTCTCGAAGCCTTCAAAGCCAAATCCAACGCCGGAAGAAAACTCGACCTTCTGGTACTCGATTCATGTCTGCCCGGCGGTCTTGAGACTCTGTATCAATTGCGTGATGTCATCGGCATTCTGGTCTCGAGTCCCTCGACCACATTGATCGGCGGCATGCCGTATCCACGCATCGTCACAGATCTCGCCGCCAGGGTCTCCGTTACCGCCGAAGAGTTCGGCAAGGCGATTGCCAAGGCCTATCTTGACAAGGTCGTGACCATGAGCAACGACAGTGAAGTCATGGCCGTCTACAGCACCGAAAAGGCGCAGGAACTGGCTTTCGCCGTCGATCAACTGGCACTGCAGCTGATTGCCGCCCAGACTGAAACCGGAAAGCGTGCCGGCATCAAGAATCTCACCACCTTCGGTGGCAAGAACCGCTACTGGGATCTCGGGCGACTATTGAAATCCATCGCCGAGGGCAACGCCGACATCGGCCCCGCGAAGAATGCGGCAGCCGTCAAGACGCTGGCCGGTGAAGCGCTCGAGTTGATGAAGACTAATCGCATTACCACCTGGTACTCCGGTTCGTATGCCGACAACAAGATCGCCGGGTTGTCGATCGCCTGGCCGGAAAAGGAAGAATGGCAAAAGTGGCTGAGATTCTATCAGGCTCTCGATCTCGCCAAAAACACCCACTGGGACGAATTCCTGACCACCTGGCACGGCATGCGCTGATCGTGCGCGATTCCGCGCTCTGTTTCGATTTCCCGTTCCATTCGGAGCTTCAATGAATCTGGTCGGTCGCTTTCTCGCCGTCCTGATTCCGGTGTTGCTGCCTTTGTCGGGCCTGCTCTGGACCATCGATCAAATTCAGAGTCAGACCCGGCAGCAGGAGCGTGCCGAAGCGATCGAGACACAGAAGCGCATTTTGGCCGGCCTGACTCGTCAGGCTTCGGTGGGGTACTTTTTCAGGGAATCCTCAGAAAGAATTGTCCGAGCTCTCAAATGGGATCAGGATCCAGCAGAGCTGATTCGCAGCCTTCCTGAACAGACATCGACGCTCTTTCTTTTTTCCGAAAAGGGGAAGCGACTCTCTGCCGCCGGTTTCGCCGACGATCTGATTGCCGCATCTGAACGCTGTCTCACGCTTATCCTCGAAACCGCGCGCAAGGGTGAAGCACAGCTTTCACCCCGCGATCGCAAACTGGCTTCCTCCCTGCTGGGAAACGAAAACGCCATCATTCTTCTCGCCCAGCGCCTAGGACATCTTGTCTCTCTCGAAAGTCTCGGAGAGGAAAAATCCGCCGGCTGCTTCCCGTTTCGTTCCGTAAGTGGACGCGCCGGCTACGTTCTCATGCTCGTCAGGCATCTTCGCACCCTGGACATTTCACTATTGGAACGTGCCCGGAAAAAACTCGATTCTCTGGTCGGCAGGAATTACACATTCGGCCGCATCGATCTGACGGAGATCAGCGCAGGCCGGGACACGCTCTCGTTGGCTGATGGAATTATCGTCCCTCTCGATCAGTCTTCCGGGCAGAAAGTGTCACACGACGGTGCCGAAAGTTGGGCCTGGCGGATCCTGCAGCGCCGGCATCTGGTGTACAGTCACACCAGAATTCCTCCATCTCTGCAGCCCCTCTCACAACGGCACCCGACGCTTCTCGCGGCCTTGCTTGCCGGCATCGGACTGCTGTTGTTTCTGCTGCATCTTCTCGATCAACGTGGTGTTTCGATTCGTGTCCAGATCATCTTTCTTTTCGGACTCTCGAGTCTGGCCGGCATCACTGCATTAGCCGGATTTTCCGCGCTGTATCTCGATCACCGTCGTTCGACGCTGCTTCGAGATCACGAACGCAAAATGACGGAAACACTCAATCAGTGGGACACGACATTCCAGCTCTTTTGCGGACAGCGTGATCTGATCTATCGCCAGGCGGTGAAAGAAATCGGGCGAAGTATTGCTTCGACATCAGCGCTCATGAACATCACTTCGCGCATTCCAGGTGTCGGCACGAAGGTTTCGCTGTTCGTCTTTGACGCTGAAGGCCGGGAACTCTTTCGTCGCAACTCGACCGCCAACATGAATCTTCATGACTTTCTCGGCGAGAATTACGAGCAGGTCATGCGGCAAACGATCAAGCACACATGCGACGTCGAACGGTACAATCGCTTGTTGGCGAAGAGGGTGGAAGCCGTTGAGCCGAAGTCTGACAATGCCTTCATGGATGCCTTGAGCCGCGAGTTTCGCAACCGGCATGGTCAGACGAGAACGCTTGCCGTGGGCGCCAAGGCACAGGTCGTCTTCAACGATTTTCTCAATGATCAACAGAATCTTCCGGTCGGGTTCGTCTTCATGATTCACCAGAATCGATATCTGGAGCATGAGTATCTGCGTGCAATGCAGAAGAACCCGCCTCCGTGGTGTCAGGCGCCCTTTCCGATCAAGGTCTTTTCCGTCTCCGAGACCGGTGCCGTGCATTCATCGATTAGTCGCAGCCTCGGGGCCGCCGTCATCGAGGAACTCAGCGATTCGGTCACTCAGGCCCAGTCAGCACAGCATCGGTTTGTCAGCCTGCCTCGAGATTCCAATCGCTACCTGTTGTCCGCGATTCCATCGCAGTATCTGTCAGCGATCAGGTTATTCATGATCAGTTCACTTGAACGCATCGAACAGCAGTCGCGGCAACTCATTCATGCGTTTATTCTTTTTGGGCTTTGCATCACGGTATTCGGACTTTCTCTCGGTCTTGTGCTTTCGCATCTGTTACTGGAACCCTTGTCACGCATCAGCGAAGGTTTGCGCCATTTGTCGGCCGGTCGATTCACACATCGCATTGCCATTTGTACCGGTGACGAAATGGAAGAACTGAGTTCGGGTCTGAATACAACATTGGAGGAAATGCAGGAACTCGCGGTAGCGCGCAACATTCAGGAGCATTTGCTGCCTGCGGCCCCGCTCACCACACCAGAAATCAACTGTTTCGGCTGGACGCGCAGTCAGTCGGAAATCGGGAGCGAAATCTATGACTTTCAAACGATGTCAGACGGTCGTATCGGCTTCTGGATGGCCTGCGTCCCTGGACATTCGATCAGTTCCGCTCTGATTCTGGCAATGATGAAAATGGCGGGCCGCCTGCTACTCAGTGGCAAGGTGGAAGATCCCAGACTGATTTTGAATCAGTTTCTGCACTTTGTACAAAACACAATTCAAGTAAATGACGCCGTCTTTCTCTTCATCGGAACAATTTCACCGGCGAGCCGACAAGTACGATTGAGTTTGAACGGACCATTCACCGTGGTGCGATGGTCAACCGATTCCGTTCATCCCGTTCTTCTTCCCGTTCCCGATTCGGGCACGTCCGATCGCTCACCATGTTCGGACATCGAATTCACACTCTCGTCGAGAGACCGTCTGATCACCCTTTCGCCCGGCTTTCTCGAAAAATCGAGCACACAGCATTTGACTTCCTATCTTTCCAACCTGCTGAAGACCAACCCTGGAGCCGGGACCTCCGATCTCGGCAATCTGTTCCTTGCAAACGTTACGGAGAGTATTACCGAAGCGGAGCCGATGACGCGAACTCTGATCGCCGTGGAGGTCGCGTGATGATCAATCTGAGTACATGGTTCAAACGCGCCCCCGTTCTTCTCGCCTTTTTCATCATTCCGTCTCTGCTGTATTGGGTCACGGTGGTCCTCACGGGAGTGGTCATGACCCGAGTGCAGACGGATGCCCTCAGAAAGGAACTTTCACAGAGAACCCTCTCCGTCTGCCGCGGTTATGACGAAGGAATGAAACCCATTCTCAACAGCGCTTTCGATTCTCTTCGCCGCGATTCATCAGACCGTGCCGCATTCAGACGAACTCTTGAACACGTGATGCGCACATTCGGGCAACGACGAGTGCTGATCTTTCTCTTCGATGGATCAGGCACTCCGATCCCGCTGCCGGGGCAATCATTTCCCCCGGGTCTCAATCACCTTTTCGCACTTCTGCGCACTCCCTGGAAAACACCTTTTCAGGTGAATGACGAGGTCTACGCCCCTCTGAGCAACATTCTCTTCAATCCTGATTTCATCTTCAGACTGCGTGGCCGCGAAAACATGGAGACAGTGCTCGGACACAGCGACGCCGCCGAACACCACCTCGTTCGCGGCATGTACCGCTGGATTCCTGACACGCCACCCGGCGTTCCTGCCGGCATGCTCGCATTTTCGTGGCCGTATACCATCGAACCCGAATTCAAACTTGCGCATCTGTTCGCGTCTCTGCCACCCGACCATGTTTCCTGCGGCTTCTATTCTTCGGGAAACATGCATCTGACTACCCCCGAGTTGTCCGTGGATCTGATGAAACGCATGGCAACTCAGTATAAAGCTTCCGGCGAAGAGGAAATGTCTTTCGAAGATAAGCAGGTGCGATGCACGCAGTTCGGCACCAACGGTATTCTTGTCGTCAGTGCCGCCTCGCCGAAAGTACCTGTCTGGTTTTCCGCCCTGGCTGTATTGGTCTTTATCATGCTCAGTCGATTCAGTATCGGCTTTTCTCTCAAGCTGCATTCATTCGATGTGCCGACCTCGGCCGGCACGCCGGCGACACCGACGCACGGTTCCGACCGTCATATCAGTCTGGCGGCAAAACTCTTTCTTCTTTTCGGCTACGG
This sequence comes from uncultured bacterium, assembly GCA_964472075.1. Taxonomy (GTDB): domain Bacteria; phylum Muiribacteriota; class Ozemobacteria; order Ozemobacterales; family Ozemobacteraceae; genus CAYYIY01. The sequence goes on along the minus strand of CAYYIY010000007.1, from coordinate 101,149 downwards.
AGCCGCGTTACCACTTCTGGCCACAGGTACTTTCGGTCTGCTTTACCTGCAGGAAAAGAAGGATGAGCTGGTTCAGACATATCGAACATCGAGTCTCAACAAGCTGGACACCATCGATCGAGAGTTTGAAGGCGCCTGTCAGAAACGCCAACTTTACTACGAAAGCCTGCATCAAGGCTTTACCAGAGGAACGGAATCGTACGACACCGTGTTGCGTAAACTCGAAGACCTCCGCAATGTCGGCGACATTGACGATATCTTCGTCGTTTCTTCGCAGTCGCAGATGCTGGTGGTACTCCATGCCAAACAGAAAAACGGCTACCGCTGGCTGCTTTCGCGTCCTCTTGAAGAACGACGCTCTCTCTTCGACCGCCTGCTCACTCACACATCCTTCAAATTCAATTTCTTCGAGGCGCTGTGTCTTCTCGGCAACAAGGACAATGAAGAGGTTGCTTCTCGCATTACGCATAAGCACACCGAGAAACTCAAGAAACTGTTACCCAAAGTCGGTCGTGAATGCGTTGATTACTCGAATGAGCAGGAAGGGGTGAAAACGCTCAAGAGTACTGTTAATTCCGATCTCCTTGTCGGTGAAATGGCCGGCAGCGATGTCGAGACCTCCTTTCGTTTTCTGAAACTCTCTCAGGGCAAGATTGTGCGGGTTCCCAGAGCCATCGGCGAAGGCTACCTGTATGCCAATACGCTCAAAAACGCTCAGCGTGAAGCTCAGTATGTCATCTTTCTGTTCCATGATTATCCCGGTCTGCACCGCGAGTATCTGTTGAAAGCGTGCGTTGCAGCCGGCGTTGCGGAAACCGGGGAAACCGTTCGTGCCTACACGAGTGAAGATCCATTTTGCGTATCGTATCCGATCGTTGCCAATGACCCATATCAATTTGTACCAAGGATGCTCGAACGAAGCGATCGCGATTCGATCGGATTCGTTCAGAAAGATGGGGATCAAGAGTCGTATGTTTCCGCCGTTTCCGCGAAGCAGATGAGCAGTGTCACGCTGGTGCATATCCTTCCCGCAACCATCGTTCAGCAACAGCTGTATACCTATCAACGGCGGGTTTTTGTCTGCATGATCGGCATCACTCTCTTCAGCTTCACTCTGGGTTGTATTCTTCTGCGACGTTTTCTTGTCCCGGTTCAGCAGCTTGCGGAGGGCGTCAAGGCAATTGCAAACCGGGACTTTTCGTATCGCGTTCGTATCGACTCTCGCGACGAACTCGGACTTCTCGGTCTGACCCTGAATCGAACGATTGAGTATCTCGGCGAGATGGAGGTGGCCCTCACGATTCAGCGTACGCTGTTCCCGACGCAGAGCCTGCATCTCGGCTCTCTTGAAGTGAGTGGGCAAAACGAAATGACTCAGGCTGTCGGCGGCGACTACTTCGACTACTTTCCCCTGCCGTCAGGAAAGGCCGTCGTATTGCTGGGGGACGTCTCAGGCCATGGAGTTTCAGCCGCGTTGGTAACCGCCATGGCCAAAGCCGGTTTTCATCTCCTGTTCGAGAAACATCCCGGAGATCCCCGCCTTGTCTTCGATCTGTTGAATCAGCAGTTGTACGACATTCTTCGCCGCAAAAAGATGATGACATGCCTGTGCGGTTTGATTGATGTTGAAACGAAGACGATTCAACTGCTCAATGCCGGTCAGTCATTTCCGGTTCTGGTGACCACTTCCGGCGAATCCAGGTTATGCGAACTGGTCTCAAACCCTCTGGGCGTGCTGAAGAAAGGGAAATACGCCACATCGACGGTTTCACTGGACTGCGCTGGTCTGGTCTTCTATTCAGATGGACTGATCGAGGCCATCGACACCCACGGGCAGATGTTCACCTACGATCGCTTTCAGCAGGCGGCCACTCATACGCTTTCCCGGCACACATCCAGCCCCACTCAGGAGATCTTCCAAACCGTCAGGCAGTTCACCGGCAGTGTGCCCTGGAACGATGATGCAACCGTGGTCATTGTCCGCCCGGTAACCCCAGCCCAGGCGCAATCCACTGATTCCCGCCGCCCAACATCATGAAAAAGCCGCAGACACGGTCATTCCGGCCTGCGGCTTGAAACAGTCGAAAACTCCAGATGACGACTGATTACCGAATGTTTACTCAGTTTCAGCAGGTTCAGGAGGATCGGGAGGATCAATCGGTTCGGGTGGTTCGGCGGGATCGTCGGATGTGTTCTGCAGTCCGGTTTCCGTCGTCGGATTCCCGATGTTCTTCAAAGCATCCTTGACCGCGTCGTCCCCGGCCTTCAGTCCATCAGCAAGAGCTTTATCCGCCTCCTTCATGGCACCGTCGATATCCTTTTGAGCTTGATCCATGGCCTGATTCACCAACTGATTCGTCATCTGAGCAGCCTGCTGCATGGAAGACTGGATCATGGAATTGACCTGGCTCATCGTATCATTCAGGCTCTTCTGAACGAGCTGTCGGGTCTGTTCATTGACGGAGTGAAGGACCTTTTCGAGATTGCCGTTCACCGATTGAAGAATGTTTTTCGTCATTTCACCGGTCATCGTCTGCAGGTTTTTGCTCAATTGTTCCACCTGTCCGTTGACGTTTTTCAGAATCTCCAGGCTGGCAGCGTTTGAGGCAAGCGCCGCATTTTTCATCAGGCTCTGAATCTGCGACTCCAGCTGCTGCACCATATCCTGTGTCACTCCCGTCGTTTCCGGTGTTGATACAGCCTGCGACCAGAGAGGGACACTCGTCACGAGCAACAAGGCAAACATGCCGCCCAGGAACAAACTTCCGATCCGATACCAGCCTTTCATGTGATTCTCCTTTCCGTGCCTTCCATTGTGACTTCCCGAAAGTTCGAGTATGGTAATACTCGTCCAGAGGATGGAGAGCAACGACTCTTCGAGTATACGTGTTCATTGATTGTCGTTCAACGGGATTCAGTTCCACGCCTTCGCTTCACGAAGGCATAGTCTGCGTGAGGAGGTTTTCATGAGCCGGCTGTCATTCTGTCTGCGACCATTCACCACGGCGTCACTGTTGCTCGCCTTCATTCTGATCGTCGGCAGCGCTTCAGCTCAGTCTGCGGCGACCGTTTCCAAATCGAACTCCTGGGCCTCGATCAGGGCTGCCGTCACCTCGACATTCGAGCCGATCAAGCCCGAAATGCAGAACTTTCATCTCGAATTCAGCCTCTGGTCGGGCGACAATCTGCTCAGTACCGGTACAATCGGTGTCAGGAAGGATGAAGCAGTCTGGTTCGGGCTGCGCTCACCGAAATCATCGTTTCGATATCTGAGCCGCAATGCATCGATCTCCTGCCTCCTCGTAACACCCTCCGATACTATTCTGTTTCATGCCGATCCAGGCGACTATTCTCCGTTTCCTGTCGTCGGCATCGAGAAAGAAGCCTCGGGCGGCTTCCGTCTCGATCTGACCGTCAACTACCGCACCTTCAACGGCTCTGAGCCGGCACAGTTTTCCGTTCATCCGGAAACCGCCGCCTACCTGACCGAAAAACTGAAGGCTCGCTATCCGTTCGTCGTCGAAACTCCTGAACAGTACGCGTTAAGAACATCGGAAACCGCTTCGGACAGCGTTGTGGTGACAAAGCATGAAAACGGAACCATCTCCGGCTTCACGGCTTTCTTCCCGATCGACGGACAGCCGTCCATGAAGCTGCAGGTCAATCCTCTGAATGTTCACGGACCCTTTCCAGCGCTGCCGCCCGACTGGATTCCCACCGGTGGGCGCACTCCCGCATCGGGACTGGATGCTACGGTTTCATTCTGCAGGGGATTTTACGGAATCCTTTCAGAGATCGTACAACCTGCCGACAGCAGGTAATCTTGCCGAAGTGAAAACCCCGCTCGAGTCCAATGGGCTCGAGCGGGGGTTTTTCCATGCCGGTCAACGGGTGCGCTTGATGATGATCCACTGATCTGCCGTCTGTGATCGGCTTTCAATGAGTTTCTTATAATCTGCATACTCGGACGCTTCAAGATCGACCACGTGTCGTTCAAGCGTATCGGTAAACAGAACCCGATTCACGGAAAAACCGAACTTCGAGTGATAGATCATCCCGCGAGCTGAGGCATAATCGCCTTCGGGCAATGCATAGACCGTATAGCCTTCGGGAAGGCGCAGACTGATCTGCTGATCGTCACGACGCAGGACCTCCCAGGATAGCGGATAACGTCGTTTCATCGGCCCGACAGCCGACGCCGAATAGGACTTTCGATTCACCGGCAAAGGAATCACCAACAGGTCGTCACCGCTGCGCAACGCATACGATGCCACTTCCCATTCCCACTGCAAAACCGGAGTGCTCGCGGTGTCGTCGAGATTTGCCAGAGTAAAACTCAACAGGCGCGCACCCGGAATCATCTCATGCAACATGCTTTCAAGGTATTTTTCCTGTTCTTTCCTTGAATAGTCACGCATTCCGCGCCAGTCTCCCGCGGTGCCGCCGAGAGGCCGCAGCGTCGTTTTCATCTTCAGTCCACCGTCAGGCGTCACTTCTCCTTCATGGACGCTCCGGTTTCCCTCTTGCTTCGCCGGCACGAAAGCCACCGCCGCCAGGCTCGCATCGGAGAGTCGCAGCGCGTTCGCTCCCTGAAGGTATCCCGGCGTCACCTCCGGCCCCATATCGCGCATCACCGGCAAACCCATCGGAAACGAGGCCACAGCAGGGGCAATCTCGACAACCATACCGGACATCTGCATCAGACTGGGAACCTCTGTCGCAACCTCGCCGAGCATGCGCCAACGCACGGGCAGAATCCGGCTTTCAACGCCGGCCTTCAACAGCAGGCAGTGATACAGAAACGCCCGATCGACATGATTGGCCTGCTTGGCCTGCAGAATCTGCGATACTTCATGCGGCTGCCAGGAGTACCAGTCAGGAAACACATCGACATCACCAATATCGCGTGCCGTGAAGGTAAACAGACGGCGTATCTTCTCCGACAAATCCTGTGTTCCGGAACAGATACGACTGACAACGGCATCCAGAGCCGGGTCAGACAGGGCTTGCGCACGCAGGGGAGCCAGACATTTTTCATACTCGGTCGCAACGGATTTCCAGGAGTTCTTTTGCCCAATGACGACTCGCGGCGCCAGACGCTCGAGTTCGGGCATCAGCGACTCATCGATCAATCCCTCCGTATTGCTCGCCTCGAAGCACCATTCATGCACCTGGTCCTTCTCCGTACTCGTAACCTTGATCACCTTCTCCGGGTCGATAACCTGAAAAACCAGATCCAGCGAGCGCGGTGCTCGAACAATCAGACGAATGGTGCTCGCCGGCTCTCTGCCGCGAAACAGTTTTTCGGCCAGAAACGGCTTCAACGGATCAGCTTTGAATCGCTGAATTCGATACTGCCGGTCGACGATCGAACCCATCGCTACCTCTGGAATAGCGAATTTCACCGTGTGTCGTCGCTGGTACAGGGGTATGGTGCCGAAGTCCGCCTCGTCGGCAATCGTGTGGTCTGAGACATAGCGCACACTTCCGGGGCGGCCGCCGAGCAATCCCAACACGCCCGATTCAGGAGCCGTGATCGAACGGCCGTAGACGACCTCCGCTCGTTCCAGATCAGGGAAGTAGCCGAACGAGTGGTTGGCATCGTCACGAGCGGTCTCCTTGAACGGCACGAACACCTGTCGCGCGGTATAATCCCAGGTTCCTGCATCTTTCAACTCGTACACTTCTTCGTCGAGAACATCGAGACGGGCCGCCTGCGGATAGGCTTCCGCGCTCGGGATCTTCTTCATCAACTCTTTGACCAGAGAGTCTTGAATGCGATCGACCGTATCTTCTCCCGGCGGCATCTTGAGGGTTTCGAATTCGAGTTTCAACAATTGATCAACGGAATAGGAAGCAATCGTACCATTCCGCTCAAATTGTATCCCCTTGGCATCGAGTGATCTGACCGTCCCGAACAACTCATCTCCGTTGTTCAGAGTCAGGATATCAGCGATCAGCGGTGACGTGATCAGACCGATCAAGCCGACGAGCCACCAGGTTGCCGGAATGCGCATGCGTGACAGATGTTTCATTGTTTTCCTCCCTGGGCGGTTTTCACGAGAAAGATGCGTTCACGCGAACATTTCTGCACTCGGTCAATCTGACGCTTGAACTCGGCATAGTCTTTCAGTTCGACCCGTTTTGCCAGGCGGCGGAATTCGAACACATAGCTGATCGTCCTGTCTCCCTGACGCTGATACTCACCACGAAACGCAAACCAGGGCGTGTCAACCTGAACCGGCTCGGGAAGACTGCGAATCTGCAGGCCGTCGGCAAGAGTGATCGTGCCTTCCTCCTTCTGCATCTCTGTCGAGTCATACTCGATCGGGTAGACGCGCGTCGCCAGACCGGCCTCCGGAAAAGTGAGGTAGTCGAGCAACCCCGGGATCGCAAACACCATCAAGTCTGCGGCTTCGCGCGGGTATTGCGGAATACGATACGAAAACGAGTAGGAAAACGGGAATTCAATATCCTGAAGATTGTTCAGTGAATAGGTCGCCAGCTCCGCGCCCTTGCCATACTTGTTGATACGCCGGCTGAGAAAGAGTCCACGCTCTTCCTCTTTGATGCTCTTCCAGCTCCCGCGTGCCCACGCTTCGAAGTCACCGGTATATTCCTTCAGGGTCTGCGCCTGCAGCAGTCCGTTGAGGTCGAGTGACAGCGTCGAAACGAGGTGATGCAGGTTTTCCTCGGGTGCCCGCATCGGAATCTCATCGACGCTGCGGTTGAACGGATCAAGGCAATAGCGGCCCTGATTGAACGATGGGAAGCCGGGATAGCGATGGTCATACCCGGTACTATCCAGATAATAGAAACTGCCATCGGGGCGGGTGATGCGACTGATCGAGTGCGTGATATTCAGATTGGGAATGCGTTTCGAGAGATTGTGACTGCCGGCGTTGATCAGCAGCGGTCCATTCTTGACGCCGATCGCATTCAGCATCGCACTCATGACCATGGCCTTGTCGACGCAACAGCCGAACTGCTTGCTGACCGTTTCGTGCGCGGGATAGCTGCCATAAACAGTAGCCGCGTCACCCTTGATGATGATGTAACGAATGTTCTTCTGAATCCAGTGAAAGATCTTCGCGACTTTCTCGTCCTCGGTCTTGAGGTCGCGAGTCAGTTCGATCGCCTTGCTCGCCAGATCGGCAGAAGGTGTCGTGTTGGGTTTCCAGTACTGGTTGATCCAATCAAAGATCTTGTCCCATCCTTCAAAGAGCGAAGCCTGGACATACGGCATGGCGTCGGCTCCCGGCGGCATCGACGGCTCATCAACCATCGGCGGCATTTCACGCGTTTCCCAGACATAGGTCTTCGTGTCTCCCGAGCTGGTTTCCTTTGCCGCGACAGCCCCAGCCGGAAAATTGCGTTCTTCCCAGTACAGAGTTTTGTCTTTCGGAATAGTGATTTCGAGATGCGACAGAAAGACCGGATCATGACCCTGGAAGTAGTTGATCGGAAAGAAAAACTCACGATTGTACGGGTTGTAGGTATCAACTTCCAGCTCGTATTCAACAAGACTGCCGACTTGAACTCCAGGAATTCGGAAGCTGAGCAGCTGATACTTCATGAACATCCCGGGCGATGACTGCGCTTTGGTCACGCGCACATCCTTCGGATCAAGACTGAAAACGGTTCCGTCCGGGTTGATCGAGCGTGCTTTCAGGACGTTGACTCGTTCTCGTCCTTCCGTAAAGTGGGTTCCCTGAGTCGCCATGCTGAGTCGGTCCTCTTTCATCACCTTCGCCAGCGTGCGACTGCGCAGCACATGCGTGCCGTCGGCGCGATAGGTATAATTCATGATGTCAGCGAGAATGACGGCTGATGCGTCCGAGTGGCGTTCGATAAAAGAAGCGGCCTGATGTTCGATCTGCCTGATTGCCTCGAGATCAACCGCCTCGACGGCAACGACCGAATCGGCCTGTTCACCCACGTTGAAGCGAATCTGCTTCACTTCCGCCGTCGGGATCGACCGACCGTCAGACAGTTGCAGTTTGCCTTCCTGCAGGACGACATCGCCACGAAGACTCTCGCCGTAGCGCAGTTCGAGAACAGTTGCAGCCGTCAGCCTGACAATACCGACAACGAAGAATACCAGGAGCAAGAGATAGAAAGAACGCTTGTTCATCACGCCATCCTCCCCGACGAAATGGGATACGGTCGGGGCTATTGTATCGCGCCGATCCGCCAATCACCAGCCCGACAGACACGAAGCACCGGCTGGCTCGTCATGCGAGCACCAGAGACACGACCCTGAAGGTTGCCCTTCCCCCCATCGAACAGCAAAACCCCGCGATCTCGCGATCTTTGAATCCGTTTGTCACATTTGGAAGCGTGCTTTATACTGAACCATGCGAGTTCTCTCTCAAGCCCGGTCTTTCTCCACATTCCGTCCGTCGGAGGAACGCTCATGATCTTCTTTCACCGCGCTACCCTCATGCTCGTGCTGATGCTGACCCTGCTCTCGGCCCCAACAATTGTGTGTCAGGCAGTTGAACCCACGTCGACCGTCGCTTCTCCCGATAGCCTTCAATGGAGTCCTGCCGAGTTCAAGAAGCTCAGATCGATTCTCGAGTTTGAGAATGATGCCCTCAGTCAGGCCGACATGAAGTTTCAGGATGTCAGACTTTCTCCGATGATCCGTTCTGAGCAATGGTATGAGATTCCCGTCGAGATCGGGTTTGTCACCGCAGAAGACAACCTTCCCGCCTTCCTCAAAAAGACGAATGCATTTTCGGTCGCGAATGCCACCCTTGGACACAAGTCGATCAACGTTTCTCAAACAGCAGAAACTCTGCCGAACGGCAAACAACTGCTTTCAGTCATGATCAACCAGACCGTGGTCGTGGGGCAGTCAACTGGAACCACGCAGGGCGATCGTCTAGTGAAGGGAATGGCACAGATCCTGGCTCTGACGACGTTCGAACCCCGCATTCGCCGCGGTGGCGGGGAACTGCCCAAGAATGCCTCGCACTGGATCACGAATCTGCGCATCGATGGCGATCTTCGCGTGCAACTTACCGGCTACGGCCTGTCGTTCACCGCGGTCGTGGAACTCGCCGAAAAGCTGTATCAGAGCGGCGTGTTTGCCGAAGTGTTCCTCAGCAATATCAATCGCAATGTCTTCGAGAAACAACCCGTCTGGAGGTTCGACCTCACGGGACGAATCTCTTTTTCGGAATGAAGATCATCGCGCCGATTCTGATTGCTTTCTCATCGTAAGGAGACTCCATGACCGGCGAACCGTTCAGCCCGCAACCGTACAAGCACGAGCTGCTGTATGGACTCGATGATTGCCCGCCCGCGGGCGAAAGCCTTCTGGTGGCCTTGCAGCATCTGCTGGGAATCTTCGTTCCGATCATGACGCCGGGCCTGATCATCTGCGCGGCCCTCGGCCTCGATGTCAGTACGACGGCATATCTGCTCAACATGTCTCTCTTCGCTTCGGGCATCTGCACGCTGGTTCAGGTGCATCGACTCGGACCGATCGGTTCGGGCCTGCTCAGCATTCAGGGCACCAGTTTCTCGTTCATCGGGCCGATCATCGCGGCCGGAAAGGTGGGCGGACTGCCGCTCATCTTCGGCATCAGCATCGTGGGTTCGGCCATCGAAATGATTCTGAGCCGATTTCTGCATCTCGCACGTCGGCTCGTACCACCTCTCGTCAGCGGTCTCGTGGTGACCATGATCGGTATCACCCTCATCAAATCAGGTTTTGCCAACTGCGCGGGCGGCGTGGCGGCACACAAGAGCGGCACCTTCGGCGCACCGATCCATCTCGGTCTTGCCGCGCTGGTCTTCGTGACCATCGTCCTCTGCAGTCGGGCTCGCACTCGACTCTTCCGCATGGGTTCGATCTTCTTCGGTCTGCTTCTCGGTTATCTTGCGGGGTATCTGCTCGGCATGATCGACTTTTCCCCGATTCGGCAGATGGAGTTCGTCGCCTGGCCGGTTCCCTTCCGTTATGGTCTCAGCTTCGATCCGGCGGCCTTTCTCGGAATCAGCCTGATCTACCTTCTGACCACCATTGAAACGGTCGGCGACATCACCGCGACATCGCTGGTTTCACACCAACCCATCACCGGTGATCTGTATTGGCAGCGCCTCTCGGGCGGCGTTCTGGGAGACGGCTTCAATTCGCTGCTGGCAGCGGTTTTCAACAGTTTCCCCAATACCACATTCAGTCAGAACAACGGAATCATTCAACTGACCGGCGTAGCCAGTCGCCGCATCGGCTACTACATTTCCGCCTTTCTCATGCTCCTGGGCATCTTTCCCTTGATCGGAGCACTATTTGCTTTGATGCCGCAGGCCGTGCTCGGCGGCGGCACTCTGCTGATGTTCGGCACCATCGCCGCCAACGGCATTCGCATCATTGCTTCGCAACCGCTTGACGGACGTGCCATCACCATCATCGCCCTTTCCCTTTCTCTCGGTGTTGGAGTGACGGCTGCCCCTGAAGTTCTTCAGGGTTTCAATCCGCTCGTTCGCGACACCTTCAGTTCGGGAATTACCACCGGTGGTTTGACGGCTTTTCTGGCAAATCTGCTTCTTCCCGAGCCTGACAAAGACGAGAAAGTTGAGGATGTCGCGTGAACGGCCGCTCAGCTGCATCTCCCTATCTCAGAAAAGTGTTTCTGCTGGTGCTCGTGCCTTTCGCAGCGTTCCTGTTGTATGCCGGGTATTCCATTTTTCAGACCTGGCGATCGATTGGGTTGGCTGAGCGCGTGCTGCAGCAGGCTGATCTCGTCGAGCGGACCTTTCATGTGATCAGAGAACTGCAACGGGAAAGATCGTTTTCCGCTCAGTATCTAACCGGAACTCTTTCTCTGCAGGAGCTGGAAAAGCAATACTCCAACATACAACCTCCACTCGAAGTCTTTCTCGCCGGCATCACGAACGCCTCACTCTCTCAGTCCCTGCGCGAGGAATGCCGTCTTCTGCAGTCGAAGCTGTTCGACATCCGCAAGGGGGCGGTTGCCCGAGAGACGTTCACTATCGCCTATCAACAGTACACACGCCTGATCGGTATGCTTCAGGATGTGCAAAAGTCCATGGCTCAGGCCTTTCAGGATGCTGAAACCGCAAAGCTTTTCAATAACATCATATTGCTCGAGGCCGCTCGAGAGTATGCCGGCAAACTTCGTGTGACCTTCACCCGCCTGCTTTCCTCTCCTCCCGGCGCCGAAGATGAATCCATGTATCTTCTGCTCGTGACCCACACCGCCCTGCGTGAACTGCTGAATGTCCGAGCCTTGTCGTTGACCACCAGAAGCCAAAAGCTGCTGGCAACCAAGCGCGAATCTGAAAACTGGAAATTCATGAACAACCTGATCAGTCACCTGATCAGCGGAAAAGAGGAACTGGAACGATTGAACGCGGAGCCTTCACGATTTGTCCAGGCTATTGCCGAAGTGATCCATGATCTCGAGGAGATTACAGCCATAGAAGATCAACAGGTTCGTGTCACCCAGCAAAGAATTCTCGAGCAGGCACGTGGGCAACTCTTTCAGACGATCACCCTGATTTTCCTGGTGAGTATTTTTCTCATGTATCTCGGATACGACTACATAACCGGCTTGCTGGAGCGAGCTTCCGCGTATACACGCCTGCACAACACCCTTGAGGAATTGTCCGAGGCGCGAAAACAGGAAATCAACATCGGATGGCAGATACAGAAAGAACTTCTTCTGGGAAAAATCCCGACCGATCTCAGCGGTTGTCGCATGGCCAGTCGAAGCATTCCATCATTAGGAATTGACGGAGACTTTCTCGACTTTTTCACGCATGACACCCACACCGTCGATGTTCTGTTCGGAGACGTCATGGGGAAGGGAATTCCGGCCGCTCTCGTCGGTGCCGCGGCCAAGAGCCATTTTCAACGAGCCATGTCACACCTGCTGCTCGAACTGCAGCAACACGCCTGGCCCAGGCCTGACGAAATCGTGGCTCTCGTTCAGAAACGCATGTCTCCCGGGCTTTTCAGCGTCGAGCGCTTCATCAGCCTTCATTACGGTCAGTTCGACTTTTCCCGACGGATTCTGCAGCTGGTCAATTGCGGCCACACGGAAGTCATGCATCTGCAGCGTGCTACCGGCAGTCATCGTCTGTACAAACCGCAGAACGCTCCGCTCGGCATCTTTGAAACCGAAACCTTCAAACTGCAAACCATCCCCTTCGCGCCGGGAGATCTGTTCGTTTTCTATTCCGACGGTATCACCGAAGCGAGAAGCCCATCAGGAGAGTTCTTTGGCAAAGATCGTCTGGTACGCATCGTCTCTGAAACGGCGGCACATCCGAATTTCTCACCTGAGGCAGTCGTGGAGAGAGTGATGAACGATCTGCCGGCTTTCACTCAGAGCAATCAGTTTCGCGATGACCTGACGATTCTCATCGTCGAAGCGGTGTGATCGTCCTGGTTTGTCTTTTCACACAGCCTCTTCAGAAAAGCGAGAAGGGCAGGATAGAACGGACCCCGTCAACGACGTAGTCCCAGAAGCTTTTTTGCGGTTCGGAGGCGGAGTCGGTGGCTCCGGAAGAACCTTGAGCGCCGGTATTCCCCGTTCCCGTATTTCCACCGGAACTTTGATCGCGCTGCTGTTTCGCCCATGAGAAGACCCGCTGTGCTTCTCGTATGACCCAGTCGACCAGTTGCTGCAAGATCTGCTGCAGCTCCTGTCCCTTCTTCGCGTCAATCGTCGCCGGAGTGCTACTACCGCCGGGGATCCCCGGCCTTTACAGCAGCTTCAAGGCCTCGGCTTCGTCAGCAAAGAGCGTGACGAGATTCAGGATCCCGACCACTTCGAAGACATCTGTATACAGCTCAGACAAGCCGACCAGCCCGAGGCTGCCCTTCTGCTCGTAGATCACGGCTTCGCAGATCTCGAGAATCTGCGTGATGCCCTGACTGTTGATCACCGGGGTTCCCGACAGATTCAGCAGGAACTTGCGGCACCCTTTCTGAAGTGGTTCCTGAAAGGCGGATCGCAGAGTCTTGCCGCCCGCTTCATCCAGGTAACCGGCAGGTCGAATGACAAAAACAGGCCCGACCATTTCGGCGGGGGTGGAAAATGTCGCCATACCTTCAATTAATCACCCGGTAGGGGGAAAGTCAACCGCCAAACAGTCACCACGTCGTACAACTCAGGATTTGTTGACGACCTGCTGCAATCTTCTCTGGTGCCCGTAGTATACTTGCCTTATGTCTTCCCTGATTCCTGCGAGTTTCGGCACTCATCGACGACCATGCCGAGGCACGATTTCGATGGTCATGCTTGGTCTGTTGAGCCTGCTGATCATCGTTGCGTTCGGTTTGTTCAAACGGGTCGGCTCGCACACGCACACGGTCACGTTGCTCGATCAATCGCTGATCGTGCGCAACGTTCTCGAATCACAGTCCGCCGATGTGTTTCAGTTTTTGCGTCGCGAAGCAAACCGGGCGGGTTCTCCGTTGTATCAGACCTTTCGCAACACTCCCCCGTCTGCTGAATTGACCATCGATCTCTCAGCCGCCGGTTACACGCCTTCAACCCTGTTCCATGATCTGGTCAGACCGTATCAGACCGGCTCCGGCTTGATTCTCACCGTGGATTCCCTGCCCAGGGTGACACTGTCGGATGTTCGCGTCATTCCGCTGCCCGACCTGCTGTACTTCGCCGATGTGTCGCGCGCCGTGAGCGAATACGCAGGCACCATCAAAATTCTCAGCACCGGCGGCTTCGGCGATCGTCGTTACACGTTGACCGCGCGGTATCCCTTCAAGGTCACGTTCGTACAACTGCCGATGTTGCGCGAGTTTGCCTGGTTCTTTGATCAGCTGCACACGGAACAGACGCCGACCGCGGACAACATCAATGTCCTGCCGCTCAAGGACGACGAGGTTGAGGCCGGGAACTGGCCGCTGATTCTCGATTCGCCGTTCGCCGACAAGGCGGCCGCACCTGAAGGCGGATCGAAAACCACCATGGAATTCGGCACTCCTCATCAGAACGGCAAGGTGTTCTTCGGCGGCGACAATCAGCCGGTGATTCTGCAACTCGGCGGAGAAGTACAACCCAGTCGCGCCGTGTTCTCTGATCTGAGCCTGGTCAAGCCGTCCCATTTCAACATTATTACCGACAAGACCGACAAAATGTATCTGGAAGATCTCAGCGTGGTCGGCTTCTCACACCAGGTACGCGGCTTCAGCAAGTATCTCGGCCCGCCCGTCAGTCCTTCCAGCATCCGCACGACCGGCTGGATCTTCGGATTTTCCGATGAGATGTCGCCGACCGGAGGCCTCTTTGCGCGTTCGGTGAAACTCGAGAAGTTCCTGACCGGCGACCCCGGATACGCGACTCTCAACACCAATGCCGCCCGATGGAGACTGTCTTCCGCGCTCAAACCACTCGGACTTTCAAAAGCTCCGCTTCTGTATGCGCAGGCCATTGAACAGGGAATCCCGCCCTCAGAGGCTATCGGGTACTCCATTATTCCCGCACGACAGATCTTCGGCCGGGTCTTTCGTCGTTTCGTTCTTCTGTCGTTTTTCGTCGTGCCCAGCTGCGCCTACGGTGAGGGTGAAGAGATGATCTATAACGAGAATCCCGGTTTTCGCCTGACCGCCAGGCAGATTCGCGGCTCACAGGACTTCGATCCACCCGCCGGAACCACCTATCGAGATTACATGTCTCGCGTTCTGTCCGGTGATCCGGCACGTCATGCGGAAGGCTATTCGAGTCTGATGCAGCCATACAACCTGAGACCGGGCGGCCTGATGGGACAACCCCTGTCGGCGATCGATTATCAGGGCTGCGATGGGCTCAGAATCAAATCCGGATCCAGCTTCGATCAGTACCGCGAGCAGATGCTGAACGTGCGCCCGGTCTCTGCCGCCTCACCCCCGCCGACCGGTCTGCAGGAACGCGTCAACCGGTATTACCCGGACGGCACCTCGTTTCTGCTGCAGGCACGCGGCGTGAAAGAGCTGTCAGAAGTTTCACAGCGTTTCTGGGTGGCTGGTACGGTCGTGGTCGACGGAGGTCTCGACCTGTCTGCCGGCATTCACGAACAGGATATTCGGGGCGGGATCATCATCGTCAACGGACCTTTGCAGCTTGGTGAAGTTGTACCAGCCAAGGTCGCGGCGCAGTTAGGTGCTGACCACATTTCAGACGCCGCTTTTTCTTCGAAACTCGCTGAATCGTTTACCCGGCAGACTCCCGAGGAGATGCTGACGTTCGTGGTACTTAACGGACACCCGATCACCCTGACCGGGAAAAAGTATGCCGGCATTCACCTGGTGAGTTTGAACGATGGGGCAACGCCGCTGAATCTTCCCGCTGATCCGTTCTTCTTCGCGGGTTCACTTGCACTCAGCCGCCCCGACGTAAACCGTCTGTCACATCAGATCAAAAGGGGCAGCGCTTTCTTTTTCCACCCTCTGTTTGCGTCGGAACGCCCGCCTCTGACCGTCGACATGGAAACCTCGATGAGCGACTATGACTTCTCGATTCAATAAACACTCTGCCTGCGTCCGAAGCAGAAAACCAGGCTTTTCAGTCCTGGAGATTCTCATCGGGGTATTGATTCTCGGTCTGGCCATCATCCCGATCTTCGGCATCTCCACCTCATCGACGCGTTCCGCCTTTCTGGTGGGTCGCCACATGATGGCGACTCAGATCGCCCAGAGTCTGCTCGAATGGTTCATGGCTCAAACCTATAAGGATGCCCTGAAAGAAGCGCAAACACTGCACGGACAGGTCGTTCCCGTCACCGATGATCTGGTGTTTCGTCACATTCTTCAGGCCTCGACCCCCGAAAACCGTGATCAGGCCATGGGCGAATTTCGACGCACTTTCCGACAGATGCAGTATCAGATCGAACATGAGGAACGCGACGAACCTTTGCATGGTCGCATTCTCCTGCTGAAAGTCACGCTGTTCTATCGACTGGCCGAAGATCAGTCGCCGACTCGGCAGTTTCGCATTTCCACCTTGAAGTTCCCCGAGGACGTATGACGGAACCTCGAACCATGAACACGAGATTTAACGGGGCGCGATCAGAAAGATACGATCCGGCCTGCAGATCGACCATTGATTGGGCGCGGGCGGGCGTGACTCTTACCGAAGTTCTGGTCGCGGCGTTTCTCGGAGCAACCCTGATGGGCGTGGTCATTCTTCTCATGTCACGCACCAACATCACCTTTACCAAGACGACCGATATGATCAACGCTCAGGTGCTTCTCGAGAGCATTGTCGAACGACTTCGCTCGGACGCTCGTTGCATGACGAGTGTCGTCGAGCAGAATCCTGACTCGATACGCTTCAAGATTCGACGCGGGGGTCGTGAGACAACGATCGGGTATCACTTCGACGCGACAACCAGGGCGTTGATTCGCGAAGAATTCGGCCCTGACGGCTCACTGATCGGAAGACGCGACTTCCAGAGCCAGGGTCGCATTTCCCTTCTGCACTTCCAGTTTGGTAGAATGGAGCGTCCGGGCGTCCGAGATGCCGTCGATCACATCGATCTCGTCCTGCATGTTTCGATCAGCGAGCGTCCGGATACCCCCGCGACCAATCTGTCGATCATCTGTCAGGTGTTCTCGACCTGCGTGCAGTTTCCGAACCCGTTCAGGAGGTAGGTTTCATGCGATTGTTCCGATTCTGTATCGTCTTTCTCCTGTTGTGTTTTGTTGCCTCGCCGCTCGTTCCGGCGGCCGCTCGTCCGCCCGGCGAGATTCTGCTCGAAGGCAAAAAGCTGGAAAAGGCAGGCAAGGCCGGCGAAGCCGCAGCCCTGTATCTGCAGGCGATCAAGGAAAGTCCCTCTGAGGCCCTGTATTCAGCCTGTGCCTCTCTGCTCGGCAAGCTGTCGAAACTCAATGAAGCCGCAACCCTCCTCGATGAGGGGTTGACGAAGTTTCCGGATACCCCGTCTCTGCTCAACATTCGCGGTCTGGTGCGACTGCGCCAGGGAAAACGTGAAGCGGCCGCCGAAGACTGGAAGAAGGTTCTGGCCCGCGAGCCGAAAAACACGTTTGCCCGCGACTGGCTGAAGAAGATGGAAAAACCGGGCTCGGCGCCTGACAAAACCACAGCGAAATCCGACACCGCGTCGGATACGTCCGAACCGACAACCACTGTCGTCAGCGAACGCAAGTCGGTGACCGATGCCGCGCTGACGATCAAACCCGTGGCGCAACCCGGCACCCCCGAAGAACAGACGAAAAAGGCCAAAGGCATCTACGCACAGATGGCCGGAATGTCGGACAACGATCTCGAAGCCCTTGAAACCCTGCATCTTCAGGTGATTCAGGAGTGCCCAGACACGGACTTTGCTCGTGAGTCCATCTTCATGCTTTCTAATATGTACCAGTTTGCAACAGCGAATCCGATGATCGAAAAGCAATCTGCGCTGCTCGATTATCTGCTCGACAAGTATCCGGGGTCCGACCCGGCTGTGCTGCTGATGAACCGCATCGTGAACACCTACCGCGCCGCCGGCAAGCCCGAGAAGCTGGTCGAGGTGTACAGCAAGGCTCTGACGAATCCGGGGGTCGACGATCGTTCGTTCATCATCTACGGACTCGATTACGCCAAAGCGCTGCAAGAAACCGGCAAGAAGGAAGAAGCCCGCAACATGCTGACCGCCGTCATCGCGCGCGACGGTTCAAACAACAGTTTCGAAGCCGGTGTCGCCAAAAACCTGCTCAATCAGTGGAAATGAGCCGCTCACGCCTCAGACGCAAGGAGATGTTTTCATGAGAACCCTTCGCAAACCCCTGATCTGGATTCTGACGTTCCTGATTCTGGTCGAACCACTGTTCCTGCCGTCCTTCCAGGCACAGGCACAGACGCCGCGCGTCATCGACATGAAAACCGAAGATATCGATTTCTCGCAATTCGTGCCGCCTTTGAAGATTCTGCGCGACCGCCTGCTGCTGGCGGGCGGCTTGACGACCGATCAGGTGTATGCGCGCGCCTGGCACAACTGGTCGGTGATGATGTCGCAGGCCCTGGTCATGTTCGGGCGCGAGTGTCACGAAGTTCTGACGCTCGAGCGCTTTCTCAGCCCAGGCATCTTCAAGAACATCGTCGACTATCGCGACCTTCTCACCGGGCTGCCCAACTATATTCGCACCGCAGAGGCCTCACTCGGTTTGATCGGCAAGATTCTGCCGCTGACGATCCGTGAGGTGGGCGACAATTTCGAGGTCTGGAACTGGGCGATCGGCGCGCAGCGCACGCTCGGACATTACCACGAACTCTCTGAGAGAGGGCTGCTCGGTCGACACATTCTGGCCCGCCTCGAAGGGGTCGCCGCTCCCGGCGAGCAGGTCGGCTTCAACGGCCGGCAACTGACGCAGGCCTTTTCCGCGGCCGATTCGAACGCCGTAATGACCAACACGCAGCTGCTCGGCAAAACGTTCGGATTCGCTCTGGCCATCTTCTCGGTCTACATGATGGCTCAGGACTTTCAGGAACTGCGCGGCAACTGGAGTTACAACAGCTCTCTCGAAAACTTTCTCGGTGTTGCGGGTCTGGTCTGCGATGCCGCGGGTCTTCTCGCGCCCCTTCTGTTTCCTCCCCCCTACGGTGAGATCATTTTCACCCTGCAGATGCTGCTGCTCGTGGGAAAGGGCGTGGTTTCCGCCTACAGGGAATGGATGGATACCAGGGAAATGGCCTATCAGGATTCGCACCGCTTTCTCTATGACGCCGACCCGGCCTTCAAATCGTATGTCGATAACGTGACGCAATGGACAGACGACATCAAGTCGGAAGGTTTGAGAATCATCGAAGAGACCAACCGCACGTATCATACGGAACCCTCGGCGTTCACCAGCGGCGAATCGGTGCCGATGCAGCACGGGCTCGAGGCCGCCCTGAGACAGGCGCAGGTCATGACCTATTACAACTGCCGCCATCCGTCTCCCCCCACCGATGAAGAGGGGTTGAACACACTCAAGCGCCTGTGGGAAGCGAAGATGGATTACATGAAGTGGCGGCCGACCCAGCGCGACGTCGACTTTGACGCCGACCTGTCGCGTCAAGGCTTCTGGGACCGCGTCGGCACACGTTTCAACAACTTCTGGTACGTTGTCAGCCGCGATACCCGCGAGCGTTTCGCTCCCATCGGCAGATGGTGGAACAGCGATAACATCTCGGCCAACACTCCGCGCGTCTGGTACAATCCGGATTTCTTTCTGTATACCAAGATCAAGCGTTACACCGATACCGCGCACCCGGCCATGGTGCGCTATCTGAAGTATCGCATGGAAACCGCGCCATATCATCTGATGCCGCTGGTCGAGATTCCGGTCGAGGAATGGGGTCCGATCATGGGTGACGGCCCGGCCGCCGACGCGCTGAAATGTGATATCTACATGTGCGCCATGAAGAATCTGCGCTCGCTCGACAGTCTGATCAAAGGCCTGACACAGGAAATCAAGCGATTGACCGACAGCACCAAGGAAAATCTCGAGAACGTGCGCAACAACACGATCGATCGCTGGGCCCGACCGGCGTTGACCGCTCTGGTCGATCTTGCCAAAGCATACAAAGAAGACAAGAACCGGGCACTCGACTCAGAGCTCTGGGACAAACTCGAATCTCTGCTCGACTTCGACGCTCCCCCCGGCGAAAGCGACAAGACTCCCGACAGCGTCGTGCGAGCCAACCGTCTGCTGATTCAGAATCATGTGAACATGTTTCCGTACATGCTCGGAAAACTCGAAGCAGAGGCAGTGGCCGCAATTGACGGCACGCTCAATTACTTTTTGATGGCCAAGATCATGGAAGATCACCTCGGTCCGAAGGTGAGGCAGGAGACCGAGCAACTGTTGGCAAGCATCAGACATCCGAAGTTCCGTGACTTTCTCGAACACAAACGCTATCTGCACTTCGGCGACGGCTGGTTTTCCGAGCCGAACATTCCGAAAAAGGTCATGGAAGATACGGTCAAGAGCCTCACTGAGGCTGACGGCGCCACCATCACCGCCTTCAAGGAAGCCCTCGGGAACCTGATCGCCGCCGACGACTACGACTGGACTCACCGCGTCAGCGATGAAATGGTCATGGCCCGCTACCGCTACGGCATCAGGTTCTGCCTCAGCCGCGCCGTCGACGCCATCAAAAAATGGAAAGAGATTCAATCGGAAACCAATGTCCGCATCAAGATTCCGCATAATGCCAACTGGCACTATCACGCCAACGACTGGACAAGTCAGTGGTTCGACGCCAATGATGATGAAACCCGCGCCATCTTCATTCAGGAGCCATTCTGTCCGGCTCTGTACAACTATCCCGGCGGCCCCAACGTCCCCGATAAAGGCGGCGAGGCGGCCGACATGCGCGCTTTGCACTCAGATCTCAGCCACTCCCGTCGCCCGGCGAAACTGTTCGAACGCCTGCCGGCACAGGCCCCGTAACGCGGCCGCAAAAAGAAACGCGACGCTTCCCCCTGAAGCGTCGCATTTCTTTTTCGGGGAGAGCGATCGTCCGAACGCCGACGCTCTCCTCTCGTACAGCACGCATCAGGGGAGCTTGCATCAGAAAAGCTTCAGCAGAATCGCCTCGTAACGGGTGCGATTTCGCTTCTCGATGCGAATACGCCCGCGAAAGGCATCGCCGGGACGGAACGGACGGGGAGCCGAGAAAAAGCGAATGAACACCTTGTCATTCATACCGTCGGGAGTCACGAGTATTCCGTCCGAGAAAGCGTTATTCACTACGCCCTGTATATCTCGCTCTTCGGGGATATCAAATGGTTCCACCTGTGATTGATCGACCGTCGCGGCGGTCGAAGTCGCGGAAGACGTCTTCATCGGCGGCTCAGAAACCGTCTCTCCCGACAAAGCCCACCACAGGAGAACAAGCAAAACGACAGACCCGAGAATCTGCATCTGTCCGCCGGCAGTGGAGGTCAATCCTCGTACGGTTTCCACCAGAGACGTCATGAGTTCCGAAGAGGTTTCCGATGACGCCGCGACCTTCTGCTGTCTGATTTTCTGAATGTTCTGCAACGCATACGCGGGCGGCGCCCTCCGTCGGAATTCTTCGGCCTTGTGGCGATCTCGCGCCCATTGCAGTGCCGCAGCCGGGTCGGCGTATCGGCCTCGGGTTTGCTGTACGAGTTGAACACCGCATTCATCGGCGATTTGTCGCATCAGCGCGGCACGAGGTTCAGATGCCTGATCGGCCAGAGCCGTCACACGCACGAAAAGTCTCTCATCGAGGTGTGCCTTGATGAACACTCCGAGTTGTCGCAGATGTTCCGGGTCCGTCTCTCGTTCAAGCATCGATATCGCCAGGTCGACAACGCTGAGAAAATCGAAATGTCCCAGCGCAAATATTGCGGTAGCTCTATCCGGAACCCGTGCGGACCCGGCCAGTTGCTCAACCTGCATCAAAGCCTGCCGTTTGTCTCGCAGCACAAACGCACGCATCGCTGACTCGCGCACCCGATTATCGGCATGGGCGATCAGTTTTGGAAAGAGCGGATCGAGCAACACCACATCGAGCTTGAGCAGCGCATCGATCAGCGCCGCCTGCAGCGCCGGCTCTCCGTCACCGAACTGTTTTTTCAGACGAGCGGCATCGTCCACCGCCCCCACCCGAGCCATCATGGCGACCACCGGAATCTTTTCTTCCGCCGTTCCCTGTTCGAGCCACTGCAGTATGAGTTTGCGATGCCGGAGATATTCTTCTGCATCGAGTCGTTCGAGCCAGGCGGCTCGTTCGGTCGGAGAGAAATCAGTGGGCGCGAGATTCGGTGCCGGTTGCGGCTTCGTCGCACCAACGGCGAAAAATGCTTCCAGTGATTGTCGAATCGCCTGATCCGTCTCACGACCGAGATGTTCCCAAAGTACCTGCCGGGCATCTTCACAGCCGGCTTGAACAGCTGATTGCAGTCGTCGACATCCTTCGGCTCGATGCGCGGAATCGGTCGATGCCAGAGAAATACGGCACTGCTCGATCAGATGTCTGAACCGACGGGTCCGGTATTCTGCCTGCAACTCGGCCAGAATCAGCTCCGGTGTCTTGTCGATCAGACCGGATGCCGAAAGGGCCGTCACCACTCCGTTGAGAATCCGTCCAATGAGAACACGTTTTTCTCCCGAACAGGTTTCCCAGACGTCGATCAGGCGTGCCGGCTCTTCAGGTAAGGGGTTCACCTGAAACAAATAGCCCGCTTTTTTCAATAATCCCTCATCAGATTCAAGTCCGAGAAACTTCAACAGCAGTGACTCGACATCACCGAAGGGGAAAAAGTAGGCAAAAAACAGGGCAACTTCTCGCTCAGACGGCTCCTCGGCAAACAGAAACGCCTCGAAATGGGTCAATGCTTCCGCCGGATCCCATTTCGCCAGAAGCCGAATGGCGGCACCGCGTACGCCGCTGTCCTGGTGAGAAAGTAATGGCACCAGCATTGGACGCAGATCTTCGGGGTTCAGTCTTTCAAGCGCTTCGACCGCAGTCATCACGATGCGCGGGTCGTCGTGGTGACAGAGCGGTTCAATGCGGGCCCCGTCTTCCGGAGCTCCGAACCGCTTGAGAAGGTTGAGAATGAAAGGCAGGGTTTCGGTCGGAAAGTTCCACCAGCCGGCTTTCTTCAGCATTTCGAGACCGACACGACCATCGCGACGGGTCAGTCGTTCACACTCGACGACAATCGCCGTGAAGTCGATCGGTTGTGCTTTCAGAAGTCGATTGAGTCGTACCAGCGGGGGTTCACCGGTCTTCGCCGATGCCTCGGCACGGGCGAGCACCAGGTGCATGTGAAACTTCAACCCCTGATCAAGCTGCTGATCAGCCAGACGCCTCAGTTCTTCGCGTCGTTCCGCGGGCCAGCCGGCGGCATTCATGCGCCACAGCGTCAGAAATCGAGCCGTTACACCCGGTCGTGTCAGATCAGCCAGTTCGGCTGACAAAGGGGCGGAGATCACCAGATCCGCGGTCGGCGCCTCAGACCGACGCCCGGACCTCAGACAGTTGATCTGCTCGACCGAGTAATCAGACGCTGCCGCATCGCGTCGACGGCGTTCGTCCGCCAGATGATCAGCCGCTCGCCACAAAGAGAGGGGGTCGGCAGACTGGGTTCCTCCCGATCGCACGATCTGCTCGGCCCAGCGCTTCAGAACCGCATCAAGAGCCGGAATCGGCATGGTCTCCGCGCGTCGGCAGGCGAATACCTCGTGAAAAAGCGTTTCATCGGGGTGTTGTTGCAGAACCGCCTCGATCATCACCCGGTTCGTCTCATCGGTCTCGCGGCACAGCGCTCGGACAAACAGCGGTCGAACAACCGCAAAATCAAACGCGTCAAGCGAAGCAAACGCAACCCGCCGCCGTGCGGCATGCGCTGAGAACAGAAACGTCTCGAACAACGGCAGTGCTTTCGCGCCATCGAGCGCAATCTGTGCCCGCAAGGCGGCTGTCTGGACTTCCGTCTGGTCTGTCTGCAGCAGACCCGGCAGATGGGATCGCAGCAGGTGCGGAACTCCACCGGCGGCCGTTTCGATCACGGCAACCCGTAATGCCTGATCGGGAAGATCCAGAACCCGCCGCAGAAAAGCTTCGGCGGCAGACGACTCCGGGGTCAGAGCGCTTCGCAGCAGATTCACCTTCTCATTCCAGCCTGCTATTTCAAAAGCCCGCCACGCTTCATCATCACCATCGACCAGACGCGACAACCATGCGGCCGGACTTGCCGGAACGGGGGCAACGGGTTCAGTCTCAGCAAAGTTGCTCAGTAACTGCAAAAGCGTTCGAGAAGACTCGGACGACCGATGTTCACGCAGCACGGATTCGGCTTCGACGAACCCGGCCTGACGCAACTCGAGAAGTCTGGTGATAGCGAGACGGCGACGATCTTCGTCAGCTTCGGTCAGCAATGTCCGACAGCGCGAGATCAATATCTCTGCTTTTCGCCTTCGATGAGACTCGCGCAGATCCTTCAGCACTTCGTCGACCGATTTTGTCACCGTGCCGGACTTCACCAGAAAATCGACTTCTGCAAGAATAGTCTGTCGCAGAATCTCTTTTCTCGTGCCCGTAGCCGTTTCATACAACTCGGACAAACGCTCCACCGTCGCAAAGGCCGGATTGATGACGAACAGTCGACTCGCTTTCCGCAGCAGGGTTTCATCCTGCTCCAGGCCGACAAATCGCAGCATCAGAGTCTCGATTTCCCCGAACGGAAAGAAATAGGCATGAAACAAAGCGGTATCGCGAATCGCGGCATCTTCGTCAAAGAGCATGGCTTCGAAATGCGCCAAAGCCGCCGCCGGATCCCATCGGTGCAACAAACGTATCGCCAGCGACTGAATACCTGAACTTGTATTGACGAGCAACGGCACGATGAATGACTTCAGATCTTCCGGGTTGATTCTTTCGAGTGCCTCAATGGCAGCCTGCAGCACCCGAGGGTGTTGATGTCGGCACAGGGCTTCGATCGCCGGCAGATCCTGTGCCGATCCGTGCTTTTTTACCAGTCGCAGCACGAAAGGCAGCACTTCATCCGGGAAATCCTGCCAGCGTTTCTCGCGCAACACATCGACAGCCAGGGGTGCCTGTACCGGGTCGAGATGCTGCAATAGCAGCGCCAGATGCAGAAAATCAGGAGGCGATGACTGAAAGACCGCCTCGATGTCCGCAACTCCGATCCGAGTATCGGCTGTCTCAGTTCCTGACTGATCCTTCAGGCGCAGAATCAGTTCCATGTGGAAACGCGTTCCCGGGTCGGCCTCGGCTTGGGCGAGATCGCGGAATTCGGCCACCTGTTCGGGAGTCCAGGGGCGATTCTCGATACGCGACAAAACAGAATAACGAACCGCAGGGTCGGCGGACCGCAGATCTTCGAACAGGCTGATGTCACTCATGATTCATGCGCTCTTGCCGTCAGCATACCCGTACCGCCCGGGAGGGTCAACGAATCGCCGGAAAAGGAAAACACCCGCCCGAAGGCGGGTGCCGGAATGCGGTTATGAACGAGGCTTCAGCGGTGGAGCATCACCTGCCAGGCACTGCCGTCGAAGCGATTGACGCTGCCGTCAACTGTGGCCACCCAGACGGAATCACCTTTCACCGTGATCGAATGTACGCTGTCGGCATGCAGCCCCGACGAACTGTCATGCACTTTCCAGGTCTGGCCGTCAAACATGGCCACACCACTGGGCGTTCCGACCCAGACGTTCCCTTTGTCGTCGGTTGCCACATCGCGAATCACATCATTCGGCAGTCCATCACGACTGCTGAAACGCTTCCAGTCCGTGCCATCCAGATTGCAGCTGGCCAGACCTTCGTTCGTGCCGATCCAAACCCGGCGATTCTTGCTGTCGATCGACAGACTGGTCACCATATCGGAAACCAGACCATCGTTGTTGGTCGGTGTCGAACGGGTATTCCGACTGTTATAGCTGATGGTGTCCTTGCCGGTATACACTACGACGCCATCACCCCAGGTCCCTACCCAGAGCCGCTCGCCATCGACGGCATACGCGCGCATATAGGTGTTCAGCAGACTATCCTTGCGGAAGTATTTCATCCAGTTGGCATCAGCGTATGATGTCGACGGGAAGAAGAAAAGACTGAGCAGGCTGAGAATCACCAGCATGACGATCCAGCGTGACGGAAGTTCCACGGTCGTTGCCTCCTGACGGTACGATATCTATTTCACCTCCCGTTATCGGCAAATCGGCCGGCATTCCTGAGCCTTCTCTCCGCGGCCTCTTCCACTCCCTTTGCGGAAGGGTTAATCGTGCTGTTGAGGCTGAACCTGAGACAGATCGAACAGAGTATCGCGCATGAACTGCCGCAGTGATTTTGAACGCTCACGTTTCACGGCTTTGGCCAGAGCCTGCGTCAGTTCAGGTTCGTTCAGTGCGCCAATCTTCTTCACGGCTTCGCTGCGCCGCTCAACCTGTGCCGACCTCAGGTCGGCCAGAACCTCACGCAGAAACTTTTCACGCTTGCTCGCCCCACCCATCACCATTCCGTTTTCCGGGTCGATCAGAAAGGTCTCGTTTTGTCCGAGCAGCAGCAGATGACGGTTGAGCAGTTTCGGGCGGTTGAGATACAAGGGAAAATCGGAGGTGACTTCGAGCAGTCGCTTCCGCCAGGTGTTGATCGATATCTGCCCCGGGAAAGGGTTGCAATCGTGCAACAGCACCCACTCACCAGTTCGCCGATAACGGGCGAGATCGAAAATCTCGAGCATCGTCGCGCCTTCGGCTGCGGAGATTACCGCCAACAATCTCTTGTCAGGCGAAGGATCGATCGAGACAACATGGACAAATGCCGTCGCAGCCGAAGCCAGTTCGCGATTTCGCCAGTGACCGCCCAGCAGGAACCAGCGCGCGCCCGGATCTTCGTGGTTCCCGTTGATGACGCACAACAGCTGGTCATCGCCGATATCGGCCAGCAAGACGCCTTTTTCCGCCAGTGCCCGCTGATCGAGAACTTCGCCGTACACGGGGCTCAGAACCGTTCCAAGAATCACCCCGAGGATGAGCCACAATCGCATCGTCAATGCCTCACTTTCTTCCAAAGCCTGCAGACCATCTGTTCATGCATGTCCCATCAGTCGCCCGAAGAAAGCAGCCAGACAAGCACCACGAAACCGAGCAGCGGGTGGGCGGCGATAACCGGCAGCAGGAGCGCAGCCAGCAGAACACTGACGCAGGCGCAGCGACCACGACGTGAATGTAACATCAGAATAACGGAGTCTCGAGAGACAGGGTTCCGGTGCCGGTTTTTACCTCGGGAACATAGGACTCTCCGGTCTTTCGCTCCTGAGGCGACGGCGGCACCGGCTTCACCTTGGAAAAGGTGGTCGCATGGTCGAAGTAATGACGCAGCACGGTTTTTTCGTCGGGCTTGAGATTCACATTGCGAAACAACACGCGGCGGTGGCTGCGTGAAACACCGAACAGACGCTTGAAGCGCATTTCCACCTCGACCTGCACCATGCCGACATGCTGTTCGCGCAGCTCCACGGCATATTTGGCCGTGTAATCGAACCCCAGACCGGTGCGCCCCGGCGTCGCCGGCGACTGTCCGCGCGGCTCACGCTCGGTCTGCGGAATGTTACCCACATACTTTCGATTGATGTAGAGCTTCGCATACTCGGGCAGCTTCTCGGGCTTGTCGCCGGTGAAGTAGATCTCCACCGCCAGCACGGCACTCTTCTTTGCCTTCACGCGATTCGACGGTTGATTCAACAGGGCTTTGCAGTCGGGGCAAACCATGGTCAGAGCCGATAGCCCCTGACGACCACAGGAACCGCAATCAAGCGCCGAAACGCAAGCCGTTTCCAGCAGCAGTATCACGGCAACCCAGAGGGTCGTCAGCAGCACTCGCGCACGACTCATCTTCATTCCTCCCGTTGTTGCGGTTCTCGACGCAGCTTGCGACGTATCAGGTCGATCGCCTTTTCGGCTTCCGGAATGCCGAGCAGGCGCGCCAGCATTAACAGTACTACAAAACCCAGCGTGCCGGCCAGAGCGAGACTGCCAAGCTCGATCAACGTTCGTACCAGTTTACCGCCACTCTGATGAGCAACCAGCCAGGGAAGAAGCGGGAGTGTTTTATACATCACGAACGCAGAGGCGGTGCTGCAGATCAGCGTCTTGCCGATCGCGCCGAACAGACCGGTTTCCGCCCACCCGCCGAGATGCCGACGGATGCTGTAGAGCAACATGCCGGCGTTCAACCCCGAAGCCAGCGAGCCGCCCAGCGCCAGCCCCCAATAGCCCAACGGACCGACCAGTGCCAGGTTGAGAACGACATTGGCGGCCACGGAAGAAAGACTCGCCCGCACCGGCGCCCGCGTATCGCCAAGCGCATAAAATGACGGCCCCATGACTTTGATGACTGAGAAGAACAGCAGACCCACCGCATACGCTCTCAGCGCGGCCGCGGTGGCCAGCGTGTCATCAGGAGTAAAGCGTCCGTGTTCGAACAGCAGGCGAATGATCGGTTCAGCGCAGGCAATCAATGCCAGCGAAGCGGAAAGGTTGATGAACACGGTCAGACGCAGCGAATCGGCCAGCGTCTGCTTCATCTCAGCCAGTTTGCCGTCAGCGGCCTGGCGCGATACAACCGGCAGTGTCGCCTGCGCAATCGCCACGCCGAACAATCCAAGCGGCAACTGCATCAGGCGAAAAGCATAGTTCAGCCACGAGACCGCTCCGGTTCCCTGACTGGTCGCCAGCCAGGTGCTGACCATGACGTTGATCTGGGTCGCCGCCATGCCGATCGTCCCAGGAATCATCAGATGAAGAATGCGCTGCAAGCCCGGATCAGACAGATTCCATGCCCACCCTGGGCGAAAGCCGAGCTTCCAGAGCGCCGGAATCTGCACAAAGAACTGCAGAAATCCGCCGAGCATGGCACCAACGGCCATACCGACAATGGCAGGCCGGCCGAACCAGACCGCCAGCGGGCACAGCACGAAACCGGAGGCAATCATCGCCAGGTTGAGAAACACCGGGGCAATCGCCGGTACGAAGAAGCTGCCGAACGAATTGAGCATGCCCATCACTACGGCGGCCCACGAAACCTCGATCAGAAACGGGAACATGATGCGGGTCATCGTGACCGTCGTGTCATACTTTTCCGGCACCTGACGAAACTCACCGGCAAGCAGCATGACGATCACCGGCGCCAGAATGATACCGACCAGGGTCAGAAAGCCGACCACCACAAGCAGTGTTGATAGTACAAGTCTTGCCAGACGAAAAGCGCCTTCTTTTCCGTCTTTCTGTAATACGGAATTAAAGGTCGGCACAAAGGCCGAGCTCAAAGCGCCCTCGGCGAACAGATCGCGCAGCAGGTTCGGAATGCGATAGGCGACGTTGAAGGCGTCCATCCAGATGCCGGCACCGAACCAGAAGGCAAACGCCTGCTCACGCACCAACCCGAGAATCCGGCTGAGAAACGTCGCCACACCCATCGCCCCCGCCGATCGGGCAATGGACGAAGATGTGTTGGACGAATTCCCGGATGCCTCAGCCATGATGAGGCCCTATTGTGGCACAGATCGTTTCCGGACGGAAGAGGGAGATGCACGGTTTTCACGCAGGGTGAATTCAAATGTGATTTCTGGTATATTCGCTTATCTCTTTTGACGAGGTGCGAACATGAAACCGACCGTCTCCGCAGAAGCCATTCAGGCCATCATCAACACCGACTATCACGATCCCTTCCAGATTCTCGGTGCGCACCCCATCCAGATCAGCGGCAAACCGGCTGTCGCCGTTCGGGCCTTTTTACCCGACGCCATCTGCGCCCAGGTGGTCGACGCGCAGGGCAGCAGTCGCTACCCCATGCAGAAACTGCACGATGCCGGTTTCTTCGAGGCCATCATCGAAGAACGCGGAGAAGTGTTTCCCTATCGCCTCGGAGCGGAATACCCCACCGGAGCCACCGCCGAGTTTTACGACTCGTACTCGTTTACCCCCACCCTCGGCGAAATGGATCTCTACCTCTTCGGCGAAGGCAATCACCACAAGATTTACGAGAAGCTCGGCGCGCATCTGCGCGTCATGAAGTATTTCGACCATTCCGTCGGCGGCATCGGTTTTGCCGTCTGGGCTCCGAACGCCAAGCGCGTCAGCGTCATCGGTGACTTCAACATGTGGGACGGCCGGCGTCATGTCATGCGCTCGCTCGGCTCTTCCGGCGTCTGGGAAATCTTCGTTCCCGGCCTGCAGATGGGCCAGAACTACAAGTTCGAAATCAAATGGAAGAACGGCAACCTCGTCGAGAAGATCGATCCGTTCGGTTTCTACTTCGAAGTGCGCCCCAAAACGGCCGCAAAGATCTACGACATCAACAACTATCAGTGGAATGACCAGACCTGGATCGACGACCGCCCGCGCCGCAACTGGCACCGCGAAGCCGTCTCGATCTACGAGGTGCACCTCGGCTCCTGGATGCGCGTGACCGAAGAAGGCAACCGGTTTCTCACCTATCGCGAACTGGCCGGCCGGCTCGTCGACTACGTCAAGAAGATGGGTTACACGCACATCGAACTGATGCCGGTGTCGGAACATCCGCTCGACATCTCGTGGGGCTATCAGGTCACCGGGTACTACGCTCCCACCAGCCGCTTCGGCAACCCGAAAGACTTCATGTATTTCGTCGACACCATGCACCAGAACGGTATCGGCGTCATTCTCGACTGGGTTCCCGCGCACTTTCCGAAAGACTGGCACGCGCTGGCCCAGTTTGACGGCTCGGCCCTGTTCGAGCACCTCGACCCGCGCCTGGGCGAGCACAAAGACTGGTCGACCCTGATCTTCAACTTCGGCCGTAATGAAGTGAAGAACTTTCTCATTGCCAATGCCCTCTTCTGGATCGACAAATACCACCTCGACGGACTGCGTGTAGACGCGGTTGCATCGATGCTGTATCTGGACTATTCACGCAAGCACGGCGAGTGGATTCCCAACAAGTACGGCGGCCGCGAAAACCTCGAGGCTATCGAGTTTTTGAAGTATCTGAACAGCATCTGCTATCAGAAGTTTCCGGGC
Source organism: uncultured bacterium (assembly GCA_964472075.1). Taxonomy (GTDB): domain Bacteria; phylum Muiribacteriota; class Ozemobacteria; order Ozemobacterales; family Ozemobacteraceae; genus CAYYIY01. The sequence goes on along the minus strand of CAYYIY010000007.1, from coordinate 70,629 downwards.
GTGATGATGGTGGCCGAAGAATCGACGGCTTACCCCGGCGTCAGCAAACCCTGCGATCAGGGCGGTCTGGGCTTCGGATTCAAGTGGAACATGGGGTGGATGCACGACACGCTCAGCTATTTCCAGAAAGAGCCCATTCACCGCAAGTATCATCACAGCAACCTGACGTTCCCCCTGATCTACGCCTTTCACGAGAATTTCATCTCGGTACTCAGCCACGATGAAGTCGTACACGGCAAAGCTTCGATCATGAACAAGATGCCGGGTGATTTCTGGCAGAAGTTCGCCAACACGCGCCTGCTGTACAGCTTCATGTGGACCATGCCCGGCAAGAAACTGCTTTTCATGGGCAGTGACATCGGCCAGTGGAACGAGTGGAACTGCAATCAGAGTCTCGACTGGCACCTGCTCGGCTTCGAGCCGCATCAGGGCCTGAACCGACTGATCGCGCATCTGAACCATCTCTATCGCAACGAACCCGCGCTGCATCAGAAAGACTTTCAGGCTGACGGTTTCGAGTGGATCGACTTCCAGGATGCCGACAACAGCATCATCAGCTGGATCCGCAAAGGCGATCACCCGGACGATCTCATGGTCTTTGTGGCCAACTGCACGCCGGTGCCGCGTCTCGACTATCGCGTCGGGCTTCCGGCCATGGCCTTCTACAAAGAAGTTCTCAACTCGGATTCGGAATACTACTTCGGCTCGAACATCGGCAACGGCGGCGGCGGCTGGGCTCAGGAACAACCCTGGCAGAACCGCCCCTACTCAATGCCGATTCAGCTGCCTCCGCTGGCCGTCGTCGGATTCAAACTGCAACGCTGATCATCAGGTCGTTTTCAACAGAATCACCCCGGACATTTGTCCGGGGTGATTCTGTTGCCGGTCATCAGAGTTCAATACGCGGGCTGAATTTTAGCGGTATCTTCGACGGTGGTCACGTGCAGTTTCCAGTCGTGAGCCATGCGTTGCGGCGGGAACCGGCGGTGACCGTGGCAGTAGAAACGATAGCCGATGTTGGCAAGAATCGTGTATTCGAGGAAGGTGCGCGAGCCGGAAAGGCGTTTGAAGATGCTCGAGATGCGATACGCGCTTTCCCAGCACTTGATGTGGCCTTCCTGCAGCTGGTCGACGCTCATCTTCCGAGGCGTGAACACGACATGCTGCGCGTCATAGAGTGTCCAGTTCTCGGTGAGAATGCGACCTTCGCTCTTGAGGCGGTTGAAGAACGGCGTGCCGGGAAACGGCGTGCAGACCGTAAATCGGGGCAGATCGACATGCGCGTCGTGAATGAAGTCGAGGGTGTGTTTGAAGCAGTCAGGCCCATCGCTGTCGAGGCCGTGCACGAAACAGCCCATGACCGAGATACCGCGGGCATGCAGCTCGCGCATAAGCGTGCGATACTTGCTGATGTCGTTGAACCCCTTGCCGATCGTGGTGTTACCGCTGTCGGTCAACGACTCGAAGCCGATGAGCAGGCCGAAGCAGCCGCTGGCCTCCATGGCGTTCATCAACTCGGGCTGATCGACAATTCGTGTTGTCGCCAGCCCGCCCCAACGCTTTTTCAAAGGCGCCAAAGCCTTGTACAATTCAATGGAATACTCGACGTTTTCGACCGGGCTCGGATCGAGAAACGTCACGTATCGACCAGGCATGCGCGCCACTTCATCCACGACATCCTCGATCGGGCGACGCTCGTACTTTCCCTTGCAGATGATTGGCGTAACACAGAACTCACAGTGATGCGGGCACCCGAAGACCGCCTGCGTGCTGTTGGTGGTGATGAACCGCTTGTCCGTGAAGAAATCGCGTCGCGGGTCAGGAATCGTCGCCCAGTCGATCTTTTCAGGAGGATAGTAGAACTTCTGCAATGTGCCCGCCTGATAGTCGTGCAGCAGGCGCGGCCAGGTTTCATACCCATGACCGATGACGACGGCATCGACATGCTTCGCCGCCTCTTCGGGCATGAGCGTCGCATGCGGACCGCCCATCACCGTCGTGACCCCCTGACGCCGGAAATATTCGGCGTAGGCATACGAGCGCAGCGACACCCCGGTAATACCGGTCAGACCGACAATATCGGCCTTGATCTTCGTCGGGTCGACTTTCTGAACACTTTCATCATAAATGGAGATATTGCCGCGCATCTCAGGCGGAATCATTGCCGCCAGCGTGACCATGTTCAACGGCGCATACCGCAATGAAAGCGGGAACACGCCCGTGCCGAACCGGTACAAACCCGTGCGGGGCGAAATCAGGGCAATATCAAGTTTTCTGGTCACGCAAACTCGTTCCTTCTGTCCGACCGGGCAATGGGTCTATTCTCGCTCGCGATCCATTCTAGTGTCTTCTGCTCGCGAAAGCAAACCGCGGTTTTGCCTTGTCAATCGCCGCTTCAAGCGCAACGGACAGGTTTTTTTCATTCGTTTCCAGGTGCTGGTAACACCGGGGCCTGTTTTATTGAGGCCCTCCTTCCCACTTGATGATGCGACGACTGCTTTCTTCTGCCGGCAGCCGGCGCCCGTTCAGGAACATTCGCTCAAGCAGTAAAGCAGCATGCTCTGCGGCAATCGCCCCGGCCAATACCATTTCTTCAAGCAGCCAGAGCGTGCCTCTGACTAGTACTTTCTCTTTCTGAGCGGCAAGGCGCAAACCTCGATCACCGGTAAGCAAAACCCCGTCGGCGAATTTTGCGGCGAGCAATAGTGCCGCATCATAAACAGTAATACCGTACAGGCTACCGGTTTCTGACATGCGCTCGAGAACGTGCAGTGGTGTCTCTCGAATGACAACACCGGCTTTGGCAATCTGATCGAGGGTCGGCGTGTCTAGATCCTCGGCCATGATATCGAGGGTGACAATACGTAGCGGAAGTCTGAAGAGATGTTGCAATGCGTTGACCAGAAAGAAGTCGAGCAGGATCGTTGAGTCGATGAAATGATCAGAAGGAGGGTCAGACATCGAAACCGAGACTCTCCTGTCGGAACTGATGCAGGCTTTGTCCGAGGAGTTCCGCCGCTTTGGTTTCAGAAATGATCGCTTCGGAATAGGCTCGAAGCACCATCTGCCTCATCAGTTGAGGTTTCGGCTCAGCAGGATATGGTTCGCCCGGCTCACGTTCGAACCAGTGCTGTTTGCGAAAGAGCATGAACAGACGCTGAGCAAGCAGGGGCGAGATAATCTCGAGGTCTTTGGCTCGGTAGATCCAGGCGCTCATACTCAAGCCATACTTCTGTTTGAGCAGGTAAAGCTCGTCCAGATTGAGTTGATGCCTCTTGCGACCCAGTTCGACAAAGGCGACGTCGCGCGGCACCAGAAAGGCGGCAGCAAAACGCATGGTGGGTTTTTCGCGAGTGCGCTTGTCACCCTCATCCGGCGTGTTGGTGATCAGGTGCCCAAGCTCGTGCGCCAGGTTGAATCGCAGACGATCGCCCGGCAGATCAGCGCGAGCGACAATTCCACACCGGCCATGCGTACGAAAAGCGCAAGCGTCGAACGATTCAGGGGTCTCATCGAGCAGAAACACCCGAACTCCGTGCTCTTCGAGAAGAGCGGTCATACATTCGATGGGTGCTCGGCCAAGGTTCCAGGCATCTCGAAGTTCTTCGGCAAGCCGTTCAACGTCATCAGTCGCTTCTATTAAGTGTTTCGGGCCGTCAAGAAATCGGTCTTCGGCGCGATGCGGAAAGAGTGCGTCTACCTGGGCATACCGTTCGAGCCAGTCTTGAATGCGGCCGATAATCGTACGTTGTTCTTTCGCCGGCAAAGCATTCTTCTTTCGAAACTCAAGCTCTGTAAGCGGCAAAGTGACCGGCCGAAAGAAAAACTCGACCTTGACCTTGAGCGCTCGAGCCATCGAAATCAGAAGAGTGGACCCGGGGAGACTCGCGCCGCGTTCATAGTTCGAGAGCGCTTGAGCTGAAACACCGACGAGACTCGCCAGGTCGCGCAGAGAGAGCCCCTGCGCTGCGCGTGCGCTCTTCAGTCGTTCGCCAAAAAGTTTTTTTGTCTCCATACGGCCCACCTCGCCATATTTACAAATTACGAGAATTTTATGCTTTTGTCAACGCATGGCATGATAAAGTCGTGCGGTAGCATGTTCGCTTCATTACCGGTGGGCCCTTTGTCGGTTTGTCGGTATTTGGGCCCGCGCGGGCGTGTGAATGGTCATAGGTCGCAGTTTTGAGTAAGCTGTTCGAGGCGAAAAAAAGCCGCCGGGGCTGTCGGCGGCTGAACGAGAGAGTGAGAGCTGTGTTTGTCAGTCTTCGTCGAAGGCTTCTCCGTAGATGTCTTTCGGTTTGCGGAAGCCGGGACCGGTGAATCTCAGGATGGTGGCGCGGTCGACGAGTCGATCGACGGTGCTGACAGCGGCGGCTTCGCTCGGGAAGAGGCTCTTCCATCGTGTGAAGCCGGTATTGGAAGTAAGAATGATCGATCCTTGCCGATGCCGTGCAGAAACGAGCCGGAAGAGATACTTGGTGGCTTTGGCATCGAACGGCTCGTAGCCGAACTCATCGCAGACGAGCAGTCGCGGCTTCGTATAGCGGCGCATGGCGCGGATCTGCGTGCCGTCGATCAGCGAACCGTGCAGATCTTCGAGCATGGCCGCCGTGTTGACGAACAAGACGGAGTATCCGGCCAGGCAGGCCGCTCGTGCGATGGTCTTGGCGATTCGTGTTTTTCCGAGTCCTGGTCGGCCGAGACAGAGAACATTTCGACGTTCTTCGATGAAACGACAGGTACAGAGTTCTTTGACGATTCGCGCCTCAAGTTTCGGCCGTGTCGAAAAATCGAAGGTCTCGAGATCTTCGACGGTTCCGAGCCGAGCGCGTTTGAGGGTGCGTTCGACACGCCGCTCCTGACGTGCCGAACGCTCGGTGCACAAGAGGGCCCGGGCGAAGTCCGTGTAGGCACAGGCTCCCTTTTCCGCTCGTTCGAGCAGGCGTGGCAAGTGCTCTGCCAGAGAGAACAACCCGAGTTCGGCGGCCGTCGCCTGTAACTCCTGCAACGGTGATTCGTGTGCCTGCTTATTCATGGTCGGCCTCCGGCGTGGTCGGCAGGCGATCGAGAGCCGCGAACTGGGTCAGGTCGGCTTCTTCCACCTCGCCCAGCAATGTCGGTCCCAGGCCGTTGATGAGCGTCGGCGCATGGTCTGAGCCGTCGGGTCGCATTCTTTCGAGAATGGAACGAACCGCATGGGCACTGAACCGCTTGTGACTCTGCGCCCTGGTCGCGGCCGATATAAATGCGTCCAGGCCATATTCTTCTGAAAGACGCACCAGGTGATGCAGATGAACGGAGGCAATGCTTTTGAGATGTTGTTTCAACCCATCGACGAGCGGCTCCAGTGTGGGAAACCGGCGAATGAAGGCCTGATCAAGTCGCGGGGCTCCGCGCTCGGCACCCGGGTGACGCGGAAGACTTGCATAGTGCGTCGGATCGATCACGAGATTCCCGATATGCGTCGCCGGATCAACATAACGACACGAAGAGACAAGCCGCCCATGCCGATCGAATACTTCGAAGTGCTCAACGAACAAGCGCACCGTTGCTTGACGTCCAGCCATGACGGCCGGTACTGAGTAACGCCGTCCCTTAACCGAGATCGTGGCATCAGCATCAACGGCACGAACCGTCTCGTCGTAGACGGGAAAACCCCGATCGGGCAGACGGATCAGCAGATCCCGTTCCGTCTGATACGCGTCGTTGGGGATCAATCCTGTCGTGCCGTGAACCCGCAGGTTTCCCGCTCCGGGAGTGCGATCGAGCCAGATGCGGGCCCGCTGTTGCAGATCCTCCCATGAAGCGAAAGACGAACCCTTCAGAAAGTCATCAATGACCAGACGAAAACTCTTTTCGATCTTGCCTTTGCGGTCAGGATCCGCAACCCGACAGAGATACGGCTCGAAACCGTAATGGCGCGAGAACTCCAGAAAACGCGGATGCCACAACGGCTGACGGTTCGGGCCGATCCGACCGAGCACGACCGTTGCCATGTTGTCGAAGACACAGCGCAGAGCACACCCCTGAAAATACGCGAACCCCTGCGCCAACCCCTCCAGAAGAGTCGATTCGCGCTCATCACGATAAAATCCGATGAACAGACGGCGGCTGTGCGACAGAATCATGCCGAGGATATGCACTTTCACCGTGGTTTCGGCGATGCGCACCGGCTCGGAACACCAGTCGATCTGCATCTCGGCTCCCGGTGGGGTTTCGAAACGACGCCGGGGCTTTCGCCGTGCTTCCTGAGGCTGTTGCATTTTCAGGCGCCGAACGCGTTCGGCCAGAATCGTCCGACCGCCGGAGTATCCCAGTTCCTGAATCTCTCGCAGAATTCTGCTGGTCGTCAGGTGTTGGGCCACACGTTGTTCGATCGCCTGCGCATACGCCTCGAGTTTCCCGGAGTGGGCCGTCGGTTGCGGCTTCGCCGTGACGCTTCTGACGATTTTGCGAGAGATGCCGAGGGTCTCGGCGATCTTGCGCGTGCCGTAACCCTGGTTCGCCAGATGTTTGATCTGGTCGATTTCTTCCGGGGCAAGATCCCGCAGGCGGAATCGAGGGCGAGATGGTTCTGCATTCATGAGCTGTCTCCTGAGATGATGATGAACCGCCGATCACGGCGGAGAAAACCGAGTGGAGTGATTCGAGCTGAACGCGGACCGAGCGATACAACGCCTGCAGACGGCGATGTTCCGCCGGGGCGATGTCGGCAGAAAACTCGTTCAGGTCGCTGAGAGCGGCCGAGATGCCCAGCAGTTGCTGTTCAAGCGTCTGAGCGCGCGGGGAAAGCGACGAAGTGGTCGGTGCCGGCAGGGCTCCATGCGGATCGTTCAACAGGCGACTCTTTTCCGATGGAGTCTCTGCCGACCGCCAGGCCTGAAAGAAAGCCCGTCTTTGAACACCGGTCAGATGATGCCGTTCGGCTGACGCCAACAACTCATCCTGTTCCGACAGGGGAATCGAAGTCAGAAGAGTCGCATCGCTGATGCCGAGACGACCGCAGGCCAACCGTTGCTGTGCGCCTTCCGTCAGATGTCGCACGAAGGAACGACGACGCAGAACCCACTCTTTCTTTCGACCCAACAGTTTCGATACCGCCGTCGGCGTCAGACCGTCTTCCGTCATGAGCGAGTCGACCACGCAGGCTTCTTCGAACACCGACAGCGTGCGGCGCGGCTGGTTCGCCGACAGCAGAAGACGCTTGTGTTCGGAACGAGCTCCCGGAGACTCGAACACGACGGGCACCGCAGACCGACCTTCGGCACGCCACTGCGCCAGGCGTTTGAAACCGTCGATGATCTCGAAGGTTCCACCTTCTGCCGGGACGACTCGCAACGGCAGGGGCTTCAGATCGCACTCGACCCGCCTCGCCTCATGGGTGCGAAATGCGGAATACGTATCGCGCAGACAAGCGATTGAAAGGAAATGAACCAATGGCTCGCTCGGACATTCCGAGGAACCGGAGGCGGTGTTGCGAACCATACGTGCATGCTCCTGACATGATCTACGGTGGTTCAGGATCGTAAATCAGCAGGGGGCGGACAGTCTCCGCCGGATCGGGAGACGGGCTTGGGGTAACTCTTCCAGCCAGTGCGGGACTCGCGAGAAAACGTCGCCCGATACGACTTTCCAGAACTCCGATTCCCAGACCCAATAATGAGACTGGCGCGGGAGCAGAAAGAAGCATCGTCGCAAGATGAAGCAGGAACGCAAGAAAATGAGCCGGGCTACTCTGCGCACTCTTCGCGGCAGGAGACGAGCGGGCGTATCGTCGAGATGAAGGTGCTGGTGATGACTTGCTTGAGAGCGCTTCGGGAAGAGGTTCTTCGTTCAGGTCAGGTCGGACTTCTCGTGAATCAGCGCCCGTCAGTGCGGCCGCGTGTGCGAGCCAGGCAGGGTTGGTCGAGGCTTCAGAAAACTCACGCCACCACCGGCGAATCGTCGAGACGCTCGGTCCGGCCGGTGCGCCATCTTCGATACGGTTGTCGCGGGCTGTTTCATATTCGGTGAGAGCAGTGTTCAGTGTCGTCGGCCGGTGCGCCAGAAACGCCAGAACCTCTCCGATCTGAGCGTAGCCATACCACTTCGCCGGGGCGGCAAAGATCGGCAAAAACGTGAAACAGGTTTTGCATCGGTCACTCGTGCATCGCCCGCGATACACCGGAATATCCAGGGTCAGACGAAGGCGAAGACCGATGATGCGGATACAATGCCCATACAGGGGACAAGGTCTGGCACACAAAACAACCAGGTTGCCAAGAAAGAACGATCGAAGGTATTCTGTTACCGTTAGGTGAGGGAGTGCGATAATCACCCCCGATCCTGACCGGCCCCCTTCGCTACGAACGTCGGGGGCCTTTTACATTGTTGTCAGGATTAAACCAGCACGCTCACGTTTTCTCAAGACCCCAGACGAAAAGGCCAACCGACAAAAATGGGCCCACACCGTCAGTCAGAAATTGGGCCCACCGTCAGCGAAGAATGAGTTACACATGATAATGACAAGGCAGAAATCAGTAATCCAGATGAAAACAAGTTACTTGCTTGAACCGGGCAGGCGCGAGAACGCGTGCTGCCAGGCGCGTTCCTGCCACTGGCGGGCGTCCTCCCACTCTGGGAATAGGGGTAACACCAATCGGAATGTACGAGTCGAACTTCAGTATGATCTTGATCAACAGGTGAGAAAAAGACGACGACATGGGACAATGGATCGGCCTGATTGAAGAAGTGTTTGAATTGACGCGGGCTGCGCCACCCGAACGAGAGAAAGCGTCGGGGTTCATAACCGGTCAGGCGACAGCCCATCGTGTTGTCGTTTTCGAGGTCGTTCAGATTCCAGAACAACCCATACGCGCCACCCACCTGCGGTTCGACATTCGCTTTTGGTGCCAACCAGCTTTTCAAGCCCTTTTTTCATGCGAACAACCCGTACGCTTCCCGTAGGCCACAAGCCGTAATTTTGCTCATGACGATGATATTATCCATGGTTTCCCCCCGAAAAATGAACACCGGCCAGGAAAGGGGCTCCCGGCCGGTGTTCGTTCGCTCTGAGTCAGTTCAGTAGCCGGCTTCTTTGGCGAGCTGCGCGAGAGTCTTGTAGCGTTGATCGGCCGAGTTGGTCAACTCGGTGCAGCGCTTCACTTCGCTGTCAGCGGCGATGTACGCGGGTTTCTTCGACAGATCATACTTTTCATACTCGCGGCGAGCCGAAGACAGAGAGGCGCGTTCACTCGAGGTCTTGTCGTCAACATACGCGGTCTGATTGTAATACAGCCAGTTGTATTCGCTTTCGAGACGATTGACCCTGGCTCGGGCATTCGACAATCGAGTTTGATATTCGTTCGCGTATGGGTCGGTGCCCTGACCGTTCCCGCCGGTGCCGCCGGCATACGGATCGGTACCAGAACCGGAAGTGCTGCCGGAGTTCCCGGTCGCATACGGATCAGTACCCGTACGGGACGTCGTGCCGGTGCGACCGCTGTAAGGATCGGTCGAGGAGCCGCCCGTGGACGGCTTGGTGCCGCCGCTGTACGGGTCGGTCGAGGAACCGCTTCCCGAGCCGGTGCTGGGCTTCGGCGGGTTGCGAGAGAGGTAATCGAGCTCACGGCGAGCTTCTTCGAGATCGCGGCGCTTGCGCTGCACCTCGTAGTAGTAGTCGTCATTCGCGCGTGACACCGCCAGGTTATAGCTGCGCTGCCAGGCATCGTAGCTGCCTTTCGCCCGTTCGCGCTCGTTCATGAAGCGGTTGTCGGCCGCCGTTTTGGCTTTGTCCAGGTCGGCGGCATACGAATTCTTGATCATGGCATACTGATCGAGGATCTGTTTTGATGCGGCCGCCGCGCTGCCGCCGTCGGCCTTGATTTCCGCCGCACGTTTGTAATCATTCACCGCCGTGCTGTGACTCGACTGGTTGTTCAACAACCCCTTCTGCACGTAGACCTTCGAGATCTGCTCAGGCAACTCGGGGAACTCGGACGATTTGCCGAGCAGCTTCCACTCGTCGATCTTCGCGAGAGCGGCCAGCTCGTCCGGCGAGTTCCGGAAGTTGGCCAAATTTCGGTAAATCGCATTCAGCGCTTCGCGGTCATTGCCCTTGGCATGATAGGCCATGGCCATGCCCAGTTCGGCCTTCTCACCATAGGTGCCGGACGACGCCAGACCCTTGTAGTAGTCGATGGCCTGATCATATTGTCCAAGGCCCATGTGGCAATTACCCAACTGGTACTTTGCGTTTTCCGTATTGCTGCGCGACAGCTTGATCAGATCAATGGCACGCGCGTAATCTTCGGCGGTCATCGCCTGAGCCACCTGAGTCGCGAACAGGCGTCCGATCGTATCGTGGTTGGCCTGCAGCTTCGCCTTCTCGGCCGGAATCTTGTTTTCGCGCAGGTCTTTCAGCGCCTTGTCAATGCGGCTCTTGCCGGAAAGATCAAGCGCGCCGAGTTTGCTGCGCTCGACGATCAGCCGGTCGATCTCAAACGACCAGGTGAGAATCTGCAGTTCCGAGCGCCGGCTCTGCAGCTCGAGGTTCACGATATCTTTCAGGGCGGCATCGCCGTTCGACGTCACGCCGTCCGGATTTCCGGTGATGGTGCCGCCGTAGTATCCCTTGATCGCTTTCACGACGAACCCACGGCCCTCGATCTGCGCCGTGCAGGTCATCGTCCGCTTTCGATTGAACACGTTCCCGGTGACGGTCTCTTGCTTGTCGATCTTGATCATCTTGCAGCCGTGTTCTCTCACGATCTGCTCGAACCAGGAAATACGCTCGTAGCCTTTGGTTTCATCAACAAAGCTGATGGTCGCCTGCACGATCGGATAATTGACCAGATACCCTGCGTATTCAGAAGTCGCATACCCGTTGTTCTTCGCCACATCGGCAATGGTCGGCGCCAACGTCGACACCTGCGCCGACGTGCGAGCGTTCTGATTCGTCGTCGTTCTTTGCGTCTGCACCGGGGCATCGCCGCTGTAGGGGTTCTGCGCCTGCGCGATCGGACAAACACTCACACCACATGCAACGAGGGCCGCAACCACGAACGACCGGGACAACCTCATACTCCATCCTCCAGAGATCCGGGTGGGTGGCTCACATGACAACGGGCCACCGTAGATACTACCGTCGAAACCCCAATAAGGTTTCACCATAGACCATTGTAGCCGTTTTTGCAGAATAAACTCAAGTCTGATATTCTGATCTCGTGCGTTTGAATTTGTACGGAGGAGGAATATCGATGACCCGAAAGTTGTTCATGGGTTCTCTCTTCGTTCTGCTGCTGGCCGGCGCGGTGTTCGCCAACGGCTCGTACGAGCTTGGTCAGGCAAAAGCCGCCATGGATCGAGGCGATTACCGGTACGCGATCGATCAGTTCCGCTGGATCACCGGCAACACGACGTTCGCCCCGGAAGTACGACGCGAAGCGATGTACTTCATCGGGTTCACCTACGTGAAAATGTCCGACCCGTGGTCGGCGATTGATGCGTTCAATCGCTTTCTCGACAAGTACAGCAGCTCTTCAAACGAGTATCTGATTCCGGACGCGCTGTATGTTCTCGGCCGCACCTATGAGGAAGTCGGCCGCAGCGACGACGCTCGCCGCCTGTATCGCCGCTGTCGCGAACGCTTCCCGTATAACGAATTCGCCCGCAAATCGGAAGACCGCCTGCGCATTCTCGGCGACGGCTACTATCCTCCGAATCCCCCGCCGAACCCACCGTATCCTCCCAGTTACGGCATCACTCCCGAAGTGCTCAGCATGATCGAACTCGCCAAGATGGCCCCCGATTCCTACAGCGCCGACCAGATGCTGCTCAAGGCCTGCAATCGCGCCCAGATCGGCGCCGACTTCGTCGCCATCTCGAAGGCAACACGCAACCAGTACACGCAGTTCCAGGTCTTCGACCTGTGCCGGAAGTCACGCGTCTACCAGATGATGACCCCGTACGAAGTCGTCGACCTCGCCAAGACGACAACCAACTCGTACTATCGCAATCAGCTCCTGCTCGATTACGCCAACAAGCGCGCGCGCTATGCGGAAGACTTCCGCGTGCTGATGGATGCCTGCACCGATCATTTCACCAAGACCCAGATCATGCAGATCGCGCAGCAGAAGCTGGGCAACGGCCCGATGTACAACATCTCGCTGTCGGTCGAAGCCGCTCCGGGAAAAACGAGCAAGAAGGCTGAAACGCGCACGACCGAAACGAAGGTCAGGGCTCAGAAGTCAGCTTCTGATCCATTCGTCAACTTTCAGAGCGACGCGGAAAAAATCCGCCGCGTGACCTGGTTCCTCGATGCCGTTCAGTACAAGAAGAATATCGACGAAACCTCACGCCTGCTGAAGAAAGAAGACATGACGCTCGACACCGTGCGCCAGGCGCTCAAAGAACGCGATTCCATGAAGAAGTTCGACACCCTGCACGGGAAGTAAGTTCTCATGAAAGCATGCACCGGCAAGGAGTTCCTTGCCGGTGCATTTTTATCTCGGAGTCTTCCTATGAACCTGATGCTCCAGCTGCTCGTTCTGCTGATCACGTTTGTGTCGATGACGTTCTCCTGCGCGGCGGCCGATGATATCGAAATCATCACCATCGGCCCGTCGGTCAGTTCACCACGCCTGCCCACCGCGCCGGTTCCGGTTGCGAAGGAACAGCCCTCGACCGAATTGACGACGCTACGGAACAAAGCCGCAGCCGGAGCCGCGGAAGATCAGCTCAACCTCGGACTCGCCTTGCTCGACCCTCGCTACGGAGTCAATGACCCCATCGAAGCCGCCATCTGGATCACCAAGGCGGCAGCCCAGAACCACCCGGAAGCGCGCACGGTGCTGGGCCGACTGAAGCGCGACGGGCGCGGCATGCCGCGGAATTACTTCGAAGCGGTTCGACATTTTCGCACCGCCGCTGATGCCGGGTATCAGAAAGCCCGCATCGAACTCGGCATGATGTATGCCCTGGGGCGCGGCGTTCACCAGGACGCGCTCGAAGCTTATACGCTGCTCTGTCTGGCTTCGCCGACCCTGCAACTCGCCCCCGAAAGCGAGCTGCGCGAAGAGCGGGCGATGCTGCAAACGCTCGAAAAACAATTGTCGCCCGATCAGAAAGACCTGGCTCACGAACGCATGCTCGAGGCACACGATCAGTCTTTGTCCGAGCTGATGAAACGTCATCCCGGCAAGCAGGGCCTGCCTCCGGCCCCCATGACCGACCCGATCAGAAAGTAGATTTCCAACTCGGACAAAAGACACGCGCCGGCAAAGTCACGCCTTTGCTCTCGCCGGCGCTGCAGAGAGTACGAGTTATTACGCCGGCAATGTCAGGCCAAACCGATATCCTGGCGACACATGACGTTGGTCAAATCGAGACGTCGAATGTCATCGTAACAGGTGTGTCGCGCCTGTTCGAGCGTATCGCCCAGGGCAGTCAGGGTCACGAGACGGCCGCCGCTGAAACGAAAGTTCGTACTGCCCGGATCAATCTCGCTGCCTGAATGCATGATCATGCTTTCTCGGACATTTTCATAGCCGGTGATTCGCGGCTGAGCCGACTCATCAAGCGGATACCCCTGCCGAGCCAGCACGACGGAAACGGCGAAGTGGCGCCCGAACGCGACTTCTGAGCCGAGCGACTCGAGGCGGCCGCGCGCGCAATCGAGCAGCAGGTCGGCGAGATTCCCGCGAAAGCGGGCCAGAATGCTCTGCGCCTCGGGGTCGCCGAGTCGAGCATTGAACTCGAGCACCTTCGGGCCGCGGGTCGTCAGCATCAGCTGAAACGAGAGGAACCCGTGATAACTGAGCTTGTCAGCCCGCAGACCGGCAACCGTCGGCTCAACGATGCGGCGCTGAATCTCGGCCTCGACCTCGCGGGTCAGACCGGGGCAGGGACTGACGGCTCCCATTCCCCCCGTCGTCGGCCCTTCATCATGTTCGCCAACCTTCTTGTAGTCGCGACACGACGAAAAACTGATCCACTGTTGACCATCGGTCAGAATGGCGAACGAGCACTCAAGCCCCTGCAGGCGTTCCTGCAGAATCAGCGGTGGCCCGTGCGTTTTCAGCAATCGATGGACGGCTCCGATGGCTTCGTCAGGGCTATCGACGACGGCAACACCGGTACCAGCCGCAAACCCGTCGCATTTCACCACACCGACCCAGGGGTTTTCGTGAATGAAGGCTTCGGCCTCGGCTCGATTGGCGACCACATGGGTAAACGGCGCGGGAATGTTATGTCGAGCGATGAACTTCGCGGCAAACGCCTTGCTGGTTTCGATGCGCCCGGCGTCTGCGGCCGGGCCGATCACCGGAATGCCGGCCCGGGTCAGGGCATCGACCGTGCCGAGTTCGATGTACTTCGGTGAGCCGACCACCGCCAGTTCGACCCGATCTTTGACCAGATTGATTAAGTCAGAATTCGAGGAAAACGGCAGCCGGGTGCAGATGTCTTTCATGCCGGCGTTGCCGGGGCAGGCGTAAATCTTGTGAACCGTCGGCGATCGGGAAAGCGCGTAGGCAAACGCGTGCTCGCGGGCACCCGCCCCCAGAATCAGGATATTCACCGATTGTTCTCCCTTCGCCATGCAGCTGCGGCAGCCCGTCAAGGCGGCGGTATGCTACTATGAAACCGGCTTCTCGTCAAGCTTTGCCCGGCAGTCGATTATGGTATAGTGAGGAGCGCGAGAAGATTATGCCAGCGAGGTCATACTCCATGTTTGTACCGCGACGTCTTCCCTTTCTGTTCTGCGCCCTGATATTGTCTCTGGCTCTGACAATGGTCGGGTCCGCGCAGACACCACTTTCCCCGATGGTAACCGACCTGTTCAATCGTCCGGGAGGCAGCAGCCCTCGCGATTTGTACAAACTGGCTCATGAGCAGTTCACCGCCGGGAACCTGGACAACGCCCGCCTGCTCGCCATGCGGATTCTGCTCGACGGGCACCGCAGTCAGAATCTTCTCGACCTTCTGGGAACAATCGAAGTGAAGGCCGGTCGGCCGCTTCTGGCCGGAGAGTGGCTGCGCAAAGCCGTCTCCATGAATCTCGACGATAACGTGGCACGCAAGGTCCTGCTCCGCCTGCCGCCGCCGCCGCGCCCCATCCCGATGGATCAGGGCAGCCTCGAAGCGCATTTCGCGCAGATTTCACAGAAACTGCCCGCGCTTCTGCAACGACTCAACACGCCGCGACTGCATTTCGACAGCGTGCTCGACGAGATCACCCGCGGCCAGTTCTACAAAGCTCTGGCGCTGGCCGAAGAGTACGAAAAAAAGTATCCCGGCGCTGACGGAACCGGCCTGACCGCGCTCTGTGCCTTGTATCTCGGCCGCACCCGCGACGCCCTGCAGCTGGTCGAACAGGGGTTGAAGAAAGACCCATATCATTCGCTGCTGCTGTTCGTGAAGATCATCGCCACCGACACCAACCCTGAAACGTCGTCCCCGAACCGCGCTCAGGCCCTCTTCGACCAGGACCGGTGGGCCGAAGCCCTGCAGGCCGCCGACCAGCTGACCGCCCTTTTTCCCCGTTCCGGTGAAGGATTGCTGGTCAAGGCTCGCATCGCCTATGAACGACGGCAGTACGGCCCGGCCCGCAGCCTGCTCGATCAGGCGGCGATTCGCGATCCCGATCATCCCGGCATCGATCTGCTGCGCTCCGATATCGCTCTGGCCCAGAACCAGCGCGAGCAGGCCGCCCAGCACATCGAACGCGCGTTCCGACGCGGCTATCACCTGCCCTCGGTCAATCTGAAAGCCGCGCTGCTGGCGCTGATCGGCGATCAGGCGGAAGAAGCCGCCAAAGTGCTCGATGAAACCGAGGCCCTGCAGCCGTTTCTCGATCGCGAGGCATACCCGCTGTTCATCGAACTTGCCCTGTATCTCGACCGCCTGCCGCAGGCCCGCAAGGCTCTCGATGCCTGGCAGAAACGACAGCCGCTCAACAGCGCCGTGTGCTTTCTCGAGGCGTTCTACAACGCCAAGAGCGGAGACGCACCCGGCGCCATCGGATGGTCACGCCGAGGCGTCGAAATGAACCCCGAGCGAACCGCGCAACTGCGACCGCTGGCGATTTACACGGAACTGCAGAACGACCCGGTTGTCGGACCGCGCATCAACCTGCTGCGGCAGACTCCGAAGTCGAGCGCGCCGGTGCCGCTGCCGCCGCCCGCCGCCGGGCCGATTCCGCGAGCTCACGGAACAACCACCGCGGCTGCCGCGAACCCCACGCCGACCGCCAAACCCGCTCCCACCGAAGCTCCCACTTCAACGCAACCGGTACCCGACGCACCGCTCGTCGTCGCCGGAGCTGAAACCGGAGAGCGCTATTCCATCGAGGTCGCCGGGCAGCCGCCCCATGTGGTGGAGGGCCTCAAACAGGGAATCGATGCCGCTATCGACCGCGTCGAAACGCTGTTCGGCGTCAAACCGCGCACGGTGAAGATTCTTCTGACGACCAGCGCCGTCACCCAGACGAATGCAGCGGAATATGCGTTTGATACCGGCAAAATCAGTCTGGCCGTTCACTGTCTCAATTATCCGGCCATCAAGACCGCCCTCGATACCGAGCGCCCGGAACTCGATGAGAACCAGAAAACCGAGTTGTCGCAGAACCTTGGCGGCCACACGCTGGCGGGCGAGGTCACCCAGGCCCTGCTGTTCCAGCTGGTGAAGAACCTTGAGCTGAAGATGCTCGACTCCGGCTGGATCAGACTCGGACTTGCCGAAGTGGCGGGCGGAAACGAGATCGTACTCAAAGACCGTCTCACCTATACGCAGGCCCGCATCGCCGGCGGCGAACTCAAGCTGCAGCCCATCGATCAGGTGAATCAGGGGCTCAACCGGGGTTCCGGAGACTTCACGGTCTACCAGGCTTCCCGCATTCAGGCGTACCTGATGGTCTCCTTCCTGCTCAAAAAGGCGAACACCGTCAACGAAGGTTTCACGAAACTCGTCGGCGTGCTCAAGGACCTGGTCGGCGGGAAAACCCTGGCGCAAAGCCTCCCGGCCCGTTTCAAGATCAGTATCAGCGAATTCGAGTCAGGCTGGAAGGAAGCCGCGTTCTGGGCCCTCAAGAACGGTCAGCCGTACGAGTGGTGACGATTTCGATCACTTCAGGTTCATTCGGCAGACCGCGCGTTTCGTAAAAGCCCTGACATCGACGCGCCGTCTCGGTGTCGATCATAATGCCGGAAGCCTGCGCGCGTTTGCTCGCCACTTCGAGCGTTGTCGCGCTCTCGAAGGGTGCTCCGAGCAGAATCTGCGTCAGCCTTCCGTGTGCCGAACCCGCGACTCCCGATACCAGAGTCCCGGTAGCCAGACCAATGCCGGTTCGCACGGCAAATCGACCGGTACTCTGCCGCTGTCGGTTCAGCATGATCAACGCCTGACGCATCGCCCACGCCGCGCGCGCCGCCCGTACCGCACAATCGTCCAGTCCCTCACGCTGCGGGAAGTGCGCCACAATTGCATCTCCGATATAGGAAACGATCACACCCTTTTCCCTCGCGATACCGTCCTCCATGGCGGTGAAGTAGTCGTTGAGCATCTCGACCATCTGGTCAGCAGCATACTGTTCTGAAAGCGTGGTGAAGCTGCGAATGTCGGACACGAGAACCGTTGTCTCGACCTGCTCGCCCTGGCCCGGCTGAATCGCCGCTTCTTCTCCGCCGCTCACCCGATCGAGAATGTCCTCAGACACGAAACGACTCATCTTCTCGCGCTCAATGAGTTTCTCGGCCATGTGGTTGAAGACCCCCCCCGTCGCGCCGAATTCGTCGTGAGGCGACAGCTTCAGTTGCCACTGAAAGTTTCCGGATGCCGCTGCCCGCAGAGCTTCCTGCAGAACGTCAAGCGGGCCGGCGAGAATACGTCCGGTTTCTCGCTGCATTCCCCAGAAGCTCAACGCCAGAAGGAAAACCAGTACCAGCCCCCACAGCATCGGACGCAGTCGATTCCACGCTTCTTCGGTGACACAGCCGATCGCAATAAAAAAGGTCGCCTCAAGAAACCTGGTTCTCACCCATTCCCGTTTGTCATCACTGCGAGCTTTCTGTTCGATACGCTCGACATTCTCGTTCAACGCCCGTTTCGCGAACGGCTGCAGACTCTTCCACTCCTCATACGGGTCATTCCCTCTGGGAAAGGATCGATCATTGATGCTCGGATATACCGGGTTATAGTAGGAATAGGCAAACGATCGTCGTTCGAACCCGTTGCCGATATCGGGGTCCCGTCCGAACTGTTCCAGCAATTCATCCATGTGCTGATCAGTGAAATGCATGAACCCCTTGAGAAAGACCATGGCCAGCAGTTTTCCCGAAGCGGGGTCGCGCAGATACAACGGAATCACTGTCTGATTGAGACTTCCCATGGGAGTTCTCGAAAGCGACTCTCCTCGTTCGAGAAACCGCGCCATTTTTTCCGCATCGACGAACTGTTCCGTCATGGTTTTGGCCAGAAGCGAATCTGCGGTCGACTCTCGTCCGGCCGATTTGGTCTGAAAGAAATCGCGCATGAGATGTCTGAACAGCTTGATCATCCCAGGGTCAGATCGAACCTTGGTCTTGTTCCAGAACACCTCTCGCCCTGATGAATACAGAATGAAAACCATATCGAAAGCGGTTTTCTCGAACCAGGACTCGATTTTCGCCACCGCCTGCTCATCACCGAGATGTTGCAGGTTGAGAAGTTCCCGCTTCATTTCCTGCGCTTCGCGTGACTTGGCCAGAATACCCGCCTTGAGTTGATCATCGATGCGATCGAACGTGCGATCGACCTCGGTAATTGCCAGGCTGGGCTGCAAACCGTCGCGCATGAATAACCAGCCGCTCATCAAGAGGCAGATGCCGGCCAAAGCCGGAAACAACGCCAACAGGAATCCCCAGGCCAGACGCGCACTGATTCCGAGAGCCACCGGGATACCGTGCACGGCAAGCGAGATGATCAGCAGGGTTCCCGCGAGAAACCATGCGGTCTGCAGCAACCCGATCACCCAACTGAGATTCGCCTCATACGCCACGCAGTATTGAAGAGGCAGACTCACTTCGGCGACCGGTACTTTCCCCGGGTATTTGGTCTTGCCGTGACGAATCAGCTGACGTTGCGTCCGGCTCAGCCTCAACGCTTCGGCATACACCACCCCCGTCGCGTCGCGTCTGAGATACGGAAGTGCCGTCGGTCGGATCCAGCGAATGCGCCGACGCATGTGTGGAGTGAATGGGGTTCGGCAGCTTTTCAGTAGAGTCTGTAGATTCAATTCGTGTTCGTGAAAAACCAGCAGAAAGTGTCCGAGTCTTGGATGCTTCTGATCATGGTTCAGTCGAGGTCCATGACCACAGACAATGAAGCCGCCACCGAATCCTCGGAAATGCGTGACAAACTCCGTCGCGAATTCACTCGTCGAGGTGAGGTTGGCATCCGCTCCGAACAGCGTTCGAAAGCGTCGGTTGATGGACAAGCCGATCCGGTCGGCCTGCGGACTCGGCCAGATCCGCCAGTGTTCGTCGATCCAGTTGCGTAGACAATCTCTGAGAGCCCGCAGTTTTTCCCTGGTTGGAGCATAAGCGCGATTCCAGCCGACGATGGTCGCTCCGTTGCGCATGCCCGAGGCGAGAACGACACAGAGCGGACGACAACCCACCCGTTTTTCCACTGCGGCGAGAAACTCATCAAAGAATGCCCGATCAATGGAGTCGAAACGTCGCCGTTTTTCCGGAGTCGTCTGTTCGCCGAATCCGAACTCGTCATGAACGGCCTTCAACTGACGGTCGATCGCCTTCGTCGGCTGCAGATCCGTTTGATAGTACCAGGCTTCGTTCACCAGATCGCGCTCTATCTGCTGTTGACGGTACATCGTTTGATGATCGAGAAAGGATTTCCACCCCCAGCCGACCACGATGATCGGAACGAGAATCAGCATCAGCCAGAACACCAGCAGTTCGATCGAGGTGAAATGCCTGTTCACGAGCGATTCTCCATCGGAATGTGATAGTACACCGGCACATTCTGCAATTTGCCCTTGATCGTGACGTTCCCGGTCTTTTGCAGGTCATAGCTCGATCGAACGCGTTGCGCCAGAGTTTCATTCATGATGATCGCGTCAGGGGGCAGCGTGTCTCGCAAGGCTTCAAGGCGCGCGGCCAGATTCACCACATCACCGATCACCGTAAAATCAAGGCGACGAGTTCGAGATCCGATGCGCCCGGCAATGACTTCACCCTCGGCCATACCGATGCCGGTGCGAATCCGCAGCGCTGGAACCTGTCCGGTGTCATTGAATCGTTTCAACGCCCGCCGCATATCGCAGGCCGCATCCAAAGCGCGTTTCGATGAGCGGTCGTCGTTTCCCGCGGGGAACACGGCCATGATCGCTTCGCCGATGTATTTGTCGATGACCCCGCCGTGCGCTTCGATGATCGGTTCCATCGTGGAGAAATAGTTATTCAGCAATTCCATGATCTGATGCGGATTCAGACCCGAAGAAACCCGGACAAAATCGGCAATGTGCGAGAACATGACAATCACCGTGCGACGATCACCACCCAGGCTCATCTCGCGCGGCTTTTCCGGTTCCGACACCGTGTCGACGGTCGCCTGAGACGAAACGAACCGAGCCAGCAGACGACCTTCACGCAGCCCCGTGGTCATGCGATTGAATTCCTGCCCGATGGCCAGGAACTCCGGTCCGCTGCGCTCTTCGATGACCGCCTGACGGTAATCTCCGGCGGCAACGTCGCGAGCGGCACCGGCGAGGCGCTGAATCGGCAGCAGAAAGCCGCGAGCCAGAAAACGCGCCGACAGGGTCACCAGCGTCGTCAGCCAGATCAGCACAAAAACCGGCCCGACAAACGCCCAGAGACGTGCCATTGCCGCGAGGTGTCTTTCATCCTGCACACACACGGCCACATAGGGCAGTTTTCGCAAGGTTCTGATCTGCGCTGGGTGAGGGCGCTCGACGACGGTGCTTCCACCACGGGCGGTCTCGATCCCGCGGCGTGCCAGATGAATCAGTTCCGCGTTCATGCCCGCATCCGGCGGCCAACAGCGGCTGAGGTCGAGACCGTGGGTATCCATACCGAATACGGCCGTGCGCAGCGGCTTTTCCGCAGTCGGAGGCTGAAACCACTCGCGCGCCTCCCATCGCTCCGTAAAAAATCCGTCGAGTACACGGTCGCTACGCTGCACCAGAAACAGAACCGCCTCGAGCGTATACACCCCGCTCGCCGGTTCCGCCCGAAACTGAAACTGCGTGACCTTGCCTTCCGCCAATCCGGTCGAGCGAATGTCGATCGGCTGCGCATCGACGGCCATCAGATACGGCATTTCTCCGGTCAACACCTGATCGCGAGCCAGAATCATCAGGTCTTTCCCCCACCGATGTTCCGGGACGAATGGCTGAACCTCACCCCGTAGCCGATGCAGCTGGTCATAGGTGATGAACTGATGCAGCGCAAAAACTCGCACTATATCGCCGACTCGCTTTAACACTGACGACGACGGAGCCGAATCATCGGGGAATCTTGTGCGAATCCACTCATCCTGACGAGAGATGAGGTGCGCATACACGCCATCTCCCAGGTTTAGAACATCATCCAGAAGCTTTTGCCTCTCTGAGGCCGAGGCACGATGGTCAAACCCGACGGCGTTCTTGTATTCCCACACGCGCCGCAGCTTTTCCGCCAGCTGCTCGTGCGCCTGACTTTCGAGCAGATCGAGTTCAAGATCAAACTGCTTCAGTCGTTCCTGCTCGTCTCGTTTTTCCAGCAGATGACTGAATGAACGACCGAACAGCCACAGTGCTCCGAGCGACAGCAGAACCATCAAGGTCAACCCCAGTCGCAGCTGACCGGAAATCTGGAGAGGGATCGATAATCGGCCCTGATGGATCCGCTGCAACGCCACCCATCCCAGAATGAGCCAGAGAAGCGCCGCTGCCTTCAGCACCCGGTCCCACTGCGACAGTCCGGGAATGTAGAGATGCTTCGGCAGGAGAGTGACGAGATGCCTGGCTCCCGTTTCGCCCTTCAGGGGGTCAATGGGAAACAGGGCCGGTGGTGCCGGGAACACATATTCGAGGTGCGTTTCCGTCTCTCGAAACTCCGGTTTTATGGTCGCCGAGGCGGTAAACCAGCGCCGCTGCTCATTGAGATTCAGGGAAAGCACGAGATCTCGCGGCACATCAGCATCTCGCACGACAAGAAAATATCCGCCCAGGAAGGGTTCTTCACGTGCCGGAGAACCGGCGAACATCCGAAACACGGCAATGAACCGACCAAGCCCGAATCTGGCACTGAAAAAACTGACCGGTTGCCCGTTAAGAAACGTTTCGGGAACATACTCATCAAACACACTGACAAGGAACTTCCGGGTAAAGTCCTTCAACCGCTCGCGTTGTTCCGGTGCGGCAAATCTCGATCGAAGCCGTTCGAGCGAACGATGATCCACGGTGACAGGGCGTCGATGTTCCCCGCCGCTGAACCGATAAAACACCTGCCGCCAGGCCGTGGCTGACGGAGGGATCTGATCTGCGAAAAACCGGGGATCCGTATGTACTGCCACCTTCTCATAATCAGCCCCCACACAGACCAGGATCAATGGGGCTGCTGACATCCGTTTCTGAACGATCGCCGGAATCTCTCGTATCAGGTGGTCCGGGTCAGGGTACCCGTGTTGATCCATTGCCTTCAGGGGACGGTGAGTAACGTCCGGAAAGTTCAACTCCCGTTCCATGCGGTCGAGCACTTGCTGAAAAACCCGGTCTGGTTCGAGATCGCGCACGAAATCCTTCATCTGCGCCATCAGTTGCCGCTCGGCAGCCAGCCTTCCCGACCATCGGTCTTCTCTGATGACTCTCTCAATCAACAGGCCGATGAACACAACCGGCATGACCACGATCAACAGCCACGATACCAGGGTGGTAGAAACTCGGTATTTCGGAAGACCCAATTCCCTGCACGTTGAGCGATCCAGGGAATGAGCCAAGCCGATCTTCCTTTCCCGAGAGAATTTACCAGGCTGGTTGCGACAGTTGCGTGCGAATCATTCTAGCAGACCTTTCCGGTGAACCCAACAGCCACAGTGACTCCCACGCTCTCATTGGCAAGATCTTCATGTTTAACCCAAGTATGGAGAGAATAGAGATCAGAGACCCGGATGAGAGTTTCGTGTGGGAGGAGACAAAAAACCATGAAGTCACAGGTTAATCAGGTAAACTCGGTTGTCCTCATTGTTCTGTATGGTTAGTAAAGACCGAATGATGAAACCTCAAAGAACACCGTTTTTGTGGAAAAAGACCCTTGACGTTGAAGAATTCTCTGCTATATTCCCCATGTCCGGTGGTTGTGATGAAGAGACCGTCCGATTTTCCGGAGGCCCCATGTCCCGCTGGAACGCAGAAACCATCGCATTTTCCCTCCTGCTGACGTTAACCGTCACCCTGTTCCTCTTCACCGGCGGAGCCATGCTCGAGGCACTGGGGCTGAAATCACTCAATTGGGTTGAAGTCGCTCGAGCCAAACTGCAGAGCGAAGACCCGGCCATTCGCCTTCAGGGGGCAAAACTGCTGCCGACTCTCGACGATTCCTCTCTCACCTCTATTCATAGATCTCTTCTGAGTGATCCGTCCGAGTCAGTCAGGCGAGCTGCCATCGAGGCGCTGCGGTCACGCCAGGCACCGCATTTCCTCGACTTTCACCTCAAGGCCCTCTCAGATCCCTCGGTCAAACTGCGCCTGCTGGCGGTCGAGAACCTCGGATACACCGGGACCGCTCCCTGGGTCGGCGAAGCCTTGCTCAAAGCTCTGTCTGACTACCAGCCGCGAGTGCAGGCCCTGGCTCTTGAAACGGCCGTGCGTTTCTACCTGCCAGGTTCGACCGATCGCCGATTTTCGGATCCGTTGCAGTTTCTGTCCACTGACCCGAGACCCGCCGTTCGGCTTCAGGCGGTCAAGGGGCTCGGAGTCCTGCGAGACGTAGGCGCTCAGCCGGTGCTTGAACGTCTGGCTGTAAGCGACCCCAATCCCGATATCCGCGAACTGGCCGGCCGCACCCTCAATCAGTTGAAGATCGCCGACGCACCTCTGACTCTGTAACTCGGCAACAAGACTTCGCTCTGACTCGACAGAAGACAACGGCCGACGATTCTCGTGAAACCGTCGGCCGTTGTTTTTTTGACGAGCGAAAGATCCGTGTCGTCAGTTGATGGCGAACTTGCGATAGCGAGCCCGCCGGTTCTCGACGGCGGCAGCACCCAGTTCTTTCTTGCGCTTGGCTTCGTATTCCTCGTAGTTGCCTTCGAACCAGGTGACCTTTGAGTCACCCTCGAATACCAGCAGATGCGTGCAGATGCGGTTCAGGAAAAAGCGATCGTGACTGATGACCATGATGCAGCCCGAGAAGTCAGTGACGGCGTCTTCGAGCATGCGCAGCGTGCCGACATCGAGGTCGTTGGTCGGTTCATCGAGCAGAATCAGGTTACCGCCTGATTTCAACACTTTGGCGAGGTGTACTCGATTACGCTCGCCGCCGGAGAGATTCTCGACCAGCTTCTGCTGATCAGTGCCCTTGAACCCGAACCGGCCGCAATAGGCGCGTGCCGGAATCGTAACCTTGCCGAAGGGAATTTCGGCCTTGCCTTCGCTGATCACATCGTAGACAGACTTGCCGTTTTCGAGGCTGTCACGGAACTGCTCGACCCAGGCCAGTCGTACGGAAGGCCCGACAACGATCTCTCCCTTGTCCGGTTTTTCCACACCGGCGATCATCTTGAACAGGGTGGTCTTGCCGGTACCGTTCGGGCCGATAATGCCGACGACGGCGCCTCGAGGCAGATTGAACTGCAGATCCTTGATCAGTTCGTTCTTTCCGTAGCCTTTGAAGACGTTGCGCGCCTCGACGATCTGATTTCCAAGTTCTTCACCCGGAGCAATCTGGATCACGGTCGTGTCAACCTTGTTCTCCGCCTTCTCTCGCGCCACCAACTGCTCGTACTGCGCGATGCGGTTGCGGTTGAGTTCGTGGCGGTCAGCCGTGTTCATCTTGATCCACTTCAATTCGCGGTCGATCGAACGTCGGCGTGCAGATTCCTTCTTCTCGCCCTGCGCCAGAATCTCGAGCTTCTGAGCCAACCACGAGGTGTAGTTCCCTTCGAACGGAATGCCGCGACCGTCCTCGAGTTCGAGAATCCATTTGGTGATGTTGTCGAGGAAGTAGCGATCGTGCGTCGAGATGATGACGGTGCCTGGGTAATCCTTGAGGTAGCTTTCCAGCCAGTCGATGGTTTCGGCATCGAGATGGTTGGTGGGTTCGTCGAGCAGCAGCAGGTCAGGCTGTTCGAGCAATGCCCGGCACAAAGCCACGCGACGCTTTTCCCCGCCCGACAGGTTGTCGACGATCATGTCGTCTGGGGGCAGCACGAGGGCGTTGGCCGCGACATTGAGACGGGTATCGATCTCCCAGCCGCCGGCGGCTTCGATCTTGTCCTGCAGAACGCCCATGCGTTCCATGGCTTTCTCCATCGCATCGCCGTCCATCTCGCCCATGCGATTCGAGATGTCTTCGTATTCCTTGAGCAGCGCCATGTGGTCGGCAACAGCCATTTCGAGGTTCTCGCGCACCGTTTTCCCCATCGCCAGCTGCGGTTCCTGGGGAACGAACCCGACGCGCACGCCCTTTGCCGGCTCGGAGTGCCCGACAAAATCCTTGTCGATGCCGGCCATGATGCGCAGAAGCGTTGATTTACCCGCCCCGTTCTCGCCGACAATGCCGATCTTGGCCCCGGGAAAGAAACACAGGTTGATCTCTTTCAGTACCTGCTTCGGGCCGTAGAACTTGCTCAGGCCCATCATCGTGTAAATATATTGTTCCGCCATCTGTTCGCCTCCACCGAATAAGGTTCTGTCGAGTCCGCGTCATGATAACGGGGAAGCCCCTGCGGGGCAAGACCTCATGTCGATGTGCCAATAGCATACATAGACGGAAACAACATCAATCAACGGGGCGATAACGAGATGGTCGTGTCGCTGAACAGTTGGAGTTCTCACTGGAAAAAAGCGCGAGCTCTGGTGGAATCTCCAGGTCGGGCAGGCGGCTCATGATGCTCTGCAGTGTCGCAGGGGAAAAATCATCACGATAGGTATAGAGGAAGAGCAGACCTCGTTCCTGAGCCGGGGTGAGGTGGCTGAACCGTTGACGAATTCCGGCCAGAAGTAGTTCTCGCGCCGTATCGAACATGCGGGCCGCCATGCGCAGACGCTCTTCCGGAGACCGTGCGAGAAGCAAGGCTTCGAAACGAGCCTGCACTTCCGGTGAAGTGTCTCCGCGATGAGAAGGACGCGTGGAAATCGTTTTCGGCAGATCCGGTCGTGGGGAATCAATCATTGTTTCTGATCTTGCGTACAAGATGATATACAGCCAATGTATCTGCCCATGCATCGATATAGTGCCAATCAAGATCGGGAAGATTGCGCACCAACTGCTCGACATCGCGCATCTGCATCTCGGATTCCGTATCTTTCGCCCAGACCAGCTTTGAAAGCAGCAGATCTTCTGGAGAAACAACCGAAAGCCGCGTCGTTCCGACTTGTACTTCCCTGCGACGCCGAAACTCTTCGACCCGGTATGCGTCCGGCTTACGCACAATGAAATCAGCCTTGATCAACAACCCCTGGTGGATGATGTTGAACATGCCCGCGCTTTCGATCGCCCTCTGCACACTGGCCCGATCAATGTAACAGGTCTCCGAAAACAGCGACATGAGGCGATCAAGGTGCGTCATGTCGATCTCGACAACGATATCGATGTCTCGGGTCATCCGAGGGATAGAATAGAAGGTAAGCGCCATCGAGCCCGTGAACATATAGGCGATACCGGCTTCATCAAGTTTCTGAGCCAGCCACTGAACGACGGCGAGTTGATCTTCCATGATGCCTGAGGCTCCTCGTAGCACCAGATTACACGATCCGCCCGCCCCTGTCGATGGAACCAACGGCAAACGGGAACTTCTTCTGCGAGGGGCATGCGAGCGGTTTACATTTCTTTACGATTGTGAGCAATCCGCGAGGACGATACGGCGTCTAAGATGGAACCTGGAGACAACTGGAGGTTGCCATGAAACGACACTTGGTTCTGGTTCTGATGGCTCTGTTGCTGACAACGAACTCGGCTTTCGCTCTGTTCTGCTCGCAATGCGGGCAGAACCTGGCCGATGATGCCAACTTCTGCTCGGCCTGCGGGAAAGCCTGCCGCAGTGGATCCGTGCCCACCAATACGCCGCAACCTGTCGTCACCGGATCTCCTTCAGCCATAGAGGTTCATCCGCCACCCGTCGTTTCCCCGGTCATCGCGAACGAGACCGTGCCGACGTATCTGGTCACGTCCCCCTGCGTGTATCTGAGCAGCCGGCGTCTCGAGCGGCACCATCCTATTCAAGTGCTGGAATATCGAGGGAACCAGGCGCGGGTCACGTTTGTCAGTAGAACCACCCCGTATCGGCAGACCACCTGCTGGATCACCGTGGGTGATCTCGAGCGTCACACCACCTGGAGACCGCAGTTCCGGGTGTCATTTCCCATTCCGGCCCCAATCTGCGTCACACACTCACCGAAGCGTCGGCATGTTCATGCCCCTGTCATCATCATCGACCACAAACGAAAACCCCGGCACGAAAGACACGATCATTGCGCACCTCCCTGGCCAATCTTCAAGCCCCGGGGCGGGCACTGAAACCAGCGATCATCGTTTCGTTTTCCTCTTCGAGGTGACATGTTTGCGTGCGCCTGCTTTTGACATGATTCACCGAGGCGGGTATCTTCGCTTGTGCAGGTGAATGTTCACGACAGGAAGAGTCATGACCGACGCCGACAACACGAACTGCCCATGCTGTGGAAGCCTTCCGGACAGCGACACGGCGTATCTCGATCGCGATCAGGCGCTCGAACCAGCATCCAGGAACCTGAACAAAATCGGCGACTCGTTTCGTCGCTGTCCGACATGTGAAGCACTGTTCTTCTACCAATACTGGCCGCCCGGGCCAGGCAACATCGGAGATTTCGAGTGCCTGACCCGCCTGGAACCGCATCTACTGCCGATCGTCAGGGGCCTGCTCACCGCCGGGCCGGAAACCGGATCTCTGGGCGAGATTCTGAAACCGGCACAACAGTTGAGCCATGAAGATGACTGGAACATCATCGAACCGGCTCTGAAATGGGCCATCAATCGCGTCTCTCTGACCAACTTCACGGATGGCCTGGTTACGCTGCTGAGTTCATCCGAGCTGCGCGCACGGCATTTTGCCTCGCTCCAATTCGTCGAACTGGCGACGGCCGGCCATGATCTCTCCGCGGCTCGTCCCGCGCTCCAGGCCGCCATCGATGCCGACCATTCCGGAATTCACATGATGGCCGGGAAAGCCCTGGCCGTGTTTCTGGTGAACACCCACGCCTGGGCTGACCTGCGCCCCCTGCTGACCCATCATGATGCCGCCGTGCGACACGGGGCCGTCGATGCCCTGCAGGCAGCCACCAAAGCCAAAGCCGATCTTTCCCCGGTTCTGGACGTGTTCGAGTCCCTGCTGAACGACCCTGACCCGACCGTCTGTATCACCGCCGCCGATGTGCTGTACTACGACTCACTCTGGGGAACACTCAACCCGGTTCCGGTGGTTGTTCCCTTGATTCGCGCCATGATCAGCTCCCCCAAAAAGATCCGAAGCCGTGTCGCTCGCACTCTTGGACAACTGGCACGCAAGGGAGCAGATATCACCGGCGCTTTTCCTCATCTCATCGCATTACTGCAAAGTGATGACCAGGACATTCAGCAGCAAGGGGCGGCCGCACTGGCCGGCGCAGCTCGCGCGGGTCTGAACATCCGGCCGGCCATCGAGTCGCTCGCCCGACTTCTGGCTTCAGATCCGTTCAGTTACTCCAATCGGAACGCAGCCATCATGGATGCGTTGCGGGCGTATGGCAAATCGGACCCCGCCAGGCCGGCGGAGGTGTATACTGCTCTGACAACCGCCGGTTACACCGACGGCTGCAGCCACGTTCGCGAGTTCGTGGCCGAAATGAGAAACCCGGCTCCCGGCAAGTCTCTCACGAAAAAAATCCGTCAGCCTCGCCGCAGATCCGGCTGACGTCACGAAAGGTCACACCCATGCACATTCCCGACGGATTTCTCAACATGCCAACGGCCACGGCCTGCGGGCTTCTCTCGATTGCCGGCATCGGCACCGCCTTGCGGCGTGTCGATCGCGATCTTCCCGACCGACGCGTGCCGCTACTGGGGCTCTCAGCTGCCTTCGTCTTCGCGGCACAGATGCTGAACTTCCCGGTTGCCGCCGGCACATCGGGCCATCTGATCGGAGCGACCCTGTGCGCGATTCTCCTCGGGCCGGAAGCCGCGATGATCTCGATGAGCGCGGTACTGATTCTGCAGTGCCTGATCTTCGGCGACGGGGGAATCACGACGCTGGGCGCTAATCTGTTCAACATGGCGCTTGTCGCTCCCCTGGTCGGATACGGCGTCTGGCGCTTCGCCGCGCGTTTGCTCGGCACCGGCACTCTCGCACGAACGGCGGCCATCGGGCTGGCCGCCTGGTGCTCAACCATGGCCGCGGCTCTCGCCTGCGCCGGGCAACTGGCCACTTCCGGAGTCGTCTCCTGGAACGCCGTGTTTCCGGCCATGGGCGGCATTCATGCCCTGATCGGCATCGGCGAGGCTCTGATCACGATTCTCGTCATCAGGGCCGTCAGTCGCGCGCGCCCCGACATGCAGTTCGATTCACCGCTGACCATAGAAGGAGAGTCACGCTCTCTCGCCATGTATGCCTGTATCGCTTCTTTCGGCCTGGTACTCTTTATCTCTCCCTTTGCCAGCTCATGGCCAGACGGTCTGGAAAAGATCGCGGGTGATCTCGGTTTTGAGCACAACGCCGCGAAAGCACCCATTTTCCCGGCACCGATTGCGGATTATGCACTGCCGGGCATCGAGTCCGAATCCGGCAAAACGATCGGCGCAGGCCTGATTGGTGTTGCCGCCACTCTTGCGCTCTTCAGTCTGATCGGCTTCAGCCTGAATCGCCTGCGAGCGCCGTCTCAGCCGATCCCTGCCGCCGAGTCCGTGCGTGAGTCTGCTGACTGATCCGTTCCAACCCGGTGATGGTCCGATTTACCGGCTGAACCCGCAACGGAAGGTCGCCGCCCTGATGGTGTTGATCATCGTGACGGCGCTGTTACCCGCCGGTTCCCGGCGCCTGTTTCTCGGCAACGCCCTGCTGTTGATCTTGGTTCTGGCGATCAGCGGCTTGCCCGTTCGGCGTCTGGCCCGGCAGTTTTTCGTCCTGGAGGCCCCCGTCTGCGGCATCGCCCTTTTTGCTCTTCTGCATGACAACGGCCCCGTTCTGTTCTTCACGCTTCTCTGCAAAAGTGCTCTCTGCCTGCTCTGGGTTCTGGTGATGACGGCGACCACGCCGTTTTCGGTCATTCTGACCGCCATGCATCGTCTGAGATTCCCGCGTCTGTTTGTCAGCACGCTGGCTCTCGCCTGGCGATATCTCTTCGTGCTTTCCGAAGAGGCCGAACGACTGGAACGCGCCCGCCGCAGTCGCACGATCGCCGGCGGGACACGCCTCACCTGGTTCATGAACACCGACGTTATCGGAAATCTGTTTGTACGAACGCTCTATCGCGCCGAACGAGTGTTTGCCGCAATGTCCGCCCGAGGCTGGAAACGATGAATGTTTTGGAAGTACGCGATCTGCAGTACAACTACCCCGATGGCACCAGCGCGCTGCATGGCGTATCGTTCACCCTTGCTGAAGGAGAGCGACTCGGACTCATCGGGCCGAACGGCGCCGGAAAATCAACGCTTCTGTGGCACCTCAATGGATTGTTGCCCGATCCGCTGACGCAAACAACCTCGATTACCGTTTTCGATCTGCCGATGCAGCCGTTACATCTGCCTCAGATTCGCGCCCGAGTCGGACTTTTGTTTCAGAACCCCGACGATCAGTTGTTTTGCCCAACGGTGGCTGATGATGTGGCTTTCGGACCGCAACAACTCGGACTATCGCCGAGCGAGATCAGCGAACGCGTACGTCAGTCGTTGTCGCAGGTTTCCCTGTCAGGCTTCGAATCCCGACACCCGCATCGTCTGAGTCACGGGGAAAAGCATCGCACGGCGCTGGCCGGGCTTCTCGCCACCGATGCGCGACTGCTTCTGCTCGACGAGCCTTCGGCGGGCCTCGACCCGCGCGGCCGCCGCGAACTGCAGAGTCTTCTGCGTTCGCTGCCGCAGGCACAGATCATCGCCACGCACGATCTCGAACTCGTCGTCGAACTGTGTCAGCGCGTGCTCCTGATCAATCAGGGGCAGGTCGTCGCCTGCGGCCCCACCCGCGACATTCTGAATGACGAGCCGCTGATGCTGGCTAACGGGCTTGAACGCCCGCACTGCCTGCGCCACACCCACCCGCACGATTGAAAGACCAGGTCGTACTCGCCCCGAAAAAGACGGTCAACGACGGCATTTCGAACGCCTTCGCAGATGTTCCGTTTCGTCTCACTCCTGTCGGACATGCGCCCGCCGGCTGACGAAAAACCAGGTCCCCACACTGATCACCAGAACCAGTGCCAGCGCTGCCAGAATCAAGTCACGCGATACTCCGGTAGTTCGGGCTCTTCTCGTGTATCCAACCGCCGTTCTCAGCGCCTGAGTTCGTTCTTCATCCGCCGCACCGTGATGAAGGCAATAGACGATCCCTTCCTCGGAGGGATCTCCGTAGGCCGCATACCTGCATTCCGGCCGGGGTCTTGTCACCGACGTTTTGAGGTAGCCCCCGCTCACGAGAACTCCATTTGAATCAGACACATCTTTATCTGACAGGCTGGTTTTCCGAGTCGTCGGCCGATCAAGGTTGTACATCTCGATTGCCCCCAGAATCACCCGCTGATTGGCAAAACACGACTTCACTCTCGACACCTCGATCGTACGAAGCGTACCGGTGAGTCGTCGAAAGGCCCGTTTCACATTCTCCAGGAAAATCGAATGCTCAACGACAACTTCGCGCGGTTCGAGAATCTCGATGGGGGGCGATCCGTGTTTCTTGACCAGATCTTCAGCCCACGTCTTGAGATCAATGCCCTCCGCCGTCCACACCATCAGCACCATCTCGAGCATCAGAAAGACCGCCGACGCCAGACACGTTGATCGCCACGTCATATACTCATGCCGACTCATCATAGCCCCAGCTCATCGGCGACGGTCTTCATCGCATCGATCGACAGGGTGATGAACTCGTCGAGCGAGAGGCCGAGTTTTTCGCATTCCATGATGGTTTCGCGACTGACGGCGCGGGCGAAGGCGGGCTGTTTCATGCGTTTGGTCACCGACGACACCTTGACGCTCGTCAACTTCCTGTCGGGGTAGATCAACGCGGTTGCGGCGATGAGACCGGTCACGCTCTCGGCTGCCGCAAGGGCATGATCGAGTCTGCTCGCTCGAACGGAACCGGTCATCTCGTTGTGCGAAAGGATCGCCTGTCGCCCGGCATCATCGAGTGTTTGTCCGAGAAGCTCAACCGTCTTTTTCCCATGCAGAGCCATGTTATCTTTGGTCGCTTCAAAATCGAGATCGTGCAGCAACCCCAGCAGGCCCCAGCGTTCGACCTCTTCGCCGAATCGTGCGGCCAGCGCACGCATGATCGCTTCTGTCGCGAGAGAGTGTTTGATCAGGGAATCCTGGGTCAGGTGCTGTCGTAAAAGACTCAGCGCTTTGTCA
Source organism: uncultured bacterium (assembly GCA_964472075.1). Taxonomy (GTDB): domain Bacteria; phylum Muiribacteriota; class Ozemobacteria; order Ozemobacterales; family Ozemobacteraceae; genus CAYYIY01. Next base: position 37,864 of record CAYYIY010000007.1, on the reverse strand, counting down.
CGGGTCATCGAGCGCATCTCCTTTCAGTATGTGTGTATTTGTGCCGTTCGTTGCCGGATCTCACGGAATGGCCTCGAATTCAGCGAATGACGCCGCCTTCAGAACCGGGTTCAACTTTTTTTCTTCTCCGAGTGTCCGAGTCGGGGCCGGGCCGTAGTCATGCCCGGAGCAGATGACAAGAGTATCGGGCAACTGTTTGAGGCGTTGCAGGCTGTCGAACAGCGTGCGCGGGTCGCCGCCCGGCAGATCGGTTCGGCCGCAGTTCCCGACAAAGAGCGTGTCGCCCGTGATCAGCCGGCGGCCGCCGACCACGAAGCAGAGGCTTCCGGGCGCATGACCGGGCGTGTGCAGCACATGCACCGTTTCGCTGCCGAGACTGAATGAATCACCATCGGCCGGATGATCATCGACCGAGACACTGCCCGCCGCCAGGCGCGCGGTCTCAGCGTGGGCCAGCACTCGCGCTCCGGTGCGGGCTTTCACGGTCATGGCCGCATTGATGTGATCGAAGTGGTGATGGGTCAGCAGAATACGCGTCACGTTGAGTTTCAGCTCTTTAACCCGCGCCAACAGCTTCTCGGCTTCGTGCGCCGGGTCGACCAGACACGCCTCGCCACCCTCACGATCGGCAAACAGATACGCGAAGTTCCCCATTCCCCCTACCGGAATCTGTTCGAACAGCATGAAGATCACCTCCGTGCCGGATTATGCCTTTATCTGTCCACGTTACCACTTTTTACAACAAACGGAAGACGATTTTCTGCTACACTGAAACCAACATTGATTCAGCATTCTCAACTCAGGCAGTCAACCGCAATCCATGAACCCGATCACGCATGCTCTTGTCGGCTGGACGGTCGCACAACGGCTGTCACCACATCGGCGCGACCGGTTGATGATCACTCTGGCAGGCATCCTTCCTGATATCGATGGGTTCGGATTACCTGTCGAAGCGCTGACTGACGGTAAGCACGACTGGTACTCCGCCTGGCACCACACGCTTACGCATAACCTGACGGCCGTTGTGATTCTCTCCCTTGCTCTGTCCGGAGTCTCCCGCTTATTGGAACAACGTCGGCCGGCGGCACTCGGGGCGCCCGCCCCGCTGGCGAGTCGTCATGTCTTTTTCGCCTGTCTGCTATCGGCACACCTGCATTTGCTCGGTGATCTGATCGGTTCGAAAGGGCCTGACGGCGACCCGTGGCCGGTACCATACTTCGTTCCCTTTTCTGATTTCACCTGGGTGGCACCGTTTCAATGGGAAATCAATGCCTGGCCGAACTTCGCCCTGACGATTGTACTGCTGTTCTGGATGTTCCGCTGCGCGTGGCGCGACGGACATTCACCGATCGGCCTTGTTTCAACGCGCGCGGATAACGCCTTCGTTGCCACCCTGAGAATGCGATTCGGCGAGCCTTCGGCTCAGAAACGGCCGAATCACATCTCCTCATAGAGCACCAGAGGCATGTCAGGTCGAAACGAACTGGGACTTTACGTTCACGTGCCGTTCTGCCGCGCGAAATGTTCGTATTGCGGCTTTTTCTCTGAACCTTTCGCTGATGAGACAAGCGAAGTCTGGCTGAATCATCTTTTCAAAGAACTCGATCAGCGCCTGTCTGACGAGATGAGAACCCGGACAAAAACGCTCTTTGTCGGGGGCGGAAATCCAACGGTTCTTCCGACTGCGACTTTCGGACGTTTCGTCGAAGGGCTGCAGCAACGGCTCACCACCAGCCCGATCACAGAATGGACCTTCGAAACAAACCCGGAAACCCTGACCCAGGAACACCTCGCGATGCTGAGGGCCGTGCCGGGTCTGCGACTCAGCCTCGGTCTGCAGCGCCTGCGCGACGACGAACTCGCGCGCATCGGGCGCGCGACCACGGCAGACAGCGGTATCAAAGCCCTCGAGAAGATGTTCCAAATCACCGACAACATCGGCGTCGATCTGATTCTCGGCGTACCGGGGTTGCCATCGGCAGCTCACGGTCTCGATCGCCTGCTGCAACGTTTTCCGATCGCGCACGTCTCGGCGTATTTTCTCACCGTCGAACCCGGCACACCGCTCGCCCGAAACGTTGAGGCAGGAAGGTTTCCCGACCCCGCCGAATGCGGCCCGGAAGAATTGTTCGAGGTCAGAGACGTATTGCGGCAGCACGGATTACAGCAGTATGAGATCTCAAATTTCGCCCGTCCAGGCCGCGAGTGCCGGCACAATCTTCATTACTGGCACCAGGGCGACTATCTCGGCATCGGCCCGGCGGCTGTCTCGACACTCGAAAACGTCCGAATTGCCAATCCCGAATCTTTGCAGCTCTGGCTGCGCGGCGATCAACAGGTCGAACGCCTAAGCCCTCTCGACCGACGACGCGAGTATCTCATGCTGCGCCTGCGCCTGCTTCAGGAGGGATTTTCGCCGTCACTCTACGCCGACGCGTTCGAGATCCCCGTCGCCGAACTTGTACATAATCTGGAACGGCTGGTCGAAAAGGGAGATCTTTTGCGTACCGGTGACGGCTACGCGCTATCGCCTTCAGGAATGAGTTTTGCCAACCGCATTATCGCGGAGCTGTTCTAAACCTTCAGGCGACCGGGGTGGTCAGTTGCGCCACCAGAGCGAGCAGACGATCAGGCATGACCGGCTTGGTCAGATATGCATCAACGCCCGACGAACGAATGCGCTCTTCATCGCCTTTCATCGCGTGAGCCGTCAAAGCAATGATCGGGACATGATGCGGATGAGACGAGCCACTGCCGGTAACTGTCTCGGAGTGTCGCTGTTCCCAGGCTCGAATGCGTCGTGTCGCTTCCAATCCATCCATTTCAGGCATCGAGACATCCATCAGCACCAGATCGAACTGATCGCGTTCAACGGCTTCCAGGGCATCGCGACCGTTGTCGACCACGGTGACCTGATGTCCCTGTCGTGAGAGAATCGTTTTCGCCAGCAGGCTGCTCATGGGTTCATCTTCGGCCAGCAGCACCTGCAGCATTCGCCCAACCGGCAAAGGCACCGTTTCAGGCTGCGGCGACGTCTGAGCCAGGGAATCCGGGGTTGCCACCATCAAAGGCAGGCGGCAGGCAAACGTGCTTCCCTGACCGAGAATACTTTGCACCGAGATACTGCCGCCCATGTGCTCAATCAGACGGCGACAGATGGCCAGCCCAAGACCGATGCCGCCGTATTGACGCGAGTAGCTGCCATCAACCTGAGTGAACGGCTCGAAAATCGCCTGCAGCTTGTCTTCAGGAATCCCGATGCCCGTGTCTCTGACCGTGAAGAGAATCTCGCGCTGATGAGAACCGGCTGCGGATTCCGGCGACAGGTTTATCTGAAGCGAAAGAGCGATGGAACCGTCACGCGTGAACTTGAGCGCATTGCCGACGAGATTGGTCAGAATCTGCTTGATTCGCAGCCCATCGCCGAGAAATCGTTCGGGCAGATGAGTCGGAATATCGAGCTCAAACCGGATTCCCTTGTCGCGAATACGCGGCTCAAAGGTGTGCCGAAGATCGCTCAAGAGCTGGGAGAGAGAAAACGGTTTCTCTTCGAAGCGCATCTGATCTGACTCGATGCGGGTGAGATCGAGAAGTTCATCGATGATACCCAGCAGGTCATGCCCGCTCTTCCTGATGATCTCCATTTGAGAGCGCACTTCAGGCGACAAATGACTTTTCAGTACCAGTTCGGAAAACCCGAGAATTGCATTCATCGGGGTGCGAATCTCATGACTGACGGAAGCAAGAAACGTGCTCTTGGCCCGATTCGCCGCTTCAGCCATGTCCTTGCCGCGCCGAAGCGCCTCGGCGGCGATGCTGCGCTGGGTCACATCGCGCAGAATGCCGGTCACCATGACGGGCTTTCCCTGGTCATCGCAGATAATGCGGCCGGCCTCTTCGACATGCCTGAAGCCGCCGTCTTTGGTAAGCACCTGAAACTCATTGATGGATGGGTGGGCACCCCGCCGGAACCCCTCGCGAAACTTTTCGATGATGCGCGCGCGATCGTCCGGGTGAACGAACGTAAACATCGACTTCCCGAGGACTTCTTCGGGGGTATAACCGAACTTTTCAACGCCGGCACTGAGAAAGGTAAAGCGCCCCTCGAGATCGATCGAATAGATCAGGTCGGAGCTGCCCTCGACCAGCATGCGGTATTTGGCCTCGCTTTCAGCCGCCATCACCTGAGCTCGATTGCGTTCCACGGCCTCCCGCATCCATTGGCGGTTGCGCACGCCCAGATGCTCGACCACCCGCAGAAAGTCCGTATAGAACGTCATGGCTCGTTCGAGCTGTTCCGCGCTGATGATCGGAAGCTCATGTAAAGCCGACAGATACGCGTTTTCATCAAACTCGTACCGTCGTGCCCGCTCACGGAAATCGGCCGTCGGCAACACGTCTGAATCAAGCAGAAACGGCCCGAGGAACAGCACGCCGACCCGCTGCCCTTCAAGCATCAGGGGGAGAGCAACCTCACGCAGGCCGTTGTCGCAGAAAAACGGACAGTTCCAGGAGGTGAATGTGTCGATACGACGGAGAAACTCCGCTTTCAGGCAACAGATGCGGGTCTGTGGGTGCTGTTCATGAAATCTCGAACAGACCGACGGCTTGCCCACCTCGGCGGTTTTTTCCCCATTCATCAGGAACAGGCGCACGGGAACGCCGGTCAAGCGCCAGTTGCTTTCGGCCAACGGCGCCAGAACGCTCAAATCCAGTATTTTACTGATGTCCATGGCTCAACACACCCGATCCTGCTGATCTCGTCTGTGTGCTTTGATTATACTCACCGAGTGCCCGACCCGGAATACCCTCCGTGCACTTCGCCCAGAATGCGCCGCACGAAGTCGTCAACGTCGAATTTACCGCGACAACCGTTTTGATTCATGTAGCGCACCTTGCCGAAAATCGGCCGTGACGGCCAGGCCCGATCATGCACGCCACCGATCGACCACGCTGTGCCGGCATAGCCGTTCGGGTCGCGGCCGTCAAGTTCGTACCGGTCGTTGAGCAGATTGGCGATCGCCAGTGCCTCACCGGGTTCACGACTCCATTCCAGAATCTTTTTTCCCCAGTACATGCGCAGATAGCCGTGCATCTTGCCATGAACAACCATCTGGCGCTGCGCGGCATTCCAGAGCAGATCGTGCGTTTCGGCCCGTTCAAGCTGATCAACGGTGTACAGCCAGGTGCGGCGGTCCGAGAGGTGTTCCTGCAGCGATTCTCGCGCCCAGCGAGCAAAGGCCGCGATCGAATCATAGCGGGGTTCGTAGAGACAGAAGTTGTCCGCCAACTCACGACGCACGATCAGTTCTTCGAGAAATGCGGCCTTCGCCTCGTCACCGACCGCGGCGCGAGCGACTGCGAGTGCGACACGCTGCGGGGCTATCTGGCCGAAATGCAGATACGGCGACAGATCGGATTGGGCTGCCTGGTTCGGATCATTTCGACCATCAGCATACGTTGTCAAAATCGATGTAACAAACGTTTTCAACCTGGACATTCCTGCCTTCGAACCCGGCTTCCATGCCGCGACTTCTCCGATGTCGCGTCGAACCTTCAGGCTTTGACGGCAGGCGTCCCAGTCGATCGGACGCATTTTTCTCTTCAGTTGCGGCAATTCAGGCAATTGTGACGGAAACTCCGTCAGAAATTCCGGTAACAGGCGGTGAATTTTGGGTCGCAGCGTCCGAGCACCGACCTCGAGCTTCGGCGAGGCCATCCAGGCCGGAACAACATTGTGGGCATCAACTTCACACACCGGCAGCCGCACCCGTTTCAGCACATCGGCTTTCCAGGCGCGGCTGATACGCAACGGGTTGAAATCGGTCACCAGAGCGGCCGCATCGAGTTCGTGCAGAAGCGGCGGCAGTACTTCCGAGGGTGGGCCCTGCAGGAGTTCGAAGGTGATGCGGTGCCGCGCCAGCGCCGCGGCCGTTTCTTCAAGCCCGCACAGCATGAAGCCGAACTGTCGCATCGTTGCCTCGAGAAATTCCGACACCAGACAAAACACCACGACCAACGGGCGATCGAGTTCGGCCGCACGTTGACACGCGGCCAGCAGCGCCCAGTTGTCCTCGGCTCGTTGATCGCGCTGCATCCAGTAGACGACCGGACCTGCCCCGATGCGGCCGTCGGCGAGCGTTCGCCCCCGGCGCGGATCAACCAGGGGTTTCATGGTTCGTTTCAGCGTTGCCATCTGTATCGGCATGGCGGACCTCCTCAATCGGGCGGGTTCCCGTCAGGGCAAAGACCACCGAAGCGGCGACGAGGCCGACGGCGAGAAGCTGGTCAGAGGTCAGGTTCCGCCAGAAGATCGGATTCAACCGGATGAACTCGACAAAGAAACGTGACGCTCCATACCAGCCCAGAAAAAAAGCAAATCGCAGGCCGGAGCCGATCGACCAACGACCGGCCAGCAACGTCATCAGCAGCGCCCAGGACGACAACGATTCATACAACGGCGTCGGATGCACCGGAATATCGTCGGGAACAGGAATACCAGGATACCGTTCCATGAACAGTTCCTTCAGATGAGGGTTTGTCACTTTCAACGTCGACACCAATCCGTGTGGAAAGGTCATGCCGTACCAACCGAGCGTCGGCAGGCCGTAACAGCCGTCGCCGGCCGTAATGCAGCCGAGACGCCCGATTGCATAGCCGATCGCCATTCCCGGAGCACAGAGATCGGCCATGCGCCGAAACGACTCACCCGCCTGACGCACGCGCCAGGCACAGAGCACCAGAGCCAACAGATAGCCGCCGATCACGGAAAAGCCGGTCGGAGAAGCAATCACCTGCCACGGATGTTCAAGAAAGATTTTCCAGCTCTCGAACACGTAGAGCAGGCGCGAACCGACCAGCCCGCCGACAATGGCCAGCAGGTAGATGTCCCAGGCCAGCGTCAGATCGGCCTGATGCCGCCTGAATTCACGGTTGGTGACGAAGATGGCGCCGAGAAAGGCGCAGGCAAGCAACACACCGTATGACCCGATGCGCAGCGGCCCCCATTCAAACAGAATTGGATACACAGCGACCTCAGCGTTTCTCGCCGTTCGGCGTGCGATAAAGCGGATCGGGGCGGTTCAACGCCCGCCCCGACCGTGGTTCAGATCGAAAAAGGTCGTTCAACGCCGGTTGACCACAATGCCCACGATCCAGATGTCCTCCGTGGTGGTCATGACCAATTCGAGACCCTGCGGCAACACCATGTCCTTGCCCTTCACGAACACGCCGCCCGCCAATCCGACCGGTCCGAGGGCCAGATAGCCGAGAGCCGAAGCGCCGACCGCCATACCGATGGGCTTACGCTGATCCGGTCCGGTTTCCGTGGCTTTGAGCGTGACCGGAATCACCGTTCCGTCCAGCCCGTGCAGTTCACGAATGGCGAACGCCAGGCTTCCCGACCGGCCGAAGCGCCCCGAGCGTCGCACTTTCTCGACTTCGCCCAGCGCGATAGCGCCTTTGGCGACCACCAGCACGTTTTCGTCGATAAACACGTCGCGCACGACGTTTACCGGCACCAGATCACCCTCTCGGGATTGATTGCTCGACACATCGCGGGAAAGGCGCACGCGCACGGAACTTCCGGCCGGCAGCTTGACCTTGTGCAGCGTCACGTAGCCATTGTCGACAATGGCCTGTACGAGCTGTTCAAGTCGAAACACCAGCGGTTCTGAAGAAGATTTGATGCGTGCCTGCTTGGCAATCGCGGCAATTCGATCGGCCACGGTTCCCGAGCGGGTTTCATGAAACAGCTTCCATTCCAGAAAACCCAGCTTCATTTCCATCGACGGTGCTGTTTCGGTGCCCCGGAACAGGAAGCGCACCAGCATGTCACTGCGATCGGCGATCTTCAGCCCGGTCTCGCGCCCGAGCAGATCGAGTTCAATGCGATTCAGACGTTCGTTCCAGGTGCCGGGCTGGCTTTTGCCGTAGAGGGCTGTTTCAAGACGCTTGATCTGCCGCTGCACGGGAAACGGCGTGTCATCCTGTGCCTGCACCGGCATCACACAAGCGTACCAGAAGGCACACACGCAGAATACGATCAGAAGCCGTCCATTCAACCTTGCTCTGCTCATTACTTTTTCCTGCCTTTCTTCGCCGGTTCGCTGCTGCTCTTCGTCGTTCCGGCTGTATCGGTCTTTTCCTTTCGATCCGCCTTGGGCAACACACCCGCCGGCAGCAGTCGATTTCCATAGACGATCAGAATCTCGCGCTCATGCAGCGGCTCTTCGATGAGGCCGCGACAGAACCGGCGAAACATCTCTTCGTCGGCTTTGCAAACCTGCACATCACAGCGCCCGAGCGGCGTTACCTGTGCCTCGACATAGCGCACACGATCGTTCCCGACACCGGAAGCCGCGTCTTCAACGGCTGGGGTATAACGCACGACCGGTCGGCTGAAGCGCGCCGCAGCTGGAATCATGGCTTCCTGAAACAGGAGCCGCCCGTCTTCAGCAAAAAAGCGTGGAAACAGGCTCGGCGCAAACACTGTACGACGCAGGTCAAGAACCAGCCGCAATGGTGCGGTGCCTGTCGCTTCGCGTACTTCGTCAGCGGCAGACTTGATAGACGCGGCTTCCGAACCCGTCAACCCTTTCGGTTCGATACGCGATGGTCGCAGCGCCGCCAGATACAAGGCGGTGCGCAGGCTGTCGCGCCCGGCAAACGGCACCTCGATGCGACACCGATACAAACCGGTGACATCGGGCTCGTAAAATGTTTGCGGCAGGGCCAGCAGAAGCTGCCCGAGACGCTCGCGCAAGATCGGGTTCTGCACGACCGAGCCGCGCACGGTCGCTCCTTCCATCAGGGGAAGAGCCAGGACAGCCTCGTAGGCGTGATGCATGGCGTCCATCCAGGCCCGCGAGCGCTCTTCCTCGAGCGAAGGCGATTTTTCCCACGGTGCCCCGGCAAGCCCCCAAGCCGTCACTACCTGCCGCTGAAAATCGATGGTGGCGGAACTAATCTGTGCCCTGCCCGGTTCGACATTTGTCAGAAACAGCGCCGGCAATAAAACACAAAAAACGAACGAAAATGAAAACGATCGGTGCATGACTCTTTCATGCACCGATCGGTGTCTGTCTGTCAAGACGTCAGTCGAACGTCAGGTGACCGGCTACGTAATGTTCCTTGACCACGTCACCGTTGTAGAACGCGTAATCAAAGCGAAGATTGGGCAGCAGGTGCATGCCGAAGCCAAGGGTCAGAGTTCCGTTCCAGCTTCCCATGCGCATCGTCAGGTCGTTCTCGATGAACTTCTTTTCGACCCCGACCCGATACTGCTGCGATTGCGACCGATTGGCCGTCGTGACGTTGTAAACGTCGCCGCTGACGATGGTTCCCTTGGTGAGTCGCAGAGCGCCACCGATGTTCAGCGTGACTCCATCGCGAATATCCTCGTTTTCGCCGCTGATGTGCTGAACCAGATTGTCGACGGTCAGACCGCCCGTGATGCGATCATTGTAGTGATACATCAGACCCAGGCCCATGCTCTGCGTGTTCCTCTTGGCGTGAGTGCCGAGTGTTCTGATCCAGCGATCGGTATTGCGAAAGTTGAACTTGACGCCGCCGAACAGCTGTTCGCGAGCCAGCATGCGCCGGGCAATCGGAAACCGGGTGCCGAACGCCAGCTGCAGTTCATCGACTTCGCGGGTCACTCCCTTGAACTCGCCGCCGACCATTTCGCCGAAGGACGGCTTGCGCGTGTCCTGGGTATAGGCCACACCGTAGCTGTATTTCGGTCTGCGAGGCAACGGTTCTTCGAGCACATTGTGTTCGAGATAATCGGTGATGGAAAACTGATCTTTGGGTTCATCTTCGTAAATGTGGCCGGTAAAGGCCGCCGAGCCCCATTCAAAGGCATCGCGTTCATTGACTTTGAGCTGCAGCGAAGCCTCGCGGCCCTGAATCTGTGACAAACCGGCCGGATTGTAGTAGGTGGCCGACTCATCGTTCGAAACGCCTAAAAATGCACCGCCCATGCCCCGAGCCCGCGCTGATTGCGCCCACGCACTGCCGGAACCCAGGAACACGAGAAGAAAAATGAGAACAATTCTCGCCAATCGGCTGTGGTGAATCTTCATGGGCACATCTACCTCCTTAGGCGGTCGAGCGGGCATGTTCATTTTCTGCACGGTACTTTTCGTCATCATTCGCCATTTCCTTAACGGGAAACCGGCACTTTTTTCATTGGTACGAATCCCGAGTCAGCATCGGCCGAATCGGAAGGTTTTCCCCCAGTGACGGTCTTTTTCGTCTGGGTCTTTTTCAAGGGCATGAACCCTGTGGCTTGCTGAGGATCACCGGCAATCGTACCAGTGATGGAAACCGGAGACGTGTTCGTTTTCCTGGTCGACACCGTCGGCTTCTTCGTTGCAACAGGTTTCTTCGAGACGGCGGCGAATTCCGGATCATTCATCAACGGATCGTCCGTCGGCACCACCGACACAGACGGCTTCGAAACTCGAGGGGCCGGAGCCGGCACCGGAGGCTTGGGTGGCAGTCGTTCAGCCGGTACGCTCGTCGTCGGTGGCAAAGCAAGGAGAACCGGAGCCGTCGGTGCGGGAGCCGCGGTAACCGGCGCGGCACTTTCGCTCGTTCGAGCAGAAGGCGCTGTCACCGGCTGGTTATACAAAAACGGTAATTGGGCACGGACGATATCATCGGCATACGGTTCAGAGCGATACTTCTTCAGCAACTCATACTGATCCATTCCTTCCGGAACCAGGCAGTCGATGATGGGCGGATCGCCCAGCGTATCCCACCCGCCGCCGAAGTCGTTCTGCGTCGCAAAGCCGCGCACATCGCGATTGAACATCTGATTGGTTCCGACCACGTGCGAGAACCCCATCGAAAAGACCTGATAGCCCCATTCGCGTGACACGGGCCGGCCGAGAAATTCCTTGTTGATGCGAATCACCAGTCGATCGCGCTGCACCTGAATGTAATCGGGAATGATCACATCATCGAGCATGTCCTGGAAACTGAGATCGTCGGTCTTGTCCTTCAGTTCCTCGTAGACTTTCCACTGCGAAAGAGGCGACACGAGAATGACCTTTTCCCACCCCATCTGGTCGGCAAAATCGATCTGTCGACCCGGCAAAGCCTTGTTGTATCCGCGCCCCGGGCGACGATCCATATCGATGTAGATGTCGCAGAGGTTGGCCACGAATCCCTGGTCTTCGCTGCCTTTGCCGTTGGGCCACTCGGTCAGCACATAGTTCCGGAACTGCACGACGAAGGTCAGCACCTTGCCTTCTTCATAGACATAGAATCGCGTCATGTCGAAGGTGCCGCGTCGCAGACGGGTATCGAGCGGATAGGTGTAGTACCCCGGCCCCTTGTCGTCGCCGACGGGATCGCTGACATCGAACACCGAACCCGCCTCGTGGAAGAAGTTCTTCGGAGCGGCATACTCGCGCGCCGCAACCGGTACGGACGCACACAGCAGCAGGGCAACGACGAGTCGTGAGAGTTGCCTCAACATGACTACTTCACCGTCACAATTGAATAGGACGAATCACCTGACTCTTCATACGGGTCGCGAACCTGATTGCCCTCGCGTATGTTGAAGGCATACTTGTAATAGCCGGGTCCGACTCCGGTTTTGGTGTAGGTGTAGACACCGTCGCCGGCAACCTCGTCACCATGCGTGGCATCGTCATACATGGCTTCAGGCTGCCAGTTGGTGAAATCACCGACGACCATCGGGTTCAGCACATCCTGGAAGTCACTCTTGACCAGAACCAGCTTGATCTCACCGCCCGCTTTTGCCTTCAACACCGTGTCAGGCACATCGTAAATCGGTACGGTTGTCAGATCGACCGGAATCGCCCGCACATGGAAGTTCACGCTGCGGAACACCAGATACTCGCGACCGTTGCCTTCCATCGCAATGCTGTACGTGCCATCGCTGTTGACCAGCATCTTGCGGGCTCCGCCCTTCGTCGCCAGCGTCACTTCCGAATAGTTCACGCCGGTAAGCGAAGAGGTGATGCGACCGCGGGCGAGTTTGACCTCGGGTTCGCGAATCCACATTTCCGAGTTGCCGACACGTTCGGCTTCGCGGTGCGGATCGAGTTTCTCGGTGTTCTCACCGATGGTCCCATCCTTGTCGCCGTACCAGATCAGGTTGTACTGTTGATACCCGGTCGCCAGATTGGTCAGGCGCAAGGTGAAGATACCGTCATTGGCCAGGCGGTCATCATGCGTGCCGTCGTCATACAGCGAAACCGTATCGGTCGCCCAGACCGGGGTGATGCTCTTCACCTTGAACCATTCCGCGTTCGGGTAATCGACGATGGTGGCGATGAACTTGGTTTCGCCCACAATCTTTTCCTTCAGCGCCAGGTTGTCGGCCTTGACGGTCTGTTCGAGATACGCATCGACCCACACGTAGTCGACATCGTAAAACTTGCTGCGGGCAATCAATAAGTACCGGCCGGTTTTCGGAAATTCCAGCTTGTAATCGCCGGTTTCGTTGACATACGTGGTAATCGACGGGTTGCCGGCAACGGTGATCTTGATGCCGATCGGGTCTTTTCCCGCCGGAACGACGATCCTGCCGGTGACCGTGGCGACCGGAATGAACAGCTTTTCCTGAATGCAGCCGGTCGCCAGCAGCGCGACGGAAAGAGCCAGAAGCAGGAGGAGTTTGCGTTTCATGACCGGTGATCCTAGAAGTTGGTCTTGGCTTCAAAGATCATCATCTTCTGTGTATGAATGTCCTTGAAGTCTCTGCCGTTATCGACGCTGCTGATATCCCAGCGACCGTCTTTCGGGTAGTCATAGCCGAACTTGAGCTTGAAGGAGGCATCCTTGCTGATGTCGTAGATCAGTTCGCCGTAGATCAGCTCACGATCGATCGTGTCAGTTTCGCCATCCTTGTAATCGATAACCGCGCGGGTATAGAACGCCCGTCCACGGAACTTGTCGGTGAAATTCTTCTTCAGTTCGCCGAGAATCGCATTCGCCAGACTCGACTTGCCGGGTTGATTCAGGCTTTCGAAGTCGACATGCTGTGCTCCGGCGGTGAAGCTCAGAGTCGGCGTGAAGTTGTAGGTGGTTTCCCCAATGTAATCAATGCGACGATCTTCCTTCGGGGCGTTGACCCAGCGCACCTGATGTTCAACACTTCCCTTGGCAAAGACACGCGGATTCACATTGGAGTTTACTTCGAAGTAACCGGTACGATCGTTGCGTTCGTATTCCTTCGTGCCGACCACGTCGCGCTCATCCTGGTCGTTAACCACGTTGATCTTGGCTTTGGTTCCGACCGAGTCGTTCAGTTTCAGGTTGAGCTCGAGCGTATTCACATACCGACCCTGCGAGTTGGGCAAAGCCTTGAACTTCTGTTCGAAGTCGTATTTCAGCGTCGTATTGTCGGTGAAGTCAGCCAGCACCTGGTACGTAAACTTGCGGCCGGAATAGCCATCGGTCGGCTGCGGCTTGAACGGGTCGACTTCCCAGGTCTTGCTCAACCAGGTCGCCTCCATCGAAAGATTCTTCGCGATCGACAGCAGCTTGTTGCCGAAGTCGTAGTTCGCCGACCAGCGAGTCAGCTTTTCTCCGTAGAACCCGTTGTGACCGTAGTTATCCGGGAAAATGGGGTTGTATGGATAGTTGCTGTTGCCATCTTCGTCGCCGATGTCGTAGGCCCAGATCGGCGCCATGTAGGCACGGAATTCACGGCCGAAGTCGTAGTGTTTCAGGGTTCCGGTGAAGCCGCCCTGTTGCAGACTGACATCGAACTTCGTGCCTTCGTCGCCGAGATTGCGTTTCGTATTGTCACGTGTATCGGTGTGATAGTCGGTCGAGGTCAAAAACTCGGCGGTCGCCTGCACCTTGCCGACGCGCTCGGTGGTGTAGCTGACATCGACCCCGCGAACCGTGTTCGAGTTGCCGCGAATCTTGTAATCATGAACCTTTTCACCGAAGCTGGTGCCGATCGACAGGGCATCGGGGCTGAACTTCGCAGGCATTTTCCAGACCAGGCGACCGGCGAACATTTCATGCGTGTTCGTCGACCCCTGTCGCATGTCATACTTATGTACCTGTCCCTGATAGGTGAGACCGCGATCAGAACCGGTAATTTCGAGACCCTGATACGGTTCGACAATATCGGTGTCTTCGGTCAGCAGGTTCAACGGATCGTTGATGCCGGTGACGGCTTCACCTGCATACACGCGCACTTTGGCCGAGCGGGCATTGCTGATGAAGTGCAGTTTGTTACTCTGGGCATACCGCTGGTATTCCACGGTCTGAATGTAATCATCGACCCGGTCGAACGGGTTCGGTCCGCTGGTTTTCCCGGCATCGTTGTAAACCAGTCGATTCCAGTTGCGACCCGAGATGTATCCGAGAAGCTCGTAGAACGTTTCAATTCTTTCACCGAGGGGCTTGCCGGTGAAGCGCAGATACATCTGCTGATAGAAGGTCACAAGCCCCGATTTGGTGAATGCCGCTTCGTATCCGGCCTCATCGCGTCCGACCGTAGCCGGGTCGAAGATCATCTGTCCGCGCCCGCGGTAGAACCCCGAGATGTTCACCTTGGGAAGCGCTTTTTCGACGGCACTGGCTTTCGCCTCGACATCGTTCATGCGGCGTTCGAGAGCATCGACCCGCACGCCGAGCAGACCCAGCTCGTCGCGGAACTCTTTGGTCAATCGCGCTAAAGCGGCGCGTTCCGCCTCGGTGGCGTCGTCGGCGGATTGTTTCTTGTCTTCAAGTCGCTTCATCATGCGAGCCAGAATCAAGGCCATGTCGTAGCGGGTCACCACCTTGCGGCCCTTGAAATTGCCGTCAGGGTAGCCTTCCATGTAACCGCTCTTGACCAGGAACTCGACGTCACGGTATGCCCAGTGATCTTTCGGCAGATCCTGGAAAGCGGCACCCGCAGCAGAGCTTCCGGTCGGACCCGGTTCCTGGGCCGACGCGATTCCCGCAAAAACCGTCAGGCAGAGAGCTACCACCACTGCCCACCGGCAGAGGTTTCGCACGCCCGAACCCTTGTTTGTTTGCCTCATTCTCGTCTACTTTTGATTGGCTTGGGGCTGAAATGAGCTATGGTGTTTATCGACACTTCCGTTCGAAAGGCGAAGTGGTTTTCCGGAAATCCTCACTTTCGCATCATCATGCGTAAAAAAATTCGTGATACACTTTCGGTACTACGTCGAAATGGAGTTCCTGCTATGGCGACTTCGAGCCCGACATCCGACATTTCCCTGCCCGCTCTTTTCTCGTCCTCTCTGATCCGGCATCTACTGGGGCAACCCCTTCCGCTGACGTATTCCGTTCAGAACCGGGAACAGCTGGAACAGATTGTCGCCGATCTGCGCAAAGCCATGGGGAAACAGGCCCTTTCGCTTCCATCCGCTTCACGAGGGCATACGATCACCGCGGGAAGCACACTGCTGTACTGGCTGGGCCTGTATGCCGGCCTCACCACCGCTCCGGTGCTTGGGTTCGCCATTGCTCTGATGGCATCGGCCGGCCTGTCGGTCGGCTACAAGTTCACCTGCGAAGCCTGGCGCAACTTCGACTATCTGCGCCTGTTCTATACCGCTCTGGCTTTGATGCAGAACGCCGACCATACGGTTTCCGAACAGGAACGGCGCATCCTGTCCGACTTCCTCGCCTCGCTCGAGATCTCTGAAAGCGAAAAAGCGCAGTTGCGAGCCATTACCGACCCCTCTCTTGACGACATCAAGGTTCCCGAGTGGGTGGATGCCGATCAGCGTCGTTCCATCCTTTCCGCCTGCTGGAGCCTGGTCTACTGCGACGGAGTTCAGCCGATCGAAGCGGAACTGTTTGCCAAACTCAGCGAACGATTCGGCGTCTCCGCCGAAGAGGGCCTGCAGCTGTGCATGCAGGCCGAAAAACTGATCGATCGGCAGGAGGAAGCCGTATTCCAGCTTGGGCTTTTGTACAAGTCATTATCACAAAAAACCGAGTTACCGAGCCTGGTTATCGAGACACTCATACACAGTAGCGTGAAATGGCCTTCGCGTGACGCTTTTGCCGCCCGCCTGGCCGAAGCCCCGATCACGGCACCGGAACTCCCCGGCGCGGCCCGAGAAGCCCAGTTTCTGCTCGCCGGCGCCGCGGTCTGCGATCACGCGGCGGCCCAGGATCCGGAGAACGCTGCAGGCAGCATTCTGTTGCCGCTGACCCAACTGGCACGGCAACACGAGCGCGAAGGAGAATTGTCCGAGTTTCATACGCTGTGCGGTCGCCTGTTCCATCAGCTGAATGCCTCCTGAAACCGCACCACCCGGCGCCGCTCCCGGCTCGCTCATGACCGCCGAGGAACTGTTTCCTCGCAGTCCGCTGATTGCCTTCATCGGTCTGCTGATTTCATTTCTGTGCGTTCAGTTGCTCTTACAGACCACATTCTTGTCGTATCTTCCTCGGACAATCGTCTTTACCGTCGGCATGATGCTGACCATCACGATAGTGTTCACGATCAGCTCGCGTCTGGGAGCGCGGCTGCTGAACCATTTCGGGTATCTGCTGCCGGGTGTCTGGCTGTGGTTTTTTCCGTTTCTCAGCCTTCTGCTGACACACCTCGTCTTTTTCATTCTGATCAAACCGGTGCCCGATCTGTTCGGTCGCGACTGCTGGACGCGCCTTCTCGGACTGAACGCCAAGTGCACGACCCTCGCAATCACGTCCGCCTTTTCCGGCACGCTGTTTTTTCTCGGCCTGTACCTGATCATCGGGGCCTTTCGCTTTCTCGAACGAACCATGAGCGCGGCCTCCGATCTCGAGAGCCAGTTGCTTGACGAAGTCACGCGCGCGACCGCTCCCGCCGCTGCCGGGCCTTCGTCGGCGATTCCGGCTGCTCAGGCCGGGGCAACCGTCAAAGAGCAACTGCAAGCCATGGAAAGCAATCGCCGGAAAGCGCGGGCTTTCAACCGCGTCGCGATTCTGGTGATGTTCATCACGCTTGCCGTCATGGCTTCCTGGGTCGTTTTCGTCCGCCCGGAAACCATCTTGTACTATCGCGGCATGGCGCAACTGTTTTCGCGACAGAACCCGGAATACGCCTATGAAGCGTTTCGGCATTTGGCGCAGAAGTATCCGGACTACGCCTATCTCGACACGGTGCTGTTCCAGGCCGCCTGGACGCTCGATCGACGCATGGGTCGCACCGACGATGCCATGCAGGCCTACCGCGGATTTCTCGATCGCTTCGGTCCCGCCAATGTCTGGGCCGACGACGTCACCGCGAATCTGGTACGACTCGCCCTGGACAAACTGGGCAATGCCTCGGAAACTCTTCACTGGACAGCGTATTACCAACAGCAGTTTCCTCAGGGGGCACTCATGCCGCACGTGCTTCTTTACGAGATCAGGGCTTTGCAGAAGCTCGGCCGCAGTGAAGAAGCGAGGCAGAAGCAACAGCAGGCGCTGGCACGTTTCGGCGACACGGCCATTCCCTTGTACAATTCGGAAGATGACTTCGTCAGCCGACTGCCCTTCAACCTCCTGCTCGAGCCGCTGACAGACATCGCAAACGATTCGGCGACACCTTCCCGGTAAGGGTTGTGGTATACTCGCGCCGACACCACACCTGACAGGACCTCTTCATGGCATTGGTACTCGTTCGTGAACTGATGCGCGACCTTGGGTTGACCAACATCGCCGTTCAGGGCGATCTCGACCGCAAGATCATCTCTTCTGAAGTGCATCGACCCGGCCTCGAACTGGCCGGTTTTTTCGAACATTTCGGCTATGAGCGCGTCATCGTGCTCGGCCGCACCGAACTTGCCTATCTGGGCGAGCAGACCGCCGAAGTGCGCAAGGTTCGACTGCGCCAGCTGCTGTTTTTCAACATTCCCTGCATCATCGTCACCGACGATCTGCTGGTACTCGACGATCTCATCGAACTGTGCAATCAGAAGCAGATTCCGATTCTGCGCACCTCTGAGCACACCGGCGAATTCATCTATCAGCTGTCGCGTTATCTGCATCACCGGTTCGCGCCGCGCAAGAGCATGCATGGCGTGTTCGTCGAGGTCTTCGGCGTGGGCATTCTGATCACCGGCCCGTCGGGCATCGGCAAGAGCGAGTGCGCCCTCGAGCTGATCAAGCGCGGACATCGCCTGGTCGCTGACGACGCGGTGCAGTTGATGAAGATCAGCGACACCAAGGTCATCGGCTACCCCGATGAAATGATTCGCCATCACATGGAAATTCGCGGTCTGGGCATCATCGACATTCGTGCGCTGTTCGGCATCGCCGCGACCGCCGACGAAAAACCGGTCGAGATGGTCATTCATCTTGAAAAATGGGACGACCGCAAAGACTACGATCGACTGGGCATTCTGCAGAAGACGATTCGGCTGCTGAAGGTCGAGGTGCCGCACACGATCATTCCGGTACGTGAGGGCCGCAACCTGGCCGTCGTGGTCGAGACGGCCGCGATGAACTTCTATCTGCGCAAGATGGGCATCTACACCGCCGAAGAATTCGCCAAGAAACTCCAGGCCAAGATGGCCAAGGACTGAGCCCTTTCGGGGTTCCGCACAGCAATGATCCGCTTTTCCCTGCGCCGCCTCGTCGGACCCGAGATCCGCAGCCGCCGCTGGGTGTACTTTTCGATTCTCGGCGTGATGTTCTCGACGCTCGCGCTGGTGATCACCACCCTCGTGTTTCTGCTGCTGGCGCCGGCCGGGCTGCCCACCGTCGAAAGCTTTCATCCGCTCGGCATTCTGTTCGCCGCGCTCAGTGCGTTTCTACTCGGCTGGTACTGGCTGCTCAAGGGGTATTATCACGCCCTTACCCTGCTCTCGATGGCCGACCAGGATGCTCCGTCCAGGTTGCGAGAGGTTATGTTTCGCCCCAGCAGCCGCATGGACAGGTTGCCGAGTCTTGTCACCATCGGCGGCGGCACGGGCATGAGTTCGATTCTCAAGGGGTTGCGCGAGCTGCCGGTCGATCTGACGGCGATCGTCACCGTGGCCGACGACGGCGGCTCTTCGGGTCGCCTGCGCAAAGAGATGCAGATTCTGCCTCCCGGCGATATTCGCAACTGCCTGGTCGCCCTCTCTCGCTCTGAGAGCCTGCTATCGCGCCTGTTTCAATACCGCTTTCACGACGGCGGCGCCGCTGCAGGGCACAGTTTCGGCAACCTGTTCATCGCCGCGATGTCCGACCTGCTGGGCGACTTCGGTTCCGCGGTGCGCGAAGCGAGCAACATTCTGGCCATCAAAGGAAAAGTCCTACCCGTGACATGCGAAAACGTGCAACTGGTCGCCCGTTTCGAAGATGGAACCGAAATCATGGGTGAGACCGCCATCACCAGCGCCCAGAAACGTATTGCCGCGATCGAACTGCGCCCCGCCGCCGCGCTCGCCAACCCGGAAGCGCTGGCAGCCATCGACCGGGCCGACCTGGTCGTGCTCGGCCCCGGCAGCCTCTTTACCAGCGTCATTCCCAATCTTCTGGTGCCGGAAGTGACGGATCGACTGAATCGCAGCCAGGCACGCATCGTCTACATCTGCAATGTCATGACCCAGCCCGGTGAAACCGACGGCTATTCGGCCTATGATCATGTGCGCAAGATCCTCGATACCACGCCGCTGCGGCGCATCGACGTCGCAATCGTCAACAGCCGCCGCGCCGCCCGCACGCTGATGACACGCTATGAAGAGAAAGGGCAGTTCTGGGTTCCTCCGACCGTGACTCCGATCGAGGGCCTGGGAGTCAAGGTCATCACCGGCGACTTCCTTTCCGAAACCGATCTGGTTCGCCACAACTCGCAAAGCCTGGCCGGAGTCCTCGCGGATATGCTGCGCGAACACGCCCCGGCCGCCTTTCACTGATTTCGTTTCATGCGACCGCGCCGCTATCTGCGACAATTGAAACGGTCTCTCTGGCATGCCGCCTTTCCATTGTCCTGTTGTCGTTTCACATTTCTCGCCATGGCCCTTGACGCGGTCGCCGAAGACACCGGTCGTCTGCCGAAGCGTTTGTACCGGTTGCTGGGTCGCACGGTGCGCGATACCGCGCTTCTTGGGGAAGACACCTTTACCCCGCCCACGGGTAAAACCATGATCGTACAACCGATCGAGATCCACCAGCTGCGTCGTCTGGTCATGGCCCGCACCGCGCCCGATGCGCCGCACCCGTTGCCGCCCCACTGCCGGAAAGCCGCTCTGGCCGGCCTGTTTCTGCGCTGCGGCTACATGCAGGATCCGCAGTCCGGGTATCACGCGGAGTTTGCCGCCCGCGAACGCTGGCGGGCCCGTCTGATTCATCGGCTCGGTCATCTGCTGCGTCTGCCCTTTCACGTGCTCACGCGCCGCGAGCGTGCCGTCTTCTATCTGAAAGACCGCCGCCATCTCCTGCGCCTGCTGCGCCGTCTCGACCAGCACGATCTGGTGATGGAACTGCAGGATCTGGTGTCGACCCGCGATCTGCTGGGGCTGGTCAACCGGCAGGTCAACTTCGAAACGGCGAACATCAACAAGTCCGTGGCTGCCGCTGAACAGCAGGTCGAACGCATTCGCCGCCTGCTGCACTACCCCGATCAGGGAATCTGGAGTCCGGCTCTGCGCGAACTTGCCCTGTTGCGCCTGAAGTTTCCTCACGACGGGTATGAAGTTCTGGGCAGTCGCTGTACGCCGCCTTTGTCGAAAAGCGCCGTCAATCACCGGCTGCGACGCATCGCCGACCTGTATGCCAGAACCTTCCCCTCAGCCCCGGAAAAAAGCGAAAATTGACAGGCCGTGGAGCCTGTGCTAGTATCGATTTTCCTGGAAGAATTCAAAGAGAGTCTTTCTGTACCTCATTTTGCTCCGGAGGCTTTGTCATGCAACTGGTAGTCAGTGGCAAAAACATGACCGTAGGCGATTCCCTGCGGGATTACGCGGAAAAGAAGTTTTCCTCACTGAAGCGCTACTTCGATCACATCATCGAAGTCGACGTCACCCTGTCCAAGAACGAAACCCGTGACCCGGGCCGCAGCAAGGTCTGCGAAGTCACCCTGTGGGCCAACGGCACCATCCTTCACGGGAAGAAAGCTTCCGAAGATCTGTTCGCTTCGATCGATCTCGTCGCCGACAAGATCGAGCGCCAGCTGAAGAAGTTCAAGGAAAAGCTCAAGGAAGTTCCGCGCCGCCAGGCCGCCGGGCGCCCCGACGAGAAGGCCGCCACTCACAAGGTCATTTCGTTTGCCGACGCCAAGCCCGTTGAGAAGGGCGCTGAACCCGAGATTCGCAAGCCGAAAATCGTCCGCAGCGGCACCTTCGCCATCAAGCCGATGTTTGCCGATGAAGCCGCCGAACAGCTCGGCATCAGCAAGCAGGGTTTCTATGTCTTCTCGAACGCCGAAACCAGCCAGATCAACGTGATCTACCGCCGCACCGACGGCAATTTCGGCCTGATCGAACCCGAAGCGTAATCTTATCCTGCCGGCTCGCGCTCGGCCGGTTGCACAGCGACAGGCCGGGCCATGAGGAGGAGCATTGGAACTTACTGATTTTATCTCACCTCCCTGCATTAAACTTGAGCTCGCGTCTACCAAAAAGGTAGATGCCATCAAGGAACTGATCGATCTGCTCGATAAGGCCGGGTATGTGACGGATGCTGACGCGTTCCTGAAATCCGTTCTCGAGCGCGAAAAGGTGGGCTCCACCGGAATCGGCAAGGGAATCGCCATTCCCCACTCGCGAACTTCCACGGTTCGTGAAGTCGTGGTTGCTTTCGGCCGCTCTCCCACCGGCATCGAATTCGACGCTCTCGACAACAAACCAGTTCAGCTGATCTTCCTGATCGCCGCCCCCGTCGAATCGGGAGGCCTGTATCTCAAAGCGCTGGCGCGGCTCTCGCGTCTGTTGCGCTATCAGGAGTTCCGCAACGAACTGATGAACTGTCAGAATGTCGACGAAGTCATCAAGGTCATCTCATCCGAAGAAAAGTAACCGGTATCCGGTGATCGACGGAATCAGGCGCGGATCTCCCTTCACGGGCGGCCGCGCCTTCTCATTGGAAGGGGCAACAACGTGTTCGGCTGGCTGATCAAACTGTTTCGGTATTTTGTTCCCGATTTCAACTCCCGCGAAATCAACCGCCTCCAGTTCATTCTTGAAGAAGTGAACGCCCTCGAGGAGCGTTTCGCGAAGATGTCCGATACCGAGCTGGCGGGGATGACCACGCAGTTCCGCACCCAGCTTCGCGAAGGCAAGACACTCGACGACATTCGCGTCGAGGCTTTCGCCGTGGTGCGCGAAGCCTCGAAGCGCGTGTTGCGCATGCGTCATTTTGACGTGCAGATTATCGGCGGCCTGGCACTGCATGAAGGTCGCATCGTCGAGATGAAGACCGGCGAAGGAAAAACGCTGGTCGCCACTCTTCCGTTGTATCTGAACGCCCTCGAACTCAACCCCGAATGGGTCAGACTGGCCGATGCCCGCAATGTGACCGAGTTCACGCCGATCGTCAACGAGAACGGGATCCTGGTCCCGGTCGGGCGCGGCGCCACGCTGGTCACCGTGAACGATTATCTGGCCCGCCGCGACAGCGAATGGATGGGCCGGGTGTACAAGTTCCTCGGGCTTACCGTCGGTTTGAACGTCCATGGTCTCGATGCCGCCGAAAAGCGCGAGGCTTACAACGCCGACATCACCTACGGCACCAACAATGAATTCGGGTTCGACTATCTGCGCGACAACATGGCTCTGCGTCTCGCCGACTGCGTGCAGCGCCCCGAGTACAACTTCGCCATTGTCGACGAAGTCGACTCGATTCTCATCGACGAAGCCCGCACACCGCTGATCATCTCAGGCCCCGCCGAGAAGGCCACCTCGCTGTATTACACGTTCGCCGGCGTCGCCCGCGACCACCTCAAAGCGGGCGAAGATTACATCATCGACGAGAAGCACCACGGCGTCTCAGTTACCGAAGCCGGTGTCGCAAAGGTAGAGCGGGTTCTTGGCGTTCAGAACATGTACGATCAGAAGAACATGGAACTGGTGCACCACCTGCAGAACGCGCTCAAGGCGAAGCACTTTTTCCACCTCGACAAGGAATACGTCGTGCAGGACCGCAAGGAAGGCGGCAAGGAAGTCGTCATCGTCGACGAGTTCACCGGTCGTCTGATGTTCGGTCGCCGGTATTCTGACGGTCTGCATCAGGCCATCGAAGCCAAAGAAGGTGTCAAGATCCAGCAGGAAAACCAGACGCTGGCCTCGATCACCTTCCAGAACTACTTTCGTCTGTACCGCAAGCTCGCCGGCATGACCGGCACAGCCGAAACCGAAGCCCGCGAATTCAAGGAAATCTACAAGTGCGAAGTGGTGGTCATTCCACCCAATCGCCCGCTGATCCGGCAGGATCAATCGGACATCATTCTCAAGACGGCCGAAGAAAAGTTCGAAGCGATCGTCGAGCATATTCTCGAAGTGCATGAGAAGAAGCAACCGATTCTGGTCGGTACCATATCGATTGAGAAGAGCGAGTTGATTGCCGCCATGTTGCGTCAGCGCGGCGTCACGTGTCAGGTGCTCAACGCGAAGTACCACGAAAAAGAAGCTGAGATCGTCGCCCAGGCGGGCCGCGAGGGGGCCGTGACCATTGCCACCAACATGGCCGGCCGCGGTACCGACATTCTGCTCGGCGGCAACCCCGAAATGCTCGCCTGGCAGGAAACCGGGCAGCGCGACGGTCCCGAACATGAAGCCGCCCTGCAACGCTGGCGTGAAGCCTGTGCCGCCGAAAAAGAACGAGTACTCAAGGCGGGCGGGTTGTTCATTCTCGGCACCGAACGTCACGAAGCGCGGCGCATCGACAACCAGTTGCGCGGCCGCGCCGGCCGCCAGGGTGATCCCGGGGTCAGTCAGTTTTACCTGTCGCTCGAAGACGACCTCATGCGCCTGTTCGGCTCGGCCAACATCGCCGGCTGGATGGAGAAGCTCGGCTGGGAGCGCGGCGAACCGATCGAACATCCCTGGATCACCAAATCGATCGAGAACGCCCAGCGCAAGGTCGAATCGCATCACTTCGACATTCGCAAACACGTACTCAAGTATGACGACGTCATGAACGAACAGCGCACCACCGTCTACAAAGAGCGCCGCAAGGCTCTCGAGAAAGACGATATTCACGATGATATCGTCTCGATGGCCGAAGACGTGGTCAGCGACATCATGGGACGCACGATCAGCCCGGACGTCGAACCTGAAGACTGGGATTACCCCGGCCTGGTCGAGAACATGCAGAAGGTGTTTCCCCTTCAGCTCAACGCAGATGAACTCGCCAAACTGTCTCGTGACGAATTGTACGAAGAACTGATGAAGCAGGTGCGGGCGAAGTTCGAGGACAAGAAGCGTGAGGTCGGTGAAGCCGATTTCCGCCACCTCGAGAAGTTTCTGTTGCTGCAGATCGTCGATGCCAAGTGGAAAGATCATCTTCACAACATGGACAATCTGCAGGACGGCATTCATCTGCGCTCGTGGGGTCAGCGCGACCCGCTCGTCGAGTACAAGATCGAAGGCTTTCAGATGTTCAACGACATGATCGAGAGCATCAAGCAGGATGTCCTGTTCTATCTGTTCCGTATGCAGTATTCCGCCGCCGAGGAACGCGAAGCCATTGAAGAACACGAGCAGGAGATGTATCTCAACCGCGGCGACGAGACAGCGCAGAGCGCTCCGAAACGCGCCAAGGAACAGATCGGTCGCAACGATCCCTGCCCCTGCGGCAGCGGGAAAAAGTACAAGAAATGCTGCGGCCTTCATTCGTGAATCGAGGGTAAGGAACCGGCAGCCAGGATGAACGTGATCAGAACGATCGGACGGACAGGCAGACCACGACAGGGCATTACCCTGCTCGAGGTTCTGGTCGGCTTCACTCTGCTGACCACCGTGCTGCTGCCGATCTTCATGTTTCTCGTCGAGTATCTGCGCGGCAGCACCGAGCTGGGCAACTCACACCAGGTAATCAGCCTCGTCGAAGAAAAGATGGAAACCGCGCTCGGGCAACCATTCGAAGCATTGCCGATCGGGTTGACCGAGAATCGGCGTCTCGTGTATGACGGCCGTGAAACCATCGATCTGCGGCCGATGGAGCTCGGCCCCGAAACGGTGAAGTTCACCATGAACGTTGAAGCAGTGCCGCTCGAGTTTTCCGCGATTGCCGACGGAGTCTCGGGGCGAGTCGAGAAGGTCAAGGTCGACGACGGCTTCAAGAAAATTACCGTACGAGCTGTGTGGGGTCGAAAGTCTGAGCACTTCTTCGATCTGACCGCCTTCAAGGCAAATCTATGACCATGCTGCACCGTCGCGGAATTGCTTTGCCGATCGTCTTCGGGACCGTTCTCTGCCTCGCCGTCTGGATCGCCTCGCTCTCCTGGACCATGTCGCAGAGCCGACACCGCTTTACTCAGGCACTCAAATACCGACGCGCGTATTTCATGGCCCGCTCAGCTCTGCAGCACTTCTTTCTGAAAGTCAAAGTCATGCAGCGTCGCAACCCGGAAGTCATGAACACGCTGTATCAGGCAAAGCCCGATAAGTGGCCGGCACTGGCACAGACCTTCACGGAAGACATCACGTTGCCGATGGAGACAACGGTTCCGTACGAGTCTAGTTATCGTGTCTCGAGCTTTAGTATTGACCTACAAGACACAACCAAGGGCGAGATGGTCATTCAGATCCTCGCCGACGGTAGTGTCAGCAACGCCAAAGAAAGCATTCGCCGAGTTTACAAAGTCACGCGCTGACGCGCGCGCGACCATCTCAAGGAGGTACAGCCATGGATTTCGCCATTGCCGAACGACTTCGCACCATGCGATCCCAGCTCTCCAGTATCGGGGGGCATCTTTGACCTGCCCAAACTGCAGGCCAAGATCGCCGATCTCGAACAACTGACCCTCGACCCCAACTTCTGGAACGATCGCGCCCGGGCGCAGGAGATCTCGCAGAACATTGCCGACATGCGCAAGAGTTGCGATCTGTTTTCAGGTGTCGAGAAGGATTTCAACGACGTCGCCGAACTGATCGAACTGTCTGACGCCGACGGTGACACTGCCATGGTGTCCGAGTTGGTGAGCCAGCTTGACCCGATTCAGAGCCGTCTTGATCAGCTCGAACTCAAGACCTTCCTGGCCGAAGAGTTCGATGAGTCAGACTGTTTTCTCAATATCAAGCCGGGAGCGGGCGGCACCGAATCGTGCGACTGGGCATCGATGCTGCTGCGCATGTATTCGCGTTTTCTCGAAAAGTCCGAATTCACCTGCGAAGTTCTCGATGTGCAGGAAGAAGAACAGGGCATCAAGTCGGCTTCTCTGGCTATCAAGGGCAAGTATGCCTATGGATATATGAAAGGCGAGAAGGGCGTGCACCGACTGGTACGCATTTCGCCTTTCGACGCCAACGCCCGCCGCCACACCAGCTTCGCGGCCGTCGACGTCATGCCCGCCATGCCCGAGAACGTCGATATCGAAGTGCGCGATGAAGATCTCGACTTCGACTTCTATCGCAGCGGCGGCAAGGGCGGCCAGAATGTGAATAAGGTCAGCACCGCCGTGCGCATCACGCACCGCCCTTCCGGCATCGTCGTCGCATGCCAGATCGAACGCAGTCAGCACCAGAACCGTGAACGAGCACTGAACATGCTGAAAGCGAAATTGTACCAGTTGCAGAAAGAGGAAAACGACAGGCGACTGAAGGGGATTCAGGGCGATCAGAAGGCCATCAGCTTCGGCAGTCAGATTCGCTCATACGTCTTCTGCCCCTACACGCTGGTCAAAGACCTGCGCACGGGCGAATCGACCGGCGACGTGCAACGCGTGATGGACGGCGACATCAGTCGGTTCATCAACGCCTACTTGAAGTGGCATGCCGCCGGCGAAAAACCCCGCAACGTTCAGGAAGACGAATAATCTCTCGAGACAGACTCGACCCCGAACAACCACAACGCCGCCGGCGAGCAACATGCCCCGCTCCCGGCGGCGTTGGATTGAATCTGCATAACGGCCTGCGCGGACGCATTCCGTTATGCAGATTCCGGCTCAAACCAGGTGACAGGATCGATCAGCTTGATCCTGCCACTGATTCTCTGCCGTTGCCCGCAGGCAGTTACTTGTCGTAGTACGCTCCGAAACCGTTCCCGACGCCGTCCCACTGGGCCCGGGCCCGGTTGTTTTCCTGGGGGCCGTTGTTGGAGGCATTCTTGTAGCGATCGAGAAGCGCCTTGAGTTTGTCGCCGCGACCGCCGAACAACCGACCGAAGAAATCCGCCAGTGCCTTGAGATATTCAGAAACGAATTTCTTCACTTTGTCGACGACGTAATCCTTGGCCTTACCCGCGAGCCTCTTCACTGCACCGACCTGATCTTTCAGATTCACGTCGAGGGTGAAGTTGAAGGCCTCTCCCATGACTCCAAACTCGATCCAGAACTTGGGAATGGCCCCCTCGAGCAGATCCCGGCTCAACACGCCCTCGAACCCGGCGCGCCGCAGGTTGAAGATGTTGCGGAAGATCTTCTTCACGAATCCGGGCGTATGACCGCCGGTCAGATTGTCCACTTCGCTTTCGAGCTTCCCGGCCAGGTCAGCCTTGATCTCCACCTTGGCCTGGAATTCCGGATTCGAGGGGCTGACGTTGCCCTGCACTTCGACCTTCGAGGTGAAGGCGTTGAAGAGCTGGAAGGCATCCGAGAAGCCCATGCCGCGCCGGTCGATCCAGACGGTCAGGTCGCGGCCGACGCCGAACAGAGACGCCTTGCCGCTGAAGAACGCGTGTCCGACGCTGCCGTCGGCGGGAATCGAGACATCGACGATCTTGGCATCATCCTTGGTTCCCTTGACACCATCGGGCCCGACTCCGGGCGAGAACGAGAGCGGACCAAGATTGAGACTCTTCGCCTCACCCTGGACCTCCACACCACCGTCGTTGACCGCCATCTCAGCGGCCGCCACTTTATCGGATTTAATGCAAAGGGTCGCTCGGCCGTAGATACCCTGCGGAATCTCGAGGTTCTTGTCCTCGGCGCCCGCGACCGACACCGCCACATCTTGCAGGCCCATCAGATCAGCGGGGAACGGCAGCGACTTGACGTTCATGCCCAGTTCCTTCATCAGGGCCAGGATGTCTTCGGTGCCGAGAGCGTTGATCGAGCCGCGCAGGCCCATACTCGCGAGGTTGATGGTTACCGGAATCGAAGCGGCAATGCGCACCACCTTCTTGCCGAACCGGAAGTCCCCGGCCAGCCCGAACGCGGGCGCCATCGAGGGAACCTCGATCTTGCCCGTAAGGACGAGATTGCCGATGTCCAGGTTCCTGCGCCCGAACGCATTTTTCCAGACCCCGTCGATCGCCGCCACCATGGACATGCTGCCCTGCGGCCCCAAGGGGATCTCGAAGCGCAGGCGGCCGGTGACCGGCTGGTCTTTGGGAAGCTTGAACCCGAGGCTGGTTTCCACCGACAACGCCGGACGCCCGTTGATCTCGAGCGTGGATTCCGCCGGCGTCATTTCGTTCGGGAAGATGCCCTTGCCGAAAGCGGGCAGCAGAGCGCGAACGAACAGATCCTCGGGATTCTGCGGGAAATACGCCTGAGCGACGATGTCCACCTGGCCGCCGCCCAGCAGCTTGTTCAGATGCTTGAAACCGTCACCGAGACCGAGATTGAGCCGGCCCGCGACATTCAGCCCCGGGCTGAGCCGGATTCCCTGGTGGCCCGTGTTGCCGAGCAGTTCGGCGACGTCTTTCCTGATGTTTTCGGGAACGCTCTCCACCTGCAGAACCGTATCCTCGCTGGTGAACAGCAACCCGCCCTTGTCGAGCTGCATGGTCGGCAGGAAGGATTTCAGCTTGTCGGGAATCTTGCTGTAGAACGAGGTCGCCTTCCAGGGGTTGGTAAAGAAGAACCCGACGATATACGCATGATCGCCCTGGATGGAGGGATGCACCTTGGCGAAGGCTTTCACCGGGGTACCCAACCCGTAGCGGTCAAGCTTGGCGGAACCGGTGATGCAGAATCCGTCATCGTCTTCTGTCTTCACGCAATCGGTGATGACCACTTCCTTGGCGAAATCGAAGAGCTTGAACCCCTCGAGGTCGGCCAGGCAGACGCTCTTCTTTTCCTTGAGCGCCTCGTCGGCTGCCTTGCTCTGTTCACCGTTTTTGGACTTGGCACCCGGCTGGAAGGGCGGAATCTTGCCCTTTTCCAGCATATCTTTGACCAAGGCGAATTCGGGAAGCTTTTCGAGTTCGGCCCGAATGACCGCCAGGGTGACCTGCCCGCTTTCCAGCTTCTTGAGCCAGGTCTTGACCTCTTCCTCAGTCGGCGGCCGCTTCAGTACGTTCTGGAAAAGGCTGACCACCAGTTCCTGACGCTGGGGCTCGAGTTGTTTGTAGAGGGGGCTTTGGACGATCAGCTGGATCAGCCCGGCCTTCAGTTGCTCGGCGGCATCGGGGCCGGGTTTGATGCCGGCCATGAGTTTCTGGGCCTTGGCCAGCAGATCCTGGGGCAGGTTCTTGGGGTCGAAACCGGGCAGCCCGGGTATCGGGATGGGCTTAACAGCCGGCAAGTCCGCGACCGGCGCGACAGAAGGCGGCAACTTTCCAGGGGGAAGCTGCTTCCCGCCCGGGACAGCCGGAGGCTGGGAGCCGCCGACGCTGCCCGCCGCGGCGGGGGCCCCTTCCCACGAGGGCTGGGCCGCGTTGTAGCCGGCGTAGAAGTCGGGAGCCGGTTGCCCGAGCAGCTCGACGAACACCTTCTGGACTTGGCCGGTCAACAACGGCCCAAGGCCCTGCACTTCTTTCGCCAGCTTTTCGAGTGCAGCGTTCATCTTCTGCAGGTCGACCCCCGCCAGGGCGCTTTCGATGACATAAGCCATCGAAGCGAATTCGGCGGGGAGCTTGGCTTCCAGTTCCTTGATGACCTTCTCGGCGTCGGCCTTCCTGGCCTCGAATTCCTTCTTGGTGTCGGTGATCAGCTGCAGCAGGTTGTCGGCATCGAACTGCAGAAGCTCCTGCTGGGCGTTGCGCACTTCCCGCCAGGTCTGGGTCATCGACCGCAGGGTCTTGGCCTCGTCACTCATAAGGATATCAATCGCGATGTCCTTGTAGACAGAAGGCTTTTTGCCGGAATCCACCCGGAGTCGCGGTGTGTAGACATTTTGGCCGCCGGAATCGATCTCTCGGTTGAGGATTTCCCAGTAGAGGCGGCGCACGGCGGCCCGCATGCCCTCATCAGAGCACTTGATCTCGTGGACAATGTCTCTGATCGACCGCCCTTTTTTCTGTTGGTTGCGGTAATTATCGAGGCCGCCGGCATCGGCCGGCCGCAGGAGATATCGCAGGTAAGCGGTCTCGATCTCGTCGAGCTTGCGTTTCTTGAATTCATCGCTGTCGAGGATGTGGTTGTAGATCTGCATGAGATTCCACTCAGTGGACCAATGGTGCAGATAGTTGCGCAATCCACCCTCGTCGGCATTGCGGTTGAGGATATTCTTGTAGAACTCTGCGATCAGGTTCTTGGCCTGAAGGTAATGTTCGGTGAAACGTTTGCGTTCGAAGCTGTCCATGAGTGCCTTGGCGACATCAGGCACCTGTTTTCCACACTCATTGAGCTTGATCACCCAGACCTTCTTCTTGGCAGGCGTTTGGGCAGCGGCCTTCTCCTTCTGCTGTGCCGCAGCGATGGTTTGTTCCTGGGCCTGCTGCCGCGATTTCACCGTATCGGAAATCGGCGGGGTCTGCCCTCCCTGCTTGACCGGAGCCGGGGAACCCGCGGGTTGAGGCGGCTTCACCGCAGGAACCTCGACCTGGACTGGGAGATACCCCTTGAGGGTCTTTCCTTCGAGGTTCTTCAGGTAAAATTCTTTTCCGGGTTCGTCGATCTCTCGGTAGAGAATTTCGAAGTAAAGCTGGCGGAGAGCGAAGGCCTTGCCTTCAGGGGAATTGGCCATTTCATCGACGACCGCCTGGGGCGTCATGCTCCCCTCCTGCAGCTTGCGGAGGTAGTGCTCCTGCCCGATCGGATCAGGCGGCCGCCCCAGGTTCGAGAGGTAGGCGGCATCGACGAAATCGGCGTCGATCCACTTTTCGGCGAATTCCTTGTTCTGGTACAACCCCCGCATGACATCCATCAAGTTCTGTTTCCGCTCGATGACAGCCGAGGTGAGGGCATTCAGCTCTTCGGGCTTCGGTTGCCGGCCGAGCAGGTCGGCATACATCTTTTTCACAGACAACGCCGGGTCGAGCCAGGATGCTTCCAGACAGGGAGCAACCAGTACCAAGAGCAACAATCCAAACAGCAACTCAACACACCACAAAGCCTTCAAGACTCTCATTCATCTCTCCTTTTCATCAGACCATCACTTGGATGTTTTGCAGAACGGTTTCAGGGTCATCATTCTCTTGACCCGCTTCAGTACAACTCATCACGCCGGAAATGCCTCACGCTGAAGATGATGGTGGGGCTTTCGCACAGACTTCGGGCGACTCACTGTTTTCCATCAAATCGATTGCTGAAACTCACTTCACCTCCTTCCATGTGATGACCATTTTGGTCTCACTCCCGTCTTACAGGACCTCAAGCAGAATCAGAGCCGGTGCGGCCAGTTCCTTTTGCACCTTCGCCGCTTCTTCGAACAGCGCTTTCGCGAGATCGACGAACGCCTCGGTCTGTTTGCTGAAATCGAACTGGAGTTTGCATTCGACCGGCTTGCCGAAGGCTTCGGCCTTGACGAAGAGCTTCGGTGTCTTGCTCTTCTTGAGGTCTTCGAGCGCCATTTCAAAGCCTGCCTCAGTCAATTTGATCTGCTTCTCGAGATCGCCGATCTTCTGGGCAAACCCGGCGGTTTTTTCCGCCAGTCGTTGCGTGTCGGCCATGCGTTTGGCGGCCGTGTTCACAGCCTCTTCGGCGAGTTTCAGGGCAGCTTCCGCCGCTTTCTTGGCGGCGTCGGCGGCTTTGTCGAGGTTCTTTTCGCTCAGGAGTTTGCGCAACGTCGAGAGCGCGGTTTTCTGCGTCGCATACGAAGACTGCAAACCGGCGATGCGCGCCGCCAGTTTGGCCTTTTTCTTCGCCTGATTCCACTTGCACTTGTCAAACCGTTTTTTCGTTTTGTCCAGTTTGTTGTCGATTGCTTTCAGTTTCTTTTCTGCTTTTTCAAGAGCCTCTTCTGCTTTCTCAAACTTCTTCTTGATCTCATCGATGCCCTTCGAGGCCTCTTCGCGCGCTTCAGCCAGATCGTCTTCGGCGTCTTTCATCGCTTCTTTGGCATCCTCAAGATCGTCGGCCAACCCGTCGGCCGCGTCTTTCAGGATCGTCGTGATCTGTTTGATCGCTTCATCGAGGAAGGTATCCTTCAAGACCACTTTCGCGAGAAACTCCGGATTCTTCAGATCCGCTTTTCCGATCAGTGTCATTTCACTTTCGTACAAGTCGAAAACCTTTTCACGCAGGAACAGTTCAATACTGCTGTAAGTCGTTTTGCACTGTACTTCCCTCTCGGCTTTGAACAGTTTCACCCGGCCGGAGAAGGTCAGATGATCGCTCATCGGGGTATTCATCGCCAGATCGAGATACACGCCGTCATCAGAGGTGTTCGGTTTGCCGTCGGGGCCGTGACCGGTGATCAGCAATGGACCGATTTTGATCTCTTTCACCCAGCCTTGTCCGACGAATCCGGCGAGCTTGATACCGATCTTTGATTGATCGCGGTGGTAGGTGCGAATGTCGATGCGTCCGATCGACTGTCCGGCGAAAATCAGATTCCCGGCGAATTTGATGCCGGCCTTGATGTTGAGATCGCGATCATCTTTCGCCGCAACCGAGACCAGCACGTCCTTGAGCGCCAGCCTGTCGAGCGGCAGAGATGACGTGAGATCGTTCGCGACCGTTTTCAGCAGAAAGGCAAACAGTTCGCCGAACGGGATCAAATCCGCTTTTCCCATCGCGGCGAAATCGCCGAAGTTCCCGGTGGTCGGAATCTTTCCGGCGACTTCAACCTTCACTTTGCCGAAATCAATCTTGCCCCCCAGACCGAGATTCAGGCCCGGCCCGGAAAAAGGAACCTGACCTTTAAGTACCAGGTCATACAACGTGACATTCTCGATGCCAAAGGCATCGCGCCAGACACCTTGCAGAGTGCCAAGCAATGACGCTCCGTCTTTCACCGCCTGCTTCGAGGCATCGCCCGCGTCTGGCCCGGTCACCGCTGAAGGTTTTGCACCGAAAGGAAGGGTCAGTTGCAGAATTCCCTGCACCAGATCGTCATGCGGAGGGAGTTTGAATGCGAAGTTCGAGCCAAAGCCCAGGGCCGGCTGACCGCTGATGAAGAGAAAGGGCGATGAGCCGGCAAAGTTCGACGGCATGAACGGCCAGGTGACGTTGGCCAGTTCGATCTGAATCTTGATGTCGGAAGGATTGAGGCACAGAAACGCGCTCAATCGCAGATTGGCGTCAAGGCCCTTCACCAGCGAAGCCAGCTTCTTCAGAGGTTCGACGGCATCGAACTTGAACAGGGAATAAAACGTCACCCCGTTCTGCTGGCCCAGAATAAAATCCGGACCGAAGATCTCGGCAAACTTCTCCCGAGCTTCATCGGGCAACAGATCAGAAGCCAGGTTCTGCTTGGCACTGCTGTAAGAGAAAAATCCCCTGACGGATTTCAGCCACACCAACAGCTGGTTGTTGTTGCCCGGGTAACAATCACCGATTGTCCAGTTTTTGGAGAACGCCGTTATGGTACAGATCATGTCTTTGGCTTGTTTTGATGTTGCCACATCAGGCGCAAGCGTAATGACCAGATCGGCGGTCTTGTCTTTCAAGCCCATGAAATCGCCGGGCAGTTTGCCTTCGCCGATCATGACCAGCAGATCATTCTGTTTCGGAGAAACCAGTACCTTGGCTTTTTTCAGGGTCAGGCGACCCACGGAATAGGCCGAAAGCTCGCTGATGGTCGAAAAATCAAGATTCCCTTCCTTGCAGGCGGCTTCGATTTTCCTTTGAACCTGAGCGAAGTCAAAGGCTTGTACCATCACCGATGAAGCCGCAAAAACCAACACTGCCAGAATCAACCGTCGTATACGCATACCTGAGTCTCCCTTCACGTTTGAGCAGAACTCGCAGAACACTTTCTCACAGAACGCTCTTGATCATCTTCACCTCGAAGAAAAACACCGTCTCTCACCCATTTACCGTATAAATCATGCTTCCAGCGCACTCAAATCCTGTCCATTTGTTTCATGTAAAAAAAACAGGAAAACAAATATGATTATCCACAAAACCGACAAAATCAACCAGGGGTTTTCCCCTGATTTCTCTCGCCTGTCCCTACTCGATCGTCACCAGGTTATGGCGAATGGCCCAGATGATGAGCTCTGCAGTATTGCGCGCCGCCGTCTTCTGCAGAAGGTTCGCGCGATGCCCCTCGACCGTTTTACTACTGATGCAGAGCTGTTCGGCGATTTCCTGCGAGGTCAGGCCGCGGCACACGCCGCGTAAAATGTCGAATTCACGGGCGGTAAGCAGAGAATCCCGGGTCGGCGACTTTTCAGAGATGGTCGTTCGACTCAGAATTTCTGAATCGACATAGACATCACCGGCGATGACCGCCGATACCGCCCGCTGAAGTTCCGTCTTGCCCGAGCGTTTGAGAATGAATCCTCTGGCCCCAGCCTGCGTCATCTGCGCGTAGTGCAGATGATCAGAAAACATGGTCAACGCGATGACTCTCAAGTCAGGATATCGGCTCAGAGCCAGACCCGTCGCCGTGACGCCGTCCATTCGAGGCATGTTGATATCCATCAGAACGACTTCTGGAAGCTGTTTCTCGATCTGATGCAGGAACGCCTCGCCATCGGGCGCATCGAAGAGAACACGGAATTCGGGAATCTGGTTGAGAACGAGAACGATGCCTTCCCGCCACAGCTCATGATCATCTACAACCGCAATGTCGATCGGCTTCATGACGTAGGGTCATCCTGCATGGGAAGGCGAATCTGTGCCGTCATACCGCAGGCCGGAGCACTCTGAAGAGCGATAGTTCCTCCCAAAGACTGAATGCGATTCTTCATGTTCGCCAGCCCCATTCCCGATCCGCAGGTTTCCAGTTTCTCTATCGGAAAGCCGCACCCAGAATCACGGTAATCAACGAGTACGGTCCCGCGCTCGATGGTACAGCGAATGCCGATGTCGGTCACACCGGCGTGCTTCACCGTGTTGTTGATGAGTTCCGTGAGCGTGCGATAGAGAGCCAGTTCGCGTTTGTGATCGAATCGTTCGATGGAATCGCAGACCAGCTCGATCGACCTCTGACCGCCTGCTGAAATACCGGCGACAAAGGACTCGAGCGCTTTGCCCAACCCGAACTTTTCGAGAACGTGCGGACTGATGCTGTGAGCAACGCGCGACACGTCGGTGATGGCAGAATGAATCGCCGTTTTCAAGCGCTCAGCAATCGATTGTCGGCTATCGGGGTCTTGGGCGTCAATGTAGGCTTGAAAGAACAGGTTGATCGACGACAGACTCGGCCCCAGCCCGTCGTGCAGATCAGCGGCGAATCTTCGGCGTTCCTTTTCCTCGGTCGTCATGATCGCCTCCATGGCCCGTTGCTGTACAAGCTTCTTTTCTCGCATCTCATTATCCAGAGCTCGATTGGCCTTCTCGAGAACCTCTGACTGCAATGACAATGCCTCAAGATGTTTGCGTATTTCACGAAAAAATGTGTCGAGAATGTAGTAGGTAAGCATTCCGACCATCAGAAAATGGATGATTCGAACGGCGACGCAGGCAAACTGACAGTTCTCGAAGTTGTACTGAAGCGGAATGAAGGTCGTCTTGGTCATCAGCAGAATCCCCGTCACCAGCACCGCCAGGAACGAGGCAAGAAAGACATACAGGGCTTCGCGCCTTTCGGCGATAAACAGGGTATACATGATCGCCAGCACGAACCAGAGACTGGCCATGTCGATCAACCCAAGCAGCAGATTGTAACAACCGACGGTGAACAGAAGAGCGATGAAACCCCACAGTTTCGTCGGCAACGGAATCACCTTTCGCTTGAAAGCCCCGAGACAAGCAATTCCTTCCAGAATCACGGGAACATATCGGGGCCATTGATACTGGCTCTCTCTCAAGGCAAAGAAGGTGATGATGTTTATCGGGACGCCCATGACGGCCACGAAGAGAATACTGTTGTCTGTGATCTGTTGTACCAGCGACTGATGCCCTTTATCCATGACTCGGTGGGAGAGGAACAGGAATTTTCTGAATCGGTCTCTGTATGGAAAAACTGTATCACAGCCGCCCACCTTCGCAAAACCATACTCAGGCGAAACAATCAGGGGGTTTTCCCTGTTTCGCATGAAATCTTCAAAATCTTCAGCAATCGACCGATGAGGGGAAGCGCGACCTCGTCAACACTTTGTCGCGCGGAGGATGTTCATGTCGTCTCGTTGGCTCTTGTTTCTATCGATCATGTTCGCACCCGCCGTTCTGCTCGTCGGATGTCTCGGATCGCGTGATACGTCATACGGCAGTGCCTGGACCGGACTGGCGGCGGTAGCTCCGGAGGCGGAAACGGCAACGCCGACCGCCACTCTGGCCACGCCGACGATTGTCGTTCAACCAACCGCCACCGTGCTCGGACAACAACAGTCCACGCCGGTTTCTGTCACGGTCAGCGCCGCCAGCGGCACCATCGATGACGTCGACATCATTATGGCCAGTTCACTCGAGGGCACGTTTGCCCCGGCAACGGGAAAGGTGAGCAACGGCTTCTTCACAACCATGTTCACCAGCGGAATGGCCAACGGCGCCTGTACGATCACCGCCACCTGCCAGGGGGCTTCCGGTGCCGCGGTAATCCAGATCAACGGTCGGACGTTGATCACGATCACCCCGGCCCGCGCTTCAATCAAGCAGGGCGAAAGTCAGGTCATCTCCGTCCTGGTTACTGACGAACGCGGAACCCGTCTGAACGACGTTGACGTCTATATCGATTCGAGCGCCGGCGGAGAATTCACCGACAACTCCGTGAAAACGGTGAATGGATTGGCGTATTTCACCTACAAAGCCCCAGCCGTCATGGTCAACACCCCGGATACGATCAAGGCCCTCGCGCTCGGCACGAGCGGCACAACGGTCTTGACCGTCACACCCTGAGGAGAATGCTCATGTACCAACGAATCCCACTTCTTTCCTTGATTTTCTCCGCTCTTGTTTTCTTTGCCATCGGCTGTACAAATGACAACCCTGTCAGCACCGGCTTCAGCAGCCAGGGCGGCTACTCGTTGAATCTGGGAGCTCCGTCCGGAACCCTGGCCTTCGGCGGCCGCATGGTGCTGACCGGCGTTGTTCGCGATCAGAACGGCAACCCGGTGAACACCTCGACCCAACCGGTCATCTTCACTTCCGAGGCCGGAGGCGATTTTGCGCCATGGCAGGCACAGATCGTCAACGGCCAGGTCACGACGGTATACGTGGCACCGCAGGCGTATGTCCCCAAGACAAGCATCCGCGCAGCCGGAGAAGCACCGGCAGTCCCTGAGCTTCCGACCACCGTCAGCGCCCCGAGCAACATGCCGCTCGTCGAAACCATCACCATGAGCTTCCAGGGCGCATCGGCCAAGCTGCATCTGACTTTGTACAAACCCTGAACGAAAGGAACCAGCACCATGACAATAGTAAGAACCACCTCTCGTTCACTGCTCGCGCTCGCCTTCGCCGGCGCACTGTCGTTCAGCCCTCTCTACGCCGACGGCAACGATGCCCCGGTCGCCGTAACCGCAGACGGAGAAAAGACGCTCTATTCCGACTCCAGTATCGCTTCCGGAACCGAGAGCGGAATAACGCACTTTCCCCACGTACCGCATTTCTCGTGTCTGATTTTTGAAAAATGAT